>CBFGUD010000026.1:0-29786 GCA_965652365.1 uncultured Phycisphaerales bacterium
GTGTTGAAGAGCTGGGCGCTGATGCGCATCGCGCGGGGGTAGACGCCCGGGATCGCCCAGATGGGGACCTGGATGTCGTGCTTCGCGTAGATCGCGTCCCAGAGTTGGTCGTCGTAGATCCTGCCCTTGGTGACGGTGCCCGGGATGGGGATGGAGACCATGGACCCGGTCATGGATTCGGGGGGCGCGGCGGTCACGCCCAGCGCGTCGCGGATGATCGCGGCGCCTTGCATGACGAGGTCGTGGTTGCGTGCGTAGAGCGCGTCCCAACCGGACTTGCCTTGCGAGGCGGGGAGCTGCGCGCCCAGGTGCGCGATCGCGACGGGGATGGAGAGGTTGGCGCTGTAGTCGTTGGTCCCGACGTAGTCGAAGTCGCACAGGAACGCGGCCCGGTCGGCGCGCTTCTCGTGGACCCGGCACGAGAGCGCGAGGGGCTTGAAGTCCTTCTGGACGTCGGGGTGCGCGTAGACGAATCCGGTGCCCTTGGGGGTCGCGAGCCACTTGTGGCACGACGCGGCGTACCAATCGCATCCGAGCTGGGTGATGTTGAGCTTGAGCTGGCCCGGCGCGTGGGCGCCGTCGATGATGACCTTGATGCCCCTGGCCTTGAGCTCGGGGATGATGCGTTCGATGGGGAGGACGTAGGCGCTGGCGCTGGCGATGTGGGAGAGCAGGGCGTAGCGGGTCTTGGGGGTGATCGCGCCCAGGATGCGCTCGACGGCGAGGTCCTCGGTGATCTCGGGGAAGGGGAGCTTGGCGACGCTGAGCGATGCGCCGGTGCGCTCGCACACGCGCCTCAGCTCGTTCATCGTGGCCATGTATTCGTGGTCGGTGATGAGGATCTCGTCGGCGGGGCTCAGGTCGAGGTTGGCGAGGATGGTGGAGACGGCGAAGGTGCCGTTGGGGACGAGCGCGAGGTCGGTCATGGGGGCGCCGACGAACGCGGCGAGGGCGCGACGGGCGTCGTCGCAGTAGAACTCGAGGTCGCGCTTGAAGAAGCGGACGGCGTCCGCTTCGAGGCGTTTCTGGAGGTATTCCTGGGCGGCGCGGACGACGACGGGCGCGCAGCCGTAGGAGCCGTTGTTGAGCTGGGTGAGCCCGTCGCGGACGGGGAAGTCGGCGGTTTCACCGAGTCGGTCTTTGAAGACCTCGGTGATCGGCGCGGGGCGCTGGGCCGACTGCGCGATCGGGTCCGCCTGGGTGGGGGTTTCGGCCGGGGTTGAAGCGGTGGGGGTGGGGGCGGGGGGGGTGCTCATCCGTGTGCTCGTTTGGGTCATGGGAAACGATATCGACAGGGCGGGTGGAAGTCGCACAGTCGATAACGATCGGACGCACACTTTTGTTCTTGCTTTCGCGGGGATCGGTGCGCCGGGGTATCCTCGGGACATGCACCGAACATCCGCACGACTGCTGACCGTGTTTCTCGTGACATTGACCCAGTTCGCACGCGCCGGCGCGGGGGCGGACCCGACGCTCGAGCTGATCATGCGCGAGCCCGACTGGATCGCGCGTTCGCCCGAGCGGGTGCGATGGACGATCGACGGGAGCGCGATCGTGTTCGATCAGCGCCTCCCCGGGCTGGTGGGGCGCGACCTCAGCGAGACGTCGATCCTGGGGGTTGGGGCGCGCGGGGCGTTGGGGGAGCCGGTGGTGCTCGACGACGCGACGGACGCGGGGATCCTGCGCGACACGGGGGTGTGGAACGTGGACGGGACCCGCGCGGTAGTGTCGCAGGGGGGTGATCTGTTTCTCTATACCCGCGCCACGGACTCAACCACGCGGTTGACGCGGACCCAGGGGTGGGAGGGCAGCCCGATGTGGATGGCGGACGGGTCGGTGGGGTATTGGAGCGGGTCGGGGTGGTATCTGCGGGATCCGGAGACGGGGCTCGTGGCGCAGGTTGCGGACGTGCGGTTCGAGGAGGACCCGGCGGAGAAGGAGGAGAAGGAGGATTATCTCGAGGAGCAGCAGGCGCGGCTTTTCGACATCGTGCGGCTCAACACGGAGCGGGAGGAGGCGCGGGAGGATCGGGCGCGGGCGCGCCGGGCGGCGGATCCGGGCGCGGTTCCTGGGCCGTTCTATCTGGGGAAGGGGACCGAGAGCGCGGGTCGCTGGCTCAGCCCGAGCGGGTCGCACCTGATCGTGGGGGTGCGCTCGGACAAGGACCCTCGGGACAAGCGGGACGTGATGCCCGTGTACGTGACGGACGACGGGTACGTGAGGACCGAGCGCCTGCGCGCGAAGGTGGGCAACGAGACGCGGAAGGACGTGTCGCTGGTGCTGATCGATCTGGAGGGGGAGGCGGTGCACGAGCTGGATTTGTCGGTGCTCCCGTTGATCGCCGACGACCCGCTCGCGCCCCTGAAGGCGGCGCTCGCGGAGGAGGGGATCCCGGCGGATGAGGCGAGCGACCTGGTCGGGGCGGATGACGAGACGGAGGCGGATGACGAGGCGGAGGAAGGCGCGGAGGACGAGGGGGAGGACGAGAAGCCGACGAAGGCGCGTGGGGTGTCGGTGTCTCGGGTGGTGTGGTCGGATTCGGGGGGGCTGGCGGCGGTTCAGGTGGAGTCGCACGACAACAAGGACCGGTGGATCGCGCTCGTGGATCCGGGCGCGGCGGAGCCCGGGTTCGTGACGGCGCTCCACGAGCGGGACCCGGCGTGGGTGGGGTGGGGGTTCCGGGACATGGGGTTCGTGCCGGGGACGGAGGTGCTGTGGTTCCTGTCGGAGCACGAGGGGTACGGGCACCTGTATACCTATGAGGATGGGGAGACGACGAAGCGGACGGACGGGGCGTGGGAGGTCCGCGATGTGCGTTTCACGCGCGACGGATCGGGCGCGTTCATGCGCACGAACCGGACGAACCCGGGGGTGTACGAGCTCGAGCGCCTGGATCTGGCGAGCGGGGCGTTGACGGCGCTGACGTCGATGGGGGGGACGGTCGAGTCGTATTCGGTGAGCCCGGACGGGTCGCGGGTCGTGTTCTCGTACTCGGAGGCGTTCACGCCGCGTGAGGTGTACGCCGTGGGCGCGGACGGGGGGGACCCGGTCAGGCTCACGGACACGGTGTCGGGCGAGTTCGAGTCGATCGACTGGGCGTTGCCCGAGTTCGTGATGGTCCCGTCGTCGCACGGGGAGCAACCGATCCACACGCGCGTCTATCGGCCGGACCCGGGGAAGTTCGAAGGGCCCCGCCCGGTGGTGATCTTCGTGCACGGGGCGGGGTATCTGCAGGACGTGTTCAACGGGTGGTCGCACTACTTCCGGGAGCACATGTTCCACACGATCCTCGTGAACCGGGGGTTCGTGGTGCTCGAGCCCGACTACCGGCACTCCGAGGGGTACGGGCGCGACTGGCGGACGAGCGTGTACCGGGAGCTGGGGTACAAGGAGCTCGAGGACTTCCGGGACATCATCGCGTGGGCGGGGGACAACGCGAACGTCGATACGGATCGCGTCGGGATCTACGGCGGCTCGTACGGCGGGTTCATGACGCTCATGGCGATGTTCCTCGAGCCGGAGACCTACACCGCGGGCGCGGCGATCCGGAGCGTGACGGACTGGATGCACTACAACCACGGGTGGACGAGCAATATCCTGAATACGCCGCAGCTGGATCCGGAGGTGTATAAGCGTTCATCGCCGATCGAGCACGCGGAGGGGCTCGAGGGGCACCTGCTGATCCTGCACGGATTGGTGGACGACAACGTGGTGGCGCAGGATGTGATCCGGTTGTCGCAGCGATTGATCGAGCTGGAGAAGCGGAACTGGGAGATGATGCTGTATCCGATCGAGCCGCACGGGTTCCGGGAGCCGAGTTCGTGGCTCGATGAGTACCGACGGATCCATGATCTGTTTGTGGAGACGCTTGAGCCTGCGCGTTAAGCACGCAGGGATTCGAGCGCGTGCGCGAGGTAGGTGTACTGCGCTTCGGAGTTGTAGAGCTGGGCGGAGATGCGGAGGATGGGGGAGCCGTCGGGCGCGGTCCAGACGGGGACTTCGATGTGGTGGTCGTTCTTGAGGGCCGCTTTGATGTCGTTGACGTCGCGGCCCAGGGATCCGATGGGGAGGGTGCAGAGGGGGCCGAGCATGGACTCGGGGACGGGGGGGTTGATGTTGAGGGCGTCGAGGAGCGCGGCGCGCCCGCGCATGCACAGGGCGTGGTTGTGGGCCATGAGCCCGTCCATGGCGGTGTCGAAGAAGGACGAGAGCCACGCGATGGCGTCGGCGATGGTGCAGTAGGGGCTCACGTCGTCGGTGCCGGCGTAGTCGAACTCGTGGTTGAAGGCGCTGCGCCCGGTGCGCTTGCCGGCGTCTTCGGGATGGCGCGCGTCGTTGGAGAGGACGAGGGGGCGGAAGCCCTTCTGGAGGTCCTTGCGGACGTGGAGGAAGGCGGCGCCCTTGGGGGCGCAGAGCCATTTGTGCGCGTTGCCCGTGGTGTAGGCGGGGTTCCAGGTTGCGATGTCCATGGGGATGCAGCCCGGGCCGTGGGCGGCGTCGAGGATGGTCTCGACGCCTTGGTCGCGGAGCTTGGGGATGAGGGTCTCGACGGGGAGTCGGTACCCGAGGGAGCTGACGATGAGCGAGAGCATGCAGAGCTTGGTCTTTGGGGTGACGGCGTCCATGATGGTGTCGATGACGCGGTCTTCGGAGACATCGGGCCAGGGGAGGTCGGCGACGTTGACGGTCGCGCCCGCGCGGTCGGCGGCTCGGCGGATGTTGTTGGCGCACGCGGGGTAGGCGGCGTTGGTGATGAGGACCTCGTCGCCGGGCTTGAGCGGGTGGTTGGCGACGATGGTGGCGACGCCCGTGGTCGCGTTGTGGACGAAGACGAGGTCCTCGGGGGCGCACCGGACGAGGGACCCGAGGGCTCGGCGCGAGCGGTCGAGGAGGGGCCAGGCGTTGTGGACGTAGAAGTCGACGAGCTGTCGCTCGGCGTTGCGCCGGTGGGTGTCCTGGGCACGGAGGATCTCTTCGGAGCACGCGCCGAATGAGCCGTGGTTGAGGTAGACGGTGCCCGTGTCGATGACGAAGTGGGGCGCGAAACCGGAGGGGTCGGGGAGGGGGGTGGTCATGGACCCATGCTATGGAGCACGGGGACGGGGGCGGGGTTAGCCCCGGAGGTCGAGCGAGCGTCCGAGGCGGACCCCCGTCGCGGCGGCGTTGCGGTCCACGGCGCTGGGGTGGATCGAGTAGGTCCCGGCGCTGGTCATCATGGGGCGCGGGCCTGAGACGGTCGCGACGTCGGTCGCGAGGTTGATGGGGTCGACCTTGGCGGCGACGAGTTTGGAGGCGTTGGAAGCGGGGCGTGCCGCGGCGGGCGCGATCTTTCCGATGGGTTCGGTGCGCTGGACGGGGCGCGTCGAAGTCGTGGGGGTGGTCGCGTGGGTGGCGCGTGTGGGATTGATCCCCGCAGTTGTGGGGGTCTTGGCGTAGGCGCGCATCGCCTGGATGGCGGGGTTGATGATCGAGGGGTTGATTCGGTCCATCGGGATCGCTCTCGTGGGATCGTGTTTCGCTTCGGCCTCCGTGCCGGCGCGGATGCGAGGGTACCACGGAACCCCATCGGTGATCACGGGTCGATCGCGTGATAACCGCGTGCGGACGCGCGGAAAGGGTGAATTGTCGGCAATCGCTGCGCGTCGAGGGTCCGGATTGCGGGGTTCGGGCGCGCGGGCGCATGAAAAACCCCGCGCCGGGGCGCGGGGGTGGGGGGGTGGGGGTGCGGGATCAGTCGTCGTCGGCGTGACCCGCGAAGGCGTTGATCACGTCCTGCTGGATGTGGGGCGGGGTGAGCTCGTCGTGGGAGTACTCCATGGTGTAGGAGCCCGCGCCGCCGGTGATGGATTTGAGCTCGGTGGAGAAGTTCTGGAGTTCGCCGAGGGGGGCCTGTGCGATGACGGTGCACATGTCTCCCGGGAGCATCTGGGTGTCCTGAACGCGTCCGCGTTTGGTGGAGAGGTCGCCGGCGATGTCGCCCATTTTGTCGTTGGGGATGGTGACTTCCAGATGGACGAAGGGTTCGAGGAGGACGGGGTGGGCTTTGGCGACGGCTTCGATGAAGGCGCGTTTGCCGGCGGTGATGAAGGCGACTTCCTTGGAGTCCACGGGGTGGTGCTTGCCGTCGAAGACCTCGACGCGCACGCCGTGCATGGGGTATCCCGCGACGGCGCCGTGCTCGAGGACGGAGCGGACGCCCTTCTCGATCGCGGGCATGAACTGACGGGGGATGGAGCCGCCGACGGTGGCGTTGACGAACTCGAACCCGGTTTCGTGGTCCTGTGGGAGGGGTTCGACGCGGAGGTGGACCTCCCCGAACTGGCCCGCGCCGCCGGTCTGTTTCTTGTGTCGGTAGGACGCTTCGCCCTTGCCCTGGATGGACTCTTTGTACGCGATCTTTGGGGGCGAGGTGATGAGCTCGATGCCCTGGGATTCCTTGAGTCGTTCGAGGACGACGCGGAGGTGGAGCTCCCCGAGCCCGCGGAGGACGGTCTGGCCCGTCGCTTTGATGCGCTCGAGCGCGAGGCACGGGTCCTCGGCGAGGAGTTTGTGGAGCGCGCTGGAGAACTTGGACTCGTCGGCGTGGTTCTTGAGCTCGATCGCGAGCCCGTACATGGGCCTGGGGAGGGGGAGGGGCTTGAGATGGACGGAGTCGAGGTCGTGCCCTTCGTGGAGGACGGCGTCGAAGTGGACGTCGTCGACCTTCCCGATCGCGCCGATGTCGCCCGGGCCGATGGCGTCGACCTCGTGGGATTCCTTGCCCTGTCGCTTGAGGAGGTGCCCGATGCGGATGGGTTTCTTCTGGTCCCCGATGATGACTTCGGACTTGGATCGGAGGGTGCCCTGGTGGACGCGGAAGACCCCGAGCTTCCCGACGAAGGGGTCGGTGGTGCATTTGAAGACGTGCGCGATGACGGGGGAGTCGGGTTTTTCGTCGGCGGCGAACTGGACCTCATCGGCGCCCTGCTCGTCGCGTTTGAGGAACGGGCGCGGGTTGCCTTCGAGGGGGCTCGGGAGGAGGGAGGCGACGACGTGGAGGAGGTTGTCGGCCCCCGCGCCGGACTTGGCGCTGACGTAGGTGATGGGGACGAGGTGGGCTTCGCGGAGGGCTTTCTCGAAGACGTCGTGGAGCTGCTGTTTGGAGATGTTGTGCTCGTCGCCGTCCTCGAGGTAGGTGTCCATGAGGTCGTCTTGCATCTCGACGATCTGCTCGATGATGGCCTGGTGGGCGCTGTCGCACGACGAGAAGAGGGTGTCGCCGGTCTGGTCGGAGTCGAAGACGGAGACGGTGTCCGAGCGGTCGGGTGTGGGGAGCGCGATGGGGAGGCATTCTGGGCCGAATGTTTCGCGGATCTGCTCGGTGAGTGATTCGAGGTCGGCCTGGTCGTCGTCGATCTTGTTGACGATGATCATGCGTGGGAGGTTTCGCTGCTGGGCGATTTTCATCATGCGCCGGGTCATGGGCTCGATGCCCTTGTGGGCGTCGATGACGACGCAGACGGTTTCGACGGCCGGGAAGACCGAGATCGCGTGCCCGGCGAAGTCGGCGAGCCCGGGGGTGTCGATCATGTTGACCATGTGCCCTTCGTGGTCGAAGTGGAGCATGGTGGTCCGGAGGGAGTGCTTGTGGAGTCTTTCCTCGTCGGACCAGTCGGAGAAGGTGTTCCCCTCTTCGATGGATCCCATCCGCGTGATCGCGCCCGTCGCGAAGAGGAGCCGCTCGGCGAGGAGCGTCTTGCCGGAGCCGGATTGTCCGACGAGCGCGATGTTGCGGATATCTGCAGTGGGACGCATGGGGTGCCGCCTTTCGGAATGTGTGGCGGACGCGTCGGCCCAGGAAGAGTCGCGGGCCGGCATCGCCCGCGTGGCTGGTTGTCCGCCCGTGCTTGGGCGCACGGGCAACGTTCATCCTAGCGGAGATCGAAGAAATTGCGAATCTGTTTTGGGACGGAGATAGGGATTTCGCCCTGTCCGGATCCCGGCTCCGTATACTCGCGGGCCCGTCGGCGGGAGCGGAGCCGGTTTGAGACCGAAGGGTGATCGCGATGACAGCACAACCCCCCGTGAACGCGCCCGAGAACGAGATCGATTCCTCAGCGGAGTTCGCGTCGCTCGACGCGACGCTCCAAGACGCTGTCCGTGCGCACAAGCCCGGGGACGCGCTGTCGATGGAGGAGTCGGCGCGTTCGTACAACTTCAAGACCATGTCCGATCGGCGCACGGTGCTCACGCGCCAGATCATCCGCGAGTGCATGCGCGCCAGGGCGAAGGGCGAGACGGTCCGGGTCATGGACGTGGGGTGCGGGCGCGGGATGGAGCGCGACGAGCGCTATGTCGCGGCGATCAAGCGATGGGCGGACGAGATGTGGGGGGTCGAGCCCGACGAGAGCGTGGCCCCGCCCGCGTCGATCTTCGACCACGTGCGGCACGCGCTGCTCGAGGACGCGGACCTCCCCGAGAACCATTTCGATGTCGCGTTCTCGTACATGGTGATGGAGCACGTCGCGGACCCCGAGCGGTTCTACACGGCGCTGGCGCGGACGCTCAAGCCCGGGGGGGTGTACGTCTTCCTGACCCCGAACAGGGCGCACTACTTCTCGATCTGCACGCGCATCCTCATGGCGCTGCGGCTCGAGGAGATCGTGCTGCGGATCCTTCGGGGGAAGGTGTCGGAGGAGTACCACTACCCCGTCGTGTACAAGTGCAACGATCGCAAGCAGATCGAGCGGTACGCGCTCACGAGCGGGTTCTCGCGGGTGGACATCGCGTGCTTCGAGATCACGGGGCCGCGCCCGTATCTGAAGGGCCCTCTGCGTCCGATCCTGTGGGCGATGGAGTGGAAGCGCCGTCACTTCCGCAAGCCCCACCTGCTCCTGAACCTGATGGCGCGGCTGACCAAGGCGGGGTCGTGAGGGTCGGGAGTGACCGTGTGGTCCGGATCGAGCGGGTCGGCGTCTTTGATCGACCCGGTTGACAGCGGGGGGGGGAGGGGCTGTAGATTGATTTCGTGAACAATATGACACGGTGGATCTCGGGTGCGTCGCTTTGGATGCTGGTGGCCACGCCCTGCATGGGGTCGGATGCGGTGAAAGCATGGCTCGAGCGTGAGCTTGTGAAGGCCGCCGAACTGGTCAGCACGGCGGGCTACCGTGTGTGCCTTGAGAAGATGTATCACCCAGCGATTTCGGAAGCGCAGCTGAGCGACATCGCGGCGCGGATCGCGGATCGCCCGGATCATCCGGATCAGCGGCTTCTCGAGGTTGAAAGTCGGAGACTCACGAACGACGGCGACCGCTATCTGATCTGCTGCTCCACGAGAGACGACGAGCGATTCAGGTACTCGACGACACAGGTCTGGGACGGGCGGTACAGCGATATCGGCTTCGACGGACGTTCCGCGTGGTCGCTGACCGAGGCGCAGCTCAACATCGTGGACCCCGATCGGGCGCCGATGACGAAGGACTTTGCGTCGGCGCGCGGGGTGGTCGATGTGTATCTGTCGTGGTTCTTTCATGGCGGATTGCGGTTTCTGCCGGCGGGGTCGGTGGTGGTCGCGGATCTGAACGCATCAACACCGGATGCGTACCGCGCGCGGCTCGTGAACGCGGACCAGGACTGGGAAGCCGAGGTCCGGTTTCGGTGGGACGGGTCGCTCGGGCGCGGGTTTGTCGATTCGGTCGAGTATGTCCGTTCGGGTGACCCTGACCTGGTGGGGTCGGGGTACTGGGTGGAGGGGTGGTCGTACTCGGATCCGCTCGCGCGCTGGGTCGCGAGCGCGGTGCGCGTCCGGCAGTTCGACGACGAGTTCGATATCCGGCTGCAGGGTGTGCACGCGTTGTCGGAATCGGAGTTTGAGGCGTTGGTGGGGGTTCCCGACGCGCTGGGGGTTGATCCCGTGCGGGGAGATGTGACGGTCCGGTCGGTGTATGACCACCGGGCGGAATCGGACACGGTGGTGTTTCTCGATGCGGATCGGGTGGTGGAGTCCGAGGTCGTGCTCGGTGAAGCGGGACGGGGGAGGTCGGTGTGGGTGATCCGCGGCGTGCTCTTGGGGAGTCTGCTCGTTGCGCTGGGGCTTCGGGCGAAGCATCGGAGGAGGTGATCGTGGATGAGGCGCGTGAGGGGGCGGGATGTGGGAGGCGCGGATTTTCGTTGATCGAGGTGGTCATCGTGATCCTGATCGTCGCGGTCATGGTTTCGTTCTTGCTTCCGGCGCTCTCGGGTACGATCGGCGCCGCGGACGAGGCGGTCAGCGTGTCTCGTGTCAGGCAGAATGCGGCGATGGTGGGGATGTACACGGCGGACCATGGCGGGATTCATCCCTCCTTCACCGATCCGCAGGCGGACTACAGCGTGCTCCGATCCGATGCCGGGGACGTCGCGGTGCGATACTTCGACGCGACGGTGTTCTGGAACTTCGCGATGATCCCGGGCGGGTATGCGGAGTCGGTCCTCGACGAGGTCTTCCGGGCACCGGATCAGATGATTTCGATCGTGACGGATTATCGTTACGCGGCGTGCTTCATCGCGGCGCCCGAGTTCTGGGCCGCTGAGACCCGGACCGGGCCGACGCAGTGGCGCGCGACGCGGAGCTCGCAGGTCGTATACCCCTCGGCCAAGGGGATGATCCGTCGATTGGTCTATTCGGAAGTCAGCGAATCAGAGATTGTCGGTGACGAGCTGGATGTCGGGTATGCCGACGGGCACGCCGAGCGAACTGGGCAATCGGAGCTCCGTCCGGGGTACCCGCATGGTGAGGGGGAGTGGATCGGGTCCACTCGGGTCGTGGGGTCGCCCGTCCACCACACGATCGGAGGGGTCCGGGGTCGGGATCGGGACTGAGTCGGGACGGGTTGACCCGCTACGATTCCGTCCTATGAGCAACGCACCGGTCATCACACGCTTTGCGCCGTCTCCGACGGGTCACCTTCACATCGGGGGCGCGCGGACGGCGCTCTTGTGCTGGGCGTTCGCCAGGCGTCACGGGGGTCGGTTCCTCCTGCGCGTCGAGGACACGGACCAGCAGCGGTCGTCGGAGTCGTCCACGAAGGGGATCCTCGAGGACCTCGCGTGGCTCGGGATCGCGTGGGACGATGGGCCGGAGCTGGAGTTCGGGGGGAAGCGATTCGGGGGTGATGAGCGCGGGGTGGGGCCGTACTTTCAGTCGGAGCGGCTCGGGCATTACAACGACGCGATCGAGACACTGATCGCGTCGGGGCACGCGTACCCCGCGTTCGAGACGCCGGACGAGCTGGAAGCGAAGCGGAAGGACGCGATCGAGGCGAAGGTGGGGTACAAGTACGATCGGGCGGCCCTGGAGCTGTCCGCGGCGGAGCGCGCCGAGCGATTGGCGCGGGGCGACGAGCACGTGGTGCGGTTCAGGATGCCCGACAGCGCGATCACGGTGCGGGACCAGATCCTCGGGGACGTGACGCTCGAGCCCGAGGAGTTCGACGACTTCATCATCCGCAAGCGCGACGGGTTCCCGACGTACCACCTGGCGGTGACGGTCGACGACGCGATGATGGGGGTGACGCACGTGCTGCGTGGTCAGGAGCATTTGATCAACACGCCCAGGCACGTGGCGATCCAGCGGGCGCTGGGGTATCCCGAGCCGGTGTATGCGCATATGCCGCTGATCTTCAATCCGGACGGGTCGAAGATGAGCAAGCGTGACAAGGACAAGGCGGCGAAGAAGGCGTGCAAGGACGAGGGGCTGATGACGTCGCCCGTGTCGTCGCTGCCGGACGCGGACTTCGCGGAGTGGATGAAGAACAAGACGCGTCAGCTCGAGTCGAGCACGCTTGTCGAGCTCGCGAGGGTCGTCGGTGTGGATCTGCCCGAGATCGATGTCGAGGACTTCCGTCGCGCGGGGTATCTGCCCCGCACGCTCAACAACTACCTCGCGCTCCTCGGGTGGAACCCGAAATCGAAGAACGAGGACGGGACGGACCTGGAGCGGTTCGGGATGGATTTTCTCGCGGCGCACTACGGGTTCGAGGGGATGGGCAAGGGGCAGGCGAAGTTCGACCGGGTGAAGCTGCTCGCGTTCAGCGCCGACGACATCGCGGCGCTCCCGGACGACGAGTTCGCGCGTCTGTGGCGCGAGTGGGCGAGCGCGTACGACCCGGAGATCGTCGAGCGGTTTGATGAAGCGACGATGCGTGTGCTCGCGCCGGCGATCAAGACGCGCTGCAAGACCCTGAAGGATGCGCGGGGGGTGATCGCGTTCGCGTTCGTCGCGGATGACGGGTTCGAGTTCGAGGGCAAGGCGGTCCACAAGGCGCTCATCAAGGGCGATCGGAAGGGGCTCGAACTGCTCGGCGAGTACCGCGAGGCGTTGTCGTCGCTCGGGGATTTCTCGCCCGAGTCGATCGAGGCGCACGTGAAGGAGTTCTGCGACTCGCGCGGGGTGGGGATGGGGAAGATCGCCCAGCCGCTGCGGGTGGCGGTGACGGGGGACGCGGTTTCGCCGCCTTTGGGGGTGACGTTGTCGGTCCTCGGGAAGGATTCGGTGCTGGCGCGCATTGATCGGTGTGTCGAGCACTGCGCGAGCCAGGTCTGAGGCGCGGGCGCTCGTCGCGCGGGAACTGTTTGAGAAAGGTGCGACGATGACCGCAAACCCGTTGCTGACCCCGATCGAGCTTGGGGATCTGGAGCTGCCGAACCGGGTGTGGATGGCGCCGCTGACGCGGTCGCGCGCGTCGATGCCGGGGAATGTGCCCAACGAGCTGATGGGCGAGTACTACGCGCAGCGTGCGAGTTCCGGGCTGATCATCGCGGAGGCGACCCCGGTGAGCGAACGCGGGCACGGGTACTACGCGACCCCGGGGGTCCACACGGACGCGCAGGTCAAGGGGTGGACGCGCGTGACCGACGCGGTGCACGCACGCCGCGGGCGCATCGTGCTCCAGCTCTGGCACGTGGGTCGGGTGTCGAGCAGCGCGCTCCAGCCCAGCGGGGACGCGCCCGTGGGGCCGACGGACGTGCCAAGCGGGTCCAAGACCTATGTGGACGCGTCGGGGGCGCGGGTGGACAACTCGGTCCCCCGGGCGCTGCGCGACGACGAGATCCCGGGGATCGTCGAGGAGTTCGCGCGGGGCGCGCGGAACGCCAAACGCGCCGGGTTCGACGGCGTCGAGATCCACGGCGCGAACTCGTACCTGCTCGACCAGTTCACGCGCGACGGGATCAACACCCGCGCCGGCGAGTACGGGGGGACCCTCGAGAAGCGATTGAAGTTCCCGATCGAGGTCGCTCGCGCGGTGGTGGATGCGTGGGGCGACGCGCGCCGGGTGGGGTACCGGATCTCGCCCTTGAGCGAGCACCGGGACGTGCGGGACTCGGACCCGGGGGCGACGTTCTCGGCGCTGGCGCGGGAGCTGGGGGCCCTGGGGCTCGGGTATCTGCACGCGGTGGAGACGTGGGACCGGAGCGACGCGGACCCGCGGATCGAGACGGTGATCCCGAAGATCGTTCGCGCGTTCAAGGAGAGCGGTGGGGCGCTGTATGTCGCGAACGGGGACATCGACCCGGCGCGTGGGGCAGCGATGATCGAATCGGGGTGGGCGGACGCGATCGCGTTCGGGAAGGCGTTCATCGCGAACCCGGATCTCCCCGCGCGGATCGGCGCTGGCGGGCCGTTGAATGAATGGGATACCGAGACGTTCTACTTGGGTGATGCGCGGGGGTACACGGATTATCCGGCGCTCCGCGAGACGACGTCCGCATAGACTCGGGTCATGGCGCGCCGGAGCGCCACGGAGAGCCCGAACCCATGACCGAAGCCGTCGCGCAGCGCCATTTCATCCAGCAGATCGTCGATTCGGACATCGAATCGGGCAAGTGGGGGGCTCCCGGGGATCGGTCCGTCGTCAAGACGCGGTTCCCGCCCGAGCCCAACGGGTACCTGCACATCGGGCACGCGAAGGCGGTCCACATCTCGCACGGGATCGCGCGGGAGTTCGGGGGGACGTTCAACCTGCGCTTCGACGACACGAACCCCGTGAAGGAGGAGACGCACTTCGTCGACTCGATCTCGGGGGACCTGGAGTGGCTCGGCGCACAGTGGGACGGGGAGATCCGGTACGCGTCGGACTACTTCGATCGGATGTACGAGTGGGCGCACGACCTGATCGGCAAGGGGCTCGCGTATGTCGACGAGTCGACCCCCGAGCAGATCCGCGAGATGCGCGGGAAGCTGGAGGTCCCGGGGACGGACTCGCCGTTCCGGGATCGTCCGATCGAGGAGTCGCGGGACCTGTTCACGCGGATGAAGAACGGGGAGTTCCCGGACGGGTCGATGGTGCTGCGCGCCAAGATCGACATGGCGTCGCCCAACCTGAATATGCGCGACCCCGTGATGTACCGGGTCCTGAACGCGCCCCACCACCGGACGGGGTCGGCGTGGCACATCTATCCGATGTACGACTGGGCGCACGGGCTCGAGGACTCGATCGAGGGGATCACGCACTCGCTGTGCTCGCTCGAGTTCGAGGACCACCGCCCGCTCTACGACTGGTTCATCGACGCGATCAACAGGGGGCGCGACGAGCCCATCCATCACCCGCAGCAGATCGAGTTCTCGCGCCTCGCGATGTCGTACACGAACATGTCGAAGCGTTACATGCGCGAGCTTGTCGAGGGGAACCACGTCTCGGGGTGGGACGACCCGCGCATGATCACGCTCGCGGGGCACCGGCGGCGCGGGTACACGCCCGAGGCGATCAAGGATTTCGTGACGGGTGTGGGGGTGACGAAGTTCAACGCGGTGATGGACGTGTCGCGCCTCGAGGGCGCGATCCGCGACGACCTGAACAAGCGGGCGCCGCGCCGCATGGCGGTCCTGGACCCGATCAAGCTCGTCATCACCAACTGGGGCGACGGCGGGGATGAGAACCGGGTCGAGATGATGGACGTCATCAACAACCCCGAGGACGAGGGCGCGGGGACCAGGCGGGTCCCGTTCGGGCGCGAGCTGTGGATCGAGCGCGAGGACTTCATGATCGATCCGCCCAAGAAGTTCTTCCGGTTGGGCCCGGGGCGCGAGGTGCGCCTGCGCTGCGGGTACTGGGTGACGTGCCACGACCACGTGCTCGACGGGGAGGGGAACGTCACGGAGATCCATTGCACGTACGACCCCGAGACCAGGGGCGGCAACAACCCGCCGCCGGACGCGGAGGGGAACGTGCGGAAGGTCAAGGGGACGCTCCACTGGGTGTTCGCCGGGGACTGCGTGGACGCGGAGGTGCGTCTGTTCGATCGGCTCTACAACGCGGAGAAGCCGGGCAAGGCGACGGGCAACCACCTCGACGACCTGAACCCCGACTCGCTCGTCATCAATCGCAACGCGAAGGCCGAGCGGTCGCTCCTGGAGCGGACCCCCGACGAGCCCGCGTGGGGCGACGGGATCCGGCGCTTCCAGTTCGAGCGGATCGGGTATTTCTGCGTGGACCCGGACTCGACGCCCGCCAAACCCGTGTTCAACCGGACGGCGACGCTCAAGGATTCGTGGTCCAGGCAGCAAGGGCGGTGATCCGGGGAACCACCCGGGGGTGGGCCGCGAACAGGTGGGCGTGGGACACCGAAGGATCCAGGCCCTGATCGACGGCGACGAGCACGCGCACGCGGAGCTCGAAGCGGGCCCGTTCCATCTCGCGCACCGGACCTACACGGGCGCGTTCACCCAGGGCAAGCACGAGCACGCGGACGCGAGCATCGATCTCGTTCTCGAGGGCGGGGGCGTGGGGACCTACGGCTCGCGCGAGGTGTGTTCGTTCCCGGGGCGCGTCGAGTTCTTCCGCCACGGGGTGCGCCACGACTTCCGCGCCAGCGCGAGCGGGATCCGCTCGATGCACCTGTCGATCCCGGGGTCGATCGTCGACGAGTACGGCAATCTCCGGGACGTGTGCGTGGAGGAGCTCGAGCACTCCGATGCGATGCGCCTGGCGCTCGCGCTCTACCGGGAGATGACGTCGGCGCGTGACGCGTCGTCGCAGCTCTCGATCGAATCGACGGCCCACGAGCTGCTCGGTGAGGTGGCGCGGATCTCGTCGTCGCCGCGCGGTCGCGCGGGGTTCGTCGGGCCGGTGCGGGACGCGCTGCATTCGGTGCTCGATCGCCCGCTCGGGCTCACGGAGCTCGCGGCGGAGCTCGGGATCAACCGCGGGCACCTGGCGCGGACGTTCAAATCGAGGATCGGGGTGTCGGTCGGGGGGTACCACCGGCGCGTGCGTCTCCAGGCCGCGGCGTCGAGGGTGCTCGGGTCGTCCGAGCCGATCGCGCGGATCGCGACGGAGACGGGGTTCGCGGACCAGGCGCACCTGACGCGCGCCATGCGCGACGCGCTGGGGATCACCCCCGCGGCGCTGCGCCGCACGACGCGCGTGCGTGAAGGCTCATCGGCGTCGGCGTGACGCGACGGCGCCCAGCGCGAGCAGCGCGAGCGACGACGGCGCGGGGACGGCCGAGAGCGTGAAGGCGCTGTCCGTGTCGATGATGTTGATCCACCGGTCGGTGTCCAGATCGAGCGAGTTGGAGATCCGATCGACGTCGGCGCTGTCGCGCCACTTCCAGGCGTCGCCGCTCGGATCGATGGATTCGGCGCTGATCGAGATCCAGTAGGTCGTGCCCCCGCTCAGGTCCCACGCGCTGGAGAGCGCGGCCGAATGCTCGAACTCCAACGCGCCGATCGTGTCCACGCGCCCGGTCGCGGTCGGCCCGGTCTGCGCGAGGGAGAAGGTCTCGCTCGTGATGAGCGCGTCGGGGCGCGGGAGCCCGTTGGGGCGCAGGCGCGAGGACCAGAGCTCGATCGTGAACGACGCGACGTTCTCGAGCCCGGACGTCCGCTCCCCCTCCCCGATCCCGAACCACGAGACGCGCCCGATGCTTGAGTCCGATCCGAGCGTGAAGTTGTCGGCGTGCTTGAAGCTGTGGGAGGTGCGCGGGGCGCTGTGGCTGAAGTACCCGTACCCGATGGGCTCGTCCGCGACGCTTTGCTCGTAGACGACCCCGGCGCCCGCGCTCGCGGCGAGGGCGCCCATCATCCCGAGTGTCCACCCCATCCAGAGTCCCGTCCGCGTTCCCGCCCGGCGTCGTGATCCGATCCGATCCATCTCTGTTCCTCCTGGTTCGTGCCGTTTCAAGCATGCCCCGGGATCGGGGCTGTGTCTTGAATCCGCGTCGCGCGTTGGCATGAGCGGGCCCGATTTCCGTATCATGATGCGATGGAGCATCTCGGCGCGTGCCATTGCTGCGGGTTGGTGCACCGGGTCCCCGAGGTGGACGAGCGGTCCGTCGCGTGCTGCACGCGCTGCGACACGATCATCAAGCACGGGGCGAACCCCAGGTCCCGGGCGCGGACGTCCGCTTTGGCGCTGGCCGCTCTTATTCTGTACCCGCTCGCGCTCACGCTCCCCGTCATGCGGATCGAGCGCCTCGGGTACGAGCGCGATTCATCCATCTGGTCGGGGATGGTGGGGCTCCTCGCGGAGCGCGAATGGGTGGTGGGGATCGCGGTGCTCCTGTTCTCGATCGTGGTCCCGATCACGAAGCTGGTGCTCCTGTTCGTGCTCAGCGCCCCGGTGCACAACGTCGGGCGGCGGGACCGGACGAGCATCTACAAGCTCGTCGAGTTCATCGGGCGCTGGAGCATGGTGGACGTCCTGCTCGTCGCGATCCTCGTCGCGTTCGTGAAGCTGGGGGACCTGGTGAGCGTGACCCCGGGACCGGGCGTCGCGTTCTTCGGCGCGGTGGTGGTGCTGAGTCTGGTCTCGGGGTTCGTGTTCGATCCCCACGTGATCTGGGAGGACGAGCAGTCATGAGCGATCCCGAGTCCATCCCCCGCGCGGCGGTCCGCCGGCGCCGGTTCTCGTTCACGTGGCTCGTCCCGGTGTTCGCGCTGGGGGTGCTCGGGTTCGTCGTGTCCCAGCAGGTCAGCGGGACCCGGGGGATGATGATCACGATCTCGTTCGAGGACGCGCAGGGGATCGAGCCCGATTCGGAGATCGTGCACCGGGGGATCCGTGTGGGGATCGTGCGCGATGTCGCGCTCTCGGACGATCTGAAGCGCGCGGTCGTGACGGCGGAGCTCAACCCGAGCGCGACGGCCCTTGCCGTCGAGGGCACGCGGTTCTGGGTCGTGCGCCCCGAGCTGAGTCTCCAGCAGGTCTCGGGGCTCGACACGCTGATCGGGCCGAACTACATCGCGCTGCGCCCCGGGGAACCGGGGGGCGCGACGTACCGCGTGTTCGAGGGGCTCGGCGCGTCGCCGGCGATCGACCCGAGCGAGAAATCGCTCCTCGTGCTGACCCTGTTCACGGATCGGCTCGGGACGCTCCAGCCCGGGGTCCCCGTGCTCTACCGGGAGATCCCGGTGGGCGCGGTGCGCTCGGCGCGACTCGACGACGACGCGACGCGCGTGCTCGTGGAGGTCCAGATCGAGCCCCGATACGCGCCGCTCGTCAACGACGATTCTCGATTCTGGCGTTCCGGGGGGGTCGGGGTCGACTTCGGGCTCTTCACGGGGCTCAGCGTGCGCGCCGATTCGCTCGAGAGCGTGCTGGGCTCGTCGATCTCGTTCGCGACCCCCGACAGCCCGGGCGCGTCGCTGCGCGCGGATCGGGTGTTCGAGCTCGCCGACGAGCCCAAGGACTCGTGGCTCGAGTGGTCGCCTTCGATCCGGCTCGGCGCGCCCTGATCGCGCGTCACCCGTTGCCGCGATCGGGGACACCGACCCAACGATCCTCGGGGAGCCCCTCGAACATGATGTTGACGATGTGCCACTCGCCGTTGACGCGCATCATGTGGAAGTAGTCGAACCAGACGGTCGCCGTCATCTTGACGGCCGCGACGTTCCCGCGGATCTCGTAGACCTCGATCTCGCAGCGCCCATCGTCCGGGTCGTCGCGCCGGGTCTGGTTGTATGCGGTGCCGTAGAACTGCAGGTGGTCGTGGGTGTAGGGGCGCACCCATTCGTCGCTCGGTTGTCCCCAGTAGGTGTCGCTGACGGCTCGCCGCGCGATGTCGTGGTGTGCGCGGGCGCGGACGGCCTCGTCGTCCCCCTCGTACTTCGCGCGGACGTACTGCTTGAGCGCTCGCTCGATGGCGCGTTCGGTGCGGGGCTCGGCCGCGCTCGCGTTCTGGGTTGCGCCTGTGATGGCGAGTACGAGGGGGAGCACGAGACAACGGGCGCGCATCGCGCGGGTGATTCGGGCCATGACTGTTCTCCTATGGGTTGAGGATTGAACAGTTCTGATCCCGATGGGTTGCACCCGTGCCGCTATAGTCTCGCATGAATCTCATCGTTACAGGCACAATCGGTATTGATACGGTCGAGACCCCCGGCGCGGGGCGTCACGAGGATCTGCTCGGGGGGTCCGCGGTGTATTTCTGCGCCGCGTCGTCGTTCTACGCGAAGCCGCGCCTTGTCGCGGCCGTCGGGGACGACTTCCCGGACACGTTCATGGACACGCTCAAGGGATTTGCGGGGATCGACCTCGAGGGGCTCGAGCAGCGCGCGGGGTCCAAGACCTTCCGGTGGGGCGGGAAGTACCTCGAGAACATGGACGACCGGGAGACGCTCTTCACGGAGCTCGGGGTGCTCGAGGAGGCGCCGCCGCCGGTGCCCGAGTCGTACAAGGACTCGGAGTACGTGTTCCTCGCGAACTCGCACCCGATGGTCCAGCTCGGGATGCTTGAGCAGCTCACGAACGTGAAGCTGAGCGTCGCGGACACCATGAATCTGTGGATCGACATCGCCAAGCCCGAGCTCACCCAGCTGCTGGGGAAGATCGACGGGTTGGTGCTCAACTTCGACGAAGCGGAGCAGTTCACGGGTCATCGCAACCCCGTGACGGCCGGGAAGCACCTGCTCGAGCTCGGGCCGCGCTTCGTGGTCATCAAGAAGGGCGAGCACGGCGCGATCCTGGTCCACAAGGACGGGCTCGCGGCGCTCCCCGCGTATCCGACGGAGCGGGTCGTCGACCCCACGGGCGCGGGCGATACGTTCGCGGGTGGTCTGATGGGTCGGCTCGCGAACTCGGGGCACGATGATCCGGGCTCGTTCGACGCGGTGCGCGAAGCGATGGCGCACGGGACGATCCTCGCGTCGTTCAACGTGGAGTCGTTCTCGCTCGAGCGTCTCCAGAAGATCACGCTCGACGACATCAACGCGCGGTTCAACGAATACGCGAAGATGATGCACCTCGCGCACTGAACGGCCCATGAGCGAGGGGAGCGAGAGCCCGTACCTCGACCCGTACCGGGACGCCGTGCGCGAGATGGGCGCGGGGTTCGAGTCTCAGCTGTGGCTGTCGCGCGAGGCGCAGAAGCGCCGGTTCCGGATCATCGAGCGCTACGCGCGCCCGCAGGGCCGGGTCCTGGCGGATATCGGGTGCGGGGTCGCGGACCTGCTCGTGTATCTGAAGGAGCGCGGGTCGCTTCCGGCGCGCTACATCGGGATCGAGGGGGTCGCGGAGATGACCGAGCACGCGGCCGCGCGCGCGCGGGAGCACGGGATCGGGGGCGCGTCGTGCTCGACCCATGATTTCGTGCGCGAGACGGGCCTGGCGCGCCAGCTCGTGGAGGATGCGCGGGCCGAGGTGTTCGTGTTCTCCGGGTCGCTCAACACCCTCCAGACCGAGGACGCGATCGGGGTGCTCGATCGGTACTACGACGCGCTCGAGGGTGCGGGGCGCGGTCGCCTGGTGTTCAACTTCCTCTCGGACCGGGTGGACAAGCAGCGGACGCCCGCGCATCCGCCGGCGGTGCGCTTCGACACGGTCCGGGTGCTCGACTGGGCGTTCGGGCGGACCCCGCTCGTGCGGATGAGCCACGACCACCTGCGCGGGCACGACTGCACGATCCTGATGCGCGTGCCCGAGGGGTCGTGATCACTCTTCCCAGATCTCCATGAACCGATCGGAGCCCTGATCGCGGATGGAGTTGTCCTCGAGGACCTCCTCCGTGGAGTCGAGCAGGTCCCGGGCGTTGAAGACGAGAGTTTCCTGCGAGCGGTCGTAGAACTCGATGACGATCGAGTCCTCCTCGTTGTCGCGCACGAGCTCGACGAGGTGGGCGAGGGACTTGACCTTCTCGCCGTTGACCGATTTGACGGTCGGGTTGCCCAGGACCTCGTAGCCCTTGGTGATGGGGTGGGGGAGCATGGCGCCCGCGAGGACGACGTATTCCTCCCCGGGGAACGCGCGTTCGTCGTTGATGCGCAGCCCGACGGGGGAGCCGTCGACGATCCCGTACCCGAGATAGAGGTTCATGAAGTGCTCGCGCCGGACGGGGGTGAAGATCATGGGGCCCGCGATGAAGTACTCGGGGTAGCCGTTCCCGATCCAGGGGACGAGGTCGTCGCGGCGGTTCGTGACGGGGAGGGTGAGCCCGACCTGGGCGCCGTCGCGGATGACGGTGACGGGGATCCGCCCGTCGCTTTCGAGCTCGCGGATGAAGTAGCGCCAGTGCAGGCGGAGCCCGTCCTCGCGCGTCACGAGCCCGGCGTTGTCGATGTCGTACGGGCCGACCTTGTCCAGGAGGTCCCAGTGCTCGAGGTCGAGGTCGTTGTCCTTCTCGGGGCGGGTGTAGACGATCCCGGTCTGCTCGCGCGTGAGCCCGAGGTAGTCGCGCAGCGACGGGTTCTCGGCGGTCTGGAAACGCGCGTCGTAGAGGCGCGGCTGCCCGTCGTAGTTGCCGTCCTCGATGTCCTCGAGGAACAGGCGGACCTCTTCGGAGGGGATGACGTACCCGATGTTCTCGGCGAACTCGATCCCGGAGAAGACGACCCCGGTGACCTTGCCGTCGAGGATGACGGGCCCGCCGGAGTTGCCGTGGTTCAGGGCCGCGTCGACCTGGATGCGGAGCCCCTGGGTGTCCATGTTGTAGTCGGCGTACTCGATGCGCGAGACGACGCCCTCGGTGATCGAGACCTGCTCGCCCCCCATGGGGTACCCGATCGCCTGGACCGTGGACCCGATCGCGGGGAGGGTGTCGGCGATCTCGAGGTGGGGGTGGTTCTCGTGGAACTCCTCTCGCTCCGCGTTCCGCACGATCCGGATGAGCGCGAGGTCCATCGCCTGGGAGATCCCGATGACCTCGGCGCGGAGCTTGTCGGCGCTGTTGGGGGGCTGGACGTAGATCCGGTTGCTCTGCTCGACGACGTGCGCGTTGGTGAGGATCCGGTCCCCCTCGATGACGAACCCGGTCCCGGAGAGCTCCTGGGGGGGGAGCTTGGTCCACGGGCGGCCGAAGTCCGGGCCCCGGTAGGTCGCGAAGATCTTGACGACCGAGTCGCGGACCTCCTGGGCGCTCACGTTCGTGCTCAGCGCGACGAGCGCGATCAGGAGGGAAACGAAGAGGGGCTGGGTTCGGGTCATCGCGGGCTCCGCTTTGGTGTCGTGATTCGTCGACGTGTCGTACCGATTCGGGGATCATAGGATCCGCACCCATGGGCACGACACTCACCATCGAGACCCCGCGCGATTACGACCTGGCGCGCGATGTGTGCTCGTACGGCTATTTCCTCCTCGCGCCCAACCACTGGGACGTGCCCCGATCGCGTCTGCTGCGCGTCCTGGAGCTCGACGACGGTCCCAGCGCGTGCACGATCGCGCAGCACGACTCGGGCAAACTCCGCGCCCGCTTCGATCGGGCGCTCTCGCGCGCCGAGCAAGCCCGGGCGCGCTCGCAGATCACGCGCATGCTCTCGCTCGACACGAGCGCCGAGGACGTCCGCGCGTTCCACAAGGTCGATCCTCGCTGGAAGCGGGCCGGGCACGCGCGTCTGTTCCGCTCCCCGACCCTGTTCGAGGACGTGATCAAGACGGTGACGAGCTGCAACGTGACCTGGCCCTCGACGGTGCACATGAACACCCGGATCTGCGAGGTCTGCGGGCGCAAGTCCGATTCAGGGGCGCGCGGGTTCCCCACGCCCCGGAAGCTCGCGCGGACGAAGCCCGGCACACTCCGCGCCAGGTGCCGGGTCGGATACCGCGACACCCGCATCGTCGAGCTCGCGAAGCGATTCGCCAAGGGCGCCGTCGATGTCGAGTGGCTCGAATCGGGCGCGAGCGACGACGATGCGTTCGCGTTCCTCGTGTCGCTCCCGGGGATCGGGCCGTATGGCGCGGGCAACATCATGCAGCTGATGGGTCGCTACTCGCGCCTCGCGCTCGACACGGAATCCATCCGGCACGCGAAGGCCGTCCTCGGGATGGACGGGACGGACACGGAACTCTACAAGCAGCTCGGCGCGCACTACGAGCCGTTCGGGGAACACAAGTTCCGTTCGTACTGGTTCGAGCTCTGGGATTTCTATGAATCGAAAGCCGGGCCCGCGCATCGGTGGGAACGCGACGCCACGGCGAGCGTGTTCACGGCTTCGAATCTCAACGCGCGCTCATGAGCGCACGCAGAGGAAACCCCTGCCCTGAACCCGACAAGCGATCGCAAGGGCGTGAACCCTCGCGATCGGCAATGAACTGTGCCGTCTCCAGAAGTCGGCACAAGATATCGCGACGAACAACGTACCACATAAGTTGAACGTTGCACAAGCAAAATACAACAAGTGCGTATTCAGATTCTGTTCGTGTGCTTATGCGGTCGTGGTCGCGGGGGCCGTCGATTCGGATTTCGACAGGTCCTGGAGGGCGCTGACGCCCCAGAACCCCGCGCGCAGCGACTCGATCGCGTGGATCGCCTGACCCGCGGCCGTCGCCGTGGTGATCATCGGGATCCCCAGACGGACGGCGGTGGCGCGGATCCGCCCCTCGTCGGTCTGCCATCCCGTGCGGGTCGGGGTGTTGATGACGAGGTCGATGTCCCCGTTCTGCATGAGGTCGATGACGTTGGGACGCGCCCCGGCCTGGATCTTCTGGAGCACCTTGGGGCGGAGCCCGTGACGCGCGAGCGAGTCCGCCGTCCCCTGGGTCGTGTAGACCGTGAATCCCATCGCCATGAGCGAGCGCACGATGGGGGTCATCGCGTCCTTGTCCTGTTTGCGGACGGAGACGAAGACCCCGCCCTCCTTGGGGAGCGTGGTCCCGGAGGACTCGAGCGCCTTGAGGTACGCGATCGCGAGCGAGACATCGACGCCCATCACTTCGCCCGTCGAGCGCATCTCGGGGCCGAGCACGAAGTCGACACCCGGGAACTTGCGGAAGGGGAACACGGGCGCCTTGACGGCGTAGAACCCCGCGTCGGGGATTTCCTTGGCGTGCTGCTCCGCGAGCGAGACCCCCATCATCGCGCGGGCCGCGATCGACGCCCACGGGGTGTTCTTCGCTTTCCCGACGTAGGGGACGGTGCGCGAGGCGCGGGGATTCACTTCGATGATGTAGACCTCGTCGTCCTTGATCGCCATCTGGACGTTCATGAGCCCGCACACCCCGAGTTCCTGCGCGAGACGGCGCGCGGTGCGCTTCACCTCGTCGAGGATCGCGGGGCGCAGGGTCGTCGTGGGGATCATGCACGTCGAATCGCCCGAGTGGACCCCGGCCTGTTCGATGTGCTCCATCACGGCGCAGACGAGGGCTTGGCCGCTGCTCCCAGCCCTACCAGTCCTGGTGGGATGGGCTTCCAGCCCGTCTCCTACTCTTTCTCCTCCAGTCCGGTTCTCACTCGACAGATGAGGCCCGGTCGTGACGGGCTGGAAGCCCGTCCCACGAGATTGGGTAGCCTCAAAGTCCGCAACCACATCGACATCGAGCTCCGTCGCGCTGTCGAGGAAGTGGTCGATCAGGATCGGGGCGTCGTCGAGCCCCGAGGCGTCGACGGCGGTCGCCATGTAGTGCCGCAGGGCTTTCTCGTCCGGGCAGATCTCCATGCCCCGCCCACCGAGCACATAGCTGGGACGGACCAGCACCGGGTAGCCGATCCGCTTGGCGATCTCGATGGCTTCGTCGATGGAGCGCGCGATGCCCGAGCCGGGGCGCTTGAGATCGAGTTTGGTGAGGAGCTGGTCGAACCGGTCCCGGTCCTCGGCGCGGTCGATCGCGTCGATCGAGGTCCCGAGCATGGGGACCCCCGCGCTCGAGAGCCCGTGCGCGAGGTTGAGCGGGGTCTGACCCCCGAACTGGACGATCGCGCCCATGACGAGCCCGGGGTGGTCGGGGTCGGGCTTGAGGTGATCGCCGTTGAGGCGCTCGATGACGTTGAGGACGTCCTCGAGGGTCAGGGGCTCGAAGAAGAGCAGGTCGCTCGTGTCGTAGTCCGTCGAGACGGTCTCGGGGTTGGAGTTGATCATCACCGCGTCATGCCCGAGGGCGCGGGCGCTCATCGCGGCGTGGACGCAGCAGTAGTCGAACTCGATCCCCTGACCGATCCGGTTGGGGCCGCCCCCGAGGATGACGACCTTCTGTTTGTTCTCGGTGTCGATCTGCAGGCGTTCGCGCAGCTCGCACTCGGGCGCGACCTCGCGGACGGAGCCGTCCGCGCCGACGACCCGGTGCCCGCGCTGGTAGGTCGAGTAGTAGTAGGGGGTGATCGCTTCGAACTCCGCGGCGCAGGTGTCGACGCATTTGAACACGGCCCGGACCCCGAGCGCGTCGCGCGCGGCGCGGACCTTGAGGATCGTGTCCGTGTTGATCGCGCCCAGGTACAGCTGCGCGAGCTGGGCGTCGGAGTACCCGAGCGACTTGGCGCGCTGCATGAGCTCGACGCCCACGTTCTCGAGCGAGCCCGCGTTGACGAGCTCGTCCTCGAACTCGACGAGCTCGCGCATCTGGTTGAGGAAGAACGGATCGATCTTCGTGTGCTCGTGGATCTGCTCGGTCGTCCACCCCATCTTGTACGCGTAGCGCACGTAGTACAGGCGCCCCTGCGACGGGACGCTGAGCTTGCGGATGAGCTTGTCGGTGTCGATGGGCCAGGCGGCCTTGGCTTCTTCGTCCGCGCCGTCGCGCTGGGCGCTGAGCCACAGATCGTGCTTGTCGAGCCCGAGCCCGAAGCGCTTGACCTCCATCGAGCGGATGACCTTCTGGAGCGATTCCTTGAAGGTGCGCCCGATCGCCATGCCCTCCCCGACGGATTTCATTTGGGTCGTCAGGGTCTCGTCCGCTTCGGGGAACTTCTCGAACGTCCAGCGGGGCATCTTCGTGACCACGTAATCGATCGTGGGCTCGAAGCACGCGCTCGTGGTCCCCGTGATGTCGTTGCGCAGCTCGTCGAGGGTGTAGCCCACCGCGAGTTTGGCCGCGATCTTGGCGATGGGGAAGCCCGTCGCCTTCGACGCGAGCGCTGAAGACCGGCTCACGCGCGGGTTCATCTCGATGACCACGAACTCGAACGGGGGCTCGGACCCGTCCTTGGGGCGCTCCGGGTTCGGGTTGACCGCGAACTGGACGTTCGACCCCCCCGTCTCGACCCCGACGGCCCGCATGATCGCGAGCGACGCATCGCGGAGCTTCTGATACTCCTTGTCCGTCAGGGTCATCTGCGGCGCGACCGTGATCGAGTCCCCCGTGTGCACGCCCATCGCGTCGATGTTCTCGATCGAGCACACGATGACGCAGTTGTCGTTCGTGTCGCGGACGACCTCGAGCTCGTATTCCTTCCACCCGATGAGCGAGCGGTCGACCTGGATCTGCCCGATCATCGACGCGTTGATCCCGCGTGTGACCAGCTCCTCGAACTCGGCGCGGTTGTACGCGATCCCCCCGCCCCACCCCCCGAGCGTGAACGCGGGGCGCACGATCGCGGGGAGCCCGACGATCTCGACGAACGCCTCCGCTTCCTCGAGGGTCTCGCACGTGCGCGACTCGGGGGTCGCGAGCCCGATCTCGTGGCAGATATCGGAGAACGCCTTGCGGTCCTCGGCGCGGTGGATCACCTTCCGGTCCGCGCCGATCATCTCGATCCCGTAGAGCTCGAACACGCCCTGGTCGTGGAGCTCGCACGCGCAGTTGAGGGCCGTCTGTCCGCCCAGGGTGGGGAGGACCGCGTCGATCGGGGTGCCGAGCTCGCGCTCCTTCTCGATGATCTTGCGGACGGACTCGGGGGTGATGGGCTCGATGTAGGTCCGGTCGCTCATCGCGGGGTCGGTCATGATCGTCGCGGGGTTCGAGTTGACCAGGACGACCCGGTACCCCTCGTCCTTGAGCGCCTTGCACGCCTGGGTGCCCGAGTAGTCGAACTCGCAGCCCTGCCCGATGACGATGGGTCCGGATCCGATGAGGAGGATGGTCCGCACGTCGTCGCGTCTGGGCATGGGGGAGCGTCTCGCGGGGGTTGAGCAGGGGCTGGATTGGGTCTGGATAAACTGGACGAGTGTAGCCCTGATCCGCGTGTCCGACGAGGTTTGGCGCGGGTCTGGGTCGCACCTATCAATCTTTCTGACCCGCGAACACGGACGCGCCGACTTCGTAGAATCGGGGACGCGCCGCGATCCTCTTGGTTCCATCGCCGCGGCCACGCTCAGGAGTTCCACAGCATGTGCGGGATCGTCGCGTATATCGGCACCAAGCAAGCCCAGCCCCTCCTCATCGAGGGGCTCAAACGGCTCGAATACCGGGGCTACGACTCCGCGGGGGTCGCCGCGATCAACGGCAACGGGCTCCAGATCGCCAAAGCCGTCGGACGCGTCGCGAACCTGGAGCATGAACTCGAATCCATCGGGGGGATCCACGGGACCATCGGGATCGCCCACACCCGCTGGGCGACCCACGGCGGGGTCACCCAGCTCAACGCGCACCCCCACCGGGACCGGGACCACGGGATCGCGCTGATCCACAACGGGATCATCGAGAACTACGCCTCCATCCGCCGGCTCCTCGAGGAGAAGGGGCACACCTTCGAGTCCGAGACCGACACCGAGGTCCTCGGGATGCTCATCTCGCACCTCTACGACCCGGAGAACGGGGTCGATCTGGAGAAAGCGGTCCAGTCCGCGCTGCGCGAGGTCCGCGGCGCGTACGCGATCGCGGTGATCTGCGAGAAGGAGCCCGATGTCATGGTCTGTGCGCGCAAGGGTTCTCCCCTGCTCGTCGGGATCGGGTCGGGCGAGTACATCGTCGCGTCCGACGCGAGCGCGATCATCGCGCACACCACCCAGGCGATGACCCTCGACGACTACTCCGTCGTGCGCATCACGCGCGACGGGTTCCGCACGAGCACCGTCGACGACGTCGAGCTCTCGCCCAAGATCTCCCAGCTCGAGATGGACCTCGACGAGATCGAGCTCGGGTCCTTCGAGCACTACATGCTCAAGGAGATCCACGAGCAGCCCGACGCGATCCGCCGGTGCCTCAAGGGGCGACTCGACAAGAACGAGGGCAAGGTCGTGCTCGGGGGGCTCAACGCCTACGCGAAAGAGCTCGTCAAGTCCCGGCGCGTCATCCTCACGGCGCAGGGGACGGCGCTCCACGCGTCGATGATCGGGGAGTACCTCCTCGAGGACCTCGCGAAGATCCCCGCGGAGTGCGAGTACGCGAGCGAGTTCCGCTACCGCAACCCGCTCATCGAGGACGGGACCGTCGTCGTCGCCGTCTCCCAGTCCGGGGAAACCGCGGACACGCTCGCGGCGCTCCTCGAAGCCAAGGACCGCGGCGCCCTGTCGCTCGGGGTCATCAACGTCGTCGGATCCACGATCACCCGCGAGACCGACGCGGGGGTGTACCTGCGCGTGGGCCCCGAGATCGGGGTCGCGAGCACCAAGGCCTTCACCGGGCAGGTCGCGGTGCTCACCATGATCTCCCTGTTCATGGCGCGCCGGCGCATGATGTCCCCCGAAGCGAGCGCCCGGCTCATGCGCGAGCTCGAGCGCGTCCCGGACATGATCGAGCGCGTCCTGGAGACCAACGATCATGTCCGCAAGGTCACCGAGAAGTACGTCCACCGCGACAACTGGCTCTTCCTCGGACGCGGGTACAACTATCCGACGGCCATGGAGGGCGCGCTCAAGCTCAAGGAAATCTCCTACATCCACGCCGAGGGCATGCCGGCCGCGGAGATGAAGCACGGCCCGATCGCGCTCATCGACGAGGGGATGCCCGTCGTCTTCATCGCCAACAAAGGCAACCAGTACGACAAGGTCTTGAGCAACATCGAAGAAGTCAAAGCACGCGGCGGGCACATCATCGCCGTCGCGACCGAAGGCGACGAGCAGATCGCGACCCTCGCCGAGGACGTGCTCTACGTCCCCGAGGTCGAGGAATGCCTGAGCCCGATGGTGACCGTGGTCCCGCTCCAACTCCTGTCGTACCACGCCGCCTTGATGCGCGGGCACGACGTGGACAAGCCCCGGAACCTCGCGAAGTCGGTGACGGTCGAGTGACATGGCGCGCAAGCGACCGTGGTCGAGCCGGGCCAACTCGAAGCAGCCCATCGAAACGGTCACCGAGCAGCAGACCTGGAAACACTCGGTCTGGCTGAGCTTCGGTTGGCTCGTGAAGCTGATCCCCGCCTCGGGGTTCGTGGGTCTCCACGCCGCGATCATCGTGCTCTTCTTTCACTGGATGTTCTTCGAGACGCGCGATCCGAACGACCCGGGCTTCTTCGCGTCCGCGTGGAAGATCTGGCTCGAAGCGAGCGTGAGCTGTATTTTCATGTTCCTCATCGCAAGCTTGATCGACAGAGCCATGAAAGCCCGGCTGGGCAAGCGCCTCATCCCCGTCCGGTGCCACCGCTGCCCGAAGTGCTTCTACGACCTGTCCGCTCGGGCATCGGGGGATGACACCTGCCCCGAGTGCGGGGTCACTGCGCCCCGGCGCGAGTGCGTGCGGCTCTGGTGCAAGGCGCTGCGCTGACGTGCCGCATCCCCAGACCCCCCCTCCCCCCCGCCCCCCCTC
>CBFGUD010000027.1:0-26938 GCA_965652365.1 uncultured Phycisphaerales bacterium
GCCCCCATCCTCACCGCCCTCGCCGCGTTCCTCCTCACCTTCGCGCCCGCCTTCGCCCAGCCCGAAACCACCACCCAACCCGAACCCGCCCCCATCGAACCCCCCGTCGAAAACCCCGACTCCTACGAACACATCCTCGACCTCGACCGATGGATCACACGAGACCTCACCCTCTACTGGGACAACGACGGCACCGTCCCCAACCTCATCGACGACACCGACCGCTACTACACCAACGCCATCAAAATCGAACTCTCCTTCGACCCAAACCTCCCCGCACCCCTCGCCGACCGGCTCACCCCCGACACCTGGTCCGACACCCGCTTCGGCATCGCACTCGCCCTCGAACAACACATCTACACACCCAACGACCTCCGCCGACAGAACCCCCCGGCCCGCGACCACCCCTACGCCGGATACCTCGCGCTCTCACTCACCCTCCAACGCGCCGAACAACACACCCACGACTCCCTCGAACTCGTGCTCGGAATCGTCGGCCCCGCCGCTGCCGGCGAAACCATCCAGAAATGGATCCACAACACCTTCCCCGAAGAAATCTTCCCGCTCGGATGGGACAACCAACTCCCCAACGAACCCACCATCAACCTCAACTTCACCCGCACCTGGCGCTCCGACAAAGCCGACATCGCCGGGCTCCACCTCGACCTCCTCCCGCAGCTCGGCGCCGACCTGGGCACCGTCCGCATCGCCGCACGCTCACGCATGACCGCCCGCCTCGGATACAACCTCCCCGACACCTTCGGCCCCCCCTCCATCCTCACCCAAAGCGACCACACCACCGCCCGGATCGCCTCCCTCCCCGACGACAAACCCTTCTCCCTCTACCTCTACACCTCCCTCGCCGTCGACCTCGTCGCACGCGACATCTTCATCGACGGCACCGCCTTCGCCTCCTCACGCTCCGCAAAGCGCGAACCACTCGTCGCCACCCTCTCCGTCGGCCTCGTCGCCCAGTACAAATCCCTCTACCTCGGATGGACCCAGCACATCCAGTCCGAACGATTCGAACGCCAACCCGACCAACACCACTTCGGCTCCCTCGTCTTCGGCCTCGCCATCCCCTGGTAACCCCCCTCCCCAACCACCAACCCCTATCATCCACCCATGACCCCCCCAACCGTCGGCGTCATCATGGGATCAAAGTCCGACTACCCGGACTGCATGCAGCACGCCGTCGCCTCACTCGACGAACTCAACATCCCACACGAAGTCAAAGTCGTCTCCGCACACCGCACCCCCCACGAAATGTCCGACTACGCCAAAACCGCCCGCGACCGAGGACTCAAGGTCATCATCGCCGGCGCCGGCGGCGCCGCACACCTCCCCGGCATGGTCGCCGCCATGACCACCCTCCCCGTCATCGGCGTCCCCGTCCAGTCCCGCGCACTCCAGGGACTCGACTCCCTCCTCTCCATCGTCCAGATGCCCGCAGGCGTCCCCGTCGCCACCGTCGCCATCGGCAAAGCCGGCGCCCGAAACGCCGGCCTCCTCGCCGCGCAGATCCTCGCCCTCAGCGACCCCGACCTCGCCCAGCGCCTCGAACACTTCCGCAAAGCCCAGCACGATTCCGTCACCGCGCACCAAGACCCCCGCGCCTGACCGCCAGCGCTTCAACGAGCCGCGACCGTCAGGGAGCGGACCCAGCCCACCATGCCCCAACCAACCCTCGGCATCATCGGAGGCGGACAACTGGGCATGATGCTCGCCCAAGCCGCACGCACCCTCCACATCAACACCATCGCCCTCGACCCGAGCCCCTCCTGCCCCGCCTCACACGCGTGCGACATCATCCGCGCCGACTACGACGACACCAGCGCCCTCGACGAGCTCGCCGCCAAATCCGACGCCGTCACCTACGAGTTCGAGAACGTCCCCGTCACCAGCGCCCGCCGCGTCATGCACACCGCCCCCGTCCGCCCCGGACCAATCGCCCTCGAAACCGCCCAGGACCGGCTCAACGAACGCACCATGTTCGCCGACCTCGACATCCCCGCGCCCCCCATGCAACCCGCGGCCACCATCGACGAACTCCGCACCGCCGTCCACAACCTGGGCACCCCCTGCCTCCTCAAAGCACGACGACTCGGATACGACGGCAAAGGCCAGGCCCTCATCGACGCCCCCGCATCCATCGACCTCGCCTGGAAAACCATCGGCAAAGTCCCCGCCATCCTCGACGCCTTCGTCCCCTTCTCCCGAGAACTCTCCATCATCGCCACCCGTGCTCTGGACGCCCACGTCGTCACCTACCCCCTCAACCACAACATCCACCGCGCCGGAATCCTCCGCGTCACCAAAGCCCCCGCACGCGACGTCCCCGAATCCGTCTATCAACAAGCCACATCGGCAGCCACCAAAATCCTCAACCACCTCGACTACGTCGGCACCATCGCCGTCGAGTTCTTCCAGGTCGGCGCCGGCGAAAACGCCCAGCTCATCGCCAACGAGATCGCACCCCGCGTCCACAACACAGGACACTGGACCATCGAAGGCACCCCCTGCTCCCAGTTCGAGAACCACGTCCGAGCCGTCATGAACCTCCCCCTCATCGACCCCGCCCCCGCCAAACCCAGCGCCATGATCAACATCATCGGCCACCACCCCCGCCCAGGCGCCCTCGAATCCCTCACAAGCGCCCACCTCCACGACTACCACAAACCCGAGCGCCCCAACCGCAAACTCGCCCACATCACCCTCACCGCCGACACCGAGCCCGAACTCGACGCCAAACTCGAACACTGCACCCGAATCGTCGGCTAACCCGCAACAACCAACCCCTCCGGGTGCCCTGCTTTGCGGCGAAGCCCAAAGCAGGTTGTCAGATGCCTCCAATGTCTTCCTCCCTCTCCCCCGGGGAGAGGGCCGGGGTGAGGGCTCCCTCTTCTTGTCTTCCCCCTCCACTCCCGCTCTTCCCTCTCCCTCCCCGTCCTCTCTCCTCCCCCGGGCTTCCGGGGGAGGTGTCACGCGCAGCGTGACGGAGGGGGGTGTCTTCATGCTTTCCCCCACCGTCTTCCGCCTTCTCCGCGCCCTCAGCGATCTCCGCCCCCTCTGCGTACCAGACTTCACCCACCCCCCCAACAATCCCCCGTGCCCGACACCCAAACCCTCATCACCTTCCTCGCCGCCGCCTCGATCATCACCTTCGTCGCCACCCTCCTCCTCGTCCCCTTCATCCTCACCCGCCTCCCCGCCGACTACTTCACCCGCGACACACGTGAACCGCTCCCCACCTTCCGCGCCCACCCCGCCATCCGCTGGACCCTCCGCATCCTCAAAAACATCCTCGCCCTCATCCTCCTCACCGGAGGCCTCATCATGCTCATCACCCCAGGCCAAGGCATCCTCTCCATCCTCATCGCCCTCTCCCTCCTCGACTTCCCCGGCAAATACACACTCGAACGCGCCCTCGTCCGCAAACGACCCGTCCACCGATCCATCAACTGGATCCGCACCAAAGCCCACAAACCCCCCATCCACATCCCCCCGGATCCCAACACCCCATGATCCGTGCCACCGACCGGCGCTCCGCAGGTCAGTGCCAAACACCCCACGCGCCGGGTGCCACGACTCGCCGTCTTCGGCGCAGTCGTGTCTTCGCCCGCTGCCCTGCTCTGCGGCCAAGCCCAAAGCAGGTTGTCAAATGCCCCCAACATCTTCTCTCCTCCCCCGGGCTTCGGGGGGGCCGGGGGAGGTGTCACGCGCCGCGTAACGGAGGGGGTGTCTTCATTTCTCCCCCTGTCCACTGACTTCTCTGCCTTCTCTGTGTGCTCTGTGTGCTCTGTGGTCAATGTCTTCCCCCCTTGCCTTCCGCCTTCTCTGCGCCCCCCGCGGCCTCTGCCCCCTCTGCGTACCTGTCTTCCTCCTCCCGACTTCCCCATTGCCTATTGCCCATTCCCCATTGCCCACCCCCCTCAACAGTTGTGCTTCACAATGCACCAAAGCGCCTCCACCCCGTCCCGCCACCCGATCTTCTTCCCCTCCTCGTACGTCCGCCCCGCGTACGACACCGGCACCTCGTACACCCGCAGCGCCCGCCGCCCACCGTCCCCGTCCTCGATCCGCATCCTCGCCAGCTTCGCCACCAACTCCGGCTCCACCCCGAACCGACGCTCCGTGATCGTGATCCGCTCCGCCACCACGCGCGTGAACGCCTTGGACCCGCACTCGATGTCCGTCAGGTTCAGATTGCTCAGCATGTTGCTCAAGACCGTGATCACCTTGTTCGCGATCGAGTGCCAGAAATACAGCACCCGGTGCGTCTGCCCCAAAAACCGCGTCCCGATCACCGCGTCCGCCCGCCCCGACAAGATCGGCCCCAGCACCGCCTGATGGTCCGCCGGGTCGTACTCCAGGTCCGCGTCCTGGATGATCAGCACGTCGCACCCGTCCGCCAGCGCCGCCCGGAACCCCGCGCTCAGCGCCGCGCCCTTCCCCAGGTTCATCGGCTGGTGCACCGCCGACACCCCGTCGCCCCGCGCCAGCTCGTCCACCAGCGCCCCCGACCCGTCCGTCGACCCGTCATCGATCAAATACACCCGCCGCTCGCACGCCGTCCCGTCCGGGAGCGTGGGCACCGCCGTCGACGACAACCGCTCGAACATCGCGCCCAGCACGTTGATCTCGTTGTACACCGGAACGATCACGCCGACGATCATGCGAACAGCGTATCCGACATCGCCAGCACGCGCTCGTGCGCGCTCGACAATCCCATCGACCGCGCCTCCTCGAGCGTCACCCACCGCCCATCGCCGCCCACGTCCCCCGCCGCACCCCGATACACCGAAAACCGCACGATCCGGTGCGTCGTCGTGTGCGTGAACGACCCCACCAGCCGCCCCCCGTCCGCGATCCCCAGCGCCCCCATCGCCTCGTCATCCGTCCACGCCCGATCCTCCCGCTCCGCGCACCGCGGCCCCCACATCCGCGCCCACAACCCCGTCTCTCCGCGCCGCTCCACCCACACCCGACCCGCACTGTCACGCGCTAAAAGCGCGGCCGCGAACAGCTCCGTCTGCTCCGCCCGCGCCTTGGGCACCGGGACCGAACCCGTCGTCCCGTGCGCATTCGCCGCGCACATCCCCCGCACCGGGCACCGATCACACGCCGGCGACCTGGGCGTGCACACCAGCGCCCCCAGCTCCATCAACCCCTCATTACACAGCGCCGGGTCATCGCACGCCTCCACCAGCCCCCGCGCCCGCTCCCACACCCATTTCTGCGTCGACCCCGCGCCGGGGTCCGCATCATGATTGTGGATCCGCAGCACCACCCGCGCCACGTTCCCGTCCACGATCGGCTCGCGCGCCCCGAACACGATCGACGCGATCGCCCCCGCCGTGTACCGCCCGATCCCAGGCAGCTTCAGCAGCGCCTCCACATCCCCCGGCACCTCCCCCCCGTGCTCCTCGACAATCGCCCTCGCGCACGCATGCAGCAGCCGCGCCCGCCGGTAATACCCGAGCCCCGACCACGCGCCCAGCACATCCTCCTCCGGCGCACGCGCCAGATCGAACACCGTCGGGAACCGCTCCATGAACACACCGAACTTCTCGATGACTCTGGACACCTGGGTCTGCTGAAGCATCAGCTCGCTCACCAGCGACCGGTACGGCTCCCTCGGGTCCGTCCGCCAAGGCAGCGCGCGCCGGTTCGCCCCGAACCAACATTCGATCCTGTGCGCACAACCCCGGTCATCCATCCTGTTCACCAGAACCACCCCCCCCATCCCCCGCCAGCGCGCGCACGACAGCGCCCTTGACATTGTTCCACGTGGAACATTCCGACACGCACACCGTGATGAACCGGGTATGGATCAGCACCGTCTCCACCCCCTCGATCCCCATGAGCCGGCGCGCCAGATCGTCGCCGATCTCCGCCTGCCCCGGGAGGCACGACACGATCCGACCCGGCGCGGGATCCACGATCAGCTTGCGCGCCCTGGGGTTGGGGGTGGTCTCGATCGAGGTGATTGTGTGTCTCATCGGGCGCTCCGCGCTGCTCGGGCCGGCACGTTCGGTTAGAATCGATCATTCATCCGCGCCGACCCCCGAGCAACCCCCTCCGGGAGCCCAACTTGGGAACGTTCACCCGACTCGAAGACCTCCTCAACCGGCTCAGCGCCTACGCGCTGTGGGAGGTGCTCATCGAGCTGGTGATCATCTGGGTCGTCGCCTACGCGATCCTGCGCTTCCTCCAGGGCACGCGCGCCGCGCGCGCGATCAAGGGTCTGATCCTCGTGCTCATCATCGGGACCCTCGTGGTCCGGGTGCTCGGGGACGACACGCTCGGTCGGCTCGCGTACCTCTACGACCGGTTCCTCGCGGTCATCGCGCTGGCGCTGGTCGTGATCTTCCAGCCCGAGCTCCGGCGCGCGCTCATCCGTCTGGGCGAGACGCGTTTCTTCACGGCGACCCAGCAGGGCGCCGCGATGATCGCCGGGGAGCTCGCGCCGGCCTGCGTGTTCCTGTCCAAGGCGCGCTTCGGCGCGATCATCGTCATCGAGCGGCGCGTCGGGCTCAAGTCCTTCCTCGAGGGCGGGACCCCCGTGGACGCGAAGCTGACCTCCGCGCTCATCCAGACCATCTTCCACCCCGGGTCGGCGCTGCACGATCTCGCGGTCGTGATCCGCGGCGAACGCATCCACAGCGCCGGGGTCCAGCTCCCCATGGCCAGCGCCGCGGACATCACGGACCAGTCCTTCGGGTCGCGCCACCGCGCGGCCCTGGGGGTCACGCGCGAGTCGGACGCGCTGGTGATCGTCGTCTCGGAGGAGACCGGGCTCATCCGTCTCGCGGAGCGCGGCGCGCTGAGCGACCCGGTCGATCCCGCGGAGCTCGAGGCGCGCATCGCGGACATCCTCGGGCACGCGCCCGAGCAGGACACGCCGTCGGACGTGGTCGCGGACGATCCGGACCGGGGGTTCGTGGAGAAGACGGACGACCCCGCGCCCAAGAAGCGCAAGAAGCCCCAGACCATGAGCGAGGGGGCGGCCTCGGACGCGGGGGCTCCCGATGACCCGAGCGGCGCCGACACGGGACACGACGCGGGGAGCGATCGCTCGGGCGGCGAATCGAAGCGGGAGGCGTCCTGATGGCGGGTCTGCGCACGGTGACATGGGGTGAGCGGGTGCGGACGGTGCTGCTCGTGACGCTGATCACGGCGGTGGTGTGGTTGCTCGCCGAGTCGCGGATGATCCAGTCGAGGAGCGTGGAGCTCCAGCTCGTGCTGGTGGGCGCGCCCGACGATCGGGAGTCTCCCCAGGTGGTGCGTCCCGCGCCCGGGGCGGTGTGGAACCCGGTGGTGGTTGTGGAGCTCGAGGGGTCGCTCGCGTCGCTCGACCAGGCGGTGCGCGAGCTGCACGGGACGCTCGAGCTCGCGACGGGCGGGGAGATCCCGAGCAGCGCGGGGGTGCACGAGATCGACCTGCGCGCGATCGTGCGCGACCACCCGGCGCTGCGCTCGCACGGGGTGAGCGTGCGATCGATCACGAACGACACGGCGATGGTGGAGGTGGACCGGATCGTGGAGGTGGAGGCGCCGGTCCGGGTGGACGTTGCGAGCGGGATCCGTCTCGACGGGGCGCCGCGCGCGGTGCCCGCGTCGGTGAAGGTGCGCGGGCCGAGCTCGGTGGTGTCGTCGGCGGGCGCGCTCGAAGCGGTGGCGCGTCCGGCGGGTTCGGTGGTGTCGTCGCTGACCCCGGGTCGTCTGGAGATCATCCCGGAGGTCCCGGTGGAGCTCCCGATCGCCCTGGGATCGGGCGCGTCGGGCGGGTCGTGGGCGCTTCGGGTGACGCCGGCGCGGGTGGACGTGCGGTTGACGCTCAGCGCGACGACGCAGACGACGACGATCGAGCGTCTCCCGGTGCAGGTGCTGCTCGCGCCGGGGGAGGTGGGTCGGTGGGACATCCGGATCAACCCGGGGGACGAGGACCTGGTGAACGTGCTCGTTGCGGGGCCGAGCGATGCGCTGGGGTCGATCGCGGACGGTTCGGCGGGCCCGATCGCGGTGCTGGCGTTGTCGTTCCAGGAGCTCGAGCGCGGGATCCGGGCGAAAACGCCGGTGATCCAAGGGCTGCCGGCGGGGTGCGTGGTGCGGTCGGCGATCCCGGAGATCGGGTTCACGATCACGCGCCGGAGCGAGGTGGGCGCTGGGGGCGCGGGGGGTGATGGTGGTGGGGGGTCTTGAGGGGGAAGGCGGGTGGTGTTCGGCACTGACCTGCGAAGCGCCGGTCAGTGGCACGGGGCTCGGGGGTTGAGGGGCGCGGAGAAGGCGGAAGACATGGGGGGAAGGCATTGACCACAGAGCACACAGAGCACACAGAGCACACAGAGAAGTCAGAGAAGTCAGAGGACAGGGGGGGGAAGAAATCAAGACACCCCCTCCGTCACGCGGCGCGTGACACCTCCCCCGCCCCCCCGGAAGCCCGGGGGAGGAGAGGAGGTGGAAGGCGAGGTGGAAGACTTGAAGACACCCCCACCCAGCCCTCCCCCGCACGCGGGGGAGGGTGCGAAGACAGGACACCCCCGCCCTGCCCTCCCCCGCGTGCGGGGGAGGGTGCGAAGACAGAGGGCGATGGGGCGCGTGGGGTGGTTGGCAGTGACCTGCGGGGCGCTGGTCGGTGGCACGGGGGTGTGGGGGTCCTGTTTGGCGGGACGGGGAGGGGGTTCTGGGGGTTGGGAGGGGGGATTGTTTCGGGGATGGGTGGGTGTGGAGTGGAGACATCGGGGGGGAGGGGACCTACGCTTGTGGCCCGGCGCATCGAGGTGATCGGCGCGTGGGGAACGACAGACGGACCATCATCGGCAGCTGACCTTTCTTAGGCGTTTCGGGCGGTGTCCCGGGCGCGTTGGAGCGAATCGTGAAGATCAAGACCGACGAGATCGTGAGCGTGATCAAACAGGAAGTCGAGCAGTTCTCGAGCCAGCTCGAGATCTCGGAGGTGGGTCGTGTCGTCGAGATCGGCGACGGGATCGCGCGGATCTACGGGTTGTCGAAGGCGAAGGCCGGCGAGCTCATCGAGTTCGAGTCGAAGGACGGCTCGGTGATGGGTCAGGTGATGAACCTGGAAGAGGACACGGTCGGCGCGGTCATCTACGGGGACTACCTGAGCGTGAAGGAGGGGGACACGGTCAAGGCGACGGGGAAGCTGTTGTCGGTGCCGGTGGGCGAGGCGCTTCTGGGGCGGGTGGTGGACCCGTTGGGTCGGACGCTCGATGATGGGCCGGAGCTTGGGACGAGCGAGACGTCGATGGTGGACATCATCGCGCCGGGGATCGCGGAGCGTCAGCCGGTGCACGAGCCCTTGCAGACGGGGATCAAGGCGGTGGACGCGATGATCCCGATCGGTCGCGGTCAGCGTGAGCTGATCATCGGCGACCGGAAGACGGGGAAGACGGCGGTCGCGATCGACGCGATCATCAACCAGAAGCAGTTCTGGGGGACGAAGGACGCGGTGGTGTGCGTGTACGTCGCGGTCGGTCAGAAGGAATCGACGGTGGCGGGCGTGGTGCAGACGCTGCGTGAGAAGGGGGCGATGGATTACACGATCGTGGTGAACGCGGGATCGTCGGACCCGGCGCCGATGCAGTACATCGCGCCGTACACGGGGTGCGCGATGGGCGAGCACTTCATGTGGTCGGGCAAGGAGGCGGGCAAGACGCTCGCGAACGGCGCGCCGTATCCGAAGCACGTGCTGTGTGTGTATGACGACCTTTCGAAGCAGGCGGTCGCGTACCGTCAGCTGTCGCTGCTGCTGCGTCGTCCTCCGGGTCGCGAGGCGTTCCCCGGGGACGTGTTCTACCTGCACTCGCGTCTGCTCGAGCGCGCGACGAAGCTGAGCGACGAGAACGGGGCGGGTTCGCTGACGGCGCTGCCGGTGATCGAGACGCAGGAGGGCGACGTTTCGGCGTACATCCCGACGAACGTGATCTCGATCACTGACGGTCAGATCTACCTTGAGCCCGAGTTGTTCTTCTCGGGTGTGCGGCCGGCGATCAACGTGGGCATCTCGGTGTCGCGCGTGGGCGGTGCGGCGCAGGTGAAGGCGATGAAGAAGATCGCGGGTTCGCTGCGTCTGGACCTGGCGGCGTACCGCGAGCTCGAGGCGTTCGCGCAGCTGGGTACGGATCTGGACAAGGCGACGCAGGCGCAGCTGGATCGCGGGGCGCGGATGGTGGAGCTGCTCAAGCAGCCGCAGTATGTGCCGCAGCATGTTGTGGACCAGATCATCTCGATCTACGCGGGGACGAAGGGGTTCCTTGACGATGTGAAGATCGATCAGGTGGCGTCGTTCGAGAAGGCGATGCTCGAGTACTTCCAGACGCAGGGCAAGGGTGTGTGGGACGAGCTCAACGAGTCGAAGGCGTTGAGCGACGAGCTGGCGAAGAAGCTCGAGGACGGGCTGAAGTCGTTCAAGGCGGGTTGGTCGGCGAAGGGCTGAGGCCTGGGTGAATGATGAAATGAAGGCCGTCCCTGTTTGCGGGGGCGGCTTTTTTCATTGGATGGGTGGGCGTGGGGGGATCTGGATCGAGCGTTCGATGGGGTGGAGGTGGAGTCGCGCGGGGAGGGTTGGACGCTCGAGGTGTCGTCGGCGGCGAAGCGCGGGGGGATTTATACGTTGTTCGCGATTGCCCGAGGCAATGCGCTGGACGCGCCCGGGATTGGCGAGTTTGTTGAAAGCACTGTGAATATGCAGCTCTATCTTGGTGACTGCCTCGCGGATCTGAACGGGGACACGACGGCGGACTTCTTTGATCTTTCGATCCTGTTGAGTGGGTCGGTGGACTACAACGGGGACACAGTTTTTGATTTCTTTGATATCAGCGCGTTCCTACAAGACCTTGCGGTGGGGTGTGAATGAGGGGGGTCGGGTGGTGGTTGGGGAGAATCCCCGGTTCTTGGTCGGGGGTTGAAGCGGGGGGTGGGATGCTGTAGATTGGAACTGTTTCGTGCAGGAAGTGTCTGTGCGCCCTGTTCTGGGCGGGTCTCATGCCCGATGTGGTGTTCAAGTCGCCTGTTGTCGTGATGGGCGCGGGAGGATTACCGATGGTGTCGATCGCTGCGCGTGGCGCGCTTGCTCTGGTTGTGTGTGGTGTGTCCGGTTCCGCGATGGCGCAGTCTCGGCTCGTGGGGGTGCGGGCGGACGCGGTGGAGTTCTCGTCGCTTCGGAGCGTGGAGATGGGGTCGAGCGTTCGGATCGAGCGGCTCGAGGTCGGGGGGGTGATGCGCGATCTTCGTCTGGACCGGGTGGATGTGCTCGGGGACGGGGCGGAGCTTTGGGTGGGGACGGAGAGCGGGCTCGAGCGGCGGGAATGGCCGGAGGTCGTGGTGCTTTCGGGGTTTGTCGAGGGCGAGCCCGATTCGCTGGCGTACGTGGCGGTGTCGGAGTGGGGGACGAACGGGTTCGTGGAGATCGGGGGGGAGATGACGTCGATCTCGACGGGGCCGGTGGTCGCGGGTCGTGATCTGGTGGGATCGCTCAAGACGATGGCGCTCTCAGATCTCGATGGCGCGTCGGTGGCGCCTTCGTGCGGGTACGAGGCGGGGCATGTGCATCTCGAGCCGTTCGGTGGTCAGCACGCGTTCGAGGGGGACGAGCCGATCGAGCGTTTGGGGACGACGTGCCAGATCGCGCAGATCGCGATCGAGACGGATTACGAGTTCACGGACCGGTTGTTCGACGGGAACACGAACGCTTCGGCGGCGTACGCGTTGTCGCTCATGGGTGCGGTGTCGGAGATCTACGAGCGTGACGTGAACGTGCGGCTCAGTGTGCCGTTCGTTCGGGTGTGGGGCGCGAACAACGATCCGTACACGGCGGGCGGGGATCCGCTCGACGAGGTGCGGAACCACTGGCGTGCGAACATGAACGGGGTGGACCGGACGCTGGTGCATTACCTGACGGGCAAGCAGAACATGGAGTACGGGGGTGTGGCGTATCTGTCGACGATGTGCTCGACGCAGTGGGGGTACGGGGTGTCGGGGTATCTCAACGGGTTCTTCCCGTACCCGCTGGTGGATCACTCGGGGAACTGGGACATCGTGGTGGCGGCGCACGAGCTGGGTCACAACTTCGGGACGGGTCACACGCACGATTCGTACACCCCGGTGATCGACGGGTGCGGGAACGGGAACTGCGCGGGCGCGTTCGGGGGGACGATCATGTCGTACTGCCACACGTGTTCGGGCGGGATCCAGAACATCGTGCTCAACTTCCATCCTCGGGTGCAGACGGTGATCGAGAACTACCTGACGACGATCCCGTGCAACATCGAGGGCGTGGGGGTGAGCGGGGTGGATGACTTCGCCCAGACGTTCCAGGGGAGCCCGGTGGACATCGATGTGCTGGCGAACGACATGGGCGCGTCGTGCGACGCGATCGCTTTGGCGAGCGTGTCGCCGGTGAGCGCCAGCGGCGGGACGGTGGAGGTGCTCACGGGCGCGGGTTCGAACGGTCGGGACCTGGTGCGGTACACGCCTCCGGCGGGGTTCACGGGGAGCGATGCGTTCCCGTACACGATCAGCGGCGCGGGCGGGTCGAGCGCGGCGGCGGCGACGATCGACGTGTCGCCGCTGCGGCCGGCGGACACGCGGAACGATCCGATCCAGGGTCTGCGTCTGCGGTACTACGACCTGCCCCAACTGAGCGCGCTCCCGGACTTCTCGGCGCTCGAGCCGATCGGGCAGGGGGTGTCGACGAGCGTGAACTACGCGTCGACGAACGGGGTGTTCATCAACTCGGGGCTGAGCGACGACGTGGGCGCGGTGTTCGACGGGTACTACTGGGCGTTCATCGACGGCTTGTACACGTTCACGACCGAGAGCGACGACGGGTCGCGGTTGTATATCGGTGACGAGCTGGTGGTGGACAACGACGGGCTGCACGGGATGGAGTCCCGGTCGGGTTCGATCGCGCTGGCGGCGGGTCATCACCGGATCCGGATCGAGTTCTTCGAGCGCGGCGGGGGCGCGGGGCTGATCGCGTCGATCGCGGGTCCCGGGCTGACCCCGGGCCCGATCGGGGGTCTGCTGCTGTCGCACGACGTGACGGAGGCGTGCTCGGACGCGGACCTGAACGCGGACGGTCAGCTGGACTTCTTCGATGTGTCCGAGCTGCTGAACGAGAGCGTGGATTACAACGGGGACACGGCGTTTGATTTCTTCGATATCAGCGTGTTCCTGCAGGAGTTCAACGCGGGTTGTCCGTGAGTTCGGACGTTCGATCGTGATGTGAATCGAGGGCCCGCTCCGACTGGGGCGGGTCCTTTCTTCTTTTGTTGGGTGCGGGGTTGGGTGTGTGGTATTGTGGGTCGTGAGTCGGCGCGGTCCGGTGTACATGGCCATCCGGTGTACATGGCCAGAGGAGAATGGGCGATGGTGGAGCGCTTGGGATTGGTTGGTGTGTGGGTGGGGGTGGTGTGCGCGGTCCTTGCGGGTGGGGCGCTGGGGCAATCTTGCTTTCTTGATCCGGGTGGCGTCGACCTGGGGACGAGCGCGATCGGTTCGGATGCGGGCTATCTGTATGCTGGCGATCCGGTGGCGAACAGTGTTCGGGTGCTGGACCCCGAGTCGTACGAGGTTGTTGGGGAGGTCGTGATCGGGGCGAGACCGAGGGCGATCGAGGTGTCGGATGGGTATGGATACGTGGCGCTGGACGATGATCAGATCGGGGTGCTTGATCTGGGTGATCCTGTGGCGCCGGCGTTGGTCGGGATTGTTGATGTGGTGGTGCCGCGGTTGCCCAGGCGGATGGCTCGGGTGGGGGATCTGTTGGTGATCGCGGGTCGGGGGGTTGGGGTGTACGACATCTCGGATCCCGAGGTGCCTGTCCATGTGGGATCGTTCGGGTTGTCGGAGCCGTACCGGTTCGTGGGTGTGGAGCTCATCGGGGACGCGTTGTATTTCGGGTTCGATCGGCACATCTGGGTGGCGGATGTTTCGGATCCGTCGTCGGTTGTGCTCCGTCAGAAGATCGATGTGGGTGGGTTCGATACGTTCGCACCATCGACGGTCATCTCGATGTGCGAGATGGGCGGGTATCTTGCGGTGGCGCTCGAGGACGGGCTGGATGGGGCTTCGATGTGGCTGTTGGATACGTCGGAGCCGTTCGCTCCGACGATCGCGGGGGTGACGACGCTTGATGAGCGGATCGTGACGATGGGCGCGGACGGGGATCGCGCGGTGGTGTATGCGAACGGGGGGACGGCGCGGATCCTGGATATCGCGAACCCGGCGGCGCCGGTGACGTTGGCGGAGTTCGATCCATCGGCTGAGGGCTTGGTGGGGGGCGATGGGTACGGGGTTCTGTTTGTTGGCGATCGCGCGTTTGTTCGGTATACGCCGACGGGTGTGGTGACGCTTTCGATGTCGGGGTGTCAGGGCTGGTGTTCTCGCGCGGATCAGGGGGCTCCGAGCGGGGAGCTGGATTTCTTTGATCTGAGCGCGTTCCTCGCGGCGTATGCGGGCGGGGAGCGTCGCGCGGATCTGGCTGAGCCGTTCGGTGAGTTCGATTTCTTTGATGTGAGCGCGTATCTGTCGCTCTACAGCGAGGGGTGTCCGTGATGCGCAGTGCGATATTGGCGGCGTTGGTCGGGTGTGTTTCGTCGGTGTCGTTTGCTCAGCAGGGGGCTGTGGGCGCGTCGGTCTTGCGTGTATCGCTCGAGATCGAAGGGTCGTTGTTTTATGCCGTCGATTCGGGGGATTGGAATCACGATGGGTATGTGGATTTTCTGTTGGTGGATCAGAATGGCTTTGAATGCGCGTATGCGCAGGGTGGTGCGGACGGATCGTTTCGGACGATGGAGGCTTCGCATGTGCCGAATCGGGGTATGGGGGTGGCCGGGGATCTTGATGGGAACGGGTGGGCGGAGGTGATCGGGGCGTTCGGGGATCGGGTAGAGATCCGGTGGTACGACGAGGATGGGCCGATCGAATCGGATGACGAGACGGTCGAGTTCGTGTTCGGTGGGGCCGCGGAAGCGTGGATGTTCCGGGGTGTGTCTCACCCGGGGGTGTTGGCGGGGGATCTGGACGGGGATCAGCGGAGCGAGGTGGTGATCGTGCTGGATCAGGGGATCGCGATCCGTTGGTCGTCGCGCGGGGCGGCGACTCGGTATCAGCACGTGTTCATGGATTCGGAGGTCCGGCTGCTCGGGATCGAGGATGTGGATGGCGACGGGTTCGAGGATGTGTTGCTGTATGACCTTGATGCGTCTCGTCTGCGGCTGGTCCGCGGGGACGGGACGAACACGGCGGGGGGGAGCGAGTTGATTGGGCCGATGATCGAGAACGCGGAGAGCTGGAGCCCGAGCGATGGCGGGGACGGGATGATCGAGCTTGGGAACTTCGATGGGGATCCGGCGCTGGAGTTGGTGGTGGTGACGGTGGAGGGTGATCCGCACCGGATCTATCCGAATATCGCTGGCGTGGGGGGGAGCGCGATCGAGTTCGGGTTTGTGGAGAGTCCGCTGCGTGTGATTCCCGATTTGTATGGGGAGGGGCACGACGCGTTGGTGCGGCGTGAGTTGTATCAGCCTCAGTTGGTGCCCCCGATCCCGTATGTGGTGTTGTATGAGGACCCGATGCTCGGGGGCGCGTCGGGGGAGCGTGCGTTGGATGTGGGTCAGATTCAGGAGCAGCTTCGGGACTTTAGCTTCAACGAATACAGGGCTGATACGGCGTTGACGCTCGATGTGGACACGGATGGTGATCGGGACATCGTGTGGCTTGGTTCGGGGCACGGGCTTGATGCGCTGCGCGTGACGCTGGCGCGTCCGGGGCTCGATGGGATCCCGGAGTACGGCGCGACGCACCTGTTCACGGATTCACGGAGCTATGTGCACCTGCTTGCACTGGATGTGAACGGCGATACGATCCCGGAGTTGATCCAGGACTCGTCGGCGGACAATCTGACCGATTTCACGACGGGGGTGACGACGACGATCGAGGGATCGACGAGCGCGTGGATGAGTCTCGGTGGGGACTTTGACGGCGATGGCGGGGTTGAGCTGATTCGGGTGTCGACGGGCGGGACGCTCCGGTTGTTCGATCTTGTCGGCGGCGAGTTCGAGTTGATTTCGGAGCTCGGGTCGGTCGAGGGGGGGCGGTATCTCGGGGCGTGTGTCGGGGACTTCGATGGAGACGGGGGCGATGATCTCGCGGTCGTGGATTACACGCTGGGTCGGTTGGATCTGGTCCGGCTCGGGGTCGGCGGGCTCGAGGTGTTCGGGTCGATCGATGGATTCAGCGCGGACGGATTGGTGAAGCCCGAGGCGATCGACTTCGATCAGGACGGGGATCTGGATCTTGCGATCGGGGATCAGGTGCTCGGTCGGATCGAGCTGTACCGGAACAATGGGGGTGGCGGGTTCGCGCATGCGCACGGGTTCGATGCTGAAGCGGCGTATTGGTTGACGGCGGCGGACGTGGACGGGGACGGGTTCACGGATCTCGCGTGTGTGGACAACACGGAGACGATCGGGGTTTACTTTCTTGGTGCGGACGGGGTGCTCGATGAATCGGTGTTGATCCCGTATGCGCGGGGGTCGGAGATCGTGGTCGCGGACTTCAACGGAGATGGGGCGATGGATCTGTCGGCGTGTGGGGGAGGGAAAATTCCGGCGACTCCGCTTTCGGCTGATCGGCACGGGGTGTGGTGTCAGGTTGCGCCCCGGGAGTTCGGGTTGTGCGCGGTGCTTCCTGCGCCGGAGAGTTCGACGATTGCGGCCGCGGATATGAACGGGGATGGGGCGATGGACATCGTGACGAAGGGGAATAGCGATCAGGCGGTGCGGGTGCACTGGGGCGATCCGATTCCTTGTCCGGCGGACCTGAACGCGGACGGTCAGCTGGACTTCTTCGATGTGTCCGAGCTGCTCAACGGGAGCGTGGATTACAACGGGGACACGGCGTTTGATTTCTTCGATATCAGCGTGTTCCTGCAGGAGTTCAACGCGGGGTGTCCGTGAGTCGATCTGGAATGTTGATGTGTGGTTCGGGCCGCTCCCCGTTGGGGGCGGTTTTTATTGCACGGCACGGGGGATCGTGTTTTTTTACGGTTTGTGGGGTGGTTTCGGGCGGTGGGGTCCCTGAGGAGGGGGGGGAAGATGCCGCATTGTGGGGTTGGGATAGGGTGAGGTGCTCAGGGGTGGGGGTGATTGCGACGACACAGGAATGTTGAGACGCGTTCGCGGATCGGGGCGTGGTGTTCCGTTTCGTGGCGTGTGGAGGAGGTCGAGATGATTCATCCGGAGTTGACACCCGATGAGCCGGCGCGTTTGGAGGCGTTGGCGCGGACGAATCTGATCGACACGGGGCTCGAGGAGCGGTTCGATCGGGTGACTCGGCTGGTCAAGCGGATGCTGGATTGTCGGATCTCGGTGGTGTCGCTTGTGGATGCGGATCGTCAGTTTTTCAAGAGCGTGGAGGGGCTCGATTCGTGCGGGACGGATCGGGATGTTTCGTTTTGTGGTCACGCGATCCACGAGGGGGATTTTTTGATCGTGCGTGATGCGCGGGAGGATCCTCGGTTCGCGGACAATCCCTTTGTGGTGGGGCCGCCGCATGTGGTGTCGTACGTGGGTGCGGTGCTTCGGTCGGCGGAGGGGTTCCGGTTGGGTTCGTTGTGCGCGATCGACACGAGGCCCCGGGTGTATTGTCCGGCGGATCTGCGGGCGCTGCGTGATCTGGCGTCGATCGTGGAGCGTGAGATCGCGCAGTCGGCGCATGGGGTGGAGCGCATGTTGGCGTGCGAGCCCTTGAGCGCGTCGGCGCGTCGGGCGGACGTGGACGAGGTGACGCGGGTGTGGAGCCGGGAGGCGATCCTGGCGCGCGCGGGGCGCGAGGTGGAGCGGGCGCGGGAGCGCGGACGGGGTGTGGGGATCCTGGTGGTGACGCTCGGTGGGATCGAGGGTCTTGGAGGGGCGGAGCGGGATCGGGCGCGGCGGGTTGCGGCGCGTCGGATTTTGGGGTCGGTGCGCTCGACGGATTCGGTGGGGTGTCTGGACGGGGGGTCGTTTGTGTGCGTGCTCACGCCTTGCACGTCGGCGCGGTCGGCGGTTGCGATGATGGCGCGGATGCGCGAGCGGATCGAGGGCGAGGCGCTGGGGTCGGAGTCGGAGGATGGGCGCTTGCGCGTGGGGGTGGGGATCGCGGTGCTGGATCCGGGGGATCCGGGCGAGGGCGTGGAGGGGTTGATCGAGCGGGCGCGTGACGGGGCGCGGGGCGCGTCGGGGGTGGTCGGTCTGGACGCGGCGTAACCCGATCAGTCGGCGGGTTTCTGGATCATCCAGTTGGGGCCGACGATTTGGGGTTTGAGGTTTCGGGGGGCGCAGAACTTGGTGACGGCTTGTTCGACGCCGGGCCACATGGGTGACCAGTCGTCGCCGGCCATGATGGCGCCGGGGGCGAGGAGGGGGTACCAGACGTTGAGGTCGATGGTGACGTCGTCCTCGTCGTGTCCCGCGTCGATGAAGATGAACTCGGGGCGGACGTTGGTGCGCGCGAACCATTTGGCGGCGGTGACAGAGGTGTTGGCGAGGGGGACGACGGTGTCGTGGACGTCGGAGCGGATGATGGTGGTGAGCCAGTGGTGGTAGAGGGTGGGGTACCCGTTGACGAGTGTGGGTCTGAGGTCCCACTGGGGGCTGGGGGGGTTGGTGAAGTGTTCGATGGAGCCGAGCCAGGTGTCGACGCAGACGAGGCATGAGTCCGGGTTGGCGTCGTGGAGGGCGCGGGCGAAGACGACGGAGGAGGCGCCTTTCCAGGCGCCGACTTCGATGGCGAGTTTGGGTTTGAGCTGCGCGATGATGGGGAGGAAGGGGTCTCGGTTGGTCGCGGGGGTCGCGGGGTCGCGCTCGTGCGCGTCGAAGCCGTCGTAGGGGTTGGTGGGGTGGAGGGCGGCGAGGATCTGCTGGGCGAGGGTGGGTGGCGTGGCGGTGGTGGTCATGCCGGGGTATCGGCGGGGGGCTTTGGGGGGCGTGAGAAACGGGCATGGTTTGCGCTCCCGGGGCGCGTGTGAATTCCCTACAATCGGGTCGATGGATTGGGTCCCGGGCACAGCACGCGCGCGTTTCGCTTCGGCGTTGTCGAACCGGTTGGTGTGCGTGACGGGGGGCGCGGGGTTCATCGGGGGTCACCTGGTCGATGCGCTGGTGGCGCTGGGGGCGCGGGTGACGGTGATCGATGATCTGTCGAACTCGGACGCGGGGCACCTGGCGAGGGTGATCGACGCGTGCCCGGAGCAGATCCGGTTCGTGCAGGGGTCGATCCTGGACCCGGTGGCGCTGGGCGCGGCGGTGGAGGGGTCTCGGTGCGTGTTCCATCTGGCGGCGCTGGGGTCGGTGCCCAGGAGTGTGGAGGATCCGGCGCGGACGTGGGTGGTGAACGCGACGGGGACGATGCGGGTTTTGAGCGCGGCGCACAAGGCGGGGGCGCGCCGGGTGGTGTACAGCGCGTCGTCGAGCGCGTACGGGAACAACCCGGACCTGCCGAAGGTGGAGTCGATGGCGAGCGAGCCCGAGTCGCCGTACGCGGCGTCGAAGGTGGCGGGGGAGGCGTTGTGCCGATCGTGGTCGGGTTCGTACGGCTTGGACGCGGTGAGCTTGCGGTATTTCAATATTTTCGGTCCTCGTCAGCGTGCGGGGGGCGCGTACGCGGCGGCGATCCCGGCGTTCCTGAGCGCGTACGCGGACGGGCGGTCGCCGACGATATTCGGGAGCGGTGAGCAGACGCGGGACTTCACGCACGTGCACAACGCGGTGTACGCGAACCTGCTGGCGGCGGTGCACGAGGGGGTGCTCGGGGGCGAGGTGCTCAACGTGGGCGCGGGGGAGCGGACGAGCGTGAACGAGCTGGCGCGGATTTTGGGGGAGCACGCGGGGGGATCGGGTATTGAGCCGGTGCATGCGCCGGAGCGTGCGGGGGAGGTGATGCACTCGGTGGCGGACATCGGGGCGATCCGGGCGCGTCTGGGGTACGAGATCGTGACGGGGATGGAGGAGGGGCTGGGGGCGACGGCGCGGTGGTTCGTGGATCGGTTGTCGCGGAGCCACGATCGGGCGGAGGGGGGAGAGCGTTCGTGAGGTGGCTCGGGGAGACGATCGGGGCGTTGTGGGTGTTGATGACGCTGCTTGTGGCGAGCAAGGGTCGTGTGGGGGGCGCGTATTGGCGTTGGCGGATGCAGACGGCGTTTCCGGGCGGGGTGCACCCGGGGGGTCTGATGGGGGCGCTGCGCGAGGGGATGGGGTATGCGCGGTGGGCGTGGCGGATCCGTCGGTTGCGGTGAGGGGGAGGCGTTGCGCTAAGATCCGGGGGGTGATCGGCCGATATTCGGTTTGCGGGGCGGATCCATGGGTATGGTTCGCTCCGCGGTGGACCCGGGACGTCGTGGTTTTGGGCGCACTAGGATGTGGCCGTCGCGCACGTGGGCGTCGGCGGGTTCAGATGCTTGGAGATCTTCGATTATGAGCGACCACAGCAGCAGCGGCGGCACGGGCAACGGCGGGAACTCGTCGTTCAGCCACGCCTTTCTTCCGGGGTTGATTCTGGGTTTGATCATCGGGGCGGTCGCGGGGGCGTACCTGCCCGACGTGATGAGCTCGTCGAAGCTCAAGGACGTGGATCCGGACGCGGTGCTGAATCATCCGCCTCGTGATGCGCAGGGCGACGAGACGATCGAGGAGCTCGGCGAAGAGGCGGAGGAGCTCGGTGAGGACGTCGAGGACGCGGCGGATGACGCGGCGGAGACGATCGACGACACGCTCAACAGCGACGGCTGATCGGCACGGGATCGATGGACGACCACGCACGGCGGATCCTGGCGCTGCACGCGCGGACGACGACGTACTTCGGTGTGGATTTCATCCCGATCGGGGGCGCGGCAGTCTCGGGGAGCGATGCTGGTGCGCCGATCGCGGATGAGCGGGTGCCGGTTCCGGGGCGCGAGCGTGCGGGGTCGGTGGTGGAGCCCAAGGTTGTGCCTTCGGTGCGGAAGGAGCCCGGGCGGGTGGACGCGGGGGCGTTGCGGGGGTGTTATGCGGGGGAATCCGACGCGGGGGCGAAGCTCGAGAAGCTGAGGGCGCGGTACGAGGCGGATGCGCCGCATGACGCGTTCGTGACGGGGTTCACGAACATCGTGTTCGGGGAGGGGGATCCGTGCGCGGAGTTGATGTTCATCGGGGAGGCGCCGGGCGAGCAGGAGGACCTGACGGGTCGGCCGTTTGTTGGGCGCGCGGGTCAGCTGCTCGAGAAGATGATCGTGGCGATGGGGCTGAGCCGGGAGACGGTGTACATCACGAATGTTCTGAAGACGCGGCCTCCGAACAACGCGACGCCGACGCAGGACGAGGCGGCGGCGTGCGCGCCGTACCTGATCGAGCAGATCCGGATCGTGGATCCGAAGGTGATCGTGACGCTGGGCGCGCCGGCGACGCACACGCTGCTCGAGACGAGCGCGCCGATGCGTGAGCTGCGTGGTCGGTTCCATGCGTTCCCGGCGGGGGGCGATGCGGCGGGGGGGTTCGGGGTGTCGGTCATGGGCGCGAGCGGGCTGGGGGCGCGGGTGGTGATGCCGACGTATCACCCGGCGTATCTGCTGCGTTCGTACACGGAGGAGAACCGTCGGAAGGTGTGGTCGGACCTGCAGCAGGTGATGGGTCGGTTGGGGTTGTCGCGCGGGTGATGCGGGTTCGGTTCGCGGGGCGCGGGCGGGGGCGTGGGGGTTGTCCCGGAATGGTGGGTGGGGATCGGTTTTTCTCTGTTGTGGTGGAACCGATGGGGCGATCGGGCGGAAAGACTGGTGTCTGATTCTCGCACGGTCGGGGTTCCCCGATCGATGACACAGCCCAGTTCGGATCGTGCTCGCTCGGTTGCCTTGTGCGGCTGACGATGATGCTTCGGGCTCGCGGGATCAGCACCCCGATCCAGACCCCCACGAGACTCGGTGCTCGGCTTCATTGCCGGGCGCCGGGTTTGTTTTTTGGGATGGGTCATTGGGGGTGGGTCTTCTGTGTTTGGAATCGTTCCAAGGGATGAGACAAGCGCCTGTCGTGGACAGGCGCTCGGGGGTGGTGTGGGGATGTGGTGGTTGGGTCAGGGGGCTTCGTCGTCGTCGGTCGTCTCGTCGGGGGTGTCGTCCGACGGCGGGGCGGGGGTGTTGGTGAAGTCGATCTCGGTGTCGGGGTCGAGCTTGGTGATCTCGGTGATTTCCCAGGCGGGGGAACCGCCCCAGTTGACGCGGAAGGTGAACTCGACCTTGTCGTCGACGTTGAAGGGGGAGATGTCGACACCTTCGGCGGCGGGGAAGCCCATGATCATGGACTTCATGCCGGGGACGTTGTCGGGGGAGAGGTTGACGGTGCCGTCTTCGCGGAGGAAGTGGGGGATGTGGACGTGCCGGATCTTCATGTGCGGATCGGGGTTGTCCGGGGTGGGCATGAAGGTGATGATGCCTCGGATGTTTTTGTAGACGTCGGTGCGGTTGGCGAACGCTTCCTTCATGTGGCCGTCGCTCGCGTGGTCGTGTCCGGCGTGGTCGTCGTGCGCGTGGGTGTCCTGGCTCGCGTTGGGGCTCGCGTTGGGGCTCGACGAGGTGTCGGAGCATCCGGTGATGGCGGGAGCGAGGAGGAGTGCGCAGGCACAGCATCCCATGCGGAGGGCATGGATCGGATCGAGTGGGCGGGTCATGTGGTGGCTCCTGGTGGAGTTGTGGTTAGGCCTTGGCGACCTTGAGGTACGGCTCGACGGACTTGAGGTCGGGCGCGATGTCGAAGGTGAAGGGCATGGACCAGGAGTTGCCTTTTTCGCAGATGGCGATCTGGGCGGATTTTTCACGGGCGTACCAGCGTCGGCCGCCGCGGATGTAGGAGTGCATGCGTTGGCGGCGCATGCGTTGGGCGCGGGCGAGGGCGCGTTTGATGTCGGGATCGCGGCGCATGAGTCGGACGATGGTGTCGCAGGCGCCCTTGTTGTTGGGCACTTTCTGGACGGTGAGGGTGATGTTGTCGCCGGCGCTGAGCGTGTCGATCATGGCTCTGGTCCTTCAGGAAAAGCCGCGCGGGTGTTCGGCGCGGGACGAGAAGTTTAGCCCGCTCATTGCTTGCTTCAACCGGGGGACCCCTAGAGTCCGTCTCCGAATGATCTTGTGAGAGCGAGGACCCATGAGCGACGAGCAGCATCCCCAGAATCCGAGTGCGAGCGCCCCCAAGTTTGACGCGTCGGCGGCTCACCAACAGAAGCCGAAAATTCGCAAGCTCCGCGCGGTCCCGGTCCCGATGCAGAACCAGGAGGGGGAGCAGCAGATGATGCTGGGGATCGCGGATGCGCAGCAGATCTCGGGGAAGATGGTGGTGACGCACCCGGCGTTCCAGCAGGTGATCCCGATGCTCGATGGTTCTCGGACGATCGACGAGATCGTGACGCAGGTCGGGCACGGGCTGGAGCGTCCGATGCTCGAGCAGCTCGTGGCGCAGCTGGACGACGCGGGGCTGATCCAGGGGCCGACGTTCGATGCGATCCGCGAGAAGATGCGGTCGGACTTCGACAAGTCGGACACGCTCCCTCCGGGGTCGACGGCCCAGTTCGCGGACATGCTGGTGCAGCAGGAGCACGGGGAGGGGACGACCAAGGAGCAGATGGAGTCTGAGGGGGCGGAGAAGCTCCGGGAGTTCATGGAGACGCGGATCGGCGAGGCGCTCAAGAGCGTGGAGAACCCGGCGTACGGCACGCTGCCCAAGGCGATCGTGGCGCCGCATATCGATTATGCGCGGGGGTGGATGAACTACGCGAACATCTATGGTCGTCTGCGGGTCGCGGACCGCCCGGACCGCGTTATCGTCTTGGGAACAAACCACTTCGGTCAGTCGACGGGGGTGTGCGGGTGCGACAAGGGGTGGGAGTCGCCGCTGGGGGTGTGCAAGGCGGATGGGGCGCTGATCGAGCAGCTGAAGTCGAGGCTCGGGGACGAGGGGAGCGCGAAGCTGTTCAGGGATCGGTACGACCACGAGAACGAGCACAGCGTGGAGCTGCATTTGCCGTGGATCCAGCACGTGTTCGGGGCGGACGAATCGGGGGATTTCCCCAAGGTGTTCGGGGCGCTGATCCATGATCCGCTGGTGAACAACGGGGAGTCGTACGACGGCGAGGGGTTGGGGATCGATGCGTTCGTGGAGGCGCTCCGGGGTGTGATCTCGGAGCTCCCGGGCCGGACGCTGATCGTGTCGAGCGCGGATCTGTCGCACGTGGGGCCGGCGTTCGGGGATCAGCAGGTGCTGGCGGGGGATTCGGAGGAGGCGAAGGCGTTCCGGAACCGGGTGGTGCAGCACGATCAGGAGACGCTCAAGGCGTTTTCGGAGCAGCGGATCGAGGACATGATCGGGTCGATGTCGTGGCAGCAGAACCCGACGCGTTGGTGTTCGGTGGGGAACATGACGGCGGCGGTGCGGATCGCGGAGCCCGAGCGGATCGAGCTGCTGAACTACGCGGCGGCGATGGATCCGCAGGGGACGGCGTTCGTGTCGTCGGCGGCGATCGCGATGTTCTGAGCCCGGTTGTCGCGGTGTGAAGGGTGTTTCATCTGGGGTTGGATGTGTCACGGGACTGTCACAAGGGTGGTGATGGGGGGATCATCGGTGCGCGTTGGCCGTAGAGTGTGCGGCACGCGTCGGTCCGGGTAGGATCGCGACGCGTGGGATCCGTCGTGGTTCGCGCGGAGCAACGGAGGTCGGAGCGACATGGCTTCATCGAATATTTGCTGGGGCATCGAGATGGGATCGGGCGCGATCAAGGCGCTCAAGGTCGAGAACGACGGCGGTGAGCTGAAGGTGCTCGACTTCGCGGTGATCCCGCACTCTCGTGTGCTGTCGACTCCGGAGCTGGACCAGGACGACGCGATGCGCGTGGCGCTGGGGACGCTGGTGAGCAAGCACGACCTGTCGGGGGCTCGGATCGCGGTGTCGATCCCGGGGCACCAGAGCTTCGCGCGGTTCGCGACGCTCCCTCCGGTGGAGCCCAAGAAGGTTCCGGACATCGTGAAGTTCGAGGCGGTGCAGCAGATTCCGTTCCCGCTGGAAGAGGTGGAGTGGGACTACCAGACGTTCGTGTCTCCGGATTCGCCCGACATCGAGGTGGGGATCTTCGCGGTGACGCGTCAGCGGATCATGGATCAGCTGAACATGCTGGCGGACGTGGGGCTGACGCCGGACATGGCGACGCTGTCTCCGGTGGCGGCGTACAACGCGCTGGCGGTGGACCTGTCGTTCACGGAGGACACCCCCGGGACGATCATTCTTGATATCGGGACGGTGGCGTCGGACCTGATCATCGCGGAGGCGGGCCGGGTGTGGGTGCGGACGTTCCCGATCGGGGGGCACCAGTTCACGGAGGCGCTGGTGAGCGCGTTCAAGCTGAGCTATTCGAAGGCGGAGAAGCTCAAGCGCGAGAGCGAGCAGTCCAAGCACGCGCGGCATGTCCTGCAGGCGATGCGTCCGGTGTTTTCGGACATCGTGGGCGAGATCAAGCGGTCGATCGATTTCTACACGAGCGTGCACAGCGACGCGGACCTCAAGCGCCTGGTGGGGCTGGGTTCGACGTTCAAGCTCCCGGGGCTGCGGAAGTATCTCAAGCAGCAGCTGCAGATGGACGTGTACCGTCTGGAGCAGTTCAAGAAGCTGAATCTGGAGGGGGCTCGCGCTGGGGAGTTCCAGGCGTCGAGCGTGAACATGGCGACGACGTACGGGTGCGTGATCCAGGCGTTCGAGAAGGCGCCTTTGCGTGCGAACCTGATGCCGGTGAAGGTGCTCAAGGACGCGATGTGGAAGCGGAAGACGCCGTACTTCGCGGCGGCGGCGGGTCTTGCGGCGGCGGCCGCGGGGGCGATGTTCATCCGCCCGCTGCTGGACTCGACGGGTCTGCAGGGGGCGGAGAAGCCGCCGATTATTTCGAATGTGATCAGCGAGGCGGGTTTGCTCGCGAACGAGGCGCGTGATGCGGGGGTGACGTCGGACGCGCGTCAGACGATGGGCGCGGCGCAGATCGTGGATCTCGTGGACGATCGGGCGCTGTACGCGGAGATTCTGTCGGACACGTCGCGGCTGGTCGGGCTCGTGCGCGAGGGCGCGCGGGGCGCGGCGGCGAATGATTCGTACCTGGCGCAGCAGATGGGGGACCGGGACCCGATGCGGTTGGTGACGCTCGGGACGACCTATCTGACGCAGCCCGAGGACGGGGGCGCGGGCGGCGCCGGGTTCGGCGGGCGCAACGCGCCGTCGGGCGCGCAGGGCGATCAGGCGTTGTCTCGGATCGGATCGATGCGGAGGGTGAAGGTCGAGGCGACGTTCGAGATCCCGGTGGGGGCGGGGGAGATCGACGGGTACATGTACGACATCGTGGAGCCCGCGCTTCGTCAGAAGCTGCAGGAGTCGCAGGACGCGTACACGATCGTGGCGTCGGAGACGGGGTTCTGGGCTTCGGGCGCGACGCAGGGCGGGGTGACGACGGCGCGCGGATCGAGCGTCCCGACGCGCGTGGCGGTGACGGATCCGGGACGGGGCGGGTACACCGGGAGCAGCGGGGGCGGGTCGCGTGATCTCGAGTCGCTCGCGCCGTTGGTCCCCTCGGACGCGGGGGAGCCCGCGGGTGTGGGCTCGATGGTGACGCTGACGTGGTACGCGGTGCTTGATCTGGATCCGAACGCGGCGGGCAACAACGACGAAGGCGAGGGCTGATCGTGATGGCGAAGATCATGGGATTCATCAAGGCGAACCTGCTGATCGTGATTTCGATCGCGCTCATCGTGATCCTGCTCCCGGTGGGGTGGTTCTTCTCTTCGGGGTGGAACGCGTCGATCAAGCAGGCGACGGAGGAGTCGTACAACGCCGAGAAGCGGAAGCTCACGGGCGCGAGCAACGTGGACTATTCGCTCCCG
>CBFGUD010000028.1:0-25979 GCA_965652365.1 uncultured Phycisphaerales bacterium
CCCCCCCCCCCCCCCCCCCCCCCCCCCCCCCCCCCCCCCCCCCCCCCCCGCGGGGCGGCGGGGGGCCATGAAAAAAAACGCCGCGGGAGCGGCGTCGTGGTCCTTGAATACCCCCGCCAGGACTCGAACCTGGAACCCGCTGATTAAGAGTCAGCTGCTCTACCGATTGAGCTACGGAGGCGTGTTGTGAGCGAAAATCGTACCCGTGGATGGGGTCGGTGTCCAGTTCGGGGGTGATTGACGATCGTGGATTGTGTGGATATCGTTCCCGTCCCACCGGCGGATGTGCCGGGTCGGGAGTTTCGAGACACAACCGGGCGGTTCGGTGGCGCGATGTTGGGCGTTCCGGGGCGCTGACGGGTATCAGGAGAGCACGCATGCTTCCTTCACAACGACAGAGCCGGGGGCGTTCGCGTCGTCGTCGCTCGCACGACGCGATCACGGGTGTGAAGCCGACGATGTGCCCGCTCTCGGGGATGCCCAAGCTGCATCACCGCGCGTGCGCCGAGTCGGGTTATGTCCGTCCGGGGCTCCGCATCAAGGTGCGCAAGCTCGGTATCGGTACCGCCTGATCCATCCTTCGAGATCGGGAGATCGCGTGTCGGTCAGAATCGGCATCGACGTCATGGGAGGAGATCATGCGCCCGACGCGATCCTGCGGGGTTGCGTGGACGCTCTTCCCCTCATCGGACAGGACGACACGCTCGTCCTGCTCGGTCCTGCGGACCTGATCAACGAGTACCTGGACGAGCACGGGATCAAGGATCCGCGGCTCGTGATCGAGCACTGCACGCAGGTCATCGAGATGGGCGCGAGCCCGATCGACTCGGTGCGTTCGCTCACGGATTCGACGATCGTGCGGATGAGCGTGCTCGGGTCGAAGAAGGCCGAGGTGCGCTGCGACGCGGTGATCAGCGCCGGGAACACGGGCGCGTGCGTCGCGGCGGGGCAGATGAACATGCGTCGGCTCCCGGGGGTGCATCGCCCGGGGATCGCGGTGACGATCCCGGCGTTCCACGGTCCCGTCGTGCTGTGCGACGCGGGGGCGAACCCGGAGCCCCGGGCGTCTCACCTGTGGCAGTACGGGGTGATGGCGGAGGTGTACGCGCGGAAGGTGCTGCACATCGAATCGCCACGGGTGGGGGTGATGAACATCGGGTCCGAGGAGTCCAAGGGTTCTGCTCTCGCGAAGGAGACGGCGGAGCTGCTGCGCCGGACCCCGAACCTGAACTTCATCGGGTACGTCGAGGGGCGCGACTTCTTCGCGGGCGCGACGGACGTGGTGGTGACGGACGGGTTCGTGGGCAACACGGTGCTGAAGATGGCCGAGGGTCTTGCGAAGAGTCTTTTCCAGGCGATCGCGCAGGAGATCTTCGAGACCGACCCGGATCTGGCGCTCAAGTTCGAGCCCATCGTCAAGCAGATCTACAAGAAGAACGACTACCACGAGCACGGGGGCGCGCCGCTGCTGGGGCTCAACGGGGTGATGATGATCGCGCACGGGTCGAGCGAGTCGCGGACGATCACCAACGCGATCCGCAACACGCTCGAGTACGTCAACACGCACGTCAACGACGCGATCATCGCTCGTCTGGAGACGCTCGAGGGCGCGGCGCAGGGCGAGCCCGCATGAGCGGTCCGGTCGGTGTCCGCATCGCGGGATCGGGGTCGGCGCTCCCCCGGACGGTCCTGTCCAACGCGGACCTGGAGTCCATGATGGAGACGTCCGACGAGTGGATCGTCAAGCGCACGGGGATCCGCGAGCGACGTCGGGCGGACTGGGACAGCGGTGAGAAGACGTCGGTGCTCGCGTCGGGCGCGCTCGGGAAGGCGCTGGATCACGCGGGGATGGACGCGGGGGAGTTGGACCTGCTGCTCGTCGCGACGATGACGGCGGATTCGCCGACGCCGTCGGTCGCGTGCCTGGTGACGCGGGCGCTCGGGTGCCGCCAGATCGGGGCGATCGATCTGAACGCGGCGTGCTCGGGGTTCGTGTACACGATGTCGATCGCGGACGCGATGGTGCGGACGGGGATGTACCGCAGCGTGGGCGTGATCGGCGCGGACTGCATCACGCGCCACATGGACTACTCGACGCGCGGGCGCGGCGCGTCGATCCTGTTCGGGGACGGGGCGGCGGCCGTCGTGCTCAGGGCGGACGAGGACGCGGGCGTGGGGATGCTCGCGCACCGGATGCATTCGGACGGGGAGGGCGCCAAGCACCTGTACATCCCGTCGTGCAAGCTCGACTTCCCGGACCGGTCGGAGTTCGAGGAGCACAAGATCAACCACGTCCAGATGAACGGGCAGGCGGTGTTCAAGTTCGCGGTGTCCAAGTTCCAGGAGGTCATCGCGGACACGCTCGCGGACGCGGGGCTCGGCGCGGACGACGTGGACCATTTCGTCTGTCACCAGGCGAACTCGCGCATCCTCGACGCGGCGCGGGATCGGTTCGGGATCCCCGAGTCGAAGCTGCTCGTGAACATCGACAGGTACGGGAACACGGTCGCGGCGAGCGTGCCGCTGGTGTTCGACGAGCTCGTCCAGGCGGGGCGCGTCGAGCGGGGTCAGCGCGTGATGTTCCTCGCCTTCGGCGCGGGGCTCACGTGGACGTCGTCGCTCTGGCAGCTCTGATCCGTCGGTTCGGCGGCCCGGGGCGCGGGGTGTGTACCATGGGTCAGCACACAAGGAGGCGATCATGACAACGGTCATTCTCTGCCCGGGACAGGGCGCGCAGGTCGTGGGGATGGGCAAGGCGTGGGCCCAGTCGAGCGAGGCGGCCCGCGACATCTTCGCGCTCGCGGACCGGGTGCTCGGGACCCCGCTCTCTCAGGTGTGCTTCGAGGGCCCCGAGGACGTGCTCAACCGGACGGACGTGTCGCAGCCCGCGATTTTCGTCGCGTCGATCGCGTCGTTCATGGGGTGGCTCGAAACGGAGAGCAAATCGCAGGACGACCTCGGGATCGTCGCGACGGCGGGGCTCTCGCTCGGGGAGTACACGGCGCTCTACCTGGCGCGGGCGATCTCGTTCGAGGACGGGCTCCGGCTCGTGGCGCTCCGGGGGGCCGCGATGCAGGAAGCGGCGGAAGCGACCGACTCGGGGATGGTCGCGCTCGTCGGGGTGGACGAGGATCAAGCGAACGAGGTCTGCGACGCGGCGCGCGAGGGGGGGATCCTGGTGACGGCGAACTTCAACGCGCCGGGTCAGATCGTCGTCTCGGGGGACACGGGCGCGTGCGATCGCGCGGAGAAGGTCGCGGCGGACAAGGGGTATCGCTCGGTGCGTCTGCCCGTCGCGGGCGCGTTCCATTCGCCGATCATGCAGAGCGCCGCGGACAAACTCCGCGAAGCGCTCGACGCGACGAGCATCGATACCCCTGTGTGCACGGTCATGTCGAACGTGACGGCCAAGCCCCACGAGCATGATGCTTCGAGCATCCGTGATCGGTTGGTCGATCAGCTCACGAGCCCGGTGCGCTGGGCGCAGTGCTGCGAGTACCTGGTCGGGGCGCACGGTCCGGAAAGCGGGGGCGCGTCGTTCCACGAGCTCGCGCCCGGGAAGTCGCTCTCGGGGATGATGAAGCGGATCAGCCGGGGGACGAAGGTCGAGACCCACCCCGAGCCCGCGGCGGCTTCGTAACCACACTCAACGAGTACGGAAGAGGATGGCCTGATGAGCGAGAAGCGTGTCGCGGTTGTGACTGGAGCATCGAGGGGGATCGGGCGCGCGATCGCGCTGCGATTGGCGCGTGACGGTCGTCACGTGGTCGGGGTGGCGCGCTCGGAGGGGCCGCTCAAGGAACTGGTGAGCGAGATCGAGGGCGCGGGCGGGTCCGCGAGCGCCAAGACGTGCGACATGTCGGACTTCGGCGCGGTCGCGAAGCTCATCGAGGACGTCGCGGAGGAGTTCGGTCGTCTCGACATCCTCGTGAACAACGCGGGGATCACGCGCGACAACCTGCTGATGCGCATGAGCGACGACGAGTGGGACTCGGTGATCGACACGAACCTCAAGGCGGTGTTCGTCGCGTGTAGGGCGGCGTGCCGACCGATGATGCGCGGGAAGTTCGGGCGCGTGGTGAACATCGCGTCGACCTCGGGGCTCGTCGGGAACGCGGGGCAGGCGAACTACGCCGCGGCCAAGGCGGGGCTGACGGGGCTGACCAAGACCATCGCGCGCGAGGTCGGGAAAAAGAACATCACGGCGAACTGCGTCGCGCCCGGGTTCATCCAGACGGACATGACCAAGGACCTCCCGTCGAGCGTGCTCGACCAGATCCGCGGCGCGATCTCGACGAAGGACCTGGGGAACCCCGAGGACATCGCGGCGTGCGTCGCGTACATCACGAGCGACGACGCGGGGTACCTGACGGGTCAGACGATCGCGGTCGACGGCGGGATGACGATGTGTTGATCGGATGACGATCCGCTTGGGATGGCTCGGCTATCGTCGGGCATGAAACCCCGATCGATCCTCGAAACGGTGCTCTACAACGCGGACCTGGAGTCGGCGCGCTGGTTCTACGAGACGGCGCTGGGGCTCCCCGTGGTCACGGAGTTCGACGGCGTGGGGTTCGGGTGCCGGGTGGATGCGGACCACGTGCTGCTGATCTTCGATCCGCGCGAGAGCGACAAGCCCGGGCGGAGCGTGCCGATCCACGGCGCGCGCGGGCCGGGGCACGTGGCGCTGCGGATCGGGGACGACGAATACGACGGTTGGATGGGGCGTTTGAGCGCGCTGGGGGTCATGGTCGAGCACGAGCACGTGTGGGAGGGGTCGGTGTGGCGCAACACGGGGCGATCGATCTACGTGCGGGACCCGTACGGGAACTCGGTGGAGCTGATCACGGCGGATATCTGGGCGGATGCGCCGGGCTCAGGCGCGTGAGAAACCGGGCACGCCCGGGTTCGTACAATCGTGTATGACCCGCACACCCACGACGATCGTTCTGCTGTCCTCGTTCGCGCTGCTCCTGGGCGCGTGCGACGAGACCCCGACCCCCAAGCCCCGGCCCGCGGCGAGCACCCCCGAAGCGGACACGAGCGCCGCGGACGAGCTCACGGAGGAGCGGGCGCAGGAATCCGATGAGGCCTCGTCGGATGATGGGGAGCGCGAATGGATCGAGGAGGAGGGCTCCGAGTCGCTGCTCGGGCGATCGCGTGACACGGCGCGGGACCTCGCGAACGAGATCCAGGGGGGGACCGCGCCCGAGGAGGGGCTCGCGGTGACGCTCGGGGAGGACGAGTACGCGAGCGCGTCGGGGATCCGCTGGGCCATGCCCGCGGCCTGGCGGATGGCGGTCCCCGCGCAGGGGCGCTTCGCGGAGATGCTGGTCCAGAACCCGCTGGGGAACGCGTCGGTGTCTTTCACGACGGAATCCAAGACCGTGCGCGACCTGACGCGCCAGCTCGAAGCGGAGATCGTGGACCCGATGGGCGGTCGTTCCCGGGCGCGGACGACCAGCGAGACGATCCTGGGATATCCCGTGACCTTCGCGGAGCTGACGGGGACGTACCTCGATCCCGGGTCCAAAGGGAGCGCGAACGAGCGTGTGTTCTACGCGATGCGCGCCGCGATCTACGACCTGGGGGACGAGCGTGTGCTCGTCAAGATGTGGGGCCCGGAGTCGACGATCGAGCGTGCGGCCCGCGATTTCGAGACGATGATCCGCGGCGCGAGCAACGACTAAACTGACGCTCGATGGGGTCGGTCCACACGCTTGTCATCACGCACACGCACGAGCGCATCGCGCGCACGTTGATGGGTTTGAACGCCCAGACGGTGTCGCCGCGTACGATCACGGTCGCGATCGACGGAGACGACCCGCGCATCGAGCCCGAGATCCGGCGCGCCGCGAGCGCGCTCGGTCGGCCCATCACGCTCGTGCTCCGGGCACGCCAGGCGGAGTCTCGGCGCGCCCAGAACCGGAACAACGCGGTCCGGGCGCTCCTGGAATCGGGTCTCGACGAGCACGCGCGGCTCATCTTCTTCGACGGCGACTGCATCCCGTGCGTGGACGCGGTCGAGGCGCACGCGGACGCGCTGGAGACCCACCCGCTCTCGCTCGGGTGGGCGATCCGATTGAGCGAGGATCAGACGGCGGCCCTGAACGATCAGCAGATCCTCGATGGGAAGACGGGCTCCGTGCTCGATCCCACGCAGCGCGCCTCGTCTCGGAGGGCTCACTTTCAGACGCGCAAGCGGATCGTGATGAAGAGGCTCGGGCTCACCAAGCCCCACAAGCCCGGGATCTTGTCTGGGAACTTCGGGATCCGTCTGAGCGCGTTCGTGGACGTGAACGGGTTCGATGAGTCGTTCACGGGGTGGGGGATGGAGGACGACGATCTCGCGCGCCGCTTGTACATGGGGGGGGTGAAGCCCCGGTCCGTGATGGACCGCGCGGTGGTGTTCCATCAGCACCACCCGACGGACCAGCCCGGGTCGTGGCACGATGCAACGAACGCGGGCCGCCTCTCGAGAGAGACGGCCCGTCGGTGTGCGCTCGGGCTCGACCGTCCGATGGATCAGGACGAGCCCGTGGTGATCCGCGTGGAGCCCTGACGCTTAGTGGACGTCGAGGAGTTCGATCTCGAACTTGAGGTCGGCGCGCGGGGGGATGGCGGGGGGCGCGCCGCGTTCGCCGTAGGCCTTGGCGTAGGGGATGGTGAGTTTGCGGGTCCCGCCGACTTTCATGCCGGGGATGCCTTCCTGCCAGCCCTGGATGAGGTTGTTCAGGGGGAAGGTGATGGGTTCGCCGCGGTCCTTGGACGAGTCGAACTTGGTGCCGTCCATGAGGGTCCCGGTGTAGTGGACCTTGACGGTGGCGCCCTGGGGGCATTCGGCGCCGTCGCCGACCTGGATATCTTCGATCTGGACTTCGGAGATGGGTTCGCTCATGGCGTTCCTTTCGTGCTCGTGTGGTGTGATGGGGACGCTAGGAGTCGCGGACGGGGAGATCAAAGTAGCCCGCGACATAGGACGCGATGTCGGTCGATTTCGCGAGTTTCACGACGTCGAGGAGGCGCATGAGGTCGCGTTGGTGCTTCTCCTCGATCGAGGGCGCGTCGATCTCCGCGTCGTCGAGGGCGCGGACGAAGCGGTATCGCCCGCGTTCGTGCCCGATGACGCTCGCGACCTCGAGGGCGCCGAGTTCCGCGAGGCGGATGAGCGCGTAGTCCATGACCCCGCCGCCCTGCCCGTGCGCGTGCCCTTTGCCCACGATGTGGAGTCGGATGTCGTCGGCATCGAAGTCGTCGTGCGCGAAGCGGGCTTCGACGGCGCTCATGACCTGCATGAGCAGGTCCGCGCTGGGGTTCATCCAGCGGACGAACTCCTGCTGGATCGCGAGGTCGTCCTGCGCATAGAGGAGCTCGCAGCGCGAGGGATCCCCGTCGCGCCCGGCGCGACCGACCTCCTGGTGGTAGGCCTCGACGCTCGAGGGGAGCTGCGCGTGGACGACGGAGCGGAGGTCGGGCTTGTCGACCCCCATCCCGAACGCGTTGGTGGCGCAGAGGATCAGGTTCTCGTCGGGTGTGGCGTTGATGAATCGCTTGTAGACGCGGGTGCGCTCCTTGGGGGGAAGGCGCCCGTGGTAGATCTCGATGTTGGAGCGCCCGGTCGTGCGCGCGATGCGCGGCGCGAGGCGTTCGAGGTCCTTGATGAGGGTGAAGTACACGATCCCGGTCCCGGGCATGGCGCTGGCGACCCTTGCGATCGATTCGAGTTTCTGCTCGTCGTCCCAGACGTCCGACGCGCGGAGGGTGAGGTTGGGTCGGTCGACGGGGGCCGCGAAGAGGGGCATGCGCGATTCGTCGAGCCCGAGGACGGCGCGGACGTCCTCGCGCACGGGGCGCGTGGCGGTCGCGGTGAGCGCGAGCGTGACGGGGGAGCCGAGCGCTTCGCGGAACTCCCCGACGCGCTGGTACGCGGGGCGCAGGTCGTGCCCCCACTTGGTGACGCAGTGGCACTCGTCGACGGCCAGCAGGTTCACACCCCCGGGGACCTCGGCGAGCGCCTGCGCGAAGTCGGGCTTGGTCATGCGCTCGGGGGTCGCGTAGAAGAGCTCGTACTCGCCCCGGGCGAGCTTCTGGTAGCGTTTGATGCGTTCCGGTTTGGGGACCGTGGAGTTGACGAACGACGCGCGGATCCCGCGCTGGACGAGCGCGTGGACCTGGTCCTCCATGAGCGCGATCAGCGGGGAGAACACGAGCCCGATCCCTTGGTCTCCGTTCTTGGCGCGTTTGACGAGCGCGGGGAGCTGGAAGCACAGGGACTTTCCGGATCCCGTGGGCATGACGACCATCGCGTCGCCTCCCGCGAGGACGCGATGGACGATGTCGCGCTGGAGGGGGCGCAGGGATTCGAGCGCGAAGCGTTCGCGCAGGATCGTGTTGATCTGGGAATCCGTGTCCGTCGTCACGGGGGAGGGTAGGTCCTCGTGACAACAGTGGTGGGGGGGGTCAGATCGCGCTGGGGGGCGCGTCGGCGTTCTTCTGGGCCGCGATGATCTGCTCGCGCTTCTTGAGGTACTGGATGCACGTGGTGACGAAGGTCGCGTGCGACCACGTCAGGGGCGCGACGGAGATCGGGTCGCCCGAGTACGGGTGGAACTGCTCGGCGAGGACCCCGGACTCGAGCGTGCGGCGCGTGGTCCACTCGAGGAGGAACATCGCCTGCTTGAGGTCGTCGAGCGTCTTGGCGCGGTGGATGTGGTACTGGGCCTGCCAGAGCGTGCAGATGACCCAGGGGTTCCCGGGGACGTCGTTGGTGCGTTCGCCCTCGACCTGGTGGTAGTAGTCGCGCTCGTAGCGGGCGCACCCGCCGACGTCGGTCTTGACCCACAGGCGATCGCGCATCGAGTCCATCTCGGAGATCACCTCGGGCTCGCCGGCGTCGTAGACCCCGAACGCGAAGAGCGCGAAGTTCGCGGAGTCGCGCGTCAGGTCGAGGCGGTACGAGCCGTCCTCGAGGGGGACGGCCATGCGCGCAAAGTGCCCGCGCTCCTCGTGCCACATGTGTCGGCGCAGGGCGCCCTTCATGCGCTCGGCGCCCTCGCGGAAGGCCGCGGAACGGTCGAGCTCACCGAAGTCCTCGGCGAACTGCGACGCGGCGAAGAGCGCGCCGATGGTCGCGGCGACGGTGAACGTGTGGATCCCGCGCCGCTCCTCCCACAGGTCCCACGACTGGAGCGGGAGCCCGTTGTGGTCGCGGTGCTCGAGCATCCATTCCGCGGGTCGGAGGATGAGCTTGCCGTAGAGCGGTTTGATGAACTCGACGTCGCGGAAGGTCTCGAAGTGCTGGCGCAGCGCCCAGAGGGTGAGCGCCGTCTCGTCCTGCTGGATCGGGAGGACGGGCTTGCCGTCGAGGACCCAGGGGTGCCACGAGCTCGCGAGGTCGCCCTCGGGGGTGTACTTGTGGAGGAAGTAGGGGTTCTCACCGATGCATTTGGCGGCGTAGCGGAAGAAGTTCCGGCTCAGCTCGGACTGCCCCGCGAGGATGAGCCCGTGCGCGACGAGCGCGCCGTCGCGCATCCAGCAGTAGGAGTAGTGGTCGCCCGCGAAGTGCGTGATGTCCGAATCGTTGGCGGCGATGATCGCGCCCCCGTTGTCGATCTGGGTGCGCATGATGAGCTGGGAGCGGAAGAACAGGTCTCGCACGGGCTCCGGGAGCACGTTGGTCTCGAACGGTTCCTTGCGCGACCAGAGGCGCCAGTACGCCTCGGTGCGTGCGATGAGACGGTCCGGGCCGATCTCCCACACGCGCTGGTTGACGGACTTGGCGCTCGCGTAGTCGTCGGCGCAGACCATCCAGAGGGTGGTGCTCGCTTCGGCGTTCGCGGGGACCTGGACGTGGACACCCACGGTCGCGTCCACCGAGCCCTGGGAGATCGCGTTGCGCCCGAGTTGCCCGTCCTCGGCGTCGCGCCAGGTGCCCTCGGCGCCCCCGACGCGCTTGGCGCCGATGGCCCAGTGCTCGATCCCGCACCGGGTCTGGTCGCACGCGTTGATCAGGAAGTACGCGTCGTCCTTGTAGAGCACGACCGCGCGGGTCGTCGGGTCGTAGTTCGCGGTGTCCCCGACGGGGTACCCGTTGATCGAGAGATCGAAGTGGAAGAAGAGGCGGACGTCGCGGGATTGCCCCTTGAGGTCGCGGACGTGGACCTGCTTGAAGTACACGGGCTTGTGGTAGTCCACGAGATCGTGGCAGGTCAGCTCGAGCCCGAGACCCTTGTGGACGAGCCGGACGTCCGTGGTCATGGTGTCGGGCTTGTAGCGGAGTTCGCGGTGCCAGGCGTTGTCCTCGACCCACGAGAGGGTGCCGTCGGCCCAGACGCCGAAGCGTTGGACGTGCCCCTCGGTGTGGTTGTGGCGCCCCACGCGCGGGGAGTACACGTCGCGCATGCGGTAGAAGTTGTCGAAGGTGACGAGGATGGAGCCGTTGCCGACTGGGATATCGCGGGGCATGTCGTGTCCGTTCGGGTCGTGTCAGGTCCGGCGCGGCGTTCCGCTCGTCCGCGCGCGCACATCCGGCGCGGTTGCCAGAGGATATCGGCTCAATCCGGGGTGCGGTTGCATCAGATCCGCGATCGGATCCGAACAGTTCCGAGACGCGCCGCGTGTTGTGTGTTATCTTCGGCGCGTTGGATCTCGCCCTTTCTGGGGTCTCGGGGTCTCCGAGGCTGCTCGTGCCAGATCAGATCGGATTGGAGTGCGCATGGAACGCCCGGGTCGTTGTGGTCTTCGTTTTTCCGCTCGTCAGCGAACGGGGGGGTTTACCCTGATCGAGCTGCTCGTGGTCGTCGCGATCATCGCGCTGCTCATCGGGATCCTGATCCCCGCGCTCGGGAAGGCGCGTCTCTCGGCGCAGCTGGTCAAGAGCAAGGCGAACATGCGTTCGCTCGGGCAGGTGCAGTTCCTCTACGCGGGCGACTTCGATGACAGTTTCACGATCCCCTTCGATACCAACAGGGTCGGAGGCGGTGGTCTCGGGGGAAACCGCTGGGGGACCGCGAGCAAGCCCGGTCTCCCCAACTACCGATGGGAGTTCGTCGGACCCGACAAATGGTACACGGAGATGTACGCGTTCCACTGGTACTCGCTCGTGGGTGGATACGTGAACGAGGGGGACTGGGCGTCCGAGGTTCAGTTCGCCCCTTCAGACAAAGTCCTGATCGATCGGTTCACGGACACTGTGATCAGCGATCCCCGTGCGACACCCAGCACGGTCATCTGGGACGGTTCCTATGTCCTATCCCCGACAGTCTGGTTCAGCCCGTCGAGATACAGAGAGGACGGGCGTCCGACGTGTGTTCGCACGAACGGGCCTGAATCGCTCGCGAAGCGCAACAAGATCTCGGATACGGCCTTTCCCTCGACCAAGGTCATGATCTGGGAGCGGTTCGATTGGTCCAAGAGCACGCGCACCGCTTCGACGGTGTTCCAAGCCCCCGGTCAGGAACCGCAGGTGATCGAGTTCGGGAAGGAGCCGCTCCATCCGATGTGGAACAACCCGGGCGCCGAACCGGGGGTGCTCACGGTCGATGGCGCCGTCACCAACGTGCGGATCGCGGACATCCAGCGCCTGGCGAGCGATGAGAACGAGCGTGTCGCGCGTCAATACACGCCGACCGACCTGTTTGATCCCCCGTACACCCTGCTCGATGACGAGCCCAGCGGGGGTAGCTATTCGATGCACATGGACGGGCTCGAGATCGGATCCAACCAGGGCATCTGCGGCCCGGGCAAGTACCCCGCGTACTTCTGGGCGACGCGCGACGGGATCAAGGGGCGAGATTTCGTCCGCTGATCTGTCGCTCGTTGAATCAAGGCCGATTGGTCAGAGCTGACCCGACAGGAGCGCTTCCGCGATCTCCTCGGGGCTCATCTCGCCGCTCGGGTCGGCGTTGGTGGGGGCCTTGTCCGACGGGCCCATCGCGTTGATGCGCGATTCCTTCCCGACGATGGACGTGACCCGGACCCCGAAGTTCTCCCCGATCTTGACGGCCGAGCCCTTCCCGATCGAGCGGTTGTTGATCCGGACGTCGAGCTCCTCGTCGGAGTTGATGGGGAGCTCGATGATCGAGCCGGGGATCCACTGACGGACTGTGCGGACGTTGAGGCGGCGCTCCCCGAGCACGACGACGAAGGGGACATCCAGCTTCATGATGGCGTCGATGGTCTTGCTCATGCGCTCCTCATCGGCGGTTTTTGCGCTCGCGTGCGGATCAACGCGCCCATCGGCGTGGGATCGTCTCCGATATGCGATTGGAGCAAGGGGTGTGCCAGCGGATCCCCGGCGCACGGGGCGGATCGGGGGCGGCCGAGAGGGGGAGGTGTGGGGTCGGCGGGGGTTATCCGTCGTAGCGCGACACGATCAGGGTGACGTTGTGTCCCCCGAACCCGAAGGTGTTGTTCATGACGCGCCGGACCTTCATCTCGCGCGCCTCGTTGGCGACGATGTCGAGCCCGCCGCAGTCCGGGTCGAGGGTGTCGAGGTTGATCGTGGGCGCGACGACCGAGTCCCGGCACGCGTGGATGCACGCGATGAGCTCGACGGCCCCCGAGGCGCCCAGGGTGTGCCCGTGCATGGATTTGGTGGAGGACATGACGAGCCCCCCGCCCGGGGAGGCGCGGTGGCCGAAGATGGTCTTGACGGCGTGGACCTCGGCCTTGTCCCCCAGGGGGGTGGAGGTCCCGTGGGCGTTGATGTAGTCGATGTCGCTCGGGTCGAGCCCGGCGTCCTCGAGCGCCCAGCGCATCGAGGCGCACGCGCCGCGTCCCTGGGCGTCGGGCGCGGTGATGTGGTAGGCGTCGCACGAGTTGGCGGCGCCCGAGAGCTCGGCGTAGATGGTCGCGCCGCGGGCCTTGGCGTGCTCCTCGGACTCGAGGACGAACATCGCGGCGCCCTCCGCGAGGACGAACCCGTCGCGGTCGACGTCGAAGGGGCGCGAGGCGCGATGGGGCTCGTTGTTGCGGGTGGAGAGCGCCTTCATGGTCATGAACGCGCCCATGCACAGGGGGGTGACGGCGGCTTCGGACCCGCCGGCGAGCATGACGTCGGCTTTGCCCGAGCGGATGTACGCCATCGCGTCGGCGATTGCGTGCCCCGAGGAGGCGCAGGCCGTCGCGTGGGTGGAGGCGGGTCCCTGGAGGTTGAAGCGGATGGAGATGTTCCCGGCGACGGCGTTGGCCATGAGGCGCGGGACGGTGAAGGGGGAGATCCGCGAGGGGCCCTTGGCCGTCATGGTCTGGACGGATTCCTCGATGGTGGCGATCCCGCCGATCCCGGATCCGATGACGATCCCGTGGCGTTGGGGGTTGCCCTGGGTGTTGTCCCACCCGGAGTGGGCGATCGCTTCGCGTGCGGCTTCGAGCCCGAGGAGGGAGACGCGGTCGTAGCGTTTGACCTCTCGTTTTTCGACGAGCCCGGTCTCGACGGGGTCCCATCCGCTGACCTGTCCGGCGATGGTGGTGGTCCAGCCGTCGAGTCGGGTGAAGGACTCGTCGTCGACGCTCGCGATCCCGGATCGTCCGTTGCGCATGGCGTCCCAGGTGGAGGGTGCGTCGTGACCGATGTCGGTCAGCGCGCCCATTCCCGTGATGACGATGCGGCGATCGGGCTTGGTGCTCATGGGGCGTCTCGCTCCGAAGAAAGCCCCTCCGGGGAGGTCCGGCGGGGCTCGCGTGGTTGGGTCGCGGTCAGGGGCGGATCAGCCCGCGCCGTTCGCCTTGACGATGTAGTCGATCGCGTGTCCGACGGTGAGGATTTTCTCGGCCTCTTCGTCGGGGATCGAAGTCTCGAACTCGTCCTCGAACTCCATCACCAGCTCGACGGTGTCGAGCGAGTCGGCGTTGAGGTCATCCATAAAGTTGGTATCGCGCGTGATCTTGTCCTTGTCGGCGCCCATCTGCTCGGCGACGATCTCGATCACTTTCGCTTCAATTTCCTGTTCGCTCACTGGTGTGCTCTCCGCGTCATGTATCCGGGCTCCCGACATCCGCTGTGACGGCGACGAGCCCTGTCCCGACATAGGCGTCGATTGTACACCTCCCATCGGGGCTTTGACAAATCCCGAGCGCCCCTGTTTGATCGGACCCTGTTCTGGGGCGGCGATTATCGACCGTCGCAGGCGGCATGCGCGTGCTGACGCGTTTTCGCAAGGTCCCAGAGCCATTCCGGGGGGGTCTGGGCGTCGATCCGTGCTCGGGATCGGTCGAGATTGGGGGCGGCGGCGTCGCTCTTTCCCTCGACGCTCCGCTGGAGGAGATACCCATGGGATCCATGCCGATGGAGCCGAGCCAGTTCGTCGATCACGTGGTCAAGCTGATCCAGCGGATGCAGCCCCAGTTCACGATCGATCGGGTCAACACCAAGGAGCTCCACGTCAACGGGCGTCGTCTCGACCTGGAGAACCTCCTCCGGATGGTGGCGCACGAGCCCGAGCGTGGTTCCGATATCGTCGAGCATTTCCTCGACCAGCTCTTCATGGGCGACCACGCGGAAGTGGGGGAGCTCGATTTCGAGAGCGCTAAGGCGCGGATCATGCCCCGTGTCCAGCCCGTGTCGATCTTCGAGCACCTGAGCGAGGACATGGTGGCGCACATCCCTTTCGTCAACGACACGGTGATCGTGTTCGTGCTCGACATGCCGCACATGACCGTGAGCATCACGACCGAGCAGCTCGTGACGTGGGGCGTGACGGTCGAGGACGTGGACGAGCTGGCGCGTGAGAACCTGGACCTGTACGCGCCGGAGCTGGACATGAAGGTGATCGAGAGCGCCGAGGGCGGTCGCGCGGTCATCGTCGCGGAGCAGGACGGGTACGACGCGGCGCGTCTGCTCATGAGCGATCTGTACGATCGCCTCGTGGGGCACCTGGGCCCGGACTTCTACGTCGCGACCCCGGCGCGGGACATGTTCATCGCGCTCTCCTCGGACCCGTGCGACTTCGTGTCGCGACTGTCCGAGCGGGTCCGCGAGGACCACCAGCGCCTCCCGTACCCGATCACGGAGGACCTGTTCCTCGTGACCCGCGACGGGATCGCGGGCACGAGCTGGATGCGCAAGGCGGCGTGAGTCCTACGATCGTCCCGTGATCCTCCTCATCGACAACTACGACTCGTTCACGTGGAACCTCGTCCAGCGCCTGGGCGAGATCGATCGGACCCTGGTCCCGGACCGGGACCTGATCGTGCGCCGCCATGACGAGATCACCCCGGACGAGGCGCGGGACCTGGACCCCACGCACGTGATCATCTCCCCGGGGCCGTGCACCCCGAAGGAAGCGGGGGTGTCGAGCGCCGTGATCGAGCGCTTCGCGGGGGAGGTGCCCGTGCTGGGGGTGTGTCTCGGGCACCAGTGCATGGCGGACCTGCACACGATGGTCGTGGAGCGCCACCGGGTGCTCATGCACGGGAAGACGTCCGAGATCACGCACGACGGGGTGGGGATCTTCGAGGGGATCGATTCGCCGACGACCGTGGCGCGGTACCACTCGCTCGTGGTGCGCCGGGATTCGATCCCCGAGCCGATCGATGGAGAGGACTCCTGGGCGATCAGCGCGTCGTGCGTGGACGAACTCGACGGCGAGCGGATCGAGGTCGTGATGGGGCTGCGCCGGGTCTGGGCGGATGAGCGGAAAGCGCCGCTCGTGGGGGTGCAGTTCCACCCCGAGTCGTTCATGACCCCGTCGGGGTCGGTGATGCTCTGGAACTTCCTGCGGATGGGCGCGGGGGCCCGCGATGTCGAGCGTCCCCGGGTCCACGACGTGCTGGTCTGAGCGTCCTGAGCCCACGGACGCGGGGTTCTTGGCTATCCTTGGGTCATGCTGCACCCCGCGCCGACGACGAAGATCGACCCGACCCTGACCCGCGCCGTGATCGGCTCGGTCATCGACGAGACGGACCGCACCCCGGCGTACGTCGTGCTCACGTTCCCCAACACGAACTACCAGACGCGTCTGGTCCCGACGACAGACCTCGAGACCCTGAGATCCAACGTGGGGGAGATGGTCCTGGGCGCGGTCTCGATGACGGCTCGGCGCGTCGACATCACCGGCGCCGGGGGGCGCGTGATCGACCCGTGCGTGGGGACCCCGCGCCGGATCCAGGGGACGATCAACGCGATCGACCCGGGCGCGAACGTGCTGGTGGTCAACGTCGGGCCGGGCTTCAACGTGCGGCTCAAGCTCGGGGCGCCCGGTCAGCAAGCCCAGGACTTCGTGAATGCGGACTTCGTGACGTGCGACGTGCTCCCTGGCGCGTCCTTCGCGTTCTCGAAGGTATACCGGGTCGAGGGATGACCCTCAGTCGATCCGCGGATCGACCCATCGGTACAGCACGTCCACCGCGAGGTTGAACAGGATCAGCATCGTCGCGAACACGAGGACCACCCCCATGATCAGGGACAGGTCCTTGTTCTGGACGGCGTTGACGAAGTGCTGACCGATCCCCGGGACCGTGAAGACCTGCTCGACGACGAAGGATCCGGTCATCGCGAGCGCGGCGGCCGGCCCGAGGAACGAGAGCACGGGGAGGAACGCGTTCTTGAGCGCGTGCTTGTAGAGCACGGCCCGCTCGGTCGCGCCCTTGGCTCGCGCGGTGCGGACGTAGTCCGCGCCGAGCGCGTCGATCATGCCCATGCGGGTCAGGCGCGCGATGTAGGCCGCGAAGGGGAGGGCGAGGGTGATGGAGGGGAGCACGAGCTGCATGGGCCCGCCCCATCCCCCGACGGGCATGACGGGGAGGAGGACGGCGAAGAGCAGCAGGAGCACGGTACCGATCACGAAGCTCGGGAGGGAGATCCCGATCATCGCGATCGCGAGGGTCGCGAGGTCGGAGACCGAGTTCGGTTTGACCGCGCCGATGACCCCCGCGCCGACCCCGATGACGAGCGCGATGAGGATGGCGCTCGCGCCCAGGGTGATCGAGACGGGGAGCGCGGACGCGACGATCTCGTTGACCGTCCAGTCGTCGTACTCGAGGGAGGGGCCGAGGTCGAAGACGGGGCGGTCGATGCCGACCCCCGTTTCGCTCGTCTCGCCTTGCTGCGCGAGGTCGCCGCGGACCCAGTCGGTGAGGTACGCGAAGCCCGTGGCGCTCGAGAGGTAGGAGACGTAGAAGCGCGGGAAGGAGTCGAGGTTGTACTGCTTCTTCATCGCTTCGACGACCTCGGGCTTGGGTCGTTTGTCGGGGTTCTCGAGCGGGTTGCCCGGGACGACCCACGCGAGGGTGAGGGTGATCGTGTAGATCACGAGGAGGATGAAGGGGAGGGCCGCGAGTCGGCGGAGGATCATCGAGATCATGGGGCCGGCTCCGGGGATGGGGTGCGCGGGGAGGGTTTCATGGGGCGCGGGGCGTCCGGGCCCTTGCCGTCGCCGAGGATGTCGATGAGGAACGCGTTCTGTTTCGTGCGCGGGTGGGTGGAGAGACCCGTGAGCGTGTGGGGGTCGAACATGTAGATGGTCGCGTAGTGGAAGATCGGGACGAGGGGGAGGTCCTCCTCGACGAGGATCCGCTCCGCTTCGCTCAGGAGCGCCATCCGCTTCTCGGGGTCCAGCTCGTCCGCGGCCCGCGCCAGGAGCCCGTCGTAGCGTTCGCTCGTGTACCCTCGGTCGTTGTTCCCGTCGTCGGAGTGGTTGATGTCGAGGAAGGTGGTGGGGTCGCCGTAGTCCCCGTACCACCCGGCGCGTGCGGTCATGTACTGCTTGTTCTTGAGGTCCTCGCGGAAGATCTTGATCTCCTTCTGCGAGAGCGACGTCTGGACCCCGAGCGCTTCCTGCCAGGATTTCGCGACGGTCTGCGCGATCAGGTCGTGCCCCGCGTCCTTGTTGAAGGAGAGCTCGACGACGAAGCCGTCGGGGAATCCCGCTTCGTCGAGGAGGGCTTTGGCGCGGTCGATGATCGCTTGTCGCTCCGACCCGTTCCGCGCATCACCGATATTCGGGAGACCCTCCGGGGAGGTGTACCCCCCGATGGATCCGGGGGGGATGAGGGTGTCGGCGGTCGGTTCGCCGAGGCGTCGGACCTGGTCGGCGACGGCGCGTTTGTCCACGCACATCGCGAAGGCGCGCCGGACCCGCGCGTCGTGGAAGGGGTTTGATCGTCCGTCGGGGAGGAGCGGGTTGCAGTTGAAGTTGTAGAAGTACGTCCCGAACGAGGAGACCGCGTGGGTGTGCGCCCGGGGGTCCTGGGGGAGCATGCGATCGATGGAGAACTGGTCGAGCCCCTGCGCCCGGAGGCGCTCGACCTCGTCCGCGTGCTCCGCGAGGAAGGCGAGCTTGTCGGCGACCATGTCGCCCCGGTACGACGCGGTCACGTCGCTGATCCAGTCGATCGAGCCCGTCTGGTACGCGAGGACGCCCGCGTTGGGGTCCGTGATGGAGGGGATCCCGACGGAGTCGATCGCGATGGCGTCCTTGTCCCAGTAGTGCTCGTTCTTCTCCATGCGCATGTCGCGCTTGAAGCGCCACCGGGTGAGCTTGAACGGGCCGTTGGAGATCAGGACGCCGCCCTTGGTCCACCCCGGACGACGGACGAGGCGCCCCGTTGCGGGGTCGGGCTGTTCGTACCGCGAGACGAGGGGCTCGTAGACGGGCGCGAAGACCGTGAAGGCGCACAGGTCGAGGAAGTAGGGGACGGGACGTTCGAGGGTGACGACGAGGGTGCGGTCGTCGGGCGCTTTGAGCCCGACGAGCTCGTCGAAGGCGCGCAGGGTCCGGTCCCATGCGTCCCGGGCCGCGTCGCGTTGGTCTGACGGGGTCGCGGAGGCGCGGTCGCCCAGCTCGTCGAGGATCGCTTCGCGCCGTGCGTAGAAGGCGCTCGCGCCCTGGATGTTCATGAACATCGCGACGTAATCGGAGACGAGGTCGGGGAGCATCGCGCGGCGCCAGGAGTAGACGAAGTCGTGGGCGGTGACCGGCGCGCCGTTGGACCACTTCGCGTTGTCGCGGATGGTGAAGGTGTAGGTCCGCTGGTCCTCGGAGACGCTCCAGGACTCCGCGGCCCCCGGGACGATGCCGAAGTCCGCGCTCAGGACGTCGTTCTTGACGAGGGGCTCGTAGAGCAGGCGCGCGGTGCGGAGATCGTGCATCCACGACATGCGCTGGGGGTCGAGGGTGTTGACCTCGGATCCGTTGATGAAGGTGAGGTCCGCGCGGGGCGCGGGTCGATCGCTCAGCATCGCGCCGAGCACGAGCGCCACGAGCAGCGCGATCGGGACCAGGGTTCGGCTCATCGGACCACTGTACCCGTTGGAGCGGGCGTCTGTCGCGTCAGTTCACGAAGCGATCGTCCGCGAAGCCGAACGTCTCGATGATGGGCGAGCCCGGGCCCAGGAGGAGCGCCGCCTCGTTGCGGAAATCGCGGTCCTCGCCGGCCTTGAGCAGCGCGTTGAGGTTCGTCTGCTGCACGCTCGTGGGGCTGGCGCCCGTGATCTCCGCGTGCTCGGTCTGGGCGTAGTAGAGCAGCGATTCGCCCGCCTGGACGAGCGCGACGTGGGCGGCGCGATCCGCGACCCCCGGGATGCGCTTGTTCACGATGTCGTCGAGGGCGACGGCGATCATGTCCGCGCCCAGGGCGACGGCGGCCTTGGTCGCGCCCCGGGTCGCGCTCTGACCGACCTGGAAGAGCGAGTTGGTCGCGAAACCCGACGCGATCATCGCGAGCCGGTCGGTCTGCTCGATGCTGTCCGCTTCGCGGACGGCGTTGGAAACGGCGGTGCACATGAGCTCGATGCTGCGCCCGCGCTGCTCGCGCAGGTCGCCCGAGGGGAGCGAGCCCCCCTGCCCGAGCGCGTTGACACACGCGGTGAGCAGCGAGCGGTCGTCGGCGGCCATCGCGGTGGATCCGAGCTTCTCGATCAGGGCGCTCAGGTCCCCGGAGGTGAGCGCCGGGCCGTTGGCGCTGGTGGTGCGGAGGACGCGTCCCGCGCGACCCGCGGCGAAGATCCGCACCGCGAGGTCGTCGTCATCGAGCGCCGCGACGATCATGCGCGACGCGCCGGTCGTGCCCAGTTCGCCCGCGAGGCGCAGTCGCGTGAGGGTCGCGCCGACGTCGTCCTGGGCCGCGAGTGCTTCCATGACGGGCGCGAGGGCCTCGTCGTAGGCACGCCGGAACGCGATGGAGACGCGCGTGTTGCTCAGGGGCGCGAGGAGGTTCTGGCGGGCGCGGTTGGCGCGGGAGAGGTCCGTGGAGACCACGTCGGACACCTTCTCGTTGACGAACTGGGTGATCTGGGCGCGTTCGGAGGTGCTGATCGAGGGTTTCTCGACGATCGAGAGGGGGAGCGCGCTCACGCCTTGGGCGAGCGAGCTCGGCGCGAGGAGCGCGATCAGGACGAGCGTGAGGATGCGGAGTGTTCTGGTGGGCACGTCGGATCTCCGTGGAGGTGTCGCCGCGCGTGGGGCGCGGGTGGTCGAGCGAGTGTATGACCCCAAACCCATGGTGTCGCGCTCAGTAGACCTCGAGCATCAGGCGCTTGGTGGGCTTGAGCTTGCGTGGGATCATGGTCCGTTCCCACCCCTCGGGATCGCTCGGGATCGAGGGGTCGACGAGCAGGTATTGCCCGAGCGAGATCGGGTCGAGGATCCCCGCCAGGGCGCGCATGACCCCGAGCTCCATCCCCGCGATCCCGCAGATGTAGACCAGGGTCCGCTCGCTCCGGAGCAGCGGCGCGAGGGTGTCCGCGTCGCGGCGCATCCGGTCCTGGACGTACATCGGGGCGGGCTGGTCCGGGGTCGCGTGGCGCGAGACCGCGGTGGTGTAGGTGAACCGATCCGGGTACCGATCGCGCAGGGCGCTCAGCTCGTCGTCGTAGAGCAGGTCCGTCTCGTAGGGCGCGCCGGCGATCAGCGTCGCGCGTGACGGCATCCCCAGCTCGCCCAGGTCCCCGAGCATCCCGCGGAAGGGGGCGATCCCCGTCCCCGTGGAGATGAACAGGTAATCGTGCTTGCCCGGGTCCTCGGGGAGCACGAAGCGTTTGCCCACGGGGCCCGTGATCGTGATGCTCGCGCCCTCGCTCAGGTCGCAGAGATAGTTCGAGCAGACCCCGAGGAAGAGCTCGTGGTCGTCCCATCCCTCGTCGATGAGGCGCTTGGTGGTGGTGGAGAGGACGGAGCCGTCGCCGGTCTCGCCCCTGGTCGGGGAGGCGATGGAGTAGAGCCGGAGCTTGTGGGGGTTGCCCTTGTCGTCCTGTCCGGGGGGGATGACCCCGAAGGACTGCCCCGAGACCCACGAGCCCCGGAGGGGGGTGCCCGAGACATCGATCTCGATGTGGCGTACCCACGCGGAGGACTTGGTGGTCCGGGTGCAGATCCGCGAGGCGCGGACCGTCGCGACGACGGGCGCGTCGGCGCGGACGAGGTGCTGCTGCGCTTCACGGAGGACGGGTGTGCCGACCACGTGGGTCGGGGATGCTTTCTTGCGCTGATCGGGATCGCGTGGCGCCCGCTCGGTCACATCAGCCGTCGCTTTCCTCGTCGATCATCTCGGTGTCCGCGTCGTCCTCGAAGCTCTCGTCGAGTTCTTCATCGAAGTCTTCGGTGGAGGACCCGTCATCGAACTCCTCTTCGGGCTCGGGGGTTTGGCCCCCGAGGGCTTCGAGGCGCGCCGCGGTCGCTTCGAGCCGATCCGCGTTGTCCCCGCGCGCCCGGGCACGGCGGATCGCGCCGGCGGCGTCGAGGAACGCCTGGTCGGCGCGCTGCTGGAGGTCGTCGCGGGCCGCGGCGTGGTCGTTCATGCGGTCCCCCCAGGGACCCGGGACGTTGGCGCTCAGGAGGGATTCGTAGAGGAGCGCCATGTCCGCTTCGCCCCGGGCCTGGCGCTCCAGGGCGCGGGCGAGGTGCTGCTGGGCGGTCGAGGTCGCGAGCGAGCCCGCGGTCGTCGCGTTGTCCTTGACCTCGCGGAGGGCGGCGAGCGCGTCGCGGATCGAGCGCTCGACGCGCGCGTGCGCCGGGGCGGCCGTCTCCTCGCGGAAGGTCTCGAGCTCGTCGATGAGCGCGACGAGCGCCGTCTGCGCGTCCTCGGCGCGTTGCCGGGCGTCGCGTGCGTCCTGCTCGGCGTTGCGGACGCGCTGGTCGATCTCCTCGAGCGATTCGTTGAGCAGACGGATCTGCCCCTTCGCTTTCTCGACCTGGTTCGCGATCTCACGCGATTCTGGGAGCACGCGATCGAGGCTGCCCTGGACGCGGAACGCTTCGAGTTCGTACGCGTCGGCGCGGAGGGTGTGCTCGCGGACCCGCTCGGCGAGCTGGGCCGCTTCCTGGGCGCTGACGTTGGGCATCTGGAGCTCGTAGCGGGCGGCTTCGTTGCGCTGCTCCGAGGCCTTGGCTTCCAGATCCGCGATCTGGGCCTCGTACCCGTCGATCTCAGTCCGGATCGTCGCGAGGAGCTGCTCGAACTCGGCGACGTCCTGACGGCGCAGCGCGATGAGCTCGCGGAGCTGCTCGGTGTCGGCGCTGACGTCGAAGTTCATCGACGCGCGGGCGACCGCGTTCATCGTGATCCACTCGCTCAGGCGGGCGCGGATGATGCGTGACTTGTGGAGCGACGCGGTCTCCGCGTCCGACGCCGCCTGCCCGGCGAGCGCGGACTGCCCGAGCTTGGCGATCGCGAGCGAGACGGACGCCGCTTCCCCGAAGGGCTTGTCCGAGCCCGCGTGGTCCGCGACGGCCTGCTCGGCTTCCTGGTACGCCTTGTCGTTGAGACTCCTGCCCAGGGTCGGGTCGCCGATGGAGACCTTCCGGAGCGAGAGCTCCGCCTGTTCGACGGCTTTCTGCGCCTCGCTCTCGCCCGAGCACCCGCTCAGGGGGAGCGTGGACACGCTCAGGAGCGTCAGGAGCGAAACGGTCGCGATCGTGCGTGTCGTGTGCATCGGGGTCCTCAAGTGGGGGCCTCGTGGGTCGTCGAAGGATCGCAACTGTAGCGCCGGGGGGTCGCATCAGTCGCGGGTCGGGCTCACGGGCTGTCGGGGTCGTCCTCGCCCGTCTCGGGGGCTTCACCCTCATTGCTCGGCGCGGGGGGCGGGTACTCGATCCCGTAGTCGGGTCGGGGTCGGTAGAGCGAACGGATCCACTCGATGGCGCGGGTGTACCCCTTGTCGCGGGTCGTGCGGAAGACGGGGCGGAACGGCTGCCCGGTCTCGAGCGGGTCGATCTCGGGGTGGGGGTAGATGGATTTGGACTGGACCATCGCCATCTGGATCAGCGGCGATCGCGCCGGGTCCGTGACGTTGATGAGCGGGGTCCCGTCCTCGAGGGTGGCGCGGTTCACGATGAGGAAGTTCGTGTAGATGGTTTCGTCGGCGTTGGGACGCCGCGTGAGGAGTTGGAAGTCCCCCGCCTCGGTCCCCCCGTGGCACCGCGTCGTAGCGCACGCGTTCATGAGCCACCCCGTGGGTCCCGCGATGTGGTCCTTGAAGAGATCGATCGAGCGAGGGTTCTCCTGGACCCGGACGCGCCCGTAGAGGTCCCGGGCGCGGTGCGAGAAGAGCAGGCGGAGCTTGTCCAGGTCGGACATCTCGAGGAACCGCTCGCGGTCTTCGGGGTCGACCGGGAAGGACGCGGGTTCGCGCGCCATGAGCGTGCGGATGAGGTCGTTGTCCACCTTGAGCTTCGGGGGGTCGTCGAGGTCGATCTCGTACACCCGGATCAGGTTGATCTGCTCTTTGGTGAGGGTCGGGGCTTCCGGGGCGCGTCGCGCCCGGGCGCGCTGCTCGTTGATCTCGTCGAGCTCGAGGCGCGAGTCCATGAGCTTGAGGTGCTCGGTGAGCCAGCGGTGCAGCACGAGCGCGTCGGGGTTGTCGGGGTCGGTCTCGAGGATGGAATCGAGCTCCTCGATCGCGAGCGCGTAGGCGCGTCGGTCGCGGAGCCAGTTCACGAGCGCGATCCGCGCATCGATGTCCGCGTCGGGCACGGCCGCCCTGAGCTTCGCGAAGCGCTCCCCGATGGGGGGGAGGAAATCGATCGATTCGATCCGGGAGCGCTGGAAGGTGGTGTCGATCCCGTTGATCCGCAGGACGATCTCGTCCTCGCGGGAGTCCATGAGGATCCCCGTGAGGGTGCGCCCGCCGGGGAGGGTGACGACGCACTCGCGGGGCGTGGCGCGCTCGGGATCGGACTGCTCGGGCTTGGGCTGTTCGGGATCAGCGGGCTCTGTGCCCGTGTGCGCGATCAGGGGCGCGGCGCCGACGAGCGTCATCGCGAGCACTGGGATGATGAATCGGGGTCTGTTCATGGTGTGGGCGCGGCGCGGGACCGGCGCACGAGCATATACGGACGCATCGCCCCGGGGTTCGGCGAATCGCTCAGCGGGTTCAGGCGGCCTTGGCGGCTTTCTGCGGCTCGATCGCGAGGATCCGGTCGTCCGCGACAACCCGGGCCACCTCCCTGAGCGGCCTGGTCTCCCCGCGGAACTCGATCACGGGGGTCCCGTCGCGGTCGAGCGTGATGCGGGATTCGCCCACGATGTCGCGCTCGAACGAGCACCGGTGCCCGGGGAGGTAGATCACGCTCTTGGCGTGGATCGCGCGTTTGACCGTGAGCGAGCACGAGGCGTGGCGCGTGAGCAGATCCACCAGGCACTCGTGCGCGGCCTCGAGGGAGTCGCGTCGCGAGCGGAACGTCGTGATCTCGAGCTCCATGGCCGTCCGTGCTTCGATCTGGGACGCGTTCGCTTTCCCGATGGCGGCCTTGAAGGTGTCGAGCTTCTTCTCGCGGTCCGTGATGACCCCATCGAGCCTGTCGGAGAGATCGTTGGCTTTGCGGGTGAGCGTCTCGATCACGGGGATGGTCCCGAGCACCAGCACGGTCTCGATCCCCTGCTCGGACCCGATGGTCCCGGCTTGCACACCTTTGGCGGCGATGATCTCGCCGCTCCGGATCGAGGCGTTCCCTGCGTCGAGTTCGCCCTCGACGCGGACCCTGCAGTTGGTGATCTCGCCTCGGACGTGGAGGTCTCCCGCGACGTTCGCCTCGACCCCTTCGAGGTACCCAGCGCTGAGGGTGTTCCACGCGGTGATCCGCCCCCTGCCCTTGCCCGCCATGCCGCGCGCGAGGGTCATGGGCCCGGCGCTCTCGATCTCGGCGCACCCGACGAGCGAGCGGATCTCGAGCGCCCCCCCGGATCGGACGCTGAACCTGTCCTGGACGCTCCCGTGGATGCACACGTCCCCGGGGAAGTCGATGCGGCCCGTGGAGAAATCGACGTCCCCCGGGACGTCGAGCGTGCGGTTGATCTTGAGCCGGTGCGTGTCGGCGACGAGCTCGCCGCTGCAGCGCGCGAAGCATTCGTCGCCCCGGACGATGACGCTCTCGTCGTCGATGCCGTCGAACGGGGGGGAATCCGCGGCGGGGATCGGCTGCCCGAGGACGTCGACGCCGTCGACCGGTTCGGCGCCTTCGATGCGTGCGAGGCGCTGCCCGCGCTCGACGACGACGATCGAGCTCATCTCGTAGAAGTCGATGCGTTGGTCGGTTTCGGGTTGCTTGTCCGCGCTCTGGGCGTCGATCTTGTGCCTTTCGGCGCGTTCGATGATGGCCTTGAGGGTGTCGTCGAGGACGAGCTCGGGCGCGGACGCGTCGACGGGCTCGGTGCCCGTCGCGACCCCGCATCGGTGCTCGGCGGAAGGGTCCGACGCGACCCGGGCGCACAGGTCCGCGATCGCGTCGGGGTGCACGGAGCGGCGCTCGATGCCCCGCCCCTCGAGGTACGCGATGACCGCGTCCGCGGTGACCGACCCTGGGTTCTCGGTGGGCGAGACGACGAGCGTCGCGTGGACGCGTTGCTCGTCGAACGAGAGTTTCAGGATGCTGTCGAGGTCGTGCATGGTGATCTCGATCCCTTGACGCGACGGGGCGCGTCAGCGCCGCCTCATGCGACGCCGCGCTTGGAGAGCGTCTCGGTGATGCGCTCCGAGAGCAGGTCTGGGGTGAAGGGTTTGACGACGTAGTTGTTCACGCCGGCCTTGATCGCCTCGATCACGC
>CBFGUD010000029.1:0-24176 GCA_965652365.1 uncultured Phycisphaerales bacterium
GTCAGGGATCGACCCCATCGGGGGACGGGTTGAGCGCTCGTGCGGAGAGGGGGCGTGGGTTTGTGCGTTCTGGATCGTGTGCGCGGGGATGGGTTCTACCATCGTGCGTGCATTCCCCCACGACCCAGCTGCTCGAACCCGATCTGGTGCGGATGATCGAGGACCGCGATTATCGGGGGGTGCGGAGCGCGCTGTCGGTTTTGGAGCCGGCGGATATCGCGGACCTGCTCTCGTCGGTGACGCCCGAGCACGCGACGGTGATCTTCCGGGTGCTCCCGCGTCAGCTCGCGAGCGATTCGTTCGCGGAGCTGGAGCTGAGCGACCAGGAGAAGCTGCTCGACGAGCTCGGGGACGAGCGTTCGGCGCGTCTGATCGAGTCGCTCGAGCCCGACGACCGCGCGGCGCTGCTCGACGAGCTTCCCGTGGAGGTCGCGACGCTGCTGATGGGTCGGATGAGCCCCGAGAACCGGCGGATCACCCGGTCGATCATGGGGTACGCGCCCGAGAGCGTGGGTCGCCTGATGACCCCGGACTACGTCCGGGTGCGGCGCGGGTGGACGATCGAGCACGCGCTGGCGCACATCCGTCGGTACGGGCGCGACGCGGAGACCATCAACTGGGTGTACGTCATCGACCACGACGGGACGCTCGTGGACGACCTGCACATCCGGGCGCTGATCCTCGCGGCGCCCGAGACGACGATCGAGGAGCTGATGGACAAGCAGTTCCTGGCGCTGCGCGCGATCGACGACCGGGAGGAAGCGGTCCGGATGATGGACCGGTACAACCGGACGGCCCTGCCCGTGGTGGACTCGCTGGGGCTGCTCGTGGGGATCGTGACCTTCGACGACGTCGCGGACGTGGCGCAGGAGGAGTTCACGGAGGACGTGCAGAAGCTCGGCGGCATGGAGGCGCTCGACGCGCCCTACGTCGATTCGCCCGTGCGCGCGATGATCCGCAAGCGCGGGGTGTGGCTCGTGGGGCTGTTCCTGCTCCAGCTGCTCACGATCGGGGTGATGGGGTTCTTCGACGAGCAGCTGGGCAAGGCGGTGGTGCTCGCGGTGTTCGTGCCGATGATCATCGCGTGCGGTGGGAACACGGGGACGCAGGCGGCGTCGCTCCTGGTGCGCGCGATCGCGGTCGAGGACGTGCGGCTGACGCAGTGGTGGTCGATCATGCGCAAGGAGATCCTGACCGGGCTCGGGCTCGGGTGCGCGCTGGGGGTGATGGGCGCGACCACGGTGCTGGTGATGTCGATGGTGGGGTTCATCGAGGTCGGGACCCACGCGCCGCTGCTCGCGGGGACGGTGGGGACCGCGGTGCTGTTCATCGTGATCTGGGGGACGCTGATCGGGTCGATGTTCCCGCTCATCCTCGAGCGGATCGGGCTCGACCCGGCGGCGTCGTCGTCGCCGCTGGTCGCGACGCTCATGGACGTGTCGGGGCTGTCGATCTACTTCGCGCTGGCGCTGCTGCTGCTGCGCGGGACGCTGCTCTGATCGTTCAGTCCTCGGTCGGGGTTTCTTCGATGGGCGTGTCCGCGCCGATCGCGTCGCACGTCGCGACGACCCACGAGGTGAGGATGCCGAGGGCCTCGGGGGCGAAGGTCTCGTCGATGGTGGCGTACTCCCCGATCGCGCCGATCTTGGCGTGCTGGAAGAGGTGGTTGAGCCCGGTGAGCTCGACGATCGTCGCCTTGCGGTTGCCCGCGTTCTCGAGGGTCTCGCGGATCGCGTCGAGGTTGAGGCGCGGGGTGACCTGGACGTCGAGCGACCCGTTCATCGCGAGGACGGGGATGTTGATCCAGGGGAGGTACTCGCGCGGGTCGTGGCAGATGAACGAGCGCATCGGGGCGTTGTTGAACTGGGGGAGCATCTGCTCGGCGAGCTTGAGCGCGTCGTCGCCGTCGGGCACGCGGAACTCCGCGATCGCGACCTCCTTGACGAGTTCGAGGAGCTCGTCGCGCTCCGCGCCGGCGCACATCCGCTCGAAAAGCGTGGCGCGGCGCTCCAGGGCGGCGCTGATGTAGTCGTCGTCCAGGTCGGTCTTCTTGTACATGAGCTCGGTCTGGTCGATGAGCACGCTCGCGCCGTCGACGCCCGTCCCCGCGAGCATGACGATGAACGCGACGTCCGGGTCCTGGGCGGCCAGGTAGGGCGCGATCATCCCGCCCTGCGAATGCCCGATGACCCCCACCTTCGACGCGTGGACCTTGGGATGCTCGATCAGGGTGCGCACCCCGAACCACGCGTCGCGCGCGTGCTGCTCGACGCTCGTGAGCCCGAAGACGCCGGTGGATTTGCCGATCCCGCGGTCGTCCATGCGGAGGACCGCGATGCCGTGGCGCGTGAGGTGGTCGGCGATGACGAGGAAGGGCTTGTGGGCCATGATCGTCGAGTCGCGGTCCTGGGGGCCCGAGCCGGTGATCATCACGACCCCGGGGTACGGGCCGTCCCCGAACTCGGCGGGGTCGGGGAGGGTGAGGGTCGCGCCCAGGACGTGGGTGAAGCCGTCGAAGACGGGGGTCCACGGCGACTGGTCCATCCCCTCGTCGGTCGCGTCGATGAGAAGGTCGACGGACTCGTAGGGGAACGGACCCTCGGGGGTCTGGGGTCGGTTGGGCTGCGCGAGGGCGCTGAGGGACGCGAGGCACAGGGTCAGGATCGTGGTGGTGAGCTTCATGGGTCCGGGCTCCTCGTCCTCGGTGGATCAACCGTTCAGTCGTCGTTGATGAGCGATTCGATGATCGAAACGTAGCGCTCGTGCTGCCGGGTGTACGCGTCCCCGGTCGCGGGGCCTGTGAATCCGGTATGGATCTCGACGATCTCGTTGTCGGCGTTCAGGAAAATCGTGGTCGGGTACGAGCGGACCCGGTCGAGGATCGCGAGTTCCTTGGTGGCTTGGTCCTTGTCGCTCAGCCCCGCGATGAGCACGTCCCAGTCCGCGCCGAAGCGCTCGAGGTAGCGCTTGACCTGGGTCGCGGAGCGCTGGTGGTCGTCGGTGAGCTCGAACGCGAGCCCGACGATCCCGAGGTCGTCGGCGTAGGTCTGCTTGAGCTGCGCGAGTTCGCGCCCGGCGTCGGCGCAGTTGGGGCACCAGGTCCCGAAGACCTCGATGATGCGCGCCGGGGCATTGGTCGCGTTGAGCGCATCGACGACGCGCGTGGGCTCCCCTTCGAGATTGGTGAAGACGAGCTCGTCGAGCGCGTCCTCGCTCACGGCGCTGGTCTGGGCGAACATATCGGGGAGTTCGATGTCGTCGTCGCGCGTCGCGGTCCATGTGTCGTGGTGCCAGTCCCCGGACCAGAAGTCGCCGGCGATGGTGCCGTCGGATTGGAGGCGCGCGTGAAAGAGGAACGCGTGGGCACCGTCGAAGGTGGAGAGGCGCATGAGGTCGGCGTCGACGCGACCTTCGAGGAAGCGGTAGTCGCCCGTGGTGGTGAGGAAGGTGCCGAACGCGCGTCCATTCGGATAGACATCGAACTCGCCGATGGCCGGTTCGTCGCTGGATTCGAAGTCCACACGCCAGCGACCTTCGAATCGCCCGGATCCGTCATGTTCATCGAGTTCATCGCGGTTGAGCGGATCGAATCGGTCGGCGAGCACGCCGTGTGTGCCTTCGATGATTTCAACGAAGAGCGGGAGCTGCGCGACGCTCGTCGTGCGTTGTTTGCGCCAGAACCCCGAGCCCCGCGTGTCCTGAGTCGGCCCCCTATACATCGTCCATTCGAGTGTGGAGTCGAAGTGAGGGAATCCGAGTGTGACATGCTGCTGTGTAGATTGCTGTGTAAACAGGGTCGAGCGGTGCTCGTTGGTTTCCCACTCGGCTTCGACCGATCCGACGCGTAGGCGCTCATCTCCGTTGATCACGGTGGCGGCATGGAACGGATCAACTGAACCGTCCTCGTTTTGCTTGATCGAGGAGCGGAGTTCCACGACGAACGGCAGCGGACCGCCCGGTGTCATCAACTCCACACGGACGTGCTCGACGCGCGTCTGATCAGCATTCGCTGTCGGAACAAGGAGCACGAGTATCGATGCCAGCACACTAAGCATGCCCAACTGTACCGCCCCGCTCCCGCTCCGGTTCAGCGCTTCCGCGCGACGAGGACACCCTCGCGGATCGGGACGCAGGCCGTATCGAACGCGGGGTCGTCCACGACCATCCGGTTGAACCGGTCCGCGGCGTCCCTCGACGGGTTCTCCCCCTCGGGCATGTCGATCCACCACCCCGCGCCCAGCACGTTGTCGGCGATCAGCAGCCCCCCGGGACGGAGCAGGGTCCGCGCGTGGGGCATGGAGTCCGGGTACTCGGTCTTGATCGCGTCGAGGAAGACCAGATCCACCGAGTTCGGTCCGAGTTCTTCCACGAGCTTGGGGAGCTCGTCGAGCCCGGTCGAGCGCCGGATCTCGGTGCGGTCGGCGACCTTGGCTTCGTCGAACATGCGCTGGGCGAAGTCGGCGTGCAGCTCGTTGGGCTCGATCGTGATGAGCCGCCCGTTGCCCGGGAGCGCCCGCGCGAGCCAGATCCCGGAGTACCCAGCCAAGGTCCCGACCTCGACGATCGTGCGCGCGCCGCTCATGATCGCGAGCAGGTGCAGGAATCGTCCCACGCTCGACGAGACGGCGATATCCGGGATCCCCTCCGCGATGGCGCGTTCCATGAGCGATTCGAGGTGCTCGTCGGCCCGCCCGAAGACGTCGTCGAGGTAGGTGCAGGTGTTCGTCCAGCGCTGGGGGGTCATGTCCATGGGGGAGGGTAGACCCGGGCGGTTTCGATCACTCATCGATCCGTGACGCGATGAATGTGTGCTCGCGCCAGTCGCCCACCCAGAACGTCAGTTCGATCGTGTCGTCGTCGAGGAAAGTGCCGCGGGCGTGGATCGGGCTTTCGCCGTCGAAGTGCGCGAGCCGGACCGTTCGCCCATCGATCCGACCTGTCATGGTTCGTGTTTCGATCATGAAGTTCGAGAGCCGAACCGAGATATCGGGTCGCGTATCTCCGGACAGCGGGTCGGTAGCCCGGATCCCCTGCATCAGCCCGGCCGGTATCCCATCGCGTGTCATCAGCCAATATCCGGTGATCTCGGCTCCGGGGTCGTCGGTCTCGATCGGTTCCCAAGCGCTGTCGTCCGATGCTCGTGGGTGTACGTTCACAGGCAACGTCGTAGAGACCTCGCCGTCGATCATCCGTGTGAACGTCCCGCCCGAACGCGGGTCGTCCGGGCCGTGGTCTCGGATCTCGAGTGTCGAGCCCGTGCTCGCGAACTCGAGCACGCAGGTCCGGTTTCTCCAATCGATCGATCGGACGCGGAGCGTGCCCTTGCCCCCTACCCGGAGCTCGAACGGTGTCGATTCGGCGCGGCCGTTGTGGATCGCGGCGTCTTCCTTGGAATGAACCCTGACAACGATCGGCACCGGCCCACCCGGGGTCTCGATCGTCGCCGAAGCCACGATCGGCGCGTGGACCGCGAGCAATGAAGAAAGCCAGAACCAGAGCCCTCCGAGCACACCCAGAATCACGATGACGGTGATCGCCCGGCGCATGACCCACACTACGCCCTCACGATCCCCCCGGTTCTACCATCCCCTCCCATGCCCGACGCCCCGTTCTCACCCATCGACGATGTCCTCGACGACCTGCGCCACGGGAAGATGGCGATCGTCACCGACGATGAATCCCGCGAGAACGAGGGGGACCTGATCCTCCCGGCCCAGTTCATCACCCCCGAAGCGATCATGTTCATGCTCAAGGAAGCGTCGGGGTACATGTTTGTGTCGCTCACGGAAGCGGACTGCGACCGGTTGAATCTCCACGGGCAGTCGGCCGTCAATACCTCGGCGCGGGGGACGCCGCTGACCGTGTCCGTCGACGGGCACCCCAAGCACGGGTTCACGACGGGGGTGAGCGCGCACGAACGCGCGCGGACCATCCAGATGCTCATCGACCCGGCCACGGGGCCCGACGACTTCGTGCGCCCGGGGCACATCAACCCGCTGCGCTCGCGCGACGGCGGGGTGCTCGTGCGCATCGGGCACACGGAAGCGATCGTGGACCTGTGCCGACTCGCCGGGCTGACCCCGGGGTGCGTGGGGATCGAGATCGTCCACCCGGAGGGGCGCATGATGCGTGTGCCGGATCTCGAGGTCTTCGCGAAGCAGCACGGCATCCGGATGTGCTCGATCAAGCAGATCATCGAGCACCGGCTCGCGAAATCCATGATCGTCGAGCGCCTCGACCCGGCGCAGGGGACCCCGATCCGCACGCCGCTGGGGTCGTTCCAGCTCTTCGCGTTCCGTTCGCCCGTCGATGCGCTCCCGCACCTGGCGCTGACGGTCGGGGGGGTCGGCGCGGTGGACGAGCAGGGCAACCCGATCGAGGACCCCGCGCCGACGCTGGTGCGTGTGCACCGGCGCGATCTCTTGGGGGACATCTTCCAGGACTTCGGGACCGACCCCGCGCGCCCGCCGAGCGGGATGATCCTGCACGAGTCGATGCGGATGATCCAGCAGGCCGGTCGGGGCGCGATCATCTATCTCAGGCCCATGGGCGCGGAGAACGCGGACCTGTCGGCGCGTCTGACGCGCCCCTTCGGCGCGAGCGACGAGGACACGGTGCACGAGACGATGAGCGGGTCGACGCTCGAGTACGGGACCGGATCCCAGATCCTCAGGGCGCTGGGGCTGAGCAACCTCAAACTCATCACGAACTCGAGCGCCGAGTACCCCAATCTTGAGGCGTTCGGGCTCAGTATTTCGCAGCGGGTGGCGGTGAAGTCGTAAACCGCTCGCGTGATGCTTGCGGATCGGGTCCCGATCGGTCACACTGGTGATCGGAAGGGGAACCGATGCTGATCCGAACATCCATGGTCGTGCTTGTATTGGTGGTCTCGGGCAGCATGGGTGCAGCGGAGCCGCCGGTGTTCGATACGACCCCGGACACGCACGCGTGGAAGGACCCGAACACGATCGTGTGGGACGACCCGATCGCGTTGATCCGGCTCCAGCGTGGTGCGCCCGACGAGGCGACCTTCGCTCGGGTGATCGAGGCGCGGGCCCTGGATCCGAGCGCGCCGCTCACGGACGACGCGCGATACGAGGGGCTGATGAACGTTCAGGCGATCGCGTGGAATCAGCAGGACTTCGAGCACGCGGCCCGACTCGCCGACGCGGCGCTCGCGCTCGACGTGAGTCTCGACAAGCGCATGCACGCGGCCGAGTGGAGCGGACGATCGTGGCAATCCGCTCAAGACTACCCGCGCGGATTTGAATCCTTCAAGCTCGCGTTCGAGCTCTCCGAAGCGCTCTTCGAGCAGCGTCTGAAGGACCCCCTGTGGACGGGCAACGATCCCGAGGCCTTTGTCTCCGGGATGCGGTCCCACATGGCCATGCTCGGCGGGTTCGCGATCGGGCTCGCGCATATGGCCGGTGAGCACGAGTCCGGGTTCGAGCTCGCCGAACGGATCAGTTCCGAAGAAACGTACCCCGAGGATCGTCGGGCCCACGCGCTCTACGAATCCGGACAGCAGGCCCTCCGGCTCGGGATGAGCGATCGCGCGACCGACTTCTTCAGATCGCTCCTCTCCACGTTCCCCGATTGGGGGACCGGCCCGATCGGCGAACGCGCGAGCGCGGGGATGCAGCTCCTCCAAGCGATGGGGGTCAGCGCCAAGGGCAACGACCGGCGCGCGATCGCGATGGTCAAGGCGATCATCGATGACGACCGGCTCCAGGGGTCCGCTTCGTGGTTCTGGGCGGTGGGAGAGGCCGCGGACGCGCTCGCGTCGCGCGGGCGATGGCGCGATGGGGTGGCGCTGCATCTCTGGGCGATCGAGAAGGGTCGCGAACGGATCGAACAGTTGGACGTATCGGATCGGGTGTCCGGGATGGACAGTGTCCTCGCGCGGTCGTTGGGCCGCCAATACGAGTCCATCGCGCAGCTGCTCGAGCGGCGGCACAAGGACGGGATGGCGCTCCGCGCGTGGGAGATGTACATCGAGCACTCCGACAGCCCGTTCGAGCACGAGCTGAACCGGGCGAGGTCCGCCGTGGAGCGTCTCAAGCAGCGCGGGATCTCCCCCGAGCCCCTCCCCGAGCCCGCACGTGCCGAGCTCGAGGATCGCTGATGGGCGCGCCGGGTCGGATCACGCGGCGACGCTGTACCCGCGGTCGAGCTTGAACATCGCCAGGCGCTGCCCGCGCGAGCCCAGGTCGGGCGCGGGCGCGCCGGGGTCGTCGGCGACGGCCCGCGCGGGGTCCTCGGTGATCATGCGCTCGATGATCCCCGACCACGCGCTGAAGACCTTCGGGTCGATCGCGGAGCCGACCTCCCTGGACATGGAGTCGAGGACGGCGCGCGGGGGGATGGGCCCGCGGTAGGGGCGCGCGGAGGTGAGCGCGTCGTAGATGTCCACGACGGCGCAGATGCGCGCGGGGAGGGAGATGTCTTCGGCGCTGATCACGTCGGGGTAGCCGTTGCCGTCGAGGCGTTCGTGGTGGTGTCGCGCCATGTCGATCGCGATGTCGTCGCGTTCCGCCTGCTCGACGAGGATCTCGGCGCCGATGACCGGGTGGGCGCGGATCTGCGCCCATTCGTCGTCGTCGAGCTTGCCCTCCTTGTTGAGGATCTCGCTCGGGACGCCGCGCTTGCCCAGGTCGTGGACGAAGCCGCCCAGCGTGATGCGTCGCACCATCTCGGGGTCGTCGGGAAAGAGCGCGCTCGCGAGGAGCCCGCACCCGACGCCGACGTTCATCATGTGCGTCGCGGTGTAGTAGTCGTGCTCGGACATGTCCAGGAGGTACCCGAACTCGGACCGGTCGTCGGCGCACCACGCGCTGAACTGACCGGCCATCGCGCCCAGGGTCTCCCCGAGCCCGGGGATTTTCGGATCGACCAGGAAGTCCTCGATCATCTTCCCGCACGACTCGCGGACGATGCGCGTGCGCTCCTCTCGCCGCAGATCGGGGTTCTCTTACGCGCTTGTCATCCGCTCGCGCATCGAGTCCTGGAAGCGCCGGTGCTGGACGATCGGGACGTAGAAGTGCGTGATCCCCTGCTCGGTCAGGTGCGTGTTGTCGGCGCGGGTGTACGACGAGCCGACCGCGCGGTAGAGCACGGCCTTCTGCCGCCCGTGGATCAGGTACAGGTCCATCGTGAGCTCGTCGCTCTCGAGCGAGTCGATCGGGACGGGGAAGTACGCCGCGTTGACGCTGACCGACTGCCCGGGCGCGTGCTCGCTCGTTCGATCTGGTTGCATGGACAGTTCTCGCGGACCGGTTTCGGGGGGCGACGGAGCGGCACGGGCCGCGCCGGGGTGTCGTGATCGGTCCTATCGAACTCCCGGCGGAGCGAGCATGAGTTGAAATACCCAAACGTCTTCACACACGGTGCGCGTGATCTGATCTCGTCTATCGAACTCAAACTCGGTACGCTCGATCCATGCCGCTGCCGTTCGCCTGATCCGGTGGATCAGTGCGATGAAATACTCAACATTGGATCTCGCACGATCTATCGCACACGATTCCGAGTTTCATGCTGGTCGTGTATCCCCATCGGGATGAGAACCGTTCCAATCTGTTCGGGTTTTTGTCGGAAGTCCGAGAATAGGGCTCGCGTTTGGGTCGTGGGCGCGGGACAATGGCGCTCCGACCCATCGCCGGCGGGGACTGTCAAGGTGCCGGCGGCCACACGACCCCGATTTTGCAGGAGATCAGGACATGAAGACCTCGACCATCGCCGCGTTCGCCGCGGGTGTCATCACGACGGGTTCGATCGCGACGCTCGTCGCCGCGGGACCCAAGGACACGAAGGACGACCATCATCGCGCGGAGGCGCACGCGGATCAGCCCGATCCGATGGCGATGAGCCCCGAGGAGATGATGGCGGCGTGGATGGCGCTCGGGACCCCGGGCGAGAAGCACGAGAAGCTCCTCAAGGACGTCGGGACCTGGACGGCGCACACCAAGTTCCTCATGGACCCCTCGGTCCCGGACGTCTGGACCGAGGGGGAGGGGAAGTGCGTGATCGAGCCCATGCTCGACGGGCGCTTCATCAAGTCCACGTTCACCATGGACTTCTTGGGGATGCCCTTCAAGGGCGTCGCGCTCAACGGGTACGACAACGGGCGCGAGACCTACGTCTCGACCTGGATCGATTCGATGTCCACGCAGATCCTGACCATGACGGGTGAGATGCGCGACGACGGGTCGCTCGTGATGGAGGGCAAGTCCTTCATGCCCGGGATGGGCGAGTACGACATGAAGATCGTCTACACGTGGGACGGCGAGGACACGATGACCGAGACCTTCTACGACAAGATGCCCGGGATGGGGTACGTCAACACGGGGATCATCACCTTCACGCGCGAGTGATCGGATCGGTCAGCACGAGCTTTCAAGGACCCCGCGTGCTCAGGGCGCGGGGTTTCTTTCGCGCTCGTCCTCGTGCGCCCGCGCCGGCGGGGGTTCGATCGCGCTCCGGGTCGGTGAACCGATCTGCGGGACGATGCCCGGATCCGAGAAGATGAGCGCCTCGAGGTCCCTGCTCAGGTTCGACGCGGTGAACCCGTTGAGCGGGTGGACGAGGGCGGCGTCGAGCTGGTAGAGCGCCGGGTCGTGGACGCTGGGGATCTCGCCGTCGAAATGGTCGAAGAGCGACACGCGGACCCCGCGGTGTCGGTGCGTCGCGTGGTCCATCGCGTTGATGATCTCGCGGAGGCGCTGGTCCGCGTTGGACGGGCCGATCATCCAGGGGACGACGTGGATGTTCGCGGGTCTGGGGCGCCCGGTGTCGTTGAAGGCGTGCATCCAGCGCCCGATGAGTTCGTCGTAGATCACGCCGGCGGCGGGCTCGTCGTCGGGCTCGGCGTTGTGCCCGAGCATGACCATGAGGGTGTTCGCGTCGATGAGGTCGATGAGCGCGCGTCGGCTCGCGTCCGTGACGTCGAGGTGATCGTCGATGCTCCACCCGGGGAACGCCTGGGCGCCCACGACCATCCCGGGGAGCATGTTCCCGTCCCTGTCCGTGCGCATGACCGCCACGCCCATGATCTGAAAGGACGATCCGGACGCCTCGACGCTCCCCTCGGGGAGGTAGAACGCGACCCCGACCCCGTCGGTCGAGGCGTAGAACGACGGATCGACGCGCTGCTCGATGATCTGGTACCCGAAGTCCTGGTTCAGGGTGTGCACCGTCCGGTTGGGGAAGTCGGTGAACGGGCCTCGGAGGGTGCGCGTCTCGATCATGGGGACCGTGTCGGGGGTCGTGCGCACCGCGATCCGGACGACGAGGGGCGCGCCCGTGGTGATCCAGTTCGTGTTCCAGGGCGCGATGTTCTGGTTCGCGCGGTAGAGCCGGAAGCGCGCGATGCACAGGTGCGGGTCCCGCACGTCCTGCGTGAAGTACCACTCGAAGGCGCGGTAGTTGAAGAAATCACGCGGCCCGCCCCCGGACCATCCGCCCGGATTCCCGATCAATCGGCTCCGGATGGAGCTCACCCCGTCGATGTCGTGCTCGATCCATTGCCCGCTCGCGGGGTGGTGGCTGTAGAACACCTCCCCCGCGATCGGGAGATCCCATCGGCGCATCTGCATGCGCAGTCGCGCCGACGACGGCGACGAGATCTGCGAATCCCCGAGGAAGATGACCCGGAAGTTGTCCGGATCGATCAGACGGCGCTCGGACCCGCTCGGGGCTTTCGGCGCGTCCCCGAGGGACTGCGCGCCCGCGCGCGGCGCGAGGAGCACCAGCGCGCACACCATGACCATCAGCACCGATCGGGGATCTCGCATGGTCCGAGTGTAATCGCGCCGGCGCGCTCGGCCAACGGAACTGCCCGTTCCGGGGGCTTTCCCGCGGGTGTGCGTCCGATCAGATCCGCTCGTAGAGCGGGAGCGGGCCCACGAGGGGTCGGCAGTATTCGAGGAAGCGCTTGGAGACATTGTTGTGTCCCTCGATGAACTCGTCGGGCATGTGCTTGGTCTTGGCCGCGACCTGCTCGAGATCGATGCGCTCGTACTTGCACGCGTAGGGCTGGTCTTCCCCGATCGGGCTCGTGCGGATGATCGCGACGGACCCGTCGAGGTCGCCGCTGGTCGCGAGCTTGGCCGCGTAGCGCCCGACGCCTCGCGCTTCGGCCTGGTCGACGGGGGACTGGTCGGGGAAGCATCGCTGGACGTACCCGAAGGTGTCGGCGCGGACGCGCGGGGCCTTGCCGCCGACGGGTTTGAGCTTGTCCTTGAGGAGGTTCGACAGCGCGTCCCCCAGGGCGCCCGACCCGGAGAGCTGGACGTTCCCGTGCGCGTCGGTCTGGGCGTTCTCGATGAGCTTGGCGCCGATGGGGGTCCCGTCGGGGTCGGAGATCCCCTCGGAGACGGCGATGTGGCAGCGCCCCTTCGCGTCGTAGATCCGCGCGACGTCCTCGACGAAGCGCTCGGTCTCGAAGGGGACCTCGGGGAGGTAGATGAGCTGCGGCCCGTCGGTCGAGGGGCCGTCGCCGATCGGTCGGTCGTCGCGGCGCGCCAGCGCGGACGCGGCGGTCAGGAACCCGGCGTGGCGGCCCATGACGACGTTGATCTTGATCCCGGGGAGGGAGATGTTGTCGAGGAAGTCGGCCATGCAGGCCTTGGCGACGAAGCGCGCGGCGCTTGGGAACCCCGGGGTGTGGTCGTTGACCATCAGGTCGTTGTCCACGGTCTTGGGGATGTGGAAGCATCGCAGCTCGTAGTTCTGCTGGTTCGAGAGCTCGTTGACGATCCGGCACGTGTCGGACGAGTCGTTGCCCCCGATGTAGAAGAAGTAGTGGATCCCGTGTTTCCTGCACGCTTCGAAGATGCGTTCGCAGTACGCCGCGTCGGGTTTGTCGCGCGTGGACCCGAGCCCGGCGCTGGGGGTCTGCGCGAGGATCTGGAGCCGATCGTGGGGGTAGTCCGTGAGGTCGTAGAGGTCGTCGCTCACGAGCCCCGTCACCCCGTGGCGCATCCCCAGAACCTTGGTGATGGGGTTGCCCGGGGTCCCCGCGCCGGCGCGACGGAGCCCCTCGATCACCCCGACGAGGGATTCATTGATAACAGCTGTCGGCCCGCCGGACTGTCCGATGACGGCGGCGCCCTTGACCAGATCACGCATGGGGGACTCTCCCTCGATGATTCGAGACTCGGATGAGCCAAGAGCGTAGACAGGTCCGCGCCGGTTTTGGAGCCCCGATCCCGTTCAGAAAACACCCCAAACCGGAATCATTCGACCATCCGCCCCATCTCCGTGTACCATCGTCGTCTCAAGGAGCTTGTGAACGATGAAGAGAATCCTCGCCCTGTGTTCGCTCGCGCTGTGCGCGTTCGCGATGACCGCCGCGTCCCCCATCGCGCCCCGCCCGAACGGGATGGCGCACGACCGCCCCACGCGCCACATGCTCGTGGGCGCGACGATCCACATCGGGCCGGGGGAAACCCTCGATCCCGAACTCAACCCGGCGATCCTGATCGAGGACGGGACCATCGTCGGGGTGCTCAAGTCGACGGACTACGCACGACTCAAGCCCGGATTCCAGATCCACGAGCTCACCGAGGACCACCATATCTATGCCGGGTTCATCGACGCCTATGTCGAGGTCGACGCGCCGGGTGTCGATCGCTCCGCGCCGGGCGCGCACTGGAACCGCATGGTCACCCCCCAGCGCGACGCGCTCGACGGGTCCGGGCTCACCAAGGACCAACGCGAGTCCCTCCGCGCGAACGGGTTCACCAGCGCGATGATCGCGCCCAGAGACGGGATCTTCCGCGGATGGACGGCCGTCGTCTCCACCGCCGCGCCCCTGAGCGATCCGTCGCTCGGGCGCCCGCCCGTCCACCGCGCCCACGCCGGGCAAGCCCACGGGTTCGACCGGACCAGCTGGGCCGACGCGGACTACCCGACCTCGCACATGGGGGTGATGGCGCTGCTGCGCCAGACCTTCGCGGACGCCCAGACCCGCGCGGGCAGCGCGCACGGCGACGATTCGTGCCTCGACTCGGTCCGCCCGGGTGAGACGACGCTCTTCTACGAGACGAACCAGGAGCTCGAGGCGCTCCTCGCGGACAAGGTCGCCGAGGAGTTCGGGCACGAGAACCTCGTCATCGTCGGGAGCGGCGCCGAGCACCGTCGGCTCAGCGCATTCGTGGAGATGGGGCACCCCGTCATCGTCCCCCTCCGCTACCCCGAGACCCCGAAGGTCGCGACGATCAACGACGCGGACCGGGTCGGGCTCGCCGAGCTCCAGCACTGGGAGCGCGCCCCCGCGAACGCGCGCTGGCTCCACAACTCCGGGGTCCCCGTCGCGATCACCTCGAGCAAGCTCCGCGACGGCGATAAGTTCTGGACCAACCTCCACACCGCGATCGAGAAGGGGCTCCCCAAGGACGACGCGCTCGCGATGCTCACCACCAACCCCGCCGAGATCCTCGGGCTCGAGAACCAGGGCACGATCAAGAATGGGAACATCGCGAACCTCGTCGTGTCCCGCGGCGACCTCTTCGACCCCGGCGCCGACGCGTTCATCGTGGACACCTGGGCCGACGGTCGACAGCACACGGTCAAGGACGACACGGACACCTCGCTCGACGGGGTCTGGGTCCTGAACGTCGCGGGCACCGGCGAGACGATGGAGCTGACCATCGCGGACAAGAAGGTCAGCGTCACCCGCCCCTCGGACAACAGCGATGACGGCACGCCGAGCACCCACGACGCGAAGAACGTCAGCATCAAGGACACGTCGATCTCCTTCACGATCGACGACAAGCCCAACGGATCCGGGATCACGGTCCTGAGCGGGACCCTCACCACGGACGCCACCATCCGGGGCACCGGGCTCGCGCCGGGGCAGGACACCTTCAACTGGACCGCGACCCGCACGGGCGACGCCGTCTCCCTCAAGGACTTCAACGGCGCCTGGAACGCGATCCTCTCCGACGAGTTCGAGCTCACCTTCAAGATCAAGGGCGACAAAGTCACGGTCATCGAGCACGTCGAGGGCGGCGACGACATCACCCAGGACGCGACCGACGTCGAGCTCGAAGGGTCCACGCTGAACTTCGAGTTCGAGCACGAGCCCTTCGGGATGAAGGGGGTCTTCACGATCTCGCTGGGCGCGCCAAAGAACGATCAGCTCAGCGGCACCGGCGCGCTCCCGAGCGGGAGCGCCTTCACCCTCACCGCGACCAAGGACACCGACCCCGAGCCCGTCCACGCGCTCCCCGACCTCCCGGACGCGCCGTTCGGGCCCTACGCGTTCGACGAGATCCCGGCGCAGAAGTCCGTGCTCATCACGAACGCGACGATCTGGACCCAGAGCGACAAGGGCGTCCTCGAGGACGGATGGATCATCATCCGCGACGGGAAAATCCATTCGCTCGGGACCGGGGGATACCCCAAGATCGGAGTCGATGAAACCATCGACGGCGAAGGGCTCCACGTCACCCCGGGGCTCATCGACGCGCACTCGCACACCGGGCTCTTCCGCTTCGGGGTCAACGAGTCGGGACAAGCGGTCACGAGCGAAGTGCGGATCGCGGACTCGCTCGATCCCGGGCACATCGGGTTCTACCGCGAACTCGCGGGTGGTCTGACGGCCGCGAACCTCCTCCACGGCTCCGCGAACCCCATCGGAGGACAATCCCAGACCATCAAGCTCCGCTGGAACTCGGCGCGCCCCGAGGACATGCACTTCGAGAACGCCAAGCCCGGCATCAAGTTCGCGCTGGGTGAGAACGTCAAGCAATCCAACTGGGGCGACGACCAGACCACCCGCTACCCCCAGACGCGCATGGGTGTCGAGACCACCTTCCGCGACCGCTTCACCAAGGCGCGCGAGTACGCCGACCGAGGAATGAAAACCCTCGACGGCGGGCGCGACCTGGAGCTCGAAGCCCTCGCGCAGATCCTCGCCGGCGAGCGCTGGGTCCACTGCCACTCGTACCGACAGGACGAGATCCTGATGCTCTGCCGCATCGCCGAGGAGTTCGGGTTCAAGATCGGCACCTTCCAGCACGGGCTCGAGACCTACAAGGTCGCGGAGGTCGTCAAGGAGCACGCGATCGGCGCGTCCATCTTCTCCGACTGGTGGGCGTACAAGGTCGAGGTGCAGGACGCGATCCCCTTCGCCGGGCCGATCAACCACGCCGTGGGATTGAACACCTCGTTCAACTCCGACTCCGACGACCTCGCGCGGCGCATGAACGTCGAGGCGGGCAAGGCGCTCAAGTACGCCAAGATGTCCGGGATCGACATGACCGAGCAGGACGCCCTCGCGTTCGTCACGACCAACCCCGCGATCCAGCTCGGGATCATCGACCGCGTCGGGACCCTCGAGCCGGGCAAGGACGCGGACATCGCGATCTGGAGCGGGCACCCCCTCTCGTCGCTGTCGCGCTGCGAACGCACGTTCGTCGACGGGCGCACGTACTTCTCCCTGAATGACGACGCCGCCCACCGCGAGCGCATCCGCGCGGAACGCGAACGGCTCGTCCAGCTCGTCCTCCGCGACGGCAAGCCCGCCGACGGCGACGACACGTCGGGCGATCCCGACGACCTCGTCGACCCCGACACCCGGCGCGGTCTCGGACGATTCGCCGATCAATACAACCACGCCAACCAGGGCGACTGCGGGTGCAACGACCTGTTCTCCCACTACCACACGGGGTACTGAGCATGAACCACCACGGAACCCACACCATGACACGCTTCACGTCCGCGCTCGCCGCGACCCTGCTCGCCTCCAGCGCCCTGGCGCAGGACCTGGACCCGGCCGCCCCCGCGCAGCAGAACCCCATCTTCCTCGTCGGCGCGACCGTCCACACGATCTCGGGCGACACCATCGAGAACGGGATCGTCTCCTTCTCCGAAGGGACGATCGGGCTCGTCGGGCGCGCCGAGGACATCATGCCGCGCATCTCCCTCGGCCCTGACACGAAGATCATCGACCTGACGGGTCACCACATCTACCCGGGTCTGATCGATTCCGTGACGCGCCTCGGTCTGGAGGAGGTCTCCGCCGTCCGCGCCACGCTCGACAAGAACGAGGTCGGGAACATGACCCCCGAGGTCCGCGCGTACGTCGCCGTCAACCCGGACACGACCGTGATCCCCACCGCGCGCACCAACGGGGTCCTCTCCTTCGGGGTCTTCCCGACGGGCGGGCGCATCCCCGGGCGCGCGTCGATCCTCGTCGCCGACGGCTGGACGACCGAGGACCTCGCGCTCGAGCGCGACGCCGGGGTCATCATCGCCTTCGACCCCGAGAAGACGGACGAGCTCGATCTCATCTTCGATCAGACCGTCGCCTACGCGCAGCACCACGACCGCGCCGACCAGAAACTCGAAGCGCTCACCACGGTCCTCCCCGGCGACGAGCAGAACCCCGTGTTCCTCCTCGCCGACTCCTTCGACGCGATCACGGGCGCGGTCCGCTGGGCGCAGTCGCGCGATCTCGACCCGATCATCGTCGGGGGGCGCGACGCGCACCTGTGCACCGACCTCCTCGTCGAGACGGGCACCCCCGTCATCGTCGGGGGCGCGTTCGACTTCCCCAAACGCGCCGACTCCCCCTACGACGAGCCCTACACCCTCGCCGCCAAGCTCGACAGAGCCGGGGTCGACTGGGCGCTCACCATGGCCGGGCGCTTCGGGCACGAACGCAACCTCCCCGACGCGGCCGCCATCTGCGTCGCACACGGGCTCGACCACGACGCCGCCCTCGAAGGGATCACCCTCGCCGCGGCACGCATCCTCGGGGTCGACGACCGGATCGGGTCCATCGAACAAGGCAAGCACGCGACCCTCATCGTCACCGACGGCGACATCCTCGACGTCCGCACCACCCTCCACAGCGCCTACATCCAGGGACGCACCATCGACCTGGACAACAAGCAGACCGACCTCCGCGACACCTACATGGAAAAATACCGCCAGCTCGGGCTCCTCGAATAAAGTCCAAACACACCTGCCTCTGAAGTCCCTGAGTCGCTATACTGTTGATTCTCTTTCACGAGGATTGCAGGACAGGTGGCCTCATGGAATCACTCACAAATCAAACTCAGATACCAGATGCCGCGAGTGTCACGGCGCAACAGGCAACACCAACTCAGTTTATCCTCAGCAAGTCAATTGGCACGATCGATGTGCTTACGGTGTTGATTCTAATTTTTGGATTTATTCTGACTTTCATCCAGCTCCAAGTGATTTTGCGTCACCACAAGCGGAATCACGACTGGAATCGAAGAAAAGCATCAGAAGAAGTATGTATATCATTCTCCGAAAATACAGATTTTAAATCTTGCCTAGAAAAACATCTTGACTGGCGCAACTTGACAACACCCCTCAGCATGGCCAGTCTGCGTAAAGCTATCCTCAAGGCTGATGGCAAGGAAATTGACGATCAAGTTGACTACGAGCAGTGTGATGTTGTTTGCGGCACCGAAGGCTCAAAACTTGTTCACTCCATCCATCGATTGCTAAACTACTACGAATCATTTTCTAGAGGTATTGAAGAAAAGGTATATGACGAACGCGTGATCAAGAGAGCCTTCCATGGCCAAATGCGACACTCACTCCGCGTGCTGCGTCCTTACATCGTCAATAGGCGAAACGCTGGTTCTGATCAGAAGCGAGTGTGGATAGACTTCGAACAGCTTGTTGAAAAATGGGACAACGAAAACAACTACCACGATCGAGATAAAACTGGATAAAAATAACCGAGAGCAGGCTAACGCCTGCTCTCGGCATAAAATCAAAATTCTTCGCCAATCTATTCGATCAGATTTTGACCGGAGGAAACTCGTCGGTTTCGAGTTGGACTCGGACGATGTTTATGCTTGACATGGCTGCTCCTTCTTGCCCCAAGGTATTCTCTCTCCCTCATACAGTGGCAGAATCTGATTCAGCCACCTGCTCCTTTTGGACCCTTACCATACACTCCATATATCGTCAGTCAAGGGAATCCGATCCACCAATTCCGGTAAGAGTGCAATAATCGCCCTATTTTACTGTTTTGCAGGAATAAATCGACGCCCAGAACAGTTATCCTCGGCTTGATTGATCGTCCGATAATCCAACCCTTTCTGTGCTACTGAGTGCCGCCATCAACCTCGAAGCGGTCCGAGATCGCGTTGATCGAGCCGTCCGCCCGCGCGGTCCGGAACTGAACCCGGAGCGTCCCGCGCCCCTCCTGCTCGAACCACGCGGGGAGCCCCGTGAGCACGAACCGGTACGTTCGCGTCACCGAATCGAAGTAGGACACGTTCGTCGCCGAGTCGCGGATGTCCACGTCCCAGGTCACCGCGCGCCCCGCGCCCGAGCCGACGGGCTCGATCGTCGCCTTGACCGTCCCGAGCGCCTTGATCGTGTCGCCCCACCCGTCGTTGAGCTCCATGTGGAGCACCAGACGCAGCGTCCCCTCGACGCGCTCCGCGTGGGTGAGCGGGTGGATCCGCATCCGGGCCGTCGAGAACGGCCCGGGGATCGTCATCCCCTCCTCCCCGCGCACGTACTCCTCGCGGATCACGAGCCCGCGCTGACACGACGACATCGCGATCGACGAGACCAGCACCGAGCTGACGAGGAACCGGGTCACGCACGATGCTAGACCCCCTCGCCCGACCCGACGACGCGCGCCCGCAGCGCCTCGACCAGCCCCCGCTGACCCGCCTCGAGCAGCGACAGCGCTCGCGTGTTGTCACGCACGATCTCGATGAGCGTGCTCCGATCGTCGATCTGACCGATGAGCTTCTCGTGCGCCTGGGTCAGCTGCTCCTCGCGCTTCGCGCTGGCGCGGCGCTCGATGAGCCACATCGCGCCCATGATCCCCGCGACCCCGAACTGCGCCAGCGTCCCCGCGACCCCCATCTCCGATCCGTCCATCACGCCCCCCCCCCCCTCTCACGCACCCTCCGCCGTCACCCCGAAGAGCGCGACATAGGGGAGCGAATACACGCGCCCGCGCTCGATCGGGCCCGTGGGCTCGAACCAGAACAGCGACACGTCCTCGTACTCATGACCGTGATGGTCCTCGAGGGTCCCCGCGCTGTTGCCCGACGCCGCCTCGCTCACGATGTCGTCGCGAAGCGACCACAGCCCCGACTCGGTCCCCGAGACCAGACGCCCGCGCACCTCCACGCGCAGCTCGTAGTCCCCGAACTCGCTCGACCCCTCCACGCTCGGGTCCGAGAGCACAGACAGCGGGATCACCCGCCGACCCTCGCGCCCGACCACGAACACGTGAGGCCCGCTCCCGAACAGATCATCGCCCTTGAACCTCGATCCCATCATCCACCCCCGCTCACACGCACCGGCGCATCATCGCCCGCGCCGCTCACCGCGACCAATCGGATCTCGCGCCGGGTCCGATCCCCCTGCACCGTGTACCCCACGCTCTGCACGACCCCGTCGAGGGTGATCGTCCGCGCCAGCGCGTCCGACCCCGGGGTCAGCTCGACCACGAGCTCCCCGAGCGACCCGAGCCCGGGCGAATCGAGGTCCGTGTGCGCGACCGACTGCACGATCGTCGCCGTCGTCTTTCGCCGCACGGAATCCGCGAACACCAGGTTCGGGCCCTCCTCGTCCCACGACTCCGCCATGTCGAGCGAGAACGACTCGATCGTCACCCGCTCCACATCTCCAAACCTTTGTCCATCGAACGCCACCGAGCTCGGCCGAAGCACCACCATCGTCCACCCCCTCCCGCGCTCACCCGCGCGTCAGCACGAACGTGTTGGGATGACGGCGCGTCTCCGCGACGCCGTCCCCGTCCAGATCGATCAGCACACTCACCCGCGCCCGTTCATTGGCGAAGCGCTCCTTGTAGCGCGCCGCGCGGTCCGCGAACCCCTCGCCCCCGCGCCCCGGCGCGCCCGCGCTCGCGTAGATCAGGTGCAGCGCCCCGAGCGCCTCGAGCCGAACCAACGACTCCGGGTTCAGCACCGCGCTCGCGTCGAGCCCCTGCGGATCGTCCGGGTCGATCCCGAGCATCGCCAGCACCTGGCGGTGCACGATCCCGAGCTGCGGGCGGAACGTGTACGCCTCCACCCCCACCCCCGACATCGCCCCCGGCCCGACCGGCTCCGACTCCCCATCCCCCAGGACGAGCGACACCGTCGCCGTCGTCGCGCTCAGGACCTCCACGACCTCGACCACTGTCGAGTTCACGCTCACGATGTCCCCCGGCGCGATCCCCGCGTCCGTGAACGACCCCGACGCGATCGTGAGCGTCGTCCCGCTCACCGACCCCGTCGTGCTCAGCCGACGCTGCCCCGACCACGCCACGTCCCTCAGCAAGCCCGGCTCCATCGCCACCAGATCCCTGTCCTTCGCGAACATCATCACCCCCTTCGTTCACGCCACCGTTCAAACCCGGAGCGCGCCCCTGGGCGCGCCCCGAGCGCTCCGGTCCCCCCACCGGAGCCCCCGCGTTCATCGCGCCCCTCTCGGAGCGCATCCATCAGACACCGAGCCCGGAGATCACACCGTGCGCGTTCTCGTTCTTGAACTCGAGCGTGTACTCCCCGATCACCTGACCGCTGATCGCGTCGCCCGTCGCCGCCAGGGGCTTGTAGTGGAAGCTCCGACCCTGGAGCGGGAGCACCCCGATCCGCGACGAATCCAAGAGCAGCACCGAATCCGTCGGCATCCAGCGCGACATGATCACCCGGCACACCCCGAAATCACTCTCGTACACGCTGATCATGTCCGAGTACGTCTGGTCGTCCGGCAGATACGCGCGGGACCCCGTCGCGAACGAGTTGATCCTCCGCTTCTGCGCACCGCCGACCACGATCGTGTCCACCCCGCCGCTCGAGTTGTCCCAGATCGCCTTGAGCGCCGCGTTGAGCACCGCCTCGCTCAGCTCGTCATCCCCCGACCCCTCGCCGTCGGGGATCGGACCGACCCCGGGCTCGAACACGTTCGTCTGGAGCGAATGGAGGATCCCGTTCATCGACCGGCGAACCGACCCCGACCCCTGCTGCGTGCTCGACGGCGCCACGCCGTTGATCACGCAGTTCTCAAGATCGCGCAGCAGCTCGCGCATCCGCTCCTGCTTCTGGTAGTCCACCTCGTCGCTGATCCCGTACGCCCTCGACGCCTGCATCGACCCCGACACCTCGATCCCGCTCGTGAAGATCTGGGTGTAGTTGCTCCGGCGCACGCGCGTCGTGAACCGCGCCGCCGGCGCGTCGTCGCCCTCGAGCGCCGCGTTCCCCAGGATGTCGAGCACCATGTCGTCCGCCAGCGTCGCCGCCGTCGTCCCCCCGTACCCGCGCACCACCCCGATGAACGACCCGCCGACGTTCACCTCCTCCACGAGCATCACCTCGCCCGACCCCTGCGGACGCACCAGGTCCCCCACCCGGAACACGCTCGTGTCGTCGACGATGATCCCCGTCGTCGTCTGACCATCGGGCGTGAACGTCGTCTGGTTCACCGTCCCCGAGTTCGCCAACAGCGAATCCTCGATCCACTCGTGCACCGTCGACATCGCCGCCCGTTTCGGATCACCCAGGTGATCCAGCAGCGGCGTCTCGAACGGGCTCACGATCCCGATGATGTCGCTCACGTCCTCCACCAGCTCGGGCAGATCCGCCCCGCCGCCGTACGTCGCCTTCCCTGTAAATGCCATGCAAACCTCCCCGCGCTCCTCGCGCATCATGTCCTCGGTCCAAACCCTTCAACACCGATCGATCACCCGCGCCGACGCGCCCGCAGATACCGGAGCAGCTCGTTGCGATCCCCGCTCGACCTCGCGCTGTGCGCCAGATCCCCCAGGTCATCATCACCCCCGGTTCCACGCTCGAACGCGCTCATCGCGCCCGATCCGCGCCCCTTGTGCGCCGGATCCTCGCACACGAAAAGAAACGGCTTGCGCGCCCGCAGCTCCCGCACCGCGATCTCAACATCCGGCTCGTCCATCTCCGAGATCGCCGCCTCCGTCAAGAGGTGCGCCGTCTCCAGATCGATCGCCCGCGCCGCCGTCAGCTCGCGATCGATCATCGCGCGACGCTCCGTCAACGCCACCGTCTCCTGCGCCCGCGCCAGCTCCGCTTCGAGCGCCTCGATCCGCTCGTGACACGCGCCCAGCTGCGACTCCGCCTCCTGCGCCCGCGCCTTCCAGATCAACTCCTCGCTCAGCTCCGGCGGGTCCTGCGCCTCAGGCACCTCACCCCCGCCGCTGCCGCCGAAAGGCCCGCCTCCACCCGAATCCTTGATCATCGCATCCTCCAATCACTCCGTGCCATGTGTCTACCCCGCTCAGACCACCCCGGGGTCCTCGTCGTCCAGCCCCAGCGCGTCGAGCACCGTGCCCCCGTCCGCGCCGATCTCGAGCTGCTGCTGCGCCCGCTCGAGTTCCTCGAACTCCCCGATCGGCCCGAGCGCCCCGAACCGCACGCGCACCCCGCGCTCCGATTCCATCGTCCGAAGCACCCCCGCGTCGTCGAGCGCCCGCAGCACGAGCACGCTCGCGTGCTCGAGCCCGCGCCCGTACGTCACACGCTTGCGCTTCGTCCGCGCGATCAAGCCCATCAGCGTCACCCGCAGCGCGTTCGCGCTCGACAGGTTCCCCAACCGCGCCTTCACCACACCCCCCGCCAGCGGGGGCACCCCCGACACCTTGTCCATCGCCTCGCGGATCTCCTCGATGTGCCGATCCTCGCTCGGGCTCGCCGCGTCACCACCGAACCCCACGATCGACGCATCCGGGTTGTCCGTGCTCCACACCGTCCCGGGACCCACCGCGCTCGCGTCGAACCCCTCGATCCCGCGCGCCAGGTACATCTTGAAACTCTGCAAGGTCACCCGGTTCGCGCGATCGCTCAGCCGCGTGTTCAACTCGTCCTGAAGCGGGATCAGCGCCTCCACCTCACCGAGCCCCGAATACACGAACGGCTGGCTCACGTTCTGGATATGCACCACCGGCACAACCCCGCGCAGATACACCCGCTCCGAACGCCCCGCACGCACCCCGTCCTCGTACACCACCGATCCCTCGCGCGTGATCAGCTCCGTCGATCCCTTGATCGTCGCCCCGCCGTCCTTCCGGCCGCGCCCCGTCAAGCGCGCCAACGCCGACCGCGACACCGACTCCCGTTCCTCCCCCCCGGCAGGGGGGGGGGGGGCCCCCCCCCCCCCCCCCCCCCCCCCCCCCCCCCCCCCCCCCC
>CBFGUD010000030.1:0-22698 GCA_965652365.1 uncultured Phycisphaerales bacterium
TGGCGATCAACGCCGCGAGAACTGTGTGCAGGCTGGAGAATGCTGCATAATCCTCTTCGGGTCAAAGCAGGGCACCCGGGGCGGTTGGACGCTCGGGGATATCGGGTGTTGGGGCGTGTTGGGGGATGATGAATTGTTTTCGGAATTCGGGGGAAGGGGTTGTGCGGGGATGGGCGATGGGTATGTTGTTGTCATGAGTCTGGTGAACACCACCAACGCGAACACCAATACCACCAATCGCAGCAGCGGGGTGGCACGGTCGCGTTGACTCACTGGGTCGATGAAGAACACGTGCGGGCCCCGCGATCGAGCGGGGCCTTTTCTTTCGCGCGTGCGGAAGACCCCGGTCGGGCGTGGGGCCCGCTTCAGGCGGATGAACGGAGCGGGTCATGTGCGGATTTCTTGCGGTGCTTTCGGTGGATGGTGGTTCCGAGTCGGTCCGGTCGTGCGCGGATCGGGCGTCGGTGATGCTCGATTCGCTCGCGCATCGGGGTCCGGACCAGCGGGGCGAGTGGGTGGGGGCGCACGGGTGGCTCGGTCATCGGCGCTTGGCGATCATGGCTCCGGAGGACGGGAGGCAGCCGCTGGTGCAGGGGTCGGTTGCGTGGGCGAGCAACTCGGAGATCTACAACAGCGAGATGCTGATGAGCGCGCTGGCCGCGGACGCGGTGTGCGCGGCGGACTCGAAGGCGATCGGTCCGGTGCTCGCTCGGTACGGGATGCGCGGGCTCGGGATGCTCGATGGGCAGTTCGCGATCGCGTGGATCGATGACGATTCGGGGCACTGGATCGTGGGGCGCGATCATGCGGGGATCTGCCCGTTGTATGTGGGGTGGCACAGGTCGGGGGCGTTGTGGTTCGCGAGCGAGATGAAGGCGCTGGTGGACGATTGCGATCGGATCGAGCTGGTGGAGCCCGGGTGCGCGTGGGTGCGCGACGGGCGCGGGGTGCGGGTGGAGCGGTGGTATCAGCCGAGCTGGATGCGGGAGATCCCGGCGCGGAAGGCGGACCCGGCGCTGATCCGGTCGTACCTGATCGATGCGGTGGACAAGCGGATGGCGGCGGATGTGCCGTGGGGGGTGCTGCTGTCGGGTGGGCTCGATTCGTCGCTTGTGGCGTCGATCGCGGCGCGGTTGTCGGCGCGGAAGGGGATGGGGCCGATCCATACGTTCTCGATCGGGCTGGATGATTCGAGCGATCTGGTGCGGGCGCGGGAGGTGGCGCGGCACATCGGGTCGATCCATCACGAGCTGCGGTTCACGACCGAGGAGGCGATGGCGGCGCTCCCGAGCGTGGTGGAGCACCTGGAGAGCGATCAGCAGATCCGGACGGGGGTGCCGACGTATCTGCTCGGGAAGGGGGTGAAGGAGCTGGGGTTCAAGATGGTGCTCTCGGGCGAGGGCGCGGATGAGATCTTCGGGGGGTATCTGTACTTCCACAAGGCGCCGAGCCCGGAAGCGTTCCATGAGGAGACGGTGCGGAAGGTGACGCGGCTGCATCAGTTCGACGTGATGCGGGCGAACAAGGCGCCGATGGCGTCGGGTCTGGAGCTTCGGTTCCCGCTGCTGGACCGGGCGCTGATGGACCTGGGCATGGGGATCGATCCGCGGGATCGGATGATCCCGAAGGACGGGGTGTGGGGCGGTGTGGAGAAGGCGCTGCTGCGCGAGGCGTTCCGGGAGGGGGATTGGCTCCCCGATTCGATCCTCCATCGTCAGAAAGAGCAGTTCAGCGACGGCGTCGGGTACGGGTGGGTCGATGCGCTCCAGGACCGGGCGGCGGTGCATGTGAGCGATGCGCAGATGGAGCGCGCGAAGGAGCGGTTCCCGGAGATGTCGCCGGCGAACAAGGAGATGTACTGGATGCGGGAGATGTTCGAGCAGCGGTTCGTCGAGGGTCGCGCGAGCGGGCGGAGTGTGTTCTCGTCGCTCGGGGATGGTCGGAGCGTGGCGTGCTGCACGCACGAGGCGCTGTCGTGGGATCCGTTGTGGTCGTCGATGTCGGGTGATATTTCGGGGCGCACGATGAAGGACATCCATCAGGTGAGTGCGGCGAAAGATGTGCGGGGGGCTGCTGGGTGAGTCGGAGGGAGCACTGACCTGCGAAGCGCAGGTCAGTGGCACGGGCTTGGTTCAGTGGCACGGGCTTGGGTCGGTGGCACGGGCTTCGGGTGGTTGCTGGGTGATCAGTTTTCGAAGCGGGTGAGGCAGACGCAGTCGTTTTGGCCGCCGAAGCCGAAGGAGTTGGAGAGGGTGACGCGGATGCCGCCTTGGGGGTTGGTGTCGCGTGGGGTGGTGGGGACGTGGTCGAGGCCGCAGGCGGGGTCGGGGTCTTTGAGGTTCGCGGTGGGTGGGATGATGCCGGTTTCGATGGCTTTGAGGCAGGTGATGAGTTCGACCGCGCCGGCGGCTTGGATGAGGTGGCCGAGCATGGACTTGACGGAGGAGAAGGGGATCTTGGTGGCGTTGGATTTGAAGACGGATTTGACGCCGGCGGATTCGGTTTTGTCGTTTTCCTGGGTGCCTGTGCCGTGGGCGTTGATCCAGTGGACGAGTGGTCGGCCCTGGTCGTCGGTGTCGTCGGGGTTGATGCCGGCTTGTTCGAGGGCGCGTTGCATGGCGCCCGCGCCGCCTTTGCCGTCGGGGTGGATATCGGTGATGCGGAAGGCGTCGGCGGTGGAGCCGAAGCCGGCGAGTTCGGCGAGGACGGGGGCGCCGCGGCGTTGGGCGGATTCGAGTGATTCGAGGACGACGATCCCGGCGCCTTCGCCCATGACGAAGCCCTCGCGGGAGACATCGAATGGGCGTGAGGCGGTGGCGGGGTCGTCGCGGCGTGTGGACATGGCGGTGAGTCGGACGAAGCCGGTGATGCCGAGGATGTGGATCATGGAGTGCGCGCCGCCGGCGATCATGGCGTCGGCGTCGCCACGGCGGATGATCTCGGCGGCTTCTCCGATGGCCTGGGTGGAGGCGGCGCAGGCGGTCATGCAGTTGAGGGAGGGGCCGGTGATTCGGAAGCGTCGCGCGATGTGGAGGTTGGTGAGTTGGGGTTCCTGCTCGATTTCGGGGGCGGCGGACATGGTGGCGAGGGCCTGGGCGCCCCACTTTGCGGCGTTGAAGCCGCGTGCGTCGTGGTCCCATGCGGCGATGGTGGACCGGAGGTAGGGGTCGTAGTCGGGGGTGCCTTCTCCCGCGCCGGTGTAGATGCCGATGCGGTCGGGGGCGATGGGGTGTGTGTCGAGCTTGGCGTGTTTCCAGGCGTCGTCGGTGGCGGCGAGGGCGAAGCGCGTGGAGCGCCCGGCGGATGTGTGGTCCGGGGTGTCGTATTCGGATTCGTCGAAGTCCTTGACCTCGGCGGCGAAGTTGGTGGCGTAGGTGGATGCGTCGAAGCGCGAGATGGGCGCGACGGCGCTCTCGGCGGCGAGGAGTTTGGACCAGACTTGGTTGAGGTCGCGGCCCAGGGGTGTGACCCAGCCCGCGCCGGTGATGACGACGCGGCGCTTGGCGGCGTCAATCTTCGGCATCGGTTTCCTCGTCGTCGTCCTCGTATTCTTCGTCGTCATCGTCGTCGGCGCGGAGGGCGTCGGGGTTGAGGACGCGGACGAGCCCGTCCTTGAGTCGGCGCTGCCCGAAGTTGATGATGAGCCCGAGCTCGAGGTCGGCGGCGCGGAGGACGGCGCGGAGGGCGGTGCGTTCCTGTCCGGTGACGTCGCGGTCCTCGGCGAGGAGTGCGACGATGAAGCGGTCCCCGATGACGAGGTCGGCGGTGACGTGTCCGAGGATGTCGTCGTCGTAATCGAGCTCGTACTTCTTGTCGTACTGGGCGTCGATCTTCTCGTGCTTGAACTCGATCTTGAGCGCGTTGAGGTAGATCTCGAGGGGGTAGCCCGGTCCGAGTTCCTTGTGGACTTCGATCGCGCATCCGATGGTGCGGCGGGAGAGGTCGGTGAGTGCGGGGTCGAGGTCGGAGAGTTGGGTGGAGCGGCGGCCGCGGTTGTCGCGGTTCTCGCGGTGGTGGTGTGCCATGGTTGTCCTTGTGTGCGTTTGGTTGGAGGTGCTTGGAAGTTGGTGCCGAACGCTGATCGGCGTGACTGGTGGGGTTGTGGTGATTCTATCTGCTCAGAACGAGCGCGGCGCACTGTCCGGCGAGGGAGGGTGCGCAGACGAGGGCGTTTCGGAGGGCCTTGGGGGGTGAGGCGGGGGATCGGGCGGGGGAATCGGGGATGGTCTGGGTGGCGAGGGCGAGCGCGGCGGCGGCGGCGGCGAGGGCGCCGTGGGCGGCGAGGGTGTTGCCGACCTTGTCGGTGAGGGTGATCCAGGGGATTTGGGCTGCGCGGGGTCCGAGGGCGGCTTCGATGGCGCTGGCTTCGCGCGCGTCGAGCTCGGGGACCCCGACGGCGAGGGGGTAGACGATGTCGATGTCGTCGGGGGTGAGGGCGGCGTCGCGGATGGCGCCGGCGATGGCGCGTTCGAGCCCCTCGTCGGTGGTGGCGGGGTCGTCGTCGAAGATGGGGAGGGCGGGGGTGAGGGACTGGGTGGCGGCGAACCCGGTGAGCTTGGCGTAGACGCGCGCGTCGCGCCGGGCGGCGTGGGTTTCGTCCTCGATGACGAGCATGCCCCCGGCTTCGCCGAGGAAGCAGCCCTTGGAGTCGGGGTGGAAGGGTTTGCAGGTGTGGGCGGGGTCGTCGGTTTTGGAGGCGATGGCGAGTCGGTCGGCGAACTGCCAGCGGAGGAGTCCGTGGGGGTTGACGCGGGATTCGGCGCCGCCGGCGAAGCAGAGGTCGGCGTCGTCGCGTTCGATGATGCGCATGGACTCGCCGATGGAGAGGAGGGCTCCGGCTTCGGCGCCCATGATGGTGTTGGAGGGTCCTTCGAGCCCGTGGATGATGGTGACGTGGCAGGCGAGCATGTTGGGGAGGTACTTGAGGAGCCAGAGGGGGGGGAGGTTGTTCATCCCGGCTTGTCCCGGGTCGATGGTGCCCCACTTGGTGTCGGAGAAGGAGCCATCGTCGTTTGCGGCGGTGGCGACGGCGCGGGAGAGTTCGGCGGTGTCGCAGGCGATGAGCCCCGCGCCGATGTTGCACCCGGAGCGTGCGGGGTTGATGGCGAATCCGGTGTCGGATTCTTCGGAGCCGCGGGTCTTGAGCCCGGCGTCGTCGGCGGCGGCTTTGGCGGCGATGACGGCGAGTTCGGTGTCGCGTGCCATGACCTTGGTGGCTTTGCGGTAGGACTTGGGGACTGAGTCTCGGATGTTGGGCTCGGTGACCTGGCCGGCGAGTTGGGCGCGGAAGGGGGCGGGGTCGAAGGATTCGATGGGGGTGATGGAGCGGTGGGCGTTGGCGACGGCGGTTTGGAAGGATGGCGCGTCGGTGGCGATGGAGCAGACGGGGCCGAGCCCGGTGATGACGACGGATCGGGTCATGGGTGATCGTATGTCCGGAGTCGGAACGGGTGGTTGGGAACGGTGGGTGGATGCGTGGGGGGGTGAGGTTAGCGTGGATCGGCGCGTTCGGTCTGGGCGCGCATGAGTGTTTCGAAGGTCCCGAGGCGTTCGGGGGAGTCTTCGGGCGCGTCCTTGGGGGGTGTTTTTCGGGTGTAGGCGCCGTTGGGGTGGAGCTCGAAGGCGCGGGCGTGGTCTCGGAGGTGGGTGTCGAGGATGGACCAGAGGCGGGCTTTGGCGGACATGTCGCGGACGGGGCAGGCGGATTCGACGCGGTTCGAGAGGTTGCGGTACATCCAGTCGGCGGAGGAGATGTAGTAGCGGCCGTCGAGTGGGTCGTCGGATCCGGAGGCGAAGTAGAAGATGCGCGAGTGTTCGAGGAAGCGTCCGATGATGGAGATGACGCGGATGTTCTCGGAGAGGTCGGGGACTCCTGGGCGGAGGCAGCAGAATCCTCGGACGACGAGGTCGATCTGGACGCCTGCTCGCGACGCTTGGTAGAGGGCGTCGGTGATGCGTCGGTCCTCGAGCTGGTTCATCTTGGCGATGATGCGCGCGTGCTTTCCCTTGCGGGCGTTCTTGGCTTCTCGTTCGATGAGTTCGATGAAGCGGTCGCGCATGTGTTCGGGGGCGACGAGGAGTCGTTCGTATTGTTGTCCGGTGGTGACGCCGGTGAGTGTGTTGAAGAGTCGGACGGCGTCTTCGGTGATCTCGGGGTCGCAGGTGAGGAGCCCGATGTCGGTGTAGAGCTGGGCGGTGCCGGGGTGGTAGTTGCCTGTGCCGAAGTGGGCGTAGGCGCGGAGTGCTTGTCGGCCTTCGATGTTCTCGCGTCGGATGACGAGGGAGCATTTGCAGTGGGTTTTGAGGCCGAGGACGCCGTAGGCGACGTGGACGCCGGCGTTTTCGAGTGTGCGCGCGAAGGCGACGTTCTTTTCCTCGTCGAACCGGGCGCGGAGCTCGACGAGGCAGGCGACCTGTTTTTCTTCCTCGGCGGCGTAGACGAGGGAGTCGACGAAGGGGGAGTCTCGGGAGGTGCGGTAGAGGGTTTGTTTGATGGCGAGGACGTCGGGGTCCCTGGCGGCGGCGGCGATGAAGCGTTCGACGGAGTCGTCGAAGGATTCGTAGGGGTGGTGGAGGAGGATGTCGTGGTCGCGGATGCGCGCGAAGATGTCGAGCTCGGGGTCGGCGAGGGCGGCGGGTCGGACGGGTTTCCAGGGGGTGTCCTTGAGGTCGGGTCGGTCGATGGCGACGAGGTCGAAGAGGTCGACCCCGGCGCGGGGCGCGGGGCGGGTGTAGTGGTCGTGTCGGGTGAGGTTGAGCGAGGTGAGGATGAAGTCGAGGATTCGTTCGTGGGGGTCGGGTGGTGTTTCGAGTCGGACGGCGTCGGCGAAGCGGCGCATGCGGAGCTCTTCCTCGACGTGTTCGAGGAGATCCTCGACGTCCTCGTCGTCGAGTTCGACGGCGGCGGAGCGTGTGACGCGGAAGGGCATCTCCGCGATGACGGTCATCCCGGGGAAGAGTTCCTCGAGGTTGTGGGCGATGATCTGGTGGAGGGCGATGAAGCGCATGGGGGCGCCGTGGGCGCGTGGGCGTGGTTCGTGCCTGGGGTCCTTGGCTTGTGAGACGAGGTCCTCGACGCAGAGGTAGCGGGGGAGGACGTCGGGGACTTTGATGCGCGCGAAGCGTGCTTCGGCGGACTGGGGCGCGCCGGCGGGCTTGACGAGGACCCCGAGGTTGAGCGAGAGGTTGGAGATGAAGGGGAATCGGTGCCCGGGGTCGACGGCGAGGGGGGTGAGGATGGGGAAGACCTCGCGCTGGTACCACTGGGTGAGGGCGGCTTGTTCGTGCGCGGTGAGGTGGTCGTAGGTGACGATGCGGATGCCCTGGTCGCGGAGGGCGGGTCGGAGCTTGTCGATCCAGAGGTTTGCGATGACGCGTTCCTGCTCGATGATCATGCGCCGGGATTCGTCGAGGATCTGGGCGGGGGGGAGGTCGCCGGGTTTGGCGGCCTGTGGTCCGAGGTGTCGCGCGGCGCGGAGTTTGTGGAGCCCGATGCGTTTCATGAAGAACTCGTCGAGGTTCGACGAGGCGATCGCGAGGAACTTGACTCGTTCGAGGAGGGGGACGTCGGGGTCTCGGGCCTGGGCGATGACGCGGGTGTTGAACTCGAGCCAGGAGAGGTCTCGGTTGAAATAGAGCCCGCCCTGTCGCTGGGGATCGGTGTTTTTGGGGTCGTGGTCGCGATCGGGGGGGGTCACGGGGAACAGTAGGCCCGGGCTGGTGGTACGGTAGTGTGGGCGTTCACGGCGCGGGCGCCGGATTCATCTGATATTCATGGTTGATGTCGCGTCGGGCAAGGGAAGGTGAGGACATGCGGAAGGGTCATGGCGAGCGTGACATGCGCGTGCTGCTGCGCGTGGTGCGGGTCGGGTTCGTGGCGTTGATGCTGATCGTGATGCTGTTGTACACGTTCGGGATCTCGCTCAAGGACGATTCGCTGGACATCTCGATCGCGACGAACTGGGTGATCCCGGTCGCGGTGGCGCTGGTGCTGTCGGGGGTGTTCCTTGGGATCGATCTGCTGACGCCGCGCAAGAAGATCGCGACGATCACGGGGGTGGTGTTCGGTCTGCTGGCGGGGCTCGTGGCGACGGTGGTGCTGTCGAGCGTGATCGACTTGGTGGTGCAGACGTGGGACATCCAGGCGGCGGCGATCGTGTCGTCGATCAAGGTGCTGCTGGGGGTGTCGCTCGCGTTTTTGGGGATCACGTCGGTGCTGCAGACGCAGGATGATTTTCGTTTGGTGATCCCGTACGTGGAGTTCGCCAAGCAGATCCGCGGGCCCAGGCCGATGGTGGTGGATACGTCGGTGCTGATCGATGCGCGGATCGTGGACATCGCGGCGACGGGGCTGATCCAGCAGTCGATCGTGATCCCGGAGTTCGTGCTCGAGGAGCTGCAGGCGCTCGCGGATTCGTCGGACCGGGCGAAGCGGGACAAGGGGCGGCGCGGGCTGGACATGGTGGGGAAGCTGCAGCGGATGGGGACGCTGGACGTGGTGATCGATTCGACGCCGGTGCTCAAGAAGGGCGTGGACCAGGCGCTGGTGGAGCTGGCGCTGACGCTCAAGGCGATGCTGGTGACGCTCGATACGGGGCTGGCGCGGATCGCGTTGATCCAGGACGTGCCGGTGCTGAATATTCATGACCTGAGCAACGCGCTCAAGCCCACGGTGATCCCGGGGAGCTCGATCCGGGTGGAGCTGGTGAAGGCGGGCGAGCAGGACGGGCAGGGGGTGGGGTATCTCGAGGACGGGACGATGGTGGTCGTCGAGGACGGGGGGGAGGATGTCGGGCGCGTGGTGGACGCGATCATCACCTCGTCGATGCAGACGGCGGCGGGACGGTTGTTGTTCGCGCGGATGGACATGGTGGGGCGCGAGGGGGAGCGCTCGGGCGGGGTGCGTGAGGCGGAGGTGGAACCGGTGGAGGTCGGCGTGGAGGACGGTTCCGTGGGGGGCGGGGGGCGCGGCGTGGGTCGTCCCAAGGTGAAGCGGTCGGCGCGGAATCCGAGGCGGTGATGGCGCATTGAAAGGGCCCCGCGGTGAACGCGGGGCCTTTCAAGGTGCGGCCGTGGGTTGATTGCTTTGGGGACAGGAACTCAATCAGTGGTCACGGTCGTCCCTCTCTCCTGATCAGCGGCGTCGTTTGGCGGCGACCATCCCGGCGAGCCCGAGGAGCGCGAGGGCGCCCGGCGCGGGGGTGGGGTGCTGGATGATGGTGACGGGTTCGAAGCCGATGGTGGCGCCGGTGTAGCGGAAGTATTTTTCGATGTGGAGGGTGAGGCCGTCGGGTCCGATGTTGATGGGATCGAAGTCGAACCAGAGGGATGTGCCGTCCATGCTGATCATGGAGGTGAGGCCTGGGAGGGGCGGTCCTCCGGGTTCGGTGCTGATGACGGGCGGGCCGAAGACGTCGGTCCAGATGTCCCAGACGAGCCCGTCGTTCCCGGGGAGGATGGTTTCGTGCCAGTCGGCGAGGGGTGTTCCGGGTGCGCCGGTGGGGTCGGGGAGGAAGGTGAACCATTCGGAGACGCAGTAGATCTCGCCGGGGACGAACCCGTTGGGGGGCGCGAGGAGTTGTTTCTCCCACGCGCCGGCGTCGGGCTGGAAGTAGAAGCCCGAGGTGGGGCCGTTGATTTCGAATCGGTTGGTGTCGAAGTTGAACTCGTGTGTGGATGAGTAGGCGATGCCGTCCCCGAACCCGATGGCCGGGGCTTGTGCGAGGGCGCAGGTTGCGGTGGCGATGATCGCGGTGAGGGCTGCGATGCTGTGCGTGAGGCGCATGGTGATTCTCCATCAGCTGCGTTGTGATGAGAACCCGCACGAACATCCCCACGTCGGGTGTGTACCCGGGCGGGTTCTCGCTCTCGCGAGCACGTATCGAGAGTTCACGGAACGGATCGGTTGATCCGTATCTTCGAGTGTGGCGTGGGTTATTGGGAGTGCAAGCGGAATGGGCGGTTTGTTGTGGTGGTCGGCTTGAGCGTGGGTTGGAGTGGGTCCTGCTTCAACTGCGCGTAAGCAGGGCACCCGGCTCGGAACGGCAGGGTCAGATTGAGCTTGCGACTGCAGGACAGTTTGTCCGCGTCGAAAGAGCACTACGTGTCGTTGATCACGGAGTTTGTGCAGTAGTGGCAGCGGCAGCCATTCGTGTGCGATCGTAAGTATTTGGCAGGTTCACGAAGTTTGCTTGTGGACAGCGAGATTGTTCCAGTATCAGGTTTAAGAATAATCTGACGGAGTTCGACAGTGTGGTTGTCAAACCAGCCCGTAATTTTATAGTATTTTGTGATCCATGAGTTTGAATCAGTCGGATCGTGCGAGCTGTCAATAATAAATCGTTTGTCAACGGTGTCACCGATCTTTAGCCTGTTCGGATTGACTCGCCCAGTTTCTCTGAGTGGGTCTGATCGGGAACTTAGCAGATTAATTTTGTCGATAATCCAAGTGATGAGTAGTAGTAGGAATATTCCAAGGGGAATAAATAGATATTCCATTTGTTGCATCCTTTTAATCAGGTTCCATACACTGTGGATTTATGGGGTTGAGATGGCTGGGTCATCTGGGTTGGATTTGCAAAGTTTTTGAAGGTGGCTCGCGATATGCAGAACAAGGTTTCGAAGTTCGTTCGGGGCAATTATAAGCTCCCAGTCCTTTTCTTTCGAGGTGTCTCCGCCAGGGTGATTCCAGAGATGAATCTCTGTGATCTGATTGTTGGTCGAAATGAACTTGATGCAAAAATGAGCTGTAGCATGTCGTAAGTACTCAACGACTTGTCTTAATGACAATTTTTCTCCATTTATTTGGTTGGTGAGCGCTGCTGATAGACCGGATGTCAAGAGGTTCGAATCAGATTTTTGGTCGGTAGGAAAGCAATGGAGATCGTGCTCGTTCGGAAATACTGCGATACCAACCAGGGAGTTGATGAGTTGGGTTATCTCGTATATTTCAGATTCAGGTATGTCTTGATTCTCGATAACTTCAAGGTTCTTTATAGTTCTTCTTGCAAAATCGGCAACGATACTTGGCTTGCTGGAAGCAGACAGTTTGTGCTTCTTGTGCTCCACCAGTGTGGCTCCTAGAGCATTTTTAGCGCGGCGACGAGTTGGTCGACGTGGGCGTTGGTGTGGGCGGCGGACATCTGGATGCGGAGTCGGGCTTCGCCTTCGGGGACGACGGGGAAGCCGAAGCCGATGACGAAGATGTTGTGGTCGAGGAGTTTTTTGGACATCGCGATGGCTTTGGCGGTGTCGCCCACGATGATGGGGCAGATCGCGGTGGGGCTTTCGAGGACTTCGAAGTCGGTGTGCTTCTTGATCTGCTCGCGGCAGTAGGCGGTGACGTCGCGGAGTTTGGCGACGCGCTCGGGTTCGTTCATGAGGGTCTGGATGGCGGCGTTGGCGCTGGCGGCGACGGTGACGGGGAGGGCGTTGGAGAAGAGGGTGGGGCGGCCGCGCTGGATGATGAGGTCGATGAGGTCTTTGGAGGCGGCGATGAAGCCGCCGGCGCCGCCGCCGAGGGCTTTGCCCAGGGTTCCGGTGAAGACGTCGATCTGTGCTTTGTTGTCTGGGCCGACCATGCCGTAGTGTTCGTGGGTGCCTCGTCCGGTTTGGCCCATGACGCCGTGGCCGTGGGAGTCGTCGACGCAGAGCATGGCGCCGTACTGGTCGCAGAGTTTGCGGAGGGAGGGGAGGTCGGCGATGTCGCCTTCCATGGAGAAGACGCCGTCGGTGATGAGCCAGATTTGGCCGGTGACGTCGGGGTTGTTTTTGGCTTGTTCGAGGACCTCGCGCGCCGAGTCCATGTCGTTGTGCTTGTAGACGGCTTTGTGGACGCCTTTCTTGATGACGGGGGTGAGGCGCATGGCATCGATGATGCAGGCGTGGTTGAGGGCGTCGGAGATGATGATGTCCCCGGGTTCGCAGACGGTGGGGAAGAGGGCTTCGGTGGCGGTCCAGCAGGAGACGAAGGTGTAGGCGGCCTCGGTGCCCATGTAGGTTGCGATGGTGTGTTCGAGGGTGTGGTGGGGGGTGAAGGTGCCGCAGATGAAGCGGACGGAGGCGGTGCCCGCGCCGTAGGTTTTGAGTGCTTCGATGCCTGCCTTGATGACGTCGGGGTGGTTTGCGAGCCCGAGGTAGTTGTTGGAGCACATGCAGACGCGGTCGTGGCGGGAGCCGTCGTCGTCGATCATGGTGACGACGGCGTCCATGGGGGAGTCGAGGGTCTGGAGGTGTTTGAGCTGGCCGGAGGATTCGAGTTCGTCGAGGATGTGGCGTGTGCGGACGGCGAAGGGGGTGTTGGCGGTGGTGGTGGTCATGGTTTGTGTCTCCTCGGGGGTCGTTGGACGGATTCTAGTGGAGCGGTTGGGGATTGATGCAAGAATGGGTGTGTGAACAAGCATCAGCGCGAGAAGCTCGAGGGGATTCTGAAGGGGCTGCCCAAATCGGCGCAGGACGAGATCTATGCGCTGGCGCGGAAGCAGCGGGGGGAGGCGCAGAAGCGTCGGCGGTCCAAGGCGCGGGAGACGGTGGACGGGGAGCGTGTGGGGGGCGGGAAGCGGCGGCCGGACCCGTTGATGGATTGGGTTTTGCGGATCGTGGAGAAGGATTACGCGCACGGGGCGCGGGAGGAGGCGCGCGATGATGTGGCGCTGCGCGAGGGGGTGGTGGTGGGGCTGACGCGGCGGCGGGCTTCTGTTGTGGTGGACGGGGACGAGGGGGCGCAGGATGCGCGGCTGAGCGCGGAGCTGGCGGGGCGGCAGCAGTCGGGGATCGCGGTGGGGGACCGGGTGGTGGTGGGGGATATCGATGCGCCGGGGAGCGACGAGGCGATCGAGGTGGTGAGCGTGCTGCCGAGGCGCACGAAGCTGGCGCGCCCCGATGCGCACGATCCGAGGGTGGAGCGGGTGGTGGCGGCGAACGTGGACGTTGTTGTGGTGGTGGTGTCGGTGGTGTCGCCTCCGTTGCATCCGCGGTTGATCGATCGGTACCTGGTGGCGATCGAGTCGGGGGGCGCGCGGGCGCTGATCGCGGTGAACAAGGTGGATCTTTTGAAGGAGGGGGAGCGCGAGGGGGAGCTGTCGAAGCTCGAAGTGTACCGGGACGCGGGGATCGGGGTGGTGGTGTGCAGCGCGGACCCGGCGAGCGGGGCGAAGGATGTGGATTCGCTGCGCGAGGCGCTGCGTGGGACGACGTGCGTGTTCGTGGGGCACTCGGGGGTGGGGAAGAGTTCGCTGACCAATGCGCTCGAACCCGGGTTGGGACTGGATACGGGCGGGGTGCGGACGCAGGACCAGCGGGGTCGTCACACGACGACGAGCAGTTCGATGCATGTGATCGGGGCGGGTGATGAGGCGATCCGGGTGATTGATACGCCGGGGGTTCGGTATTTCGGGCTGGCGGAGATGACGGCGGACGAGCTGCGGTGGATGTTCCCGGAGTTCATCGAGTATGCGCGGGCGTGCCGGTTCAACGACTGTTCGCACGAGCACGAGCCGGGGTGCGGGGTGAAGCACGCGGTGGAGGATGGGGAGATCGCGCGGGTGCGGTACGAGACGTATCTGCGTCTGCTCGGGGAGCTGCGGAGCGGTGGGCGGCCGAAGGATGTGAGCGAGCGGATCCGCCCGGTTCGTGGGGATGGGGATTGAGCGTTCCGGTTTGATCGGAACGGTCGGGCGATGGAAACAGTTTCACGTTCGCGGTGTGTTTGCATGGGTGCGGGGAAGTGAGATTGCGGGGCGGATCGTGATGGGCGCGGCGCGGGGGTTGTGGTAGTCTGTTTGATGCGCCGGGGTTTGCCCGGCGCGACAACCACAAGCACGGAGGGGTGCCATGCGACGCGCAGGACACGGATTGGTCGTCGGGCTCGTGATCGGATCGTTCGGATCCGCGGCGATGGGTCAGGTGGATTTCTCTCACGACATCGGGGCGGCGGGCGCGCCGGGGAGCGCGGTGAACGCGGGGCCGGACGTCGGGCACGTGTTCAGCGCGAACGGGGTGACGAATGTGCTCGCGGCGGATCTGGCGGCGATGGGGCTGGCGCCGGGGGACAACATCGATGCGCTCGAGCGTGACGCGATCGCGCGGGCGCCCAACGGTGTGCTCGCGTTCCCGTTCCTGTTCTCGGTCGAGCCGGGGGCTGTGGGCGTGGCGCCGCTGGATGTGTGGGCGCAGATTCCGTTCAACGCGGCGGACGTGTACGCGGTGCCGCAGGCGATCGCGGGGCACGTGCTCGCGTACAACGAGCCCGGTCTGGGGCTCGAGACGGCGGTGTTCGAGTCGATCGACGGGATGATGCCTCCGGGTGTGTCGATCGGGGACGTGGTGTATTTTTCGTTGCAGAACGGTTCGCCGACGCTGCTGAACAACGCGTGGTCGGGGGCGGACATCCTGACGTGCGTGGTCGGTGTGCCCGGGACGTTGTCGCGCGCGGCGCGGGCGCGGGACCTGGGTTTGATACCCGAGGACGAGGTGGACGGGCTGGCGATGTACGGGCGGATGGACGCGAACGGGAACATCGTGTTCGACGATCCGCTCGATTCGGTGAAGGTGTATTTCTCGGTGGACGAGACGAGCGTGGGTGAGATCGGGACGGACGTGCGTCAGCGATCGATCCAGTCGGCGCACCACGGGGGGGATATCTACACCTCGACGCTCGGGGGGACGCACCTGTTGTTCTACCGCGCGGATCGTCAGATCCGGCTGGGCGCGGGGGACGTGCTCGATGCGCTCAAGCTCGGGTCGTTCGACCAGGCGGATCCGTTCCCGATGTACCGCGCGGGGGGTCCTGATCCGGCGGACGAGCCGATGAAGCCGATGAACTGTCCGCCGTACCGGGGGATCGGCGCGCCGATCGGGTGCATCTGGGTGGAGATCTGCGATACGCCCGTGGCGGCGCGGACGAACTACGAGGTGGTGGTGAAGCTGTGCAAGGCGGACGGGACGGAGGTCGAGGTCCGGATGGCGGACGAGGTGTCCCCGATGGGCAACAGCGACGGGGACGCGAAGGCGAACGACATCGCGCAGATCCTGGGGAAGCTTGAGTTCACGAAGCCCGAGACGGGCGAGACGATCAAGATTTTCAACAACGTGGCGAAGGAGCTGCCGCCGCAGAACGTGATGGGGAACAACATCGTGGGCGAGGTGTGCGGGTTCGTGAGTCAGGAGCTGATCGATTGCGGGTACAACCTGGACGCGATCTGTTTGTCGTACACGAACTGGACGGCGTCGATCATCGCCAAGCCCGTGTTGGGGTGGTTCCCGGACACGGTTCGGCGGATGGTGATCGACATGGACGGGGTCGCGGAGGTCGACGGGCTCGTGCGGATCACGACGCGCGGCGGGTACGGCGCGGGCGATCCGGAGATGGAGTTCGCGGTTCCTGTGGCGGCGGGTCAGGAGGTGACGGGGGCGCTGGTGCCGATCATGTTCCAGATCAACGGCTCTGGCGGGTCGTCGTACATCGATGACGAGCAGCGGCTCGTGATCGAGCGTTTGGGTCTCGAGCCCGAAGCGGGGAGCGACGGGAGTTCCGGGCCGCTGATCTCGGAGATCGGCGTGAACGGGGTGCCCACGATCGTGACGACGATCGAGGCGCGTCTGGCGCGTGGTCCGGGGAGCCCGTGCAACGCGGCGGACTTCGCGGAGCCCTACGGGGAGCTGGACTTCTTCGACATCAGCGCGTTCATCGCGGCGCTGGGGAGCGGCGAGGGTATGGCGGACCTGTTCTACGACGGCGAGTTCGACTTCTTCGACATCAGCGCGTTCCTGGACATCTACTCGGGCGGGTGCCCGTGATCCCGATCAGGGTTTGAGGGCGCGCATGTAGTCGGTGAGGAACGCGGCGACGTCGAAGTAATCGGTGGAGAGGTCTCCGTTGTGGTCGGCGGCGATGCTGCGGTGTTTGAGCGCCATGATGAAGGCGAAGAGGTCGTCGGTGTCGACGAGGTCGTCGCGGTTGAAGTCCGCGGGGTGGACGGGTGCGCTGAGTGTGAGGACGGCGTTGATGGCGGGGTCCGTGTAGGTGGTGGTGGAGCCGTCGGCCCAGAGGACCTGGATCGCGGTGATGGATTCGTCGGACCCGAGCCCGGCGTGGATCTCGTCGGGGGAGGTGGTGCAGTGGGAGGACGAGTTGCGGAGGGGATAGATGAGCGATCGCTGGGGGGTGATGACGGTGACCATCGATCCGATCCCGTTTGGCGCGAGGGTCTCGCGTTTGCTGGTGTCGAGGAGGATGCGTGACCAGTGTGCGCCCTTGGGGGTGGTGTGGTTGTCGATGAGTTTGTTCTCGTAGTAGAGGAGGGGCTGGTTCCAGTTGAAGATGATGATGTCGAGGTCGCCGTCGTTCTCGGTGTCGATTCGGAGGATCCCGCGTCCCTGCCCGGCGTAGTCGATGTCGCAGACGGTGGCGGACTCGGTGTACGAGGTGGCGGTGGAGTCGTCGGCGAGGAAGAGGCAGATGGGGTCGGCGGCGTAGCCGTAGGAGTAGCCGTTGTTGACGATGATGTCCTTGTCGGTGTCGTGGTCGAGGTCGGCGATGATGGCGCCCCACGACCAGTGTGCGGCGTAGGTGCCGTTGGATCGGGCTCGGTTTTTCCAGAATCCGTTCTCGTCCTGGATGAGGCAGAGGTTCCCCGGGCCGTCGAGGAAGTCCCAGTTGATGCTTGTTTCGTAGATGTCGAGTCGTCCGTCCTCGTTGAGGTCGGCGATGTCGATGCCCATGCCGTTGGCGGAGGCGCGTCCTTCGAATCGGGAGGATGCGTCGGTGAAGGTGTTGTCTCCGTCGTTGTAGAAGATGCGTGTGGTGCCGACGTCTCCGACGAGGAAGAGGTCGGGGTAGAGGTCCCCGTTGAGGTCCTGGAATGCGGGGAGGAAGCCGTGGAGCCCGTACTGGAAGAGGAAGGATTGGATGGTGATGTCGGTGAAGACGGTGATCCCGTGTTCGTTCTCGCCGTCGTTGCGGAAGAGCCGGTTCCCGGGGAGGTTGTGTGCGTAGGCGCAGACGAAGAGGTCGAGGTCGCCGTCGAGGTCGATGTCTCCCCACGCGGATCCGGTGCCTTCTTTGCGGTTGGTTCCCGCGAGGACGGTGTGGACTCCCGCTTCGGTGGCGATGTCGGTGAAGGACCAGTTGCCGAACTCGTCGGGTCCGTTGTTGCGGAGGAGTTTGAACTCGTTGTTTCGGGGCGCTTCGTCGGCCGGGCCGTAGGAGGTGATGAAGATGTCGATGAACCCGTCGTTGTTGAAGTCGGCGGCGGAGGCGCCGAAGGCGTGGAAGGGGCCTTCGGAGACGCCCCAGGCGTCTGCCTGGTCGGTGAAGGTGCCGTCTTTGTTGTTGATGTAGAGGTGGGAGGGCGCGGCGCCGCCGAGCTGGAGGAAGTCGTGGTATCCGTCGTTGTTGAAGTCGGCGGCGCAACCGCCCGCGCCGAACTGGGTGACGTTGAGCGCGTGGCTGGTGGTGTAGATGGCGTCGCCGAGCCCGGCCTGTTGGGCGCGCTGCTCGAAGATCAGGGTGGGCGGACCCGCGGACGCGGGAGCGGCGAACAATGCGGAGATCGCGGCGACGGGCGGCGCGACGGAGACCCACGAAGCTTTCATGACACACACCTCATACGGCCCGCGGCGTGCGCGTCAGAAAACAACGCGCAGCGCAGCGAGGCGAGCCAGAGAATGCCGTTGTGTCGTTGGCGGCTGAGAACCGCGCAAGACCCTTACCACGAGTGCGGCGAACGCCGCTGAGACCACCGAGGAAACTACCAGAATGTCAGGATCGTGTCAATCAGAATTCGGGGGGGACGGATCGTGGATCCCGTGCGGGGAAACGGGTGCGGCGGGGCTTGCGCGGGCGCTGGAGACGGTTTCGGGGTGGGCTCGGGGGTATGCGCGGTCCTTATCGGATCGGGACGTGCGGGACCCGTCGGTCGGGTTCGGGGACGTGCTGGGCGCGATGGACGAGGAGCCCCCGATCGAGGGGGTGTCGATCGGGGCGCTCGGTGGGCTGATCGAGGAGGCGGATCGGGCGTTCGTGTCGCGGCTCGTGCATTGGCAGTCGCCCCGGTTCTTCGCGTACTTCCCGTGCTCGAGTTCGACGCCCGGGATCGTGGGGGAGGTGATGAGCGCGGTGGTGAACGTGAACGGGATGCTGTGGTCGGCGTCGCCGGCGTGCACGGAGCTGGAGATGCGGGTGATGGACTGGTGCGCGCGTCTGCACGGGATCGACGACGCGTTCACGTTCGTGCGATCGGAGACGGGGGGCGGGTGCATCCAGGGGACGGCGTCGGAGGGCGCGGTGGCGGCGCTGTGCGCGGCGCGTCGTCGGTGCACGAGGCGCGGGAAGGACCGGGGGGACGTGTGCGTGTACGCGTCGACGCAGGCGCATTCGTCGATCGTGAAGTCGGCGATGGTGTGCGGGCTCGCGGATGATGCGGAGGATCGGTCGCGGGTGCGGCTCATCGGGACGGGTCCGGATCTGCGGATGGATCCGGAAGCGTTGCGTGACGCGATCCGGAGGGATCTGGATGATGGGCTTGTACCCGCGATGGTGGTGGTGAGCGTGGGGACGACATCGACGGGCGCGGTGGATGATCTGCGCGCGGTGGTGGGCGTGGTGGAGTCGTTCGGCGTGGAGGCGCCGTGGGTGCACGTGGACGCGGCGTGGGCGGGGTCGGCGTGCGTGGTGGAGCGGTACCGGGGGATGCTCGATGGGCACGAGCGTGCGGATTCGATCTGCATCAACCCGCACAAGTGGCTGCTGACGAACTTCGATTGCGATCTGTTCTGGGTGCGTGATCGGGGGGCGCTCACGGATTCGATGGCGATCACGCCGGCGTATCTGCGGGATCGGGCGAGCGAGTCGGGGGCGGTGGACTACCGGGATTGGCACGTGCCGCTGGGGAGAAGGATGCGGGCGCTGAAGCTGTGGTTCGTGATCCGGTGTTTCGGGGCGCGGGGGCTGGCGGCGCACATCGAGCGGCACGTCGGGTTGGCGCGTCGGGTGGAGTGCTGGGTGCGGGATCGCGCGGAGCTGGAGATGGTGGGCGAGCGCTCGCTCGGGCTCGTGTGTTTCCGGGTGCGGGGGGACGACGAGTTGTCGGCGGCGCTGGTGGAGCGGGTGAACGCGCGGGGGCGGGTGATGATCACGCACTCGCGGGTCCCGATCGGTGAGGGGGGCGCGGAGCGCTCGATCGTTCGGGTGAGCGTTGGGACCCCCGGGGTGGATGATTCGGCGGTGGACGAGCTGCTTTCGGAGCTGGATCTGGGATTGGGGACGGTGCTGGGCGATGTGTTCGGCGGAGCCGTAGACTGAGCGTCATGCGGATCGCGTTGGTCATCGTGTCGGGTGTGGTGCTGGGTGTGTCCTTCGCAGGGTGCGCCGGGGGGGGTGTGTACAGCGGGGGTGGCGCGACGATCGACGCGGGGGACGCGGACCGGGCGCGTGTGATCGGTGTGGTGCGCGGGGTGCTGGGCGACTATCGGTTCGCGATCGATCGGGTGGACGCGGCGCGCGGGGTGGTGACGACGGCGTACAAGCGGACGCACGGCTTGGTGACGCCGTGGGACGCGGAGCAGAGCTCGCTGAGCGAGGAGTTCGCGGACTTCGCGAACCAGCACGAGCGGAGCGTGCGTGTGGAGCTCGGGGATGACGGGGGGGTGCACGTGGCGGTGTTGGTGCGCCGGACCGGTCGTCCGGGGTGGCGTGTGGAGACCGAGAGCATCCGCTACAGCAGTCAGAGCGTGGTGGTGGTGGACGAGGGTCGGTCGCTTCGTCGTCGCGAGACCGAGCAGATCGGTCAGGACGGCGCGCTCGCGGCGCGGATCGCGTTCGATATCGAGCGGGGGCTGCGGGGGTCCTGATCGGGTGTCAGGTGGATCGGACGTTCTGGACGGGTTTGATTTCCGCGATGGGGGAGGTTTCGCGCGGGATTCTGGGGATGAAGTCTCGATCGACGTTGTTGGGGCCGGCGCGTCCGAGCGCGACGGCGATGAGCTGTCCTCGGGAGGTGGCGCCGAGCTTCCGGTGGAGGTTCTTGACGTGATCGTGCACGGTGTGGGGGGAGCGATCGAGTTCCTCGGCGATGACGCGGACGGAGTGCCCGAGGATGAGTCGTTCGAGGATGAGCCCTTCGCGTTCGGTGAGCCAGTTGATCGAGTTGGTTTTGGAGCGGAGCGCGTGGGAGGCCTGTCGCGCCAGGACGGAGAGGGCGGCGCCGAGGTGGACGGGGTCCGGGGGGGAGGTGTGCTCGGGGGTGTCGATGATGGCGATGATGATGAGGGGTTGGTCGTGTGTCGAGACGTTGGCGATTGCGGCGAGGGTCGAGGCGCTCGCTCGTCGTTCGGTGAGTCGGGACCAGTCGGGGAGGATGGTGGTGATGGGGGTGACGAGCCCGTCGTGGAGCTGGTCGAGGGAGGCGGAGAAGGGGATGGCGTCGAGGCGTTCGAGCGCGGTGCGGAGGTTCAGGGCGGCGGGGTGGGACTGGGGCGCGACGCCGGTGGATTCGGGGATGAGTTTGGTTCGGTCGGTGTTGAGGTTCGCGACGACGAAGCCGGCGATGGACCCTTGGGCGATGGGTGTCAGGGCCTGGGCGGCGACGGCGCACCAGTCGTGCGTGGGGGCGGCGGGGAGTCGTGCGATCCGTGCGACGGATTCGGCGAGGTGGCAGGTGTTGAGAAGGACGTCAGATCCGGGGGGCGCGTTGGTGTCCCTGTTATGATTGGCCGCGTGTGTCACGGCGGGCTCCGATCGGGGTCGTCCGGCGTCTCGGCTGTGCGTGGGGGAGGGGAGAGACGCACGGAGCAATGGTTTTTCCTGTTGAATAGCATCGGATGAAGTGGTCGGGATTGCAAACGGCGAGTTGAGAAATTGGGCAAGTCCCCCAAGGCGGATGCCCCGGTCGGCGTGAGTTTATGTTGAGAGGGTGGGTGGGGTGGTGGATAGATCGGGGGGTGTGGGTCGGAATGGTGCAAAAATTTACGTGTCGCGCAGGGTGAAGTTGCGTGGAATTTGCGGATCTGCTGGTCTGTACGGGGAAATGGCGCACATTGGGAACTGTTCCGCGGACGCGGGACGCTGATTCGATGCGCATGGGGCGTTGTCGAGGTTCAAGGTCGCAATGGGGACGCGAACCCCGGGGTTGTGTGTATGTCCGCCGTAACGGGGATATCCGGTTATGTGTTCGAGCCCGTGTCTTGGCACGCCGAGGTGCGTGCGCGGCTCGAGGACCGGCACCTGGTGGCGTGGTCGGACGACCAGGCGCTGCGGATGCGGTTCGCGGTGGGGCTTCAGCGGTATCTGGCGACGCAGCCATTGACGGGTGTGTGCGTGCTTCATGGGCGTGCGATCTCGACGATCGGGGATCTGTGCGATCAGCTCGAGCGGTTGATCCCGGTGTCGCGATTGGCGCGGACGATCGATGGGCCGCACGGGGTGGCGTCGCTTTTGCGTTCGCGGACGTCGCTGATGGGTCACGGGATGGAGCGGGCGCGGATTTTCGTGTGGCACGACGCGGACCTCTTGGTGCGTCGGGATCGGGCGCTGTTCAATGACGTGGTCGAGGTGATCGCGGGGGTGAGCGCGGAGCTCGAGTACAGCGACGAGGGGTCGGTGCTCGTGCAGCGCGGGGTGTATGTCGGGGGGTCTCGTCTGGAGGAGGAGGCGCGCCGGACGGATTCGCGTCTCAACTCGTGGACGTCGGACGGGTCGGGGATCCCGTTCTGGGGGCTCGTGAGCGGGCTCAACGCGCCGCGGACGGCGTTGTGTCGGGTGGACCATCTGCTCGAGCAGACGGGGCGCTGAGGGATCGGGTCAGGTCGGGTTGGTGGTGGGCGCGGGCGTGGGTCCGTGTTGTTGTTTTTGGGGGGAGTTGATTCGGGGCGGGGTGTTGTGTTGAGTGGTGGATGCGGATCATCGGCGGCGAGTATCGACGGCGGCGGCTTGTGCCGCTCCCCAAGGGTGCGGAGACGCGTCCGGTCCCGGACCTGGTGCGGGAGGCGTTTTTCAATCTCTTGCGGGGTCACATCGAGGGTGAGGGGTTTTTGGATGTGTTCGCGGGGACGGGGAGCATGGGGCTCGAGGCGGTGAGCCGGGGGGCGTCGCGTGTGGTGTGCGTGGAGCGTGACCGTCGGGTCGCGAAGGTGCTCGAGGAGAACATCGAGCTGCTGGGGTGCGGGGACCGGATCGAGGTTGCGATCGGCGATGCGCTGGGGCCGGCGGCGTTGTCTCGGGCGCCTCGTCCGGTGCACGTGGTGTTCGTGGATCCGCCGTACCCGTTGACGCGGGACCCGGAGGGGTGGGATCGGATCCGGAGGCAGATGTCTCGGTTCGTGGGGCTGCTCGACGAGACGGGGTACGCGGTGGTGCGGACGCCCTGGCCTTTCATTTTCAAGGAGCCGATCGAGGGGGACCCCGAGGATCCGAACGCGCCGCGATCGCGGGCGGTCGATCCGGAGATGGGGATCGAGGGGGCGATCGGGCCTGAGACGCACGCGTACGGGACGACGGCGTTGCATTTGTATATGCGGGATCCGGACGCGCGGGGTGGGTGAAGCCCCTTGGGGGGGCGGGTGGTGTGCATCTGTGGGCGTGGTGTTCGGTATCGTGTGGGAGCACGGTTCTCGTGGTCCCGGAGTGATTGATGCGCGTTCGGTTGTGGATGGTTGTGGTGTCGGCGCTGGTGGGGGTCGGGGTGTGCGCGCCCGGGGCGCGTG
>CBFGUD010000031.1:0-21834 GCA_965652365.1 uncultured Phycisphaerales bacterium
GGAAGAGGGGGACAATGGGTCGGGCGGGCTGGGCGGGCGGGCCGCGCGGGCTGGCGGGCGGTGGGGACGGGGCGCTCAAGCCCAGGGTGGATGAACTAAACCGGGCGGTGGCGCGGTTGCAGCGTGCGTGGCGGCGCGAGCGGTCGCGGACGTGGATCTCGCTGGCGTGCGCGGCGAGCGTGACGGCGCTGGCGATCGCGCTGGTGGTGATCGGATGATGGATCGAAGTCTGCCAACCCGGTACCGCGGCGGGGCTCGTTGGGGGTTCACGCTCATCGAGCTGCTGGTGGTGATCGCGGTGATCGCGGTGCTGATCGGGCTGTTGCTCCCGGCGCTGAGCGCGGCGCGCGCGTCGGCGCGGGTGGTGGTGTGCACGTCGAATCTTCGTCAGATGGGGCAGGGGGCGGCGCTGTACCGGGACGATTTCCGTGAGTTCATCCCCGGGTTGTCGTGGAAGGGCGGGGTGACGCAGGAGACGCGGTACCAGGATCTGCGGACGGCGCCCAACGACAAGCTCGCGGTGAGGAACCAGGCGCTGGAGATCGTGCGCGAGCGGTCGGGGAACCCGTACGCGACGGCGTCGGGGTGGAACCCGACGATGTGGTTCTCGCACATGGTGTTCTTCGACTACCTGTCGGGGAGCGGCGAGGAGCCGGCGGCGGTGTGTCCGGAGGACGAGGAGCAGGAGGAGCGTTTCTACACGCCGTACCGTGAGTTCACGAACTCGCAGGTGCGTCGGAAGCTCGAGAGCAGTTATGAGCTGTCGGTGTTCGGGTTCAGCATCGACTGGAAGACGGGGACGCGCAGACCGCTGAGTCAGAACGGGAACGTGTGGTCGAGCGTGAATCAGCCCCCGGATTATCTCGTGAACCGGAAGTGGTTCGAGGTGTCGTTCCCGTCGTCGAAGGTGTTCATGTTCGACACGTTCGCGCGTCACGACAAGGACTCGGACGACAAGCTGTTCTTGGAGCCCGGGACGGAGCAGCCCTTGCTGTTTTTCGATGGGTCGGTGAACCGGCGTGCGACGGGCGAGGCGAACCCGGGGGGTCGCCCTGATTTTCCGAGGAATCCGGACCCGACGCTGATCAAGATCCTGCCGTGGGATCAGGCGTCGTACCCGGGGGTGTTTCGGTGGACGCGCGGGGGGCTCAAGGGCGTGGATTACGGGGGGGCTGAGATCGACACGGGGCAGTTGGGCGCGGGTTCTCCGTGAGGGTGGTCGGGTCGCACCGGGTGGGTGTCTGATCTATGATCGGGAGCGTTCGGGGCGGCCGGGCGTGGACGGATCGGAGGATCGGGTATGTCGGATGCGAGCGGGCTGGGTGTGTTGATCGCGGACAAGTTCGAGGATTCGGGTGTCGAGGCGCTCGAGGCGCTTGGGTGCTCGGTGCACGTGGACCCGGACCTGGGGCCTGACACGATCGCGGACGCGGTGCGCGCGACGGGGTCGAGCGTGCTGGTGGTGCGGTCGACGAAGGTGCCCGCTTCGGTGTTCGAGAAGGCGGAGGGGCTTCGGCTCGTGATCCGGGCGGGCGCGGGGCACGACAACATCGATTCGGACGCGGCGGGGGCGAGGGGGATCCCGGTGTGCAACTGCCCGGGGATGAACGCGGTGGCGGTCGCGGAGCTGGCGATGGGCCACATGATCAATCTGGACCGTCGGATCCAGGCGCAGACGGACTCGCTCAAAGCGGGGCGCTGGAACAAGAAGGAGTTCTCGAAGGCGGGGGGGCTCAAGGGCAAGGAGCTGCTGGTGGTGGGGCTCGGTTCGATCGGGACGGAGCTGGTGAAGCGGGCGCAGGCGTTCGGAATGAAGGTGAGCGCGCAGTCGAGGTCGCTGAGGGAGGACACGGCGCGGGCGCTGGGGATCCGGCTCATCGAGTACTCGCGCGAGGCGTTGATCGAGGCGCTGGGGCGCGCGGACATCGTGAGCGTGCACGTGGCGTTGTGCGAGGACACGCACGAGCTGTGCGGCCCGGGTTTTTTCGGATCGATGAAGGACGGAGCGATGTTCATCAACACGTCGCGCGGGGAGATCGTGGACGAGGGGGCGCTGATCGAGGCGATCCGGACGAAGGGGCTGCGTGTGGGGCTTGATGTGTACGAGGATCAGCCGTCGGAGAAGGATTGCGCGTGGAAGCCGGCGATCGCGGACGTGGAGGGTGTGTCGCTGACGCACCACATCGGGGCGTCGACGGACCAGGCGCAGCTGGCGGTGGCGGAGGAGACGGTGCGGATCGTCGAGGCGTTCGCGTCGAGCGGCGAGGCGCTGCACTGCGTGAACAGGGATCAACTGACGAGCGGGGCCGCGGGCGCGGGCGCTTGAGAAAGGATGTGCGTGATGGGTGATCGTGTGTACAACTTTTCGGCGGGCCCGGCGTGTTTGCCCGAGTCGGTGCTGGAGCAGGCGCAGAAGGACATCTGGGATATCGGGGGGACGGGGATCGGGATCCTGGAGCATTCGCACCGTGATGCGACGTTCGATCGGGTGACGTACGAGACGGAGGCGTTGTGCCGGGAGATCGGGGGGATCCCGGAGGAGTACGCGGTGTTCTGGATGCAGGGTGGCGCGACGAGCCAGTGCTATATGGTGCCGGCGTATTTTTTGGCGGCGGATCGGACGGCGGATTACTTCCAGACGGGGAAGTGGTCGAACGATTCGATCGACGAGGTGCATCTGTACGGTGGGCTGCATATCTGCGGGTCGTCGAAGGAGAATGCGTACCGGCATATCCCCAAGGGGGATCAGGTGACGTTCTCGGAGAACCCGGTGTACGTGCACGTGACGAGCAACAACACGATCATGGGGACGGAGTTCAAGGAACTGCCCGGGGTGCCGACGGGGTCGTTTGTCGTGGCGGATATGTCGTCGAATATCTATTCGAAGCCGATCGATGTGCGTGAGTACGGGCTGATTTATGCGGGGGCGCAGAAGAACCTTGGGCCTTCGGGGATCACGCTTTTGATCGGGCGGAAGGATCTGATCGAGAAGCCGGTGCGTGAGCTTCCGAAGATGATGGATTACGGGCTGATCGCGAAGAAGGAGGGGCGGTACAACACGCCTCCGACGTTCGGGGTGTACCTGATGGGGGAGGTGTTCAAGTGGATCAAGGCGCAGGGTGGGTTGCGTGCGATCGAGGAGATGAATGTCGAGAAGGCGGCGGTGATTTATGACTTCCTGGATTCGCAGGATTTCTTTGTGCCTCACGCGGAGACGGCGGATCGTTCGCTGATGAACATCACGTTCAAGTGCCCGAGCGAGGCGCTGGACGCGGAGTTCATCGAGAAGGCGGAGGCGCGGGGGCTTTCGACGCTCGCGGGTCACCGGTCGATCGGTGGGATGCGGGCGAGTGTGTACAACGCGTTCCCGAAGAAGGGGTGCGAGGCGTTGGTGGAGTTCATGAAGGCGTTTGCGCACGAGCACGCGGGGGCGACGGCGTAAAGCGCTGTACGCAGAGGTTGCAGAGAGCGCTGAGGGCGCAGAGAAGTCAGTTTGGATCGTCGGCGTCTTGGGCGTCGGCGATTTTTTGTGCGCGGTTGGCGTGGAGGATGGTTTGGAACTTTTTGATGCGTTCCTTGTTGAGGAGATGTTTCGACCAGTAGGCGAGGAGTTGGTTGGGGTTGATAGGGCGGCCGCACTCGGTGCAGAGGGTGGTGTCGGGGTGGAGGGGGAGGGGGTGGCCGCAGGTTGGACAGGGCAGTTGCCCTGCGTTGAGTGTGCGTTCTGCTTGGAATCGGTCTCGGAAGTAGCGGGTGTAGAAGATGATCTGGACTGTGATGAAGGCCGCGAGGAGGGTGATTGCGGCGATGAGTTCGGTGCGCTTTGAGGTGTTGTCGGTGAGGTATCCGAGCGCGAATGCGGCGAGGCAGTAGGAGAGGATGAAAACGGGCAGGTAGGTCCAGTTGAAGACTCGACAGAATCGGTCTGGGTGCTCTGCGCGGGTCATCCGAGGCGTTGGTTGCAGGCGGCGAGGGTTTCTTCGAGGGTGATTCGTTTGATCATGTCGGCGGCGCGGTCGTCTCGGAAGTAGAACTCGTCGGATGAGTTGGCGTGCTGGAGGACGTCGGCTTGTCGGTTGTAGGGGCAGGCGCGGACGGGGTCGGTGGGGCCGAGGAGGGCGACGAGGGGGCGTTTGAAGCCGACGGCCATGTGGAGGGGGGCGGAGTCGTTGGCGACGACGAGTTTGGCGCGTTCGATGATGGCCATGAGGTGGGCGATGCTCGTGGAGCCCACCCGGTCGGTGATGCGGGGGTGGCGCTGGGCGAGCTCGAGGAGGGGGGCGCAGTGGAGGCGTTCTCCGGGGCCTCCGACGATGATGACGCGGGCGAGGGCGGGGTGGTCGGCGAGTTGTTTGGCGAGGTCGGTGAAGCGTTCGATGGGCCAGCATTTGGCGGGCCAAGCGCTGGTGGGGGCGAGGACGGCGTAGGGCTCGGGGTATTCGATGACGACCTGGGAGCGTTGTTCGTCGTCGGCGTGGAGGGTGACGTCGGGGTTGGTGATGTCCGCGCCGGCGGCTTTGGCGAGTTCGAGCATGCGGTCGACGGTGTGGATGGTGACGGGGGCGTCGATGCGGTGGTTGTGGAAGATCCAGGAGAGCTCGGAGGCGTCTTTGAAGCCGAAGCGGTGCTTGGCGCGGGTGGACCACGCGAAGAAGCCCGAGCGGAAGAGGCCCTGGCAGTCGAGGACGGTGTCGTAGTTCGTGGCGCGGAGTTGTTTGAGCCAGGCGCGGAGGGCTTTGAAGTCGCCTCTGCGGGTCTGGACGCCGAGGGCTTTGCGGTCGAAGGGGATGACGTTTGACAGGGCGGGGTGGGGTTTGATGGCGTCGACGTAGGTGTCGCGGACCATCCAGTCGATGCGGGCGTCTGGGTAGGTCTTGCGGAGGGCGGCGAGGACGGGGGCGGTGCGGCAGACGTCGCCCAGGGCGCTGGGGCGGATGATCAGGATGCGCTCGCGGTGGGTCACGGGGGGAGGGTAGTCGGGGTGGTGGTGGGGAGGGATGTGGAGAGAGGGAGAGGGTTGGAGACACAGGCGGGACGCCTGTGCCACCGAGAGGGGGGAGGGGTGCGAGGCGGTGGGTTAGGCGGGGTAGGTGGCGCTGGTGCGTTCGGTTTCCCAGACGGTGACGCGGAGGAGGGATGCGCCGAGGTCGGCGATGCGGGGGGCGAGGGATTCGTGGCAGAAGCGGGCGATGTTCTCGACGGAGGGGATGACGGCGTCGTCGCGGCTCGGGTCGAAGCGGGGGACGTCGAGGTTGAGGTTTTTGTGGTCGAGGGCTTCGATGGCGTGCTGGTCGACGGTGCGCGCGATGCGGGTTGCGAGTGAGGTGTCGGCGAGGAGGTCGGTGGGGACGGCGGTCTGGGTCTGGAGGATGTAGTTGTGGCCGTGGTAGTTGGGGTTGGCGCACTTGCCGAAGAGGGCGTGGTTTTGTTCCTGGGTGTTGCCCTTGACGGCGAGTCGGTGGGCGGCGGCGAACTCGAAGCGTTCGGTGAGGATGACGGCGGTGGGGTCTGTGGTGGTGGGGGTGGTCGTCATGGTGATGCTCTGGTTCGGGGTGAGGCGCCAGGTGAGGGCGGTGAGGGGGACGGGGAGGTTGTCGCGCGTGGCGGCGAAGAGGTGGGGGAGGATGGCGGCGGGGTCGAGGCGCTTGGTGAGGAGCCCGTCGCGGAGGACGGGGAGCGCGTGGTCGCGGAAGGCGGTGTCGATTTCGTGGATGGAGATGAGGTACCCGGTGTCGGGGTCGGGGTCCCCGGTGCACTGTGCATCGAACTCGTAGTATGGGGCGAAGCCGGTGGGCGCCGGGTACGCGTTGTGCGTGTTGGCGCCGGTCGCGGGCTCCTCGGGGAGCGCGATGCGGATGGTGCGTGTGAGGCGCACGGCGTTGGTGCTGGTGGTGTCGGCGCTCATGGCTTGTGGATCGTAGGGAACGGATAGCGCGTGCTCGGTCGCGCGTGAGGAGGACGGGTGATGGGTGAGAACGGGCGGTTCATGCTGGATGGGTCGATCGGGATTCGGATGATCGACGGGCGCGATGCGGTGATCGGGGATTTCTTCGATCGGGTGGTGCTGCTGGTGAATGTGGCGAGCCGGTGCGGGTTCACGGGGCAGTACGCGGGGCTGCAGGCGCTGCACGAGGAGCTGGAGGGGGATGGGTTCACGGTGCTGGGGGCGCCGTGCAATGATTTTTTGGGTCAGGAGCCCGGGAGCGACGCGGAGGTGCGGGCGTTTTGTGAGACGGAGTACGGGGTGACGTTCCCGATGCTGTCGAAGCTGAGCATTTTGGGGGAGGATCCGCATCCGCTGTACGGGGCGCTGCAGGGGATGGGGGGGCCGATCGGTGGGCGTGTGGGGTGGAACTTCACGAAGTACGTGATCGGGCGCGGGGGGGTGGTTCGGGCGCGGTTCGTGACGGACACGACGGCGGAATCGGTGGTGCTTCGTCGAGAGATCGAGGGGGCGTTGTCGGGGGCGTCGTGATCGCGTAAGTGTTTGGTTTGCTGGGGTTTGTCCCCGGGGCTCGGGATTCCTTTACAGGATCTTCATGTTTGGAGATTCGGTGTTTGGGCAAGTCGTGTCAACGATCTGTGCAGGACGAGAAATCGGGCTTGCGCGGGCGCGATCGGTGCTTGCGATCGACTCAGGAGACACACGATGAAACGGTTCGGACTGGCTGCCTTTGTGGGGTTGATCGCGTTGCCTCTGATGGCGCTGGGTGTGCTTCGTGTGGATGTGGATCCGGCGCTCCCGGAGTACACGGCGACGGAGGGTGTGTCGGGGAACATCAAGTCCATCGGTTCGGACACGATGAACAACCTGATGACGCTGTGGGGGGAGGAGTTCAAGAAGTTCTATCCGGCGTCTCGGACGGAGGTGGAGGGGAAGGGTTCGAGCACGGCGCCCCCGGCGCTGATCGAGGGTCAGGCGCAGTTCGGTCCGATGTCGCGTCCGATGAAGGGCGCGGAGGTGGACAAGTTCGAGGAGCACTACGGGTACCCCCCGACCCCGATCCGCGCGGGCGTGGACTGTCTGGCGGTGTACGTGCACAAGGACTGCCCGCTCGACGAGATGACGATCGAGCAGGTCACGCAGGTGTTCAGCGTCGCGGGCAAGGGCATGACGTGGGGGGATCTGGGCGTGACGGATGCGGACTGGTCGTCGCGGCCGATCAATCTGTATGGTCGGAACAGCGCGTCGGGGACGTACGGGTTCTTCAAGCAGATCGGGCTGCAGGGCAATGATTACAAGGCGACGGTGAAGGAGCAGCCGGGTTCGTCTGCGGTGGTGCAGGCGGTGAGCACGGACACGTACGGGATGGGGTACTCGGGGATCGGGTACCGGACGGCGGGGGTGAAGGCGCTGAAGCTTTCGTACGAGGGGTACGAGGCGTCTCCGCCGGACGCGGAGAGCGCGTATTCGGGCGAGTATCCGATCGCGCGGTTCTTGTATTTGTACGTGAACGCGGATCCGACGGAGGGGATCACGGATCCGCTTCGTCGCGAGTTCATCAAGCTGATTTTCTCGCGGCAGGGTCAGGAGATCGTGCTCAAGGACGGGTACTTCCCGGTGCCGGCGACGATCGCGCGTGAGGATCTGGAGCAGTTGAAGATCCGGTACGATTTCTGATCGTGCGGGAGTTTGGCGTTGGCGTGAGGGTTGAGGCCGCGGGCGTGGCGCGTGGCGGGATCGGTGCTCAGGACGGGGACTGATGGCTCGCGAGGGTGATGCGAGAACGAGGTCGCGTGCTTCGCGGCGGCTGCATGCGACGGATGCGGCCGCGGAGTTCGTTGTCACGTTCGGGGGCTTCAGCGTGCTTGCGGCGGTGCTGGGGATTTGTTTGTACCTGGCGTGGGTGGTGGCGCCGTTGTTTCGGTCGGGGACGATCGATGCGCGGGCGGTGCACGAGGCGTCGGATACGTTGGTGGATGTGCGGGACGTGGTGGTTGGGCCGTACGGGGAGATCGGGGTGCTGGTGGGGGAGGACGGTTCGATCGGGGTGATCGAGCTGGGCGACGGGTCGTTCGTGGGGTGGGCGCGTGGGGCGCAGGAGCCGGGGCCGACGGCGTTTGCGGTGGCGCGGAACGGGGAGTTGCTGGCGGAGGGGTACGCGGATGGGTCGGTGCGGCTGGGGTCTGTGGAGTTCGTGACGGAGCTGCTCGAGGCGGGGTCGGCGGTGGATGGGGATTGGATCGGTCGGGGGGAGGTGCTCGAGGACGGGCGGACGCGGTATGTGCGGGTGGAGGAGGCGCTGGGGGATCCGGTGAAGCTTGGGGCGGGGTCGGGGGCGGTGGTGATGCTGGATTACCGGGTGGATCCGACGGGGAAGACGACGCTTGCGGCGCTGCGCGAGGACGGGACGGTGGTGGTGTCGAGCGTGCGGACGATCCGGCCCCTGGGGGGCGGGGCGCCTCGGACGCGGCTGCGTGAGTCGTCGATGGTGCTCGAGGAGGGGTTCTCTGTCGCGGATGTGAAGGTGACGGCGGACGGGGATCATTTGTTGGTGCTCGGGGAGGACGGGACGCTGATCCGGGCGTCGCGGGATGGCGCGGGGGGGGCGGGGTTTGTCGAGCGGGAGCGGGTGTCGACGCTCGATGACGGGCGGCGGGTGTCGACGGCGGAGATGCTGTTCGGGGGGATGACGCTGGTGATCGGGGACGATCGGGGGCGGGTGCAGTCGTGGCATGTGACGCTTGATGAGACGGATGCGCACGGGGATCTGTCGGCGTTGGTTCGTTCGCACGCGTTCCGGGGCGGGGAGGGGGCGATCGTGGACCTGACGCCGAGCTCGCGGGACCGGACGATCTCGATGCTCGACGAGACGGGGATGCTGACGCTGCGTCACATGACGAGCGAGAAGATCGTGGCGAACTTCCGGAGCGGGGCGGCGGGGGCTTCGGTGGTGGCGATGGGGCCGCGGAACGACACGCTGGTGCTGTGGGGGGAGGGGGGCGCGTACGAGCGGGTGGTGTACGAGCCCGGGTATCCGGAGTTCGGGGTGAAGGCGCTGTTCGGGAAGGTGCACTACGAGGGCTTGCCCGAGCCGGCGTATGTGTATCAGTCGAGTTCGGGGAGTGATGCGGCGGAGGTGAAGCTGAATCTTGTGCCGTTGATTTTCGGGACGCTGAAGGCGACGGTGTTCGCGATGTTGTTCGCGATCCCGGTTGCGGTTTTGGCGGCGATGTATTCGAGCGAGTTCTTGTCGAAGCGGGTGCGGCGGGTGGTGAAGCCGACGGTGGAGTTGATGGCGTCGCTGCCTTCTGTGGTGCTGGGGTTCATCGCGGCGATCGTGGTGGCGCCGTATGTGCGGGATTGGTTGCCGAGTTTTTTGGTTGGGGTGATGGTTGTGCCGCTGGTGATTCTGCTGGGGGCGCATGTGTGGCAGCTGGCGCCGATCGGGGCGCGTCGGAAGCTCCGGACGGGGCAGCACCTGACGATGGTGTTCGGGACGTTGGGGGTTGGGATCGTGGTGTCGTGGTTGGTTGGGCCTTGGGTGGAGCGTGTGTTGTTTTCGCCCGGGGCGGGTGCGGACTATGCGGGGGGGGCGGATATCCGGCGGTGGCTCAATGGTGAGTATGGCGGGGCGGCGCCGGGGTGGGTGATCGCGTTGTTCCCGCTTTGCGCGCTGGGGGTGTGGATCGCGCAGGCGGTGTTGGTGCGGCGGTCGATGGATCTGCGGCTCGCGTCGCGTTCGCATTTCATGATCGGGGTGTGGGTGCTCGGGAAGTTCGTGGTGTGCGCGGGGGCGGCGCTTGGGCTTGCGTTTGCGGGGGCGCAGGTGATGGCGGCGGTGGGGTTTGATCCTCGGGATTCGATTTTCGGGACGTTCTCGCCGCGGAATACGTTCGTGGTGGCGGTGATCATGGGGTTCGCGGTGATCCCGATCATTTTCACGATCTCGGAGGATGCGTTGCAGGCGGTGCCGAACTCGCTTCGGTTCGCGTCGCTGGGCGCGGGGGCGACGCCGTGGCAGACGGCGACGCGTGTGGTTTTGCCGGTGGCGGCGTCGGGGATTTTCTCGGCGTGCATGATCGGGTTCGGTCGGGCGGTTGGGGAGACGATGATCGTGCTGATGGCGACGGGGAACACGCCTCAGATGGATTGGAATATCTTCTCGGGGTTCCGGACCTTGGCGGCGAACATCGCGGTGGAGCTTCCCGAGGCGCCGAAGGACGAGACGCACTACCGGGTGTTGTTTCTGTGCGGGCTGGTGTTGTTTTTGATGACGTTCGTGATCAACACGAGCGCGGAGGTCGTGCGTCGTGTCGTGCGGGGGAGGAACGCGGGGCTATGAGCGGGATGGGGCGTGCCAGCGCGATGCGATCGGGGGTGGGTGTGGACGTGAGCGCACCGTCCGCGGGCGGTGGTGCGCACCAGGTTCGGCGGACGCTGCCGAGCGCGGTGGGCGAGCCGATGGTGTGGCTGACGGGCGGGGCGCTGGTGCTGTGCCTGGTGATGATCGGGGCGCTGGCGGCGATGGTGGTGGTGAGCGGGAGCCGGACGTTCTGGCCTGCGCCGATCGAGCGGTTGACGCTCGATGACGGGTCGGTGGTGATGGGTGTGCGGGTGGAGGAGAACGCGGGGACGGCGGAGACGGGGGCGCGGGCGCTGTACCGGGTGGGGAACCGGGATATGGGGAACGAGCCGTTCCGGTGGATCAGCGAGTCGTCGATCGTGTCGCGGGAGACGCCGGTGGATGCGGTGATGCTCGAGCGTGAGGCGTGGGGGGTGTGGTTCGGGGTTCCGGAGTCGATCGTGCGTGTGGGTGATGACGGGGCGCGCGGGGTGGTGGCGGAGGGTGCCGAGGCGACGCTGGGGGCGTACGCGACGATGCACGGGGAGGCGCGGGCGCGTCGGGCGCGGGCGAACCGGCTTCGTGACGAGGAACTCGGGGCGATCAACAAGAGGATCGAGGCGGAGCGTTTGCGGGTGGAGGAGGCGCGGCTCGCGCACGCGCGGGCGGAGGAGGCGCCGGCGCGGATGGGGCTGGGGGTGTGGATCGGTGTGTTGGTGCTGACGCTGGGGTGTGCGGGGGTGTGGGTGCGGGTGCGGGACCTGGGGAGCGGGATCGGGGCGCGGTACGCGCGGGTCGGGCGGGCGCTGCGGTTCGGACTTGCGAGCGTGGTGGTGGGGGGCGTGGTGGCGCTGGTGATCGGGGGGCCTTGGATGGCGCGGACGGTGAGCGCGGCGGATGTGGCGCGGATCGAGGCGCGTGCGGCGGAGCGGGAGGCGGCGCTTGGGGCAGCGTACAACGGGGTGATCGAGCGGATCCGCGCGATCGAGGCGGAGGACGCGCGGACGCGGATGCTGGTGGTGGAGCCCACGCAGGGGCGGTTCGCGCCTGTGGCGCAGACGGCGCCGGACGAGCCGATGGTGCTGAGCCAGGTGGTGCGGCTCGTCCAAGCGAATGATCTGTCGCTGGGGGAGAAGGTGGGGGTGTATCTGTCGCGGTGGTGGGAGTTCCTGTCGGCGGCGCCGCGCGAGGCGAACACGGAGGGGGGTGTGTTCCCGGTGATCGTGGGGACGGTGCTGTTGACGCTGCTGCTGACGATCGTGGTGACGCCGTTGGGGGTGATCGCGGCGCTGTACCTTCGGGAGTACGCGAAGCAGGGGCTGGTGACGAGCGTGATCCGGATCGCGGTGAACAACCTCGCGGGGGTGCCCAGCATCGTGTACGGGGTGTTCGGGCTCGGGTTCTTCTGTTACACGATCGGTCGGTACGTGGATACGGGTCCCGCGGAGGGGGCGGCGTTGTCGGTGGGCGCGTGGTGGGGGGTGTTCGCGCTGGCGGTGGTGAGCGCGATCTTGGCGCACTCGGCGGGGCTGTGGGGGACCCCGATCCCGGGGAAGCTTTCGACGCTGGGGCACAAGCTGTTGTCGCGCGGGGGGTGGTGTTTGTGGGGGCTGTGCGTGGTGCTGGTGGTGGTCGCGGTGACACGGACGCCGTACTTCCATGGGTTGTTCGCGGCGCGTGCGGCGGAGGGGTCGCCGACGTTCGGGGCGCGTGGGCTGTTGTGGGCGTCTTTGACTTTGGCGTTGCTGACGCTCCCGGTGGTGATCGTGGCGACGGAGGAGGCGTTGTCGGCGGTCCCGAACTCGATGCGGGAGGGGAGCTACGGGTGCGGGGCGAGCAAGTGGCAGACGCTGCGGCGGGTGGTGCTGCCCGGGGCGCTGCCGGGGATTCTGACGGGGGCGATCCTGGCGATGGCGCGGGGCGCGGGGGAGGTGGCGCCGTTGATGCTGGTGGGGGCGGTGAAGCTGAATCAGGATCTCCCGGTGTCGGGGACGGCTCCGTTTTTGCATGCGGACCGGAGTTTCATGCACCTTGGTTTTCACATCTACGATCTCGGGTTCCAGAGTCCGGACTCGCAGGCGGCGCGGCCGCTGGTGTGGACGACGACGCTGCTGTTCCTTGCGATCGTGCTGGCGCTCAACTTGGCGGCGATCGTGATCCGCGCGAGGTTGCGTGGTCGGATGACAGGGAGCGCGATATGACGAGGGCCTTGATGGGGCACGAGGAGATCGAACCTGGGACTGGGACGCGGCTCAAGGGCGGCCGGTCGGTGGATCTGGGTCGGGAGTCGGAGCCGGCGCGGTACCGTGTGATCGAGTCGATCCGGGCGGGGTCGTCGGTGGATCCGGTGGTGCACGACGAGCTTTCGAAGCGCGAGCACGTGATCGAGTGCAGGGATTTGAGCTTGTGGTACGGGGAGGCGCGGGCGCTGTACGACATCTCGATGAACGTGCCGAGGGGCGCGGTGACGGCGTTGATCGGTCCTTCGGGGTGCGGGAAGTCGACGCTGCTGCGGTCGATCAACCGGATGAATGACCTGGTGGACGGGGTGCGGGTGGAGGGGGAGATCACGCTCAACGGGTCTCCGGTGTATGCGCCGACGGTGGACGTGATCGAGCTTCGGAAGCGGCTGGGGATGGTGTTCCAGAAGCCGAATCCGTTCCCGATGTCGATTTTCGAGAACGTGGTGTATCCGCTGCGGATCGACGGGGAGCGTCGGAAGAAGGTGCTCGAGGAGGCGTGCGAGCGGTCGCTGCGGGCGGCGGCGTTGTGGGACGAGGTGAAGGATCGGCTGCATCAGTCGGCGCTGGGGCTTTCGGGGGGGCAGCAGCAGCGGCTGTGTATCGCGCGGGCGGTGGTGGCGGATCCGGAGGTGCTGCTTCTGGATGAGCCGTGCTCGGCGCTGGATCCTGTGGCGACGATCCGGATCGAGGAGTTGATCACGGAGATCTCGCAGCGGTACACGGTCTTGATCGTGACGCACAACATGCAGCAGGCGGCGCGTGTGTCGGACTACACGGCGTTCATGTATTTGGGTCGGTTGGTGGAGTATGGGCCGACGGCGTCGATGTTCCAGAAGCCGCGGCTGATCGAGACGGAGCACTACGTGTCGGGTCGGTTCGGGTAAGGGGAGACCGGTTGGTCTATTCGTTCGCGTGATGTTGGTGCAAAGTCTGTGGTTTTCGTGGACTGGGCGTGTGCGGGGCCGATAGTGATGACTAGGATTGACGCTGGGTGTGCACCCTGCGGGAGCGATCGTCCGTGGCGTGCTCGGAACGCGTATTTTGTGTGATTCCGGGGCGTGCACGAGTCTGAGGAACGACATGAGCGCTGCGCCACAACCGATCGTGCCGGCCGTCAATCAGTGGAATGCTGATTTCATCGAGGATCAGTACCAGGCGTATCTCCGTGATCCGGGGTCGGTTGGTGCGGAGCTTCGGGCGTTTTTCAAGGGGTTCGAGCTGGCGAGCGCGGGGGAGCTTCGGCTTTTCGGCGGGGGTGGTGGTGGATCGGGGAGCGGGGCGGCGGCGAACGGGGTGGTGGCGAGCGCGGGGACGATCCGTGGGGATGTGGGGTCTCGTCGCGGGTTCGCGCAGGTGTGGGGCGGGGGGATCGGTGTCGCGGGGAAGGGGTCGCACTTCGAGGCGATCGTCAACGACCTGGTGAACACGTACCGGGACCAGGGTCATTTGTGCGCGAAGATCGATCCGTTCGGTCGGGAGCGTGAGCGCCCGGAGTCGCTGACGCTCGAGCATCACGGCTTGACGGAGGCGGACCTGGATGAGTTGGTGGACGGGACGGGGATGGGGCTGCCGACGAGCGTGGCGCTGCGCGAGGTGATCAAGCGGCTCGAGGACGTGTACTGCGGGTCGATCGGGCTCGAGATCATGCACGTGGCGGACCGCGAGCAGCGGGCGTGGTTGATCCACGAGTTCGAGGTGATCGGGGGGATGCTCGAGCTGTCTCGTCAGCAGCGGGCGGCGATCCTCGAGCAGCTGGTGTGCGCGGAGACGTTCGAGAAGTTTCTCGGGAAGCGGTATCCGGGGGACAAGCGATTCAGCATCGAGGGCGGCGAGTCGCTGATCCCGCTGATGCAGCACCTTGTGGAGAAGGCGTCGGATCTGGATGTCGAGGAGATCGTGATCGGGATGCCGCACCGGGGGCGCCTGAACGTGCTCAACAACATCATCGGGAAGTCGTACGAGCAGATCTTCACGGAGTTCGAGGAGAACTGGTCGGAGGACTTCGTGGATGGCGGGGGCGACGTGAAGTACCACAAGGGGTACTCGGGGACGCGTCGACTGGCGAACGGGAAGATGATTCATTTGGCGCTGGCGAGCAACCCGAGCCACCTCGAGGCGGTGAACGGGGTGGTGGAGGGTCGGTGCCGGGCGAAGCAGCGGCTCAAGGGTGACAAGCAGCGGTCGCGGGTGATCCCGATTCTGCTGCACGGGGACGCGGCGCTCCCGGGTCAGGGGGTGGTGGCGGAGGTGCTGAACTACTCGCAGCTCGAGGGGTACACGACGGGGGGGACGATCCATATCGCGGTGAACAACCAGATCGGGTTCACGACGCTCCCGGAGGATGCGCGTTCGAGCCGGTACTGCACGGATATCGGGAAGTCGATCGATGCGCCGGTGTTCCACGTGAACGCGGAGGACCCGGAGGCGGTGGTGACGGTGGCGCACATGGCGATGCGGTACCGTCAGACGTTCAAGCGGGACGTGTTCATCGATCTGCAGTGCTACCGGCGTTACGGGCACAACGAGCAGGACGAGACGTCCTTCACGCAGCCGATCATGGCGCAGGTGATCAAGAAGAAGCCGTCGGTGCTGAAGGTGTACACCGAGAAGCTGCTGGCGGAGGGCGTGATCGAGGAGGCGGATCGGGTCTCGATCGATGATCGGATCTCGGAGTCTCTGGAGAAGGCGCAGAAGGCGGCGCAGGAGGCGCCCAACGATCCGACGATCGATCCGGGGAGCGCGCGGTGGGACGGTCAGACGCACGCGTGGACGTTCGATCGGTGCGAGACGGGCGTGACGCGCGAGGCGATCGCGGAGGTCGCGCGGGCGATCGGGTCGGTGCCCGAGGGGTTCAATCTGAACCCGAAGCTCAAGAAGCTGCTCGAGGGTCGCGGGAATCTGGCGGACGCGGAGATGATCTCGTGGGCGGACGCGGAGCAGCTCGCGTACGGGACGCTGCTGGCGGAGGGGCATCCGATCCGGTTGTCGGGTCAGGATTGTCGTCGGGGGACGTTCTCGCATCGTCACGCGGTGGTGCGGGACATGAAGACGGCGGAGGCGTATACGCCGCTGAACCATATTCGGGAGCTCGGCGAGGAGGGGACGGAGACTCCGGCGGGTTCGATGGGGAGCGATGGACGTCCGAGGCAGGCGCGGCTGTGCGTGTACGACTCGCCGCTGTCTGAGGCGGGTGTGCTGGCGTTTGATTACGGGTATTCGCTCGCGGACCCGAGGATGCTGGTGTTGTGGGAGGCGCAGTTCGGGGATTTCGTGAACGGGGCGCAGACGATCATCGATCAGTTCATCGCGTCGGCGGAGATGAAGTGGGAGCGCTGGTCGGGTCTGACGATGCTGCTCCCGCACGGGTACGAGGGCGCGGGGCCTGAGCATTCGTCGTGCCGGGTGGAGCGGTTCCTGAAGCTGTGCGGGGGGAACAACATCCAGGTGGTGAACCCGTCGACGGCGGCGCAGTTCTTTCATTTGCTGCGGCGGCAGCTCAAGCGGAGTTTCCGCAAGCCCTTGGTGGTGTGCACGCCCAAGAGCATGCTCCGGACGGAGACGAGCGTGCTCGATGAGATCTTGGAGGGGACGGCGTTCCAGGAGATCATCGACGATGCGCGGTTCGTGCGCGGGGGTGGTGATCGGTCGAAGGTGACGCGGATCCTGTTCGGGACGGGGAAGATCATGCACGAGCTGACGGAGCGGCGCGACCTGGTGGGTCGGGACGACACGGCGCTGGTGCGGATCGAGCAGTTGTATCCGCTGCACACGGAGCTCCTCGGGGAGATCCGTTCTCGGTATCCGGCGGACGCGGAGATCGTGTTCGTGCAGGAGGAGACGTCGAACGCGGGGGCGTGGGGGTTCCTGATGGACATGTTCCAGGAGAAGATGGGGTGGGGTCGCCCCGCGTATATCGGGCGGCCCAGGGCGTCGTCGCCGGCGACGGGGTCGAAGCATCAGCACAAGATCGAACAGGAAGCGATCCTGACGAAGGCGATCGGTCCCAAGCCCGAGGCGGACACCTCGGACGCGGAGGGGTCGGCGGCTTCGGAGAAGGCGGTCGGCGCCTGATCACGCGGCGGCGTCGCGTCGTTTCGCGCAAGGAAGGAACCAGAGGCCATGGGCACCAAGATCGAGATCCCCAATGTCGGCGAGTCGGTGACGTCGGGCATCATCGCGGCGTGGAGCGTCGAGGACGGCGGGTACGTCGAGCGTGACCAGACGGTGCTCGAGCTCGAGACGGACAAGGTGACGATGGAGGTCCCGGCGCCGGCGAGCGGGATCGTGAAGCACGGCGCGGCGGAAGGGGACGAGGTCGATGTGGGGGCGGTGGTGGGGGAGATCGACGAGAGCGCGGCGAAGCCCTCCGGCGCTTCGTCGGGCGCATCGGAGGAGAAGGCGAAGCGCGAGTCCGGGTCGGAGTCGGGCGGCGGCGGGGGCGCGGCGACGGCGACGAAGGACAACGGGGTGAGCTCGTCGGAGAAGTCGGGCGCGGACGCGATCGATGATTTCGAGAAGGCGCAGTCTTCGGGGAAGGATTCGGGCGTGAAGGCGACGCCGCTGGCGCGGAAGCTGGCGCAGGAGAAGGGGGTGAGCTTGTCGTCGATCGCGCCGACGGGGACGGGCGGGCGCGTGCGTGAGCAGGACGTGCTGGCGTATATCCAGTCGCATCAGCAGGGGTCGTCGAACGGGTCGGCGTCTGCGCCTGCGGCGCAGGCGGGTGCGGCTGCTGGGGGGGCGCGGGGGTCGCGCGAGGTTTCGGTTGAGCGGATGAGCCCGATGCGTCAGAAGATCGCGTCGCGATTGGTCGAGGCGCAGCAGACGGCGGCGATGCTCACGACGTTCAACGAGTGCGACATGGGCGCGGTCATGGAGATGCGCAAGCAGTACAAGGACAAGTTCGCGGACACGCACGGGATCGGGCTCGGGTTCATGTCGTTCTTCGTGAAGGCGTGCACGCAGGCGCTCGAGAAGTTCCCGATGGTGAACTCGTACATTACTGCGGGGGACGACGGGAAGCCGGCGGTGCAGAAGCACGGCTACGCGGATGTTGCGATCGCGGTGGCGGGTCCGAAGGGGCTCGTGGTTCCGGTGATCCGGAGCGCGGAGACGTTGAGCTTTGCGGAGATCGAATCGGCGATCAAGGACTTCGGGACGCGCGCCAAGGACGGGAAGCTGGATTTGTCGGAGATGACGGGCGGGACGTTCACGATCACCAATGGCGGGGTGTTCGGGTCGCTGATGTCGACGCCGATTCTGAATCCGCCGCAGAGCGCGATTCTGGGGATGCACGGGATCAAGAAGCGTGCGGTCGAGTATCCGGAGGGTTCGGGTCAGATCGCCTTGCGCCCGATGATGTACCTGGCGCTGAGCTACGACCATCGGATTGTCGATGGTGCGGAGGCGGTGCAGTTTCTGGTGTCGATCAAGGACGCGATCGAGGATCCGGCGCGGTTGATGCTGGATCTTTGAGTGCGGGCACCGACCTGAAGCGGGTCGGTGGCACGGTCGTCCGTTGGATCAGACGAGTTCGTTGAGGAGTCCTTCGCATGCTCGGACGAGCATGTCGTGGACGTGGTCGAAGCCCGAGTCGCCGCCGTAGTAGGGGTCGGGGACGTCGTGATCGCCTTGGAGGGTGGGGTCGAAGGATCGCATGAGTTTGACTTTGTGCCGGGGGGCGCCGCGCTGGATGATTTCGTGGCGGTTTGAGCCGTCCATGGGGATGAGGAGGTCGAAGGTTTCGGGGTCGTGGTCGGGGTGGTATTGGCGGGCGCGGAGAGCGGAGATATCGATGTTGTTTTTGGCGGCGGCGAGGACGGCGCGGGGGTCGGGGGGGTTGCCGACGTGCCAGTGGCCTGTGCCGGCGGAGTCGATGCGGAAGCGGTGGGCGAGGCCCTGTTCGTTGACGAGGTGGGTGAAGATGCCTTCGGCGAGGGGGGAGCGGCAGATGTTCCCGAGGCAGATGAAGAGGACGGCGGTGGGTTGAGGATCAGGCATGGAGGGGCTCGGCGCTGCTGGGTTGTCGGGCCTTCATGGCGGCGGCGACTTCGTCGATCTGGTCGAGGACGCGGGCGGCGATGCGCTGTGAGCGGGTGAATCCGGCTTTGCCGGCGTGTCGGAGGTGGAGGACGCGGGGTGCGGCGGATTCGCAGAGTCGCTGGAGGATGACGGTGGAGGCGCATCGGGGCGCGCCGCCGATGACGCAGGCGTCGATCATGGGGAGGAGTTCGGGGAGGGGGCGCGTGGCCTGGATGAGTCGGAAGGGTTTGTTCAGGGCGTTGTGGTGTCGGACGGCCTGGTGGAGGTTGGCGCTGGCGCGGGGGATGAGCCCGAGGGTGCGGAAGCCCGAGACGGCGAGGAGCCCGAGGAGGAAGGCGAACTCGCGCGCGTTGACGTCCTGGGGGGCGTCGGCGGTGGCGGCGAGGACGATGGTGTCGTCGTCGATGTCGAGGGCGGCGCGGAGGGCGCGTCGCGCGGCGGGGTCGGGGGCGGGGAAGGCGATTCGCTCGATGAGGGCGGTGTCGAGTCGGGGGGCGGCGCGGCGCTGGGTCCAGGTGTCGTGGTCATCGGCGGTGAGGACGCGGAGGGTGGTGGAGGCGCCGGGGAGGGTCGGGAGGGCGCTGGGATTGGTGGAGATGAGTTCGGCCGGGGCGCGGAGGGATGCGGCGAGGTGGGCGAGCTCGTCGGACCAGCAGACGACGCGTTCGTAGGGTCTTGTGCGCGCGAGGAGCATGCGTTTGGCGAGGGCGGGGCGCGCGAGGGGGGCGGGGATGTGGAGGTCGGGGGTCAGCCCGAGGGCGATGGCGGCGTTGTGGGCGGAGCGGTCGCCGATGGTGACGAGCTGGTCGTGGTCGTTGCGGTTCGCGGCGTCGCGCGCGAGGAGGGCGGGGACGAGCCGGCCCGGGGGTCGGATCGCGCAGGGTTCGAGGGGCGGGGGCGCGACGATATGGAGGGTCGGCGCGTCGGGGTCGGGTGTCGGGGAACGGGCGATCATCTGCGGTAGAGGACGGTCTCGGGGAGTTCGTGCTTGTAGAAGAGCTGGGCGAGCCCGAGCCCGGCGCGGGCGGCGAGCTGTTCCTCGATCGCGACGCGGTCGCCTGTGGTCGCGGGGGCGACGCCGGGTCGCTGGGGGATCTGGACTTCGAGGGGGTGTCCGAACTCGGAGTCGGGGAAGAGGCGGTTGCCCGTGGCGACGTCCAAGACCTTGACGCGGAGGAAGGCCTGGGGGAGGAAGGAGCCGGCTTCGGGGGAGAGGGAGTAGCGGGTGACGAGGGCGTAGATGACGATGTCGGCGCCGACGGATTGGCCGAGCTCGGTGATGGACATCCGGTTCTCGTGGTCCTCCTGGGAGGCGGCGCCGATGATGCCTCGGGGGTCGAGCATGTCGGTGAGGACGCGTTTCTCGAGGAGGGTGCGCGTGGCGACGTCGGACATGGTGTAGCGGAGGCGGCGCTGGGCGATCTTGGAGGAGGGGTCGTCGACGAAGACGACGGTCTTGGCGGCTTCGGGGAGGGTGTAGACGGGCTGGATCTTTTCCGGGCCGTGGATGGCGTAGGCGACGGGGGCGATGATGTTGCACCCGGGGACGAGGGCGAGGGTGAGGAGGGCGAGCGCGAGGGCGATGGTGCGTGTGTGGTGCATTGGGGTGTGTCTCGTGTCGCTCGGGGATCAGTACGGGATGACGTTGGGTTCTTCGTGTTCGTAGAAGAGCCACGCGGCGCGGTTGACGAATCGGTTGGAGAGTTCGGTGGTGACGGCGGCTTCGGGGATGTCGGCGGAGGTGAAGCCCGGGGAGTCGGGGAAGGAGATGCGGATGGCTTTCTCGAACATGGGGTCGTCGGGGATGGCGGAGTCGGCTTCGAAGACGGAGACGATGCCGGAGATGGCGCCGTCCCAGGTGTATTGGTTCCCGGGTTCCTGGATCCGGTATTCGATGATCTCGATGACGACGAGCCGGTCGACGCCGAGCATGCCCGCGACGTCGGCGCGGGTCATGGCGGTCCACTGGGGTGTGTTGTAGAGGACCATGAGGAGGTCGCGGGAGGGGATGGCGTATCCGGGGTTGGCGTTCTGGATGAGTCGGTCGTTGACGCGTTGGGTGATGCGCGCCGAGAGCCCGGGGTGCTCGGCTTCGATCATGCGTGAGGAGGAGGTGACGACGGCGAAGGACTTTCCGACGAGCCCGTCGTACTGTGCGGGGTAGGTGGTGGAGCCGGTTCGTTGGTAGGACTCGGCCATGCCTCCGATGGCGGCGGGCACGAAACAGGCGGTGAGGGTGGCGAGGGTGGCGGCGGCGCCGATGGTGGCGGCGGTGAGCGCGAGGGCGCGGATGGTTCGTGCGTGTGTGTGCATTGGATCGTCCCGGTCCGGCTTGGGGTCAGTTCCAGGTCGCGGCTTTGTACATCCAGGCGCCGAGGATCAGTGCGAGGACGAGGATCACGGCTTTGGTGGTGATCGCGCGTTGGGCTACGGATCCTATACGCGATGCGGTGAGGGCCTGATGCGTCGCGCCCCAGAAGATCGTGGCGAGGGCGAGGGCGATGAGGAAGCCCATGGGCTGGGCTTTGGCGGACTCGAGGAAGGAGGCGTGGGTGGCGTGGGAGACGGCGGTGGTCATGCCGCAGGTGGCGCAGGGTTTGTCGAACCAGACGACCCATGCGCAGGGGGGGAGCCCGAGGGATTCGTGGGTGCCGTGGCCCTGGGGGCTGGGATCGACGGCGGCGCCGGCGATGAGGACGGCGAGGCACGCGAGGGCGGTGATGGCGGCGAAGATACGCTCGAGGATGGTGGCTCGGAGGGGCTCGGTGCGTTCGGTGGGGCTTGGGGGCATGGGTCTTCGTTCGGGGGTTAGTCGAACTTGAAGACGCCCTTGCGGTAGCCGTAGACGTAGGCGACGACGGTGGTGAGCATGAAGAAGAGGATGCGGAGGAGCCAGACGAGGGACTGGTCGGTGCGGGGGTCGAGGGAGGTGAAGGTGTAGGCCCAGGGGTAGAGGAAGATGACTTCGATGTCGAAGACGAGGAAGACCATGGCGATGAGGTAGAAGCGGACGTTGAAGCGTTTGCGTGCGGTGGAGACGGGGGTCATCCCGGATTCGTAGGTTTCGCCCTTGCGTTCGCCCGTGCGGCGCGGGCCGAGGACGAAGGTGCCGATGAGATTGATGGCGCCGAATCCGATGGCGGCGAGGACCATCATGAAGATGGGGAGGTAGGCGCTGATTTCGTTGGATGAAGCGAGGGTGGCGGTGGTCATTCGGGTCGTCTCCGGGGGCGTCCGTGCCTTGGTGGGCATGGTAGTCGGGTTGG
>CBFGUD010000032.1:0-21096 GCA_965652365.1 uncultured Phycisphaerales bacterium
CCGAGGTCCCCAAACCCCACCCTCTTGGCGCTCCCCCAAACCCCCTCTATAATCCCTGCAACGGGACCTGGGCTCCCGCCGGATGCGGCTCCACAACCACCCCGAGCCAAAAGACCGGCACCACACCGCCCAAGAGACTGAAAACGAAGGATCATCACAATGACCACCGCGCAGACCCAGCCCAACACGGCCGTGTCCACCGATCCCCTCGCGCTCATCGACGTCGACCACGTCCGTTTCTACGTCGGAAACGCCAAGCAAGCCGCCTACTTCTACGCCCACACCTTCGGCTTCAACATCTCACAGGTCGCCGACCTCACCACCGGCTCACGCGACGAAGCCGACTACCTCCTCACCCAAGGCAACATCCGCCTCCTCCTCACCACCCCCCTCACCGACACACACCCCGCCGCAGAGGAAATCAAGCTCTACGGCGACGGCGTCAAGGACGTCGCCCTCACCGTCGAAGACGCCGAAAGAGCATTCGAAGCCGCCGTCAAGAACGGCGCCGAACCCGCACAGCAACCCCGCGAAATCGCCGACGAAAACGGCACCGTCGTCGTCGCCTCCATCAAAACCTACGGCCGCGCCATCCACACCTTCGTCTCACGCTCCGGCGCCTACGACCTCGAAAAACTCAAACGAGGCGACGCCCCCTTCATGCCCGTCTTCAAGAAAATCGACTCCCCCGTCAACGACTACAACAAACAAAACCCCTGCGGCCTCAAGTTCGTCGACCACTGCGTCGGCAACGTCGAAGAAGGCAAGATGAACCACTGGGTCCAGTGGTACGAGGACGTCATGGGCTTCAAGATGTTCAAGCACTTCGACGACGCCGACATCTCCACCGAGTACTCCGCCCTCATGTCCAAGGTCATGGCCAGCGGCAACCACCTCATCAAAATGCCCATCAACGAACCCGCCAAGGGCAAGAAGAAGTCCCAGATCCAGGAATACCTGGAATGGCACAACATGACCCCCGGCGTCCAGCACCTCGCCCTCCGCACCGACGACGAACTCCACTCCGTCGCCCAGCTCCGCAAACGAGGCGTCGACTTCCTGAGTCTCCCCGACTCCTACTACGAGATCGTCTGGGACCGCGTCAACAAAACCCTCATCGAGCACGGCCACGAACCCGTCAAGGAAGACCACACCCGCATCAAGGACCTCGGCATCCTCGTCGACGCCGACGACGAGGGCTACCTCCTCCAGCTCTTCACCAAACCCCTCCAGGACCGCCCCACCCTCTTCTTCGAGATCATCTCCCGCCACGGCTCCCAAAGCTTCGGCAAAGGCAACTTCAAAGCCCTCTTCGAAGCCCTCGAACTCGAACAAGAACGCCGGGGTAACTTGTAAATGGATCCTGTTTCGGTTGCCTTGGGAGTGGTGGGTGGACTTGGTATTGGTGCAATGCTCAACAGCATCGTGCAGCACAAGTTGAAGAGAAACTCTGAGTCAATCGACAGACTGTATCAAGAGAAAAAAGAGGCATACACAGGGTTACTACAAGCGATCCATGATTGCTCGGTTACACCCTCAAAAGAAGCTTCATCACAATATGGACTCTGGCCGGGTGCCCTGCTTACGCGCAGCTTAAGCAGGAACAATCCGCCTATGCACACTGCCCGAGACCTAACCACTTGATCACAATACCATCGCCCCGAGTAATGTCCAAAGCACGAAGCCACCAACAGCCCAACCAATAATCGCTGCGCCCGATCTATCACGAAGTCCCAGCCGAATCGCCCCCGCGATCACGCCGACCACCGGGATGAGCAACGCGATGATCTTCAGCGGCATGTCCGGATCCGATCCCGCGACCGGTACGGCCGCCGTGTCCGCGTTCTCACGAAGACCTCCATCCGCCTGAACGCGATAAAGCACGCCGGTCGGTGATTCAACCGTCTCGGGCTTCACCCCGCGCTCGCCAGCCAACCCGACAGCCGACGGAACGCTATCTGCTCTGAGACTAAGCGAAGCCTCCCCGCCCGTCACGGAATCACGGCCATTGATGATGTATATCCCGTAGTTCATTCGCCAGAAGTATACAAGATCCTTCCGCGGGTGCCCTGCTTACGCGAAGCTTAAGCAGGATCTTCGCCCCAAGCCAGCCGGGCGCCCGTGACGTGCGCTTCGCAAGTCGCGGGACAGAAACCCTACTCAATCCTCCCCCACACACCGCAAAATCTGACACCCCCACGTCAACCCCGCCCCGAACGCCAACAACAACACCAACTCCCCCGCCTTGAACGCCCCCGTCGAACGCGCCCGCCACAGCGCGATCGGCACGCTCGCCGCCGACGTGTTCCCTGTCTCCGCGATGTCGTTCACCAATCGAGGCACCGCGATCCCCAGCTGCTCGCCCACCGCGCCCACGATCCGCGCGTTCGCCTGGTGCGGGATCACCCACGAGATGTCCGAAGCGTCCAGCCCCAGCGCTTCGAGCCCCGCCTTCGCCGACTCCACCATCCGCCGCACCGCCTGCTTGAACACCCGCGACCCGTCGAGCTGCAGGTAGTGCTGGTGCCCCTCGACCGTCGCCGCCGACGCCGGATGCCGGCTCCCCCCCGCCGGGATCCGGATCAGGTCCGCCTGCGACCCATCACACCCCACGCTCGAATACAGCACATCCAGCCGCCCCTGTGTCCCAACGACGCACGCCCCCGCCCCGTCCCCGAACAGGATGCACGTCCGACGATCGCTGTAGTCCGTCACCCGCGTCAGCGTCTCCGACCCGATCACCAGCACCCGCCCCGCCGCCCCCGACCGCACGAACGCGTCCGCCGTGTGCAGCGCATACAGGAACCCCGAGCACCCCGCGTTCAGGTCCATCGCCCCCACGTGCCGCGCCCCCAGCGCATGCTGCACCAGACTCGCGCTCGCCGGCACCGGCGCATCCGCCGTCGCCGTCGCCAGCAGAATCAGATCCAGATCCTCCGCCCCGATCCCCGCGTCCGCCAGCGCCGCCCGCGCGGCCTCGATCGCCAGATCGCTCGTCGCCTCCCCCGACCCCGCCCGATGCCGGCTCCGGATCCCCGTCCGATCCGTGATCCACTGATCACTCGTGTCCACCAACGACTCGAGATCCCGGTTCGTCACCGTCCCCGCGGGAAGATAATGCCCCAGCCCCTCGATCGATGAATGCCGCACCAACCCCTCCTGCCGGAGATCAACCGATCCCGAACGAGCGAGCACATGATCGCGATATCCAGTCCGCGTAGTCATCTCCATCCGACCTCACTGGTCCCTCACCCGCCCCCGATTCCGTCCACAATACAATATCCCGCCAAACCCCCGCGACGCCACCCCACGAAAAAACCGCGCCCCCAAAAGGACGCGGCTCGCCGGGTGCCCTGCTTACGCGCAGCTTAAGCAGGATCTTCCCCACCAGCCTGATCCCCAATACTCCCGGGTGGCCGTGACTTGCGCTTCGCAAGTCGCGGATCAAAATCCCACCGACAATCCCCACCCCCCAACCCACACAAAGAAACCACGCCCAAAAAAGAGCGTGGCTTCCGAAATCAACCAAGATCCGTCAAGCGCTCACCGCCGACGACGAACCCCGACAAGCCCCGCAACCCCCAGCACCGCGACACCCGCCGGCGAAGGCACGATCCGGATCCCGCCGTCACCGCTCGTGATCGTCGAGCTCACGCCGTTGTAGATCCCCAGCCCCAGCGCGAACTGATCCACGCCCCCGTTGCTGATCGTCCGCATCGTATCCAGCGGCTGCACCATCCCCAGGTCCGTCACCGTGTCCGCCGGATCATCGTTGTCGATCACGTTCACCAAGATGTTCCCCGCGAACTCGAACCCGTTCTGCGGCACATCGAACACCGAAACCTGCATGTTCAGCCGGTTCGAATACGTCCCGAAGTTCTGGTCGTACACATCCGTCCGCAGAATCACCGAGTTCCGCTGCCCATCGGGGTTCACGGCCCACTCCATCTCCCCCACACGCATGAACCCCCCGACGATCGCGCCCAGGTACTCCGCCCGGGTCTCCGTCAGACTGCTCGCCAGCACGCTCGTGTCCACCGTGAGCCGCATCTGCACCTCCTGCCCGTGCAGGAAACCCCAGTGCGTGTTCGTGTGAACCGTCCCCGTGTACTCATAGCTCACCAACTCCGCCCCGCTCGCCCCGGCAAGAACCGCGATCCCGAGCCCGGCTGCAATCATCTTCGACATACACATCTCCTCTGATAACGTCACAAACACCCACGCCGCGCAACGAATCCGCGAACGGGGCCGCAACCATACCCCCGGATCGAGCGTGTGCCACCAAAAGCACCTATCATCCGCCCATTCCGTCCCAGAACGTCCCCCGTGGAACCCCCCAAACCGCCTCCGAAACCCCAGAATCCCCCATCCCACCCGCGTCGAGTACACTCCCCCCATGCCCGAAACCGCCGGCCACATGACCGCCACCGAGTTCGCCGACCGAGGCGCCGTCATCCGCGTCACCGCCCACAAACTCCACGAACACGAATCCAAGCTCCTCATCGACGAAGTCCACGCCTACCTCGAAAACTCCGGCGTCAACCTCGTCGCCATGGACTACTCCCAGGTCGAGTTCATCTCCTCCGCCGCCCTCGGCGCCATGGTCACCATCTCCAAAGCCGTCAAAGCCCGCGACAAGGGCCGCTTCGTCATCACAGGCCTCAGCGCCGACGCCGAAAAGGTCATGAAGCTCACCCGCCTCGACCGCCTCATCGACATCAAACCCGACATGGCCAAAGCCCAGAAGTTCCTGCTCAAATGACCGACACGCCCGTCAGTCCTCCAGCGTGAACCCGATCTTCAGCTTCACCTGCCAGTGCGCGATCTTCTGATCCTCGATGTGCGCCCGCGTCTCCACGACCTCCGCCCACCGCATGTTCCGCACCGACGCCGCCGCCTTCTCGATCGCGCGACGCGCCGCCCGATCGCTCGACTCCGCCGAAGAACCCACGATCTCGATCATCTTGTACACATGGTCCGACATGAGGACCTCCTTTCCACGCGCGCATCCTAGCGCCCCGCGTACCCACCCCCGAATGAACCTAAACTCATCCATGAACGCCATACAAAAACTCCGTCAACTCCACCAAACCATCACCACTTCATCCAACGGCTTCGAGATCGAGGACGCCTGGACCCTCGCCCAGCGCCTCTGCTCACGCTACAAAGCCGCCCCCGAACTCCAAGCCCGCGCCTTCGACAACAAGGACCCCCAGGCCCTCAAACAAGCCATCGACGCGATCGAGAAACCCGACCAACCCGCGCCCGCGCCACAGGACGACATCCCCGAACGAGACCTCCACGACGCGCTCAAACTCTTCAAAAAACGCATCGCCTCCACCAAGCTCGACCAGGAATCCAAACTCGGCACCCACGCCCTCGCCTCCTCCGGACGCGTCGGCGTGATGTCCATGGAACCCCCGCACGACTACCCCAAACGAGTCTGGAAGGAACTCGCACGCCGAGGACTCATCCGAGACGACGGCAAGGGCTTCTACTCCATCCCCACCAACCCCTCCAAAGACTGACCCGCCCCAAGCTCCCACCGTACCATCCCCCATGAGCGACACCGCGCCCACCACCGACCAGTCCGCCCGCATCAACGACGAGCTCGTCGACGCCGCGCGCCTCGCCTCCGCCTTCGCCGCAGACACCAACAACGCACACAAAATCGCACACCTCGCCAGCATCTGCGCCGAACGCATCCGCGCCGGAGGCAAAGTCCTCGCCATCGGCAACGGCGGCTCCTGCGCCGACGCGCTCCACTTCTGCGAAGAACTCACCGGCCGATACCGCGCCGATCGGCCCGCCATCCCCGCCATCGCCTGCGCCGACCCCGGCCACATCACCTGCACCGCCAACGACTACGGCTACGACCAGGTCTTCGCCCGATGGATCGAAGCCCTCGGCGCAACCAACGACGTCCTCATCGCCCTCTCCACCTCGGGCAACTCACAGAACATCGTCAACGCCGTCGAAGTCGCCCGCCCCCGCGGGCTCCACATCGCCCTCTTCCTCGGCAAAGACGGCGGCCACCTCAAAGCCAAAGGCGACACCCGCTTCATCGTCCCCGGCCAAACCGCCGACCGCATCCAGGAACTCCACATGCTCACCCTCCACACCCTCGTCGGCGCCATCGAACGAGCCCTCGGCTACACCGACGAACCCCCAGCAGACCGATGACACCCGGGTGGCCGTGACTTGCGCTTCGCAAGTCGCGGATCTGAAACCGTGGAAACTCGACCCATATTTCTCACGAAGCGACGAACTCGATCCATCCAAAAAAAACGCCGCCCCAACCGGAGCGGCGCGAGAACGAGCATCAATCAAACTCAATCGTCGTAGATCGGGGTGTAGCACGTCCCCCCGTTCTTCGCGTAGTAATCCTGGTGATACGTCTCCGCCTCGTGGAACGGCGCATCCGCCGCACGCCTCAGCTCCGTCGTGATCCGCTTGTTCGACCAGCGCCCCTCCTTCTGCTGCGCCTCGATGAACGACGCCGCCTTCTCGTACTGCGCATCATTCACCGCGAAGATCGCCGACCGGTACTGCGTCCCGATGTCCGGCCCCTGACGGTTCCCCTGCGTCGGATCATGGATCTTGAAGAACCACGCCAGCAACTCCTCATACGAGATGTGGTTCGGATCGAACTCGATCTTCACCGACTCCGCGTGCCCCGTCGTCCCCGAGCACACCTCCCGGTACGTGGGCTCCTCCGAATCATCGCCGCCCTGATACCCGGACACCGCCCGGATCACCCCGGGCTGCTTCTGGAACCGATCCTCGATCCCCCAGAAACACCCGCCCGCAAAGTACGCCGTCTCCGTCTTCACGGGCTTCGCCCCCTCGGGAAGCTCGTCCCCATCCTCGACAAACACGAGCGACGCCGAGTTCACGCAGAACCGCATCCCCGTGGGCTTCGGGCCGTCATTGAACACGTGCCCCAGATGCCCCCCGCACCGCGCGCACGTGATCTCCGTCCGCACCATCCCGTACGACATGTCCGACGTCTCGTCCACGTGCTCCGGATCCACGGGCCTGAAGAACGAAGGCCACCCCGTCCCCGACGTGAACTTCGTATCGCTCGCAAAGAGCGGGAGCTCGCACAGCCGGCACAGATACACCCCGTCCTTCTTGTTGTCGACCAGGTTCCCACAGAACGCGGGCTCCGTCCCGTCATTCAGAATGACCTTCCGCTCCTCGTCCGTCAGATCCCGCGCGAGTTCCTCGACCCGCGCCCCGGTCAGTCGTGTGATGTCGTGCCCCGACCCCGAGTATCGGACCTGCTGCGTCGCTTTGCTCATGTCGCTCATCGCTCCATCCTTCACCCCCGAATGCCGCACCGAGTTCGCCGAAGCGTACGCCGAGATCGGTACCATCAGCCCGAGCACGAAGTACAGCACGAACCGTTTCCAATCGAGTGTCCGGAGCATCCAAACCTCCGCAGCAGTGGGGGACTTCATCATCGCATTCGCTCGCCCGCAGCGCACGGATTCGCGCACACCGCGGGCCAGCCGCACCCCACCAACCCCCACAACCCCGCCCCTTATTCCCCATCCCCCGAAGCCGAGCCCAGCCGCTCCCGCACCAACCGATCGAACAACGCCACCGGCGCTGTCTCCCCGGTCCACAGCTCAAACTGCGCCGCCGCCTGCTTCACAAACATCTCCACCCCATCGATCACCCGATACCCCCGCGCCTTCGCCGCCCGCAGCATCGGCGTCTCCACCGGGTTATACACCGTATCAAAGAACACCGTCTCCGAAGGAAGATCCCCGAGCTCGTCCACCGGCACCGCCATCCCCTCCGGATCAGGCCCCCCAACCATCCCCACCGGCGTGCAGTTGATGTACAGATCTGCGACCACCTCCGAAAGCGATTCAGTCCCGATCGCCTGGATCGCGCACACCCGTTCCGTCCCCGCAGGTGTCAACGATTCGACCAGATCACGAGCTCGTTCAACCGACCTATTCGCAATCGTCACCCGTTCGCACACACTCGCCATCATCTTCGCCGCCGCCCGCGCCACGCCCCCCGCGCCCACCACGCAGCAATGCCCGATCCGCCCCCGCTCCGGATCGAACCGCGTCAGACAAAGATCCAAGATCGCAGATGCATCCGTGTTCTGAACATCGACCCACGAACCCGATTCCACGGTCACCACATCGTCTTTGGACACCATCGCAATCGTGTTCGACGCTCCGATGACCCGAGCGGCCTTCTCCAGCACCACCCGCCGATCCGAAAGCCCTTCGAGCGCCAGCCGATTCACATGCTCCTTGTGCGGAATCGTCACACTCGCGCCTGATATGGGCAACCCTTGAAGCACCCCAATAGTCGCCTTCAACGACTCGTAACTCCCCTCCACAGGCATCGGCACATACACCCCATCAAACCCCACCGCCCCAAACCCCGCATTATGCACCAGCGGCGACATCGACTGACCCACCGGCCACCCGATCACCCCATACACCCGCGTCCCCCTCCCGATCGACCGGAACCGGTACAACCCCAACAACTCCTCAATCGTCGGCTGCCCCGGAGCCGTCGCCGCCTCGTCCCGAAGCGACGCAAACGTCAGAAACCCCCCGAACTTCGGCGCCAAAACCCGCGACATCAACCCAAACTCCCCCATCCCCAGCGCGATCATCGGCTTCGCACTCTCGCGCAACAACTCGAACAACTCCAGGTTGTCCCGGATCGACCGCGCCCGATACGCCACCTTCACCACCGAACACGCATCCACCCCCTGCATCGCCAGTACCCGCCGCGTCAGATCATCAGGACGACCCGCAAAGTCATGCGTCGACAAAATCAACCGAGTCGACACCGCCCGCTTCTGCTCCGGATGATCCACCGCGAGCTTGATCTTCTGACGGATATTCGCCGACCGCTCCCACAGCGCAAACTCCACATCGATATACGCCGGCGGCCGCTCCCCCGTCCCCAGCGCCTCAAACAACGCAACACGCTCGTCATCATCCCCCGAGTAATCCCCGCCCTCCCACTCGGGCCGACACGTTACGATGCACACCGCCCCCGACCGCGCCACCAGATCCACCACCCGCCCGATCCGATCCTCCAAACGCTCCCCGCCCCGATCCTCGAACAGCACATCCACCCGATACTCGACCAGGTCCGCCCCATGCTCGACCGCCAGCGCCCCGTCCCGCAGCGCCTCCTCCACCGTATCCGCCATGATCGGAACACACACCAGCGTCATGCGCTCACCCCGCGCTCGCCGACGTCACCACCGCCCGCATCGTGAGCCGACCCGAACACGCCACCGGCAAATCCCCGCCCGCGAAGTCCGCGCCCGCCTCGACGAGCCGCACATCCCCCTTCAGATCCACCGTCCCGTCCCCGTTGTCCGCGTGCCTCGTCACCGTCACCCGCAGACTCGCCCCCGGACGCACGAACGCCCCGTACTTGAGCGCCTTCACCTTCCCCAGCACCCAAGGCACCCCCGCCGAATCCTCCGGATCCAGCAGCACCCGCGCCGCCTGCACCATCGCCTCGAGCATCATCACCCCCGGCAGCACCGGGAACCCCGGGAAATGATCCTGCAGATATTCCTCCGCACTGCTCACATGCTTGAGCGTCACGATCCCCGTCTCCGTCCGTTCCACCACACGATCGACCAGCGAGTAATGCATCCCCGACGATAGCCCGATCCGCAGCCCCTCACCCCCTATCCTCGCACCATGCCCGTGATCGAAGACCTCGCCATCTGCGTGCGCACCTGGGACTGGTCCGAGACCTCCCAGACCGCCGTCATGATCACACGCGAGCACGGCCTCATCCGCGTCCTCGCCAAGGGCTCCCGACGCGAACGCGCCCCATTCTCCGGCGGGCTCGAGATCGCCACCCAAGGCGAACTCGCCGTCCTCGCGCGCCAAACCTCCGACCTCGCCCTCATCACCCGCTGGGACCTCACCCACCCCATGCTCGGGCTCCGCCGAGACCTCGCCACCTACAACACCGCCATGCTCGCCATCGACCTCGTCCCGCGCATGATCCACGACCACGACCCCCACCCCGAGATCCACGACGCGCTGCGCGACCTCCTCGAATCCTGCGACGACCCCGCCCGATCCAGCGCCCCGCGCATCGCCCACCTCCTCGCCTACCTCTGGATCCTCCTCGACGCCGTCGGCGCACGCCCCCTCCTCACACACGACGCCGACACCGGCGCCCCCCTCCCCAGCGCGGACATCTACGCCTTCGCCCCGCACCTGGGCGGGCTCACTGCCGACCACCCGAACGACCGCGCCACCGACCCGCGCTGGCGCGTCCGCGCATCCACCGTCGACATCCTCCGCCGACTCGACACCGCCGCCCCAATCCCCGACCCCGACTCGTTCTCGGACCTCCCCGAGCACGACCTCACCCGCGCCGCCGCGCTCCTCGCCTCCTACATCCGAGAACGCATCGGGTCCGAGATCCCCTCCATGAAGTGGCTCATCGCCTGATCCACGCCACAACAGACGATCCCACCCGGATCCCGCGCGCAAACGCTTCATCCCCAACCCGATCCGACCGATACCCCCACGCACCCCGCGACGGATCGCACCGGGTCACACACCAGGACACCGATCGAGTATGGACACCGATCTCCTCAACGACATCCTCAACTGCCCGGGCCTCCCCTCCATACCCGCCGTCGCGGCCAAGGTCATCGAACTCACCGCAGACCCCGACGTCGAGATGAGCGAACTCGCATCGCAGATCACCATCGACCAGGCCCTCGCCTCCAAGGTCCTCCGCACCGTCAACTCATCCTTCTACGGCCTCCGCAAACGCTGCACCACCATCGAAAAAGCACTCATCCTCCTCGGCCTCTCACCCGTCAAATCACTCGTCCTCGGCTTCTCACTCGTCTCCGCCTTCTCGGGCGACGAATCCGAAGACTTCGACTACAAGTCCTACTGGACCCGCGGGCTCCACTCCGCCATCGCCGCCAAACTCATCGCCGACGAGGTCAACCTCAAAGACCACGCCGACGAATGCTTCCTCACCGGGCTCCTCCAGGACATCGGCATGATCGCCATGTACCGCGCCATGGGCGAGCACTACCTCGACATCGTCAACCAGACACTCGACGACCACACCAAGCTCGCGCGGATCGAACTCCAGGAGTTCGACATCCAGCACGCCACCGTCGGCGCCACCATCGCGGAGCACTGGCGACTCCCCCTCGAGATCGTCGTCCCCCTCAAGTACCACGAACGACCCACCGCCTGCCCCACCGAATACGCGCGCAGCGCACGCTGCGTCGCACTCGCGAACCTCGTCCACAACGTGCTCACCGCCGAAAGACCCACCGAACCCCTCCGCCTGATCTACGAACGCGCGTACTCCTGGCTGGGCATCCGCGAACCACGCATCGACGAGATCATCGAGGAAACAGGCCACGCCGCCAGACAGTTCGCCTCCGTACTCGAAGTCGAACTCGACGAACTCGACGCCCCCGAGGAAATCCTCGCACGCGCCGAACGACAACTCATCGACCTCACGCGATACCACCTCGCCGCCTCCTACACCGCCAACGAAGTCTCCTCCATGACCCCCGAGTCAACACGCGACACGCTCACCGGCACGCTCAACCGCGACGGGTTCAAGCACGCCATCGGACAGGTCTACTCCGCCGTCAAACCCGGAGAAGTCGACATCACCGTCGTCCAGGCCGTCATCGCCGGGCTCCCACAAGCAGGAGACACCCACGGCCCGCAGATCCAGGAAGACATCATCATCGGGGTCGCGAACCTCATGACCAAAGTCTTCGAACCCCTCGGAGGCGCCGTATGCCGACTCGGTGCGGAGGCATTCGGGGTCGTCCTCCCCGAAATCGACGCGCACACCGCACAGCGATGCGCCGACGAATGCAAGGACGCATTCGCCAAGTCCATCAACACATGGGTCCCGGGAATCACGGACCTGAGCAACACCGTCAAAATTCATATCGGGCTCGCCACACTCGACAAGGAAACCGCCCTCATCCTCGTCTCCCCCGAGAAACTCGTCCTCGCTTCCTCACGCGCCGTCCAGGTCGCCAGATCCTCCAAGGCATCCGCCGTCCACGCCTTCAAACCAACACCCGCGGCCTGATCACACGCTCACCCGCTCAGGCACCATCCGACCGAGCGTGCACCGATACAGCGGGTACCGATCCAGCACGTCACGCACCGAATCCACCGTCACCGCGTCGATCCGAGCGATCTCCTCCTCCAGCGACAAATACCCGCCGCTCGCCGCCCACAACCGACCCAGGCGCTGCATCCGACCCGAAGGACGCTCACCGCTGAGCGTCACGCTCGTAAGCATCTTCGCGCGCAGCTTCGCCAGATCGTCCCCGTTGATCGATTCGCGCAGCCCCGAGATCTGCGCCTCCACGATCCCCCAGATCTCGTCGAGTCTCTCCGGATCTCCCGATGAGTAAATAAAGAAATCCCCAGCCCCGTCCAGCCCGTCATACGAGCACAACGCCTCGTCCGCCAGACCCGTCTCGATCAGCGCCCAGTGCAGCCGCGAGTTGTCCGTCCCGCCAAGGATCTGTGCCAGAAGCGCCGCCGAATACCGCGCATCCGAGTCGATCGACGGCGCATCCGCGATCCCCAGAACATAACCACGGTTCACCCGAGCGCTCGACTCCACGAACGCACCCGAATGCGTCGTCGGCCTTTCGTGCGCACGATCCGCGCCACTGATGTTCCACGTGGAACAATTCTCCCGGATCTGATCCACCGCCCGATCGAAATCAATCGCCCCCGAAAGCGCGACGCACGTGTTGTCCGCGCTGTACCGATCCGTGAAGTACCCGCGCATCGATTCGAGCGACATCGCCGAGATCGTCTCGTTCGTCCCCAGCACCCGATGCCCGAGCCCGTGCCCCTGGTAGTGGGTGTCGACCGCCTGCTCGTAGAGCACCCAGAACGGGTTGTCCGCGTACATCGCGATCTCTTCCAGGATCACGCCCTTCTCGGTCTCGAAGTCGTCCCGGCGCAGCGCGGGGCGCATCATCCGCGACAGCAGCTCGATCGCGCGGCCGGACTGCTCCTTGATGACGTGCGCGTAGAAGCACGTCATCTCGCGCGTGGTGTAGGCGTTGTTGTTCGCGCCGATGTCGTCGAACGCCTGGTTCAGCTCGTCGGCGCTCAGGTCGTCGGTGCCCTTGAACATCATGTGCTCGAGGAAGTGCGACACCCCCATGAGGGCCGGGTCCTCGTCGCGGGCGCCGGTCTTGACGAAGAACCCCGCGCCGACGGACTGCGCCTGGGGGTCGATCTCCGCGAGGATGGTGAGGCCGTTGTCGAGTTTCGTTTCTTTGAACGTGATGGGCATGGAGCGAGTCTAGGGGTTCGCGGGGGGCTGCGCCCCGCGTTCGAGGGCGTCGAGGATGTCGCGGGCGGCTTGTCCCGGATCGGGCGCGGCGCAGACGGCGGCGCTGACGGCGACGCCGCGGACTCCGGCGCGGGTGAGCTCGGTGATGGTGCCCGGGGTGATGCCCGAGATCGCGAGGTGTGGGATGCTCAGCGGCGCGAGGCGCTCGATGGCGCGCTGCGCGAAGTCGGGGCCGGCGGTGGTGGGTTTGGGTTTGGTGGTGGAGGGGAACATGGGTCCGATCCCGACCGAGTCCGCGCCCAGCGCGATCGCGCGTTCGATGTCGTCCATGGTGGCGCAGGTGAGCCCGATCCATTGGTCGGCGCGGAGGATCTCGCGGGCGCGGTCGATGGGGAGGTCGCCCCGGCCGAGGTGGACGGCGCTCGCGCCGGTGAGGCGCGCCAGGTCTGGTCGGTCGTTGACGATCGAGTGCGCGCCGACGGTGTTGGTGAGCTCGACGAGGGGCGCGACGCGCGCGAGCAGGTCCCGGTCGGTGCCGCCTTTCTCGCGGATCTGGATCGCGTCCGCGCCGGCGCTGATGGCGGCGAGGATGACGTCGCTCGGGGTGTGGTGGGCGCAGGTGTCGCGGGAGACGAGCACGCAGAGTTTCCACTGGGGGCAGCGGGACTGCTCGAGCGTGCTCAGGAGGTCGCGCTCCAGGTCGTAAGCGGCGTAGCGCGCGGCCTCGAGATCGTTCGCGGGTGCGCCCAGGAGCTTGGCGGATTCCTCGAGCACGCGGAGCGCTTCCTGCGCGCGTTTGGCGTTGGCGCTGACGAGGGCGGGGAGCCCGGCGCTGCGGTCGGATTCGGTGGGGGTGGTGATCGCGGTGCCGACGTCCCCGGCGGTGTCGCGCGTGGCGATCGCGTCGGGCGCGAGCAGCGCGACGGCGCGGCGGAGGGCGTGGCGCGCGGACTTGGCGCGCTGGGCGAGGTCGGCGCGGTCGAGGGTGAAGCGCGCGATGTCCTCGAGGACGCGCAGCCCTTCCGCGGCTCGGTTGGCGTTGGCGTCGATGAGTCGGGCGGTGTCGCGCATGGGACGGACCGGAATTCTCGGGGATTGTCGCGCTCGGGGCGCGTGGGGCGGCGAGAATAACCCTATGACGCTCGGCGGCGGCGGACATCGTGAACCGGGCGGCGACGGATCGGGCGTGTACGGGCTCGATGCGCCGCGTCCCGCGCCGGCGCTCCCGGGGTCGGTGGTGCTCGGGGAGGACCGGGAGGAGGCGCTCGACGCGTTGTGCTCGGACCTGCTCGTGCAGTCGCAGCGCGCGGTGGGCGCGACGGGGGGGTTCCATCTGGCGCTGGGGCTGAGCGGGGTGGTGGAGCGCGTGGTGGTGAAGCTGATGGTGGATCCGAAGTACCGGATGATGCCGTGGGAGGTGACGACGGTGTGGAGCGTCGCGGACCCGTGCGTGGACCCCGGGGACCCCGCGCGGTCGGAGGCGCAGCTGCGCGAGCTGCTGATCGAGCCGGCGGGGATGGAGGGGTCGCAGATCGTGACGTCGCCGGCGCATCTGGCGGACGCGTGCGAGCGCGGGAGCGCGCGGATCCGGGAGGTGCTCGGGGCGCGGGGCGCGGCGCACGAGCGGTTCGACGCGTGCGTGCTCGGGTGCGATCCGGACTGGACGGCTCGGCGCGAGGACCCGGTGGATCGGCTCTACGCGCACTGGGACATCGGGGGCGTGGACCATGTCGCGATGACCTCGCGGGTGGTGGATCGGTCGGCGCTGGTCGCGGTCGTGGGGGTGGATGAGGCGCACTGGGCGCACGTGGATACTGTTGAGGCGGACCACGGGCGGTGCGGCGTCGCGCCGGTGTCGGGGGCTTTGCGCTGGTATCTGGACGGTTCGGCGCGGTCGGAAGGGAACGGACGATGAGCACGGCGAACATCAAGGTGGAGCCCAACGAGCGTGTGTCGGTGCGCGTTGTTCATGAGGACGAGCACCTGCTGGTGGTCGAGAAGCAGTCGGGGGTGGTGAGCACCCCGGGGGTGGGGCACGAGCACGACACGCTGCTCAATGGTTTGATGGCGCGGTACGAGAAGCAGCTGACCCAGATGGGCAACGCGCGTGATCATGGGATGCTGCACCGTCTGGACAAGGAGACGAGCGGCTTGCTGGTGGTGGCGCTGCGGGGGGACGTGTACGACGCGCTGCGCGAGCAGTTCGAGGGGCGGACGATCAAGAAGTACTACTGGGCGGTCACGCACAAGGCGCCCAGGGAGCGCGAGGGGGTGATCAAGCGTCCGATCCTGGACGTGGTGAAGCGCGCGTCGCGGTACACGTCGACGCGGACGGCGAAGCTCGATGCAGCGGGCAAGCCCGCGGTGACGGCGTACCGGGTGCTCCAGGAGTCGGCGCTGGCGGCGCTGATCGAGGCGCGCCCGGTGACGGGGCGCTTGCATCAGGTGCGGGTGCATCTGAACTCGGTGGGGGCGGCGGTTCTGGGGGATGACTTGTATGGGCCGAGGATTGTGCGGGGGGCGTCGCCCAGATTGGCGCTGCATGCGCACCGGCTTGTGTTCACGCATCCGGGGACGGGTGAGGAGGCGGACGTGACGACGGCGTTCCCGAGGGATCTGCGCGGGGTGCTCAAGAAGATGAACCTGAGCAAGCCCGAGGTGTGAGGGGACGCTCCCTCACGGTCGCGGATCGTAGAGGGTGGGGTGAGATTCAGGAGTCGTCGTCGGTGACGAGTGCGCCCATGAGGTCGCGCGCGACGCGGTCGGCGTAGTGGAAGCCCGGTTCGGTGAGGGTCCATCGGGTGTCGGTGGTGGTGAGCCATCCCGCGTCGACGCATGATTGCGCGGCGGATTCGAGCTGGGCGCGGCGGTGGAGTTCGTCGGCGCTGGCGAGGATCCGCGGCGCGTCGAGCCCTTCGCGGGTGCGGACCCCGAGCATGAGGGTGTCCATGAGGGATCGGCGGGGGTCGGGGGGTTCGTGCTCGGTGATGGGGGCGAAGCCGGCGTCGGAGAAGTCGAGGTAGTCGTCGAGGCGGGGGGCGTTTTTGTAGCGGGTGCCGGCGATGTGCCCGGAGGCGCTGGGGCCGACGGCGAGGTAGTCGCGGTTGCGCCAGTAGGCGAGGTTGTGTCGGCATTCGGAGCCGGGCTTGGCGTGGTTGGAGACCTCGTAGCGGTCGAGCCCGGCGGCGCGGATGCGGTCCAAGGTGTGGTTGTACATGTCGACCTCGAGTTCGTCGGGGGCCTGGTCGAAGTCGCCCCGGAGGAGGCGGGCGGTCATGGCGGTGTTGGGTTCGTAGGTGAGGGCGTAGGCGCTGAGGTGGTCGAGGTCGAAGGCGAGGGCGCGCTGGAGGTCGTCGGCCCATTCGGGGAGGGTTTGACCCGGGACGGCGTAGATGAGGTCGAGGGAGAGGCGTGGTATGCGGTGGGCGCGGGCGATGGCGATGGCGCGCTCCACGGAGGCGGGGTCGTGGTGTCGTTCGAGGGTTTTGAGGTGGGTCGGGTTGAAGGACTGGGCGCCCATGGAGACGCGGTTGACTTTGGAGGCGGCGAGGACCTGGGCGATGGGTTCGGTGAGGGTTTCGGGGTTGGACTCGATGGTGTATTCGGTGTGGGGGGTGAGGGTGAAGGATGATTCGACGGCGGCGAGGAGTTGGGTGAGGAGATGGGGGTCGAGGAGGGTGGGGGTTCCCCCTCCGATGAAGATGGTGTCGAGTGTGGGGTGGTCGGCGAGGGCGGCGACGGCGCGGAGTTCGGCGATGGCGCGGCGGGTGAAGGCGGGTTGTCTGTCTTGGCGGTCGACGATGGAGTAGAAGTCGCAGTAGTGGCATTTGTGGACGCAGAAGGGGATGTGGATGTAGAGGGATATCGGGTCTTTCGGGTCTCGCGCGGGGATGGCGGCGTCCAGCGGGGTTCTGGATGAGGCGTTGGGGCGTTGCCTGAGCGGTGTGGATGCGGTATCGTGCTGCACGGGACGGGTCTGTGTGGCCCCCAAACCTGTGGTTGGACTGGGTTTGGAAACGTGTTGCTCCTGGTCGCGTCTGACGCGGTCGTGTCTCTGTCGAGAGGATCTGGATCCGTGCAAGCCGCTCTTGTTCATTGTACGAAGGACGGGAACACGAAGAGGATTCCGATCGCGAATGAGCGGACCCTGTTGGGTCGCTTGGACGATTGTCAGATCCGGATCCCGTCGGGGAAGATTTCTCGTCATCACTGCGAGCTGGTTTTTGATGACGGGGGGTTCACGATCAAGGACCTGGGTTCGAGCAACGGGACGTACGTGAACCGGGTTCGTGTGGAGGAGGCGCGTCGCGTGGGGGCGGGGGATCTGATCTCGATCGGGTCGCTGGTGTTTGTGCTGGTGATCGATGGGGAGCCCGGTACGATCGACGGGGGGTCGTTCTACGCGCAGGGGCTGCCTGAGAAGAAGTCGCCGAGCGTGGAGGGGCCGGGGGGGCCTGCGGAGAAGGCGGTGGTGTCGAAGCACGCGCCGACGACGAGCGGGGAGGACTCGAGCATGATGGATTTCAACTTCGAGTTCGACCTGGACGACGAGGACGACGATCAGCCGCCGCTGTGAGCGGGGGCGGGGGCGCGGGCGGGGCGGTGGTCAGGATTGGTGCTGATCCTGCCTGTCGGTGGGGGCGGGGGTTTTGGATTGTGGGACGCGGATGTTGGTCCCGCACTGCTTGCAGCGGACGGTTTTGCCGCGGGCGGCTTCGGGGACGCTCAGGACCTTTCGGCATGTGAGATTGGGGCACATCATGCGGATCGTGCGCTCGGGCATTTCGGGTCCTCCGGTGTGGTGGGGATATCGGCGGAAAGGGTGCGGGGGATGAGCGAAAGGGCGCGGGGTGCGGGATGGCGGGCGTATGCTTTGGGCGGATGGTGCGGTTGGGTACCCCGAAACGGTGATCCGGAGGCGAGCGCGGTGGGAAGTGGACGCGAATCAGGTCGGGTCGATGCGGTGGTCGGGCTCCAGTGGGGGGACGAGGGGAAGGGGAAGCTGGTGGACCTGCTGGCGGGGGGGTACGACGCGGTGGTCCGATACAACGGGGGTGCGAACGCGGGTCACTCGGTGGTGGTGGGGGGTGAGCGGTACGCGCTGCATTTGATGCCTTCGGGGATTTTGTCTGCGGGGGTGGATGCGGTGGTGGCGAACGGGGTGGTGGTGGATCCGCACCGGCTGATCGAGGAGATCGAGGGGCTGAACGCGCGGGGGGTGGATACGTCGAGGTTGGTCATTTCGGATCGGGCGCATGTGGTGGTGTCGTATCACAAGGCGGAGGACGCGGCGCGTGAGGAGCTGTTGTCGCACGCGGCGCCGGAGGAGGAGGGGGCGCCGACGCGCCGGGTGATCCGGGCGATCGGGACGACGAAGCGGGGGATCGGTCCGGCGTATGCGGACAAGGTGAACCGGTCGACGGCGATCCGGATGGGGGATCTGCTGCGCCCCGAGACGCTGCGGGCGAAGCTGGAGATGATCTGCGGGCTCAAGAACGAGATCCTGGGGGCGATCGTGCCCGGGATGTTCGAGAAGTTCGATCACGGGGCGATCGCGGAGGAGCTGCTGGCGTGCGGGGAGCGGCTCAAGGATCACATCTCGGACACGGCGTACCGGCTCAACGGGTTGATCGATGGGGGCGGTTCGGTGCTGTTCGAGGGGGCGAACGCGACGATGCTGGATGTGGATCACGGGACGTACCCGTACGTGACGAGTTCGAACGCGTCGGCGCTGGGGATCGGTCCGGGGTCGGGGGTTCCGCCTCAGAAGGTGCAGCGGATCATGGGGGTGGTGAAGGCGTATTCGACGCGCGTGGGCGGGGGGCCCATGGTGACGGAGTTGTTCGACGAGGTCGGCGACGGGATCCGGGAGCGCGGGCGCGAGTACGGGACGACGACGGGGCGGCCGAGGCGTGTGGGGTGGCTCGACCTGGTGGCGGTGCGGTACGCGGCGATGGTGTCGGGGGCGACGGAGATCTGTCTGACGCTGCTCGATGTGCTTTCCGGGGAGGGGACGCTGAAGGTGGCGACGGCGTACGAGGTGGACGGTGAGCGGACGGGCCGGTTCATCGCGGACGGGTTTCTGCTGGAGCGCGCGACGGCGGTGTACGAAACGCTGGAGGGTTTTTCCGAGGACATCACGGGCGCTCGGTCGTTCGATGAACTCCCGGAGGCGGCGCGTCGTTATGTGGAGCGGATCGAGTCGTTCGTGGGTGTGCCGGTGACGACGGTGTCGGTCGGGCCTGACCGGGCGCAGACGATCCGGCGCGAGGCGCGGCTTGCTTCGGTGTGATGTAGGGTCTCGGAAAGCGGGAATGGATCGATGGACGTGAACGGCGCAGCGGCGGGACCTGAGGCGATCGGTGCTTTGATGCCGGGGGTGGATCCGGATCGGATCCCGGTGCATGTTGCGATGATCATGGACGGGAACGGTCGGTGGGCGCAGGCGCGGGGGCTGCCGCGGGTGATGGGGCACAAGGAGGGGGCGAAGACGGTGCGCCGGGTGCTCGAGGCGAGCGCTCGGATCGGGGTGGAGGTTTTGACGTTGTACTCGTTCTCGACGGAGAACTGGAAGCGGCCGGAGGAGGAGGTGGGGGCGCTGATGGAGATGTGCATCGCGTACTGCGCGAGCGAGGCGGCGGAGCTCGCGGCGCGGGGGGTGCGGGTGCGGGTGATCGGGTCGCGGGAGGGGATGCCCGGGGAGGTGCTGGGGGCGCTGGACCGGCTTGTGGAGGCGACGGCGGGCGGTGATCGGATCACGCTGTGCCTGGCGATCAACTACGGGTCGCGCGACGAGATCGCGCGTGCGGCGCGGACGCTTGCGGAGCGGGCGGCGGCGGGGGAGATCGATCCGGGGTCGATCGACGAGGAGGCGGTGGCGGGGGCGCTGTCGACGGCGGGGCTCCCGGACCCGGACCTGCTGATCCGGACGGGCGGGGAGATGCGCCTGAGCAACTATCTGTTGTGGGAGCTGAGCTACGCGGAGTTGATGGTGACGGAGACGGCGTGGCCGGAGCTTTCGGAGGGGGAGTTTTTCGAGATGGTGGGGGCGTATACGAGGCGTTCGCGTCGGTTCGGTCACGCGCACGAGCGTGATGTGGTCGGGGGCGGAGACGGGCTATCCTGATCGCTCGTGTTGCGTCAACGGTTGACATACGGGCCTTTGCTGATCGGGCTGATCGTGCTTTTGGCGTGGCTCGATGCGTTCGTGGACGGGCTCGACGCGCCGGTGTGGATGGGTGAGGGGACGTGGCCTCCGGGGATGCTGGTGGGGGCGGTGCTGCTGGTGGTTGGGGTGATGGGGGCGCGCGAGGTGGCGCGGATGATGCGGGCGAAGGGTGTGGCGATCCAGACGTGGTTCGCGGCGATGGTGGCGATGTCGGGTGTGCTGGTGGTGGGGTTGATGCCTGCGGGGACGGCGGGGACGATGGGGTTCGCGGCGGGGATCTCGACGGTGGTGGTGTCGTTCGTGCTGGGGCTGATGTACGCGATCCGTTCTCGTCAGGTGGAGGGGGCGGTGCTGGTGGGTGGGGCGACGGTGATCATCCACGTGTACATGGGGCTGATGCTGGGTTTTTTGTTGTTGATCCGGCGTGAGCACGAGGTGTGGGTGCTGCTGTGGATCGTGGTGTGCGTGAAGTCGTGCGATATCGGGGCGTTTTTCACGGGGACGCTGATCGGGCGGCACAAGCTGATCGAGTGGTTGTCGCCGAAGAAGACGTGGGAGGGGCTTTTCGGGGGGCTGGTGTTCTCGGG
>CBFGUD010000033.1:0-20266 GCA_965652365.1 uncultured Phycisphaerales bacterium
ACCCCCAGGGCTGGATCATGAACTCCTGGAAGTCCACCGTGTTGTCCGCGTGCTTCCCGCCGTTGAGGATGTTGAGCATCGGCACCGGGAGCACCTTCGCCCCCGTCCCCCCGAGGTACCGGTACAGCGGCATCCCGCTCGTCTCCGCCGCCGCCTTCGCGACCGCCATCGACACCCCCAGGATCGCGTTCGCGCCCAGCTCGCCCTTGTTGCCCGTCCCGTCGAGCTCGCGCATCGCCGCGTCGATCCCCTCCTGGTCCCGCGCGTCCATCCCCTCGATCTCCCGCGCGATCTGGTGGTTCACGTTCGCGACCGCGCCCGCGACACCCTTGCCCATCCACGCCTCCCCCCCATCGCGGAGCTCCACCGCCTCGTGCTCGCCCGTCGACGCCCCCGAGGGCACCGCCGCACGCCCCACCACCCCCGACTCGAGCACCACGTCCACCTCCACCGTCGGGTTCCCGCGTGAATCAAGCACCTGACGCGCGTGGACAAGATCGATATCGAATGCCATGACCGTTTCGCTCCCTCGATGAAGGTGGTTCTGGGACGCTCAACACGCCCCATGCGCGAGGATAGGCCCCTTTCCCCTGTACCGCGCACCGCGATCCGCTATTGTGGACCGAGCCGCGCACGTAGGCGCGTTCACCCCCGACCACCCGCCCGACGATGCCCACCACCCCCGAGCAGTTCGACCACCACCTCCGAGCCCTCCGCGAGCGCCTCGTCGCCCAGGGCGAACTCGTCATCGACATCGCCGAGAACACCTTCGCCACCATCTACGACATGGACGCCCACGCCGCCCTCGCCCTGGTCACCCGCGACGACGAGGTCGACCGCGCCGACATCGAGATCGAGCGCGACGCCGTCGACCTCCTCTCCCGCGTCACCCGCCACGCCGTCCGACTCGACGAATCCCGGATCCGCTCGCTCCTCACCTGCGTCAAGGTCAACAACGAGCTCGAACGCATCGCCGACGCCGCATCCTCCGTCGCCCTCCGCGTCATCGCGCTCGGCGACCGCGACCCCGGGTTCCCCAAGACCACCCGCGTCATGACTAACTCCGTCGTGAGCATCCTGAGAGACACCGTCCGCGCCTTCGCGCACACCGACCCCGACCGCGCCAAGCACGTCCTCGCCGCCGAGGGCGCCGTCCTCGAGTTCTACGACCTCATCGTCCGAAAGACCGAGCAGCGCATCGCCGACGGACGCCTGAGCGTCGAGCACGCCTTCGAGCTCCACGCCATCATCCACCAGGCCGTCCTCATGGCCGACCACTGCACCAACATCGCCGAGCAGATCATCTACGAAGCCACCGGCGCCATCGTCCGACACACCGACACCGGGTGGGCCGAGCTCGACCTCACACCCCCCGCCGACGACGACTCCGTCTGACCCCTTCCGATCGACCTCACCCCTTCTTGGACGCCTTGTAGAACGGCAGCGCCACCACCTCCGCGTCGAGCACCGCCTTCTGCGCATCGACCCGCAGCTTCGTCCCCACCGCGCTGTGCGCATCGCTGACATACGCCATCGCGATCGACGCCCCCAGCGTCGGAGACGCGCACCCCGACGTCACGAACCCCACGTCCGTCTCCCCGTCGAGCACCCGCATGTCCTGACGCGCCGTCCGCTTCGAATCGATCACGAGCCCCACGAGCCTGATCCCCGGGCCGCCCCTCTCCTGCTCCGCGACCAGCGCCTCCTGACCGATGAACGTCTCCCCCTCGTTCGCCTCGCTCTTGTCCAGATTCATCGCGAAGGGCATCCCCACCGCCAGCGCGCTGATCGCCTCGCCCAGCTCGTGCCCGTACAGCGGGAGCCCCGCCTCGAGCCGCAGCGTGTCCCGCGCCCCGAGCCCGCACGGCGCCAGCAGCTTCTGGTCCGGATCGTTGTCCACGTCCTTGAGCAGCAGCTTGAGCGCCATCCCCACCGCGTTCGCCGGGAGGATGATCTCCACCCCGTCCTCCCCCGTGTACCCCGTCCGCGCGACGATCAGCTTCAGGATCATCAGGTTCTTGACCGTGAACCGGAACTTCTTGAGCGTCGGGACCTCCGACGACACCCGACCGATCAGATCCATCACCCTCGGGCCCTGGATCGCGACCATCGCCGTCTTCTCCGTCCGATCCTCGAACTTCACCTTGAATCCACGCTCGTCGATCACGCCCCGGATGTGATTCACGATCTTCTCGCGGTTCGCCCCGTTGCACACCACCATGAACTCGTCCGTGTCCATCCGGTTCACGATCACGTCGTCCATCACCCCGCCCCGCTCATTGCACACCAGCGAGTACCGGCACTGCCCCTCCTGCATGTCCCCGATCCGCCTCGAACACACCCGCTCGAGCACCCGACGCGCGTGCAGACCCTTGAGCATCAGCCGCCCCATGTGCGACACATCGAACAGCCCCCCGCTCCGCCGGCACTGCTCGTGCTCCTCCTTGATCGTCCCCGTATACCGGATCGGCATCTCCCAACCCGCGTAATCCACCATCTGGGCGCCGTGGTCAAGGTGATACGAATGGAGCGGCGTGGTCTTGAGCGTCGTCTGCGTCATCGGGATCCTTTGTTCTCGTTCGTGCCACCGATCCTAGTCCGGCCGCGAACAATCCTCCGATGACCACCCCCCATCCACAGCCCACCATCGACCAGTGGATCACCCACCTCCGCGCCCTCGCTCACCCCGTCCTCGAGCCCGTCCCCTTCAGCGCGGGCCCCGCCGACCGCGCCCGATACGCCCACGAGTTCCGCGACGAGTTCGGCGCCCGCAACTCCAGCGCCCTCGCCCTCATCGCCCGCGCCCTCGACGTCCCCGCGCTCCCCGACCCCGACACCCGCGACCTCGACGCGCGACTCTGGGCCGCCCTCGCCGCCCACGCAGCGCCGCCCCTCCCCGACATCCCCGCGAACCGAGGGCTCGCCGACCCCGACCACTACGCGATTGAGCACCGCACCCACATCGAGCTCTGCGCCCTCCACGCCCTCACCCACCTCACCCCGATCGAGTCCCTCGAGCCCCTCATCGAATGGAACATCGCCGAGCTCCAGCCCGACAACGGCATCAACCGCCCGTGGGCGATCCACGCCTTCATCCACCACGCGCACGCCGCCCCCGACCCCGACACCGCGTCCGCCGCGACCCTCCACGCCCAGACCCTCGCCCACAACTGCTGCGTCACCCTGGGACGACCCGACATCGTCAGCGCCTTCATCCTGCGCGACGCCGCGGATTGGCTTGATTCCCGCCCTCGCTGACCCTCATACTCCCGACCCTCGCCCCCCCCGCCCCCCGCCGAGACGCCGACCCTCAGCTCGTCGCCGCCCTGGGCCCGTTGGACTCATAGGGCAACCACCGCTGGATCACGGGCACCCGGGACTTGATCTCGTCCCACCGCGCCACGTCGTCCTCGTACCGATGACGGATCGCGCTTGCCACGAGCCCCATGAACACCGGCTGCGGCCGCAAGGGCCTCGACGTCAGCTCCGGGTGGAACTGCGTCGCCACGAAATACGGGTGCGTGATCGGCTCCTCGGGCGCCACCCCGCTCACACGCTCCGCTTCCCTGGGGAGTTCGAGCACCTGCATGATCGGCTGCTCCGGGTGCCGACCCGAGAAGATCAAACCCCCCGCCTCGAGCCGCTCGATGAACGCCGGCTCCACCTCGTAGCGGTGCCGGAACCGCTCATGGATCGAGTCCTTGTTGTCCGCGAGCTGCCACGCCAGCGTCCCCCGCGTGATCTGCACGTCCTGCGCCCCCAGACGCATCGTCCCCCCGAGCCCCTCGATCTTCTTCTGGTCCGGGAGCTCCGAGATCAACGCCGCGCTCGTCATCGGATCGAACTCCGTCGAATACGCGTCCTTGATCCCCAGCACGTTCCGCGCGAACTCGATCACCGCGACCTGGAACCCCAGACAGATCCCCAGGTACGGGATCCCGTGCTCCCGGCAATGCCGAACGCACGCGATCTTCCCCTCCACCCCGCGCGACCCGAACCCCCCCGGCACGATCACCCCGTCCAGATCGTTCAATCGCTCCGCGACGTTCGCGTCGCTGATCTCCGTCGTGTCCATCCACACCTGCTCGATATCGCAGCGCAGGTGCGCCCCGCAGTGCTCGAGCGCCTTGTCGATCGACGCGTACGCGTCCTTGAGCTCCGCGTACTTGCCCATGATCCCGATCCGCACCCCGTGCTCGCGATCGCTCGTCAAGCCATCGACGAACGTCGCCCAGCGCTTCCGCGCCCGGTCCTCCACCCGCACGTCCACCCGGTCGTGCAGGTTCAGGATCGACAAAATCTCACGGTCCAGCCCCTGCTCGCGAAGCTCGTCCGGGATCGTGTAGATGCTCTCCCGGTCGTGCATCGAGAACACCCGCTCCATCGGCACGTTCGAGAACATCGCGATCTTCTCGCGAACCTTCGGCTCCACCGGGTTCTCCGCCCGGCACGCGATCAGCTGCGGCTGGATCCCCGACTCCATCAGCCGCTTGATCCCCAGCTGCGCCGCCTTCGACTTCTGCTCCCCCAGCGCCCGCGGCTCGATCACGTACGTCAACGCGACGAAGCACACCGAACCCTCCCCCTCCTCGAACGCCAGCTCACGCAACGCCTCGATATAGAACCCGTTCTCGTAATCCCCCACCGTCCCCCCGACCTCGACGAACACGATATCCGCCGGCTTCGTCCCGTCCCCGCGCAGCGCCAGCTCCCGCAGCTTCCGTTTCACCTCGCCCGTCACGTGCGGGATCATCTGCACGTCCCGACCCAGGTACACCCCCTGACGCTCCCGATCCAGGATCTCCGAATAGATCTGCCCGCTCGTCACGAAGTTCCGACGCGTCAGGTCCTGATCGAGCATCCGCTCGTACGTCCCCAGGTCCATGTCGCACTCGGTCCCGTCATCGAGCACGAACACCTCGCCGTGCCGATACGGATTCAGGGTCCCCGAATCGATGTTCAGATACCCCTCCATCTTGATCGGCGCGACGCTCAAACCCTTGTCCTTGAGCACCTTGGCCATCGACGACGAAAAGATCCCCTTCCCCAGCCCGGACATCACCGTCCCCAGGATCGCCACGTACTTGTGCTTCCCGAACTCGTACCCATCGGGCACAGGCGAGTAGAACTCCCGCTCCGTGTTGGTCGTGTGCCCCGCCCCCGCGAGCAGATTCGTCGTGCCGGGTCGAGATGAGTCGGGTCTGCTGGTACCTGCGATCGAAGGATCGGACTCATCGCGTTGGGTGGGCATAGCCCATCGTATCAACGCGCCGCGCGCCAGTGCAACCCCGACCGCGCCACGCCCCCCAAACTCTCAAGAAAAACCGCATCCGCCGCACGGATCGGACCTTCTCCACACCGCCCCGCCCGCTCCCGCATCACCCCGCGCCCCGCCGCGCCACGAACGCCGCGTACTGCTCCGGGGTATCGATCCCCGTGTGCGATGACTCCCGCACCGCCGCCGCGATCGCGTACCCGTGCTCGAGCCAACGCAGCTGCTCGAGCCGTTCCGCCCGCTCCAAGGGGGTTTCGCCCAGCGTCATGTACGTCCGCAGATCCGCCACGCGGTACGCATAGATCCCCACGTGCCGATACGCAACCACCCCGCCGACCCCGTCCCGATCCATCGGCACCCCCGCCCGGCTGAAATACAGCACGCGCGCGATCGCATCATCGGGCTCGACCAACCCGGACACCACCTTCACCACGTTCGGATCCGTGAACGACCTAGGATCCGCGATCCGCGACATCACCGTCCCCACATGCGCACCGACCGGTCCCGCATCCGGGAAACGCGGATCGATCCGCTCGGCACACAACGCCGCCACCGCCCCGTCGATCACCCCCCCCTCGATCTCCGGCTCATCCCCCTGCACGTTCACCACGATCCGCGACGCCTCCAGCCCCAGCACCTCCGCCGCCTCCACAAGCCGGCTCGTCCCGTTCGGATGCGCCCCCGTCATCACCGCCTCGAACCCGTGCGATTCCACCGCGCTCCGGATCTCCTGAGAGTCCGTCGCCACCACCACCCGCCCGATGCTCCCCGCCCCCGCCGCCCGCTCGCACACGTGCACAACCAGCGGCCGCCCCGTCTCGCTCGCCAGCGCCTTGCCCGGGAATCGCGTCGACCCCATCCGCGCCGGAATGATCGCGACCGCCTTGGCCGAGCCCTTCCCCAACGCTCAGCCCTTGAGCGCCTTCATGAACTCGCGGATCTCCGCTCGCTTCTCGCGCACGTCGCGATAGCTGAACGACTGGATCGCGATGTCCGCCGCGATCTGCTCCGCCTCCGCCGCGCTCTCCAGGTCGTCCTCCTTCCGCGCCTTGTCGAACAGCGCGTCCATCAGCGAGTACCGGATGTCCATCCCCAACTCCGACGCCTTGTCGTGCACGCCCTGGAGCGCCTGGCGGAACGTCTGGATCGCCGCGTCCTCCCACCCACCGAGTTTCAGGAACGACTTGCCCATGAGCGTCAGCACGTCGTTCCGCAGCTTGGGCTCGCTCTGCGCCTCCTGGAACTGCTCGATCGCCTCGTTGTACAAACCCTGCTCGTAGAGCACCCGACCCAGCTCGTACTTGAGCCCCAGGTCCGTCGGGTAGTTCTCCACCCGCATCCGCAGCTCGTCCATCCGCAGCTTCGTGAACGCCTTGCGCCCCTGCGCGAGCTTCTCCGCGAGCTCCGCGTTGTCCGGGTTCGCCTCGACCTGCTTCTCGAGCTTCTCGATCATCCGCCGACCCCGTCGGATCTGCACGTCCCCCGCCGCCTGACGGTACCGGAACTGCCCCGACGCCTTGTGCGCCTTGAGCAGCAGCGAGATCGCCGTCAGCTCATCATTATTCTTCCCACGCTCGATCAGCGCCGTCGCGTACGCGTTCATCCGCGGCACGTCGTCCGGACGCTCCTCGTGCGCCGCCTTCGTCCGTTCCACGATCTGGTCGCGCGTCGAGTCCGTCTTCGCCAGCGAATCCTGCTGCTCGAGCTCGAGCTGCTTGTCCGCGTCCCGGATGTTCTTGCGGAACCCACCCTCGCTCGTGTCGTCGTACCCGCCCGACGACACCGTGTTCGCCGCCATCATGTTCCGCACACGCGCCTGCAGCTCCCCGTCGCTCGGGTCCATCTGCATCGCGATATCCCCCGCCGTCGCCGCCAGCCCGTACACCTCCGCGTTCTCGAACGCGTTGAGCAGCTTGATGTAGTGGTCCTTCTTGGCCTTCGGATAGTTCCGAAGCAGCACCAGCGTGTGCTCCCCCAGCTCCTTGGTCTGCTGCTTGAGCCCCAGCTTCGACGCCGCCTGCGTCGCCGAGATCCCGTTCATCGGATCATGCCGCTTGAGCCCGAAATCAAGCATCGCGTCGATGAACTTCCCAAGCGCCCCCTTCGCCGAGATCAGGCTCTTCGTCTCCTTCGAGACCCCCTTCTTCGGATTCTCGACCGCGTACACCTCCGCGGACCGCAGGAACCCGTTGAACCCCTCCATGCTCGACGGGTCCTGACGCAGACCCTGCAGCCACAGCTGCATCGCGTACTCGTACGACCCCGAATCGTGCGCCGTCGGCGCCCGATCGAAGAACGCCCTCGCCTTCTTGGGGTTGAACGCCGAGGGCTGCGTCACCTCGTCGATGGAATCGCCCTCGTCGCCGCTGTCTTTCTTCTTCCCGAAAAATGCCACGGTGGTCGCCGCTCCTGTAAGGAAAGTTGAGTCCGTCAGTGTATGCGATCAGATCCGCGCGTGTGCGGCGCGACCACCCACCGATATCCATCATACGATCACCCCATGCCCGTTGATCCCGCCTCACTCAAGATCGATCTCTACCCCACCGAGGTCCTCCGGACCAAGGCAGACCCCGTCGAGATCGACGACCAGACCCGCGCCGTCGCCACGCGCATGATCGACCTCATGCACGGCGCCGAAGGCATCGGGCTCGCCGCGCCCCAGGTCGGGCTCACCTGGCGCCTCTTCGTCGCCCACGTCCCCGCCCACCGCGACGACCCCGACACCGAATCACACACCGACCTCCCCACCACCACCGAACACCCCCTCGTCTTCTTCAACCCCCAGATCACCGGATCCTCCCGAGACCTCACGCCCTACGACGAGGGATGCCTCTCCCTCCCGGGCATCCTCGGCGAAGTCCGCAGACCCTCCACCATCACCGTCCGCGCCACCGACCTCGAGGGCAACACCTTCGAACTCCAGGCCGCCGGGCTCCTCGCACGATGCATCCAGCACGAGATCGACCACCTCGACGGCATCCTCATCATCGACAAAATGTCCCAACTCTCGCGCATGAAGAACCGAACCAAAATCAAAGCCCTCGAGAAGAACGCCAAAAAGCGCTGAGCGGAGCACGACCCGATGCACATCGTCTTCCTCGGCTCCGGCGCCTTCGGCATCCCCACCCTCGCGATGCTCGCCCAGGACCACATCCTCACCGCCATCATCACCCAACCCGACCGCAACGCCGGCCGCGGCTCCAAGCTCACCCCCACACCCATCGCCCAGTGGGCACGCGACAACCTCCCCCACGTCCCCGTCCTCAAACCCGAGAACGTCAACGACGAATCCGTCCGCGCCAAAATCCGCGACTACCCCGCCGACGCCTGGGTCGTCATCGCCTTCGGCCAATACCTCGGCTCCAAACTCATCGAAGACCGCAACGCGATCAACCTCCACGCCTCCAAACTCCCCCGCTGGCGCGGCGCCGCCCCCATCAACGCCGCCATCGTCGCCCAGGACACCGACACCGGCAACTCCGTCATCACCATCGCCAAGCACATGGACGCCGGAGACATCCTCGCCCAGTCCACCCGCACCATCGAGCCCGACCAGACCGCCAGCGAACTCCACAACGCCCTCTCCACCGACGGCCCCGCCCTCGTCGCCCGCGTCCTCGACCAGATCCGCACGGGCACCCTCACCCCCGTCACCCAGAACCCCGACCTCGTCACCGTCGCGCCCAAGATGTCCAAATCCGATGGCTGGGTCGACTTCACCTCCACCGCAAACGCATGCGCCCGCCGAATCAACGGCCTCTCCCCCTGGCCCTCCGTCACCGTCACCCACCGGGGCGAGCCCCTCAAACTCCTCCGCGCAACACCCGAAGACCACGAATCCCAACACACAGACCCGGGCACCATCCTCGACCCCGCCCAGGGACTCATCGCCTGCGCCACGGGCACCCTCCGCCTCCTCACGGTCCAGCCCCCCAACAAGAAACCCATGCCCTGGCGCGACTACGCCAACGGCCGCCAGATCCAGCAAGGCGAACCACTCATCGGATCCACCCACCCGTGACCACCCACCAATGGACACTCTGGGACCTCTTCACCCCACGCTCGAAGAAGCGACCGAGACGCCGTCCCCCGCCGCCCCCCGCGCCATCCAACGCCAAGCCCAAGCGCCAACCCTCAAAAGCCCAGCAGCGCTACGAAGAAGTCACTCGCGCCATGCTCGCCCACCACGGCGTCCGCGTCCGCAAATGGCGCACCTCCATGTCCGGCGTCGCCTGGCAGGTCACCTACCACGACGGCACCGTCGCCAAACTCCTCGAATCACCCAGGCCCAAGGGCCCCATGTCCATGGCCATCTTCCTCCACGAGATCGGGCACCACGCCATCGGGTTCGGCACCTACAAACCCCGCTGCCTCGAGGAATACCACGCCTGGAAGTTCGCCCTCGACACCATGCGCGAGCTCGACCTCAACGTCACCGACCGCGTCGAGCAGCGCATGCACGACTCCCTCCAATACGCCGTCGAGAAAGCCCTCCGCCGAGGCATGAAGCGCGTCCCGCGCGAGCTGGTCCCATATCTCCCCCAGCACGCCCAGATCCACCACGACCACGCGCCCAATCCCTGATACGCTGGCCCTTTCCCCCGCCCGTGGTACAACAAGGGCCGCGATGGACCCCAGGATCAGAGAAATCGCCACCCACGCCAGCCGCCTCGAACCCGAGGAGCGCGATACCTACCTCAACTCCGTCTGCAAGGACGACACCGAGCTCCGCGCCCGCATCGAACGCTTCATCGCACGCTCCGAGTCCGTCACCATCGCGCACACCGACGACGAGACCGACATCGAACCCATCGACAACACCCACCCCGAGCGCGTCGAGGAATACACCCTCATCAAGCTCCTCGGACAGGGCGCCATGGGCGCCGTCCACCTCGCCCAGCAGCAGCGCCCCAAACGCCTCGTCGCGCTCAAACTCATCCGCGCCGAGTCCATGACCGAATCGCGCAAGCGCCGATTCGAGCTCGAAGCCGAGTCCCTCGCCAAGCTCCGACACCCCAACATCGCCACCATCTACGCCGCAGGCCAAACCGACATCGACGGCACCCCCCACCCCTACTTCGCCATGGAACTCGTCGAGGGCACCACCCTCAACCGCGCCTGCGCCCTCATGAACCGCGCCGAGCGCCTCCGCATCCTCGCCACCATCTGCGATGCCATCGAGCACGCCCACCACAAGGGCATCGTCCACCGAGACCTCAAACCCGCCAACATCATGCTGGGCGACGACGCCCGCCCCAAGGTCCTCGACTTCGGCGTCGCGCGCTCCATGGACACCGAATCCGTCTCCGAACTCGTCGGCACACTCCCCTACATGAGCCCCGAGCAGCTCCGCAAGGACCAGGACGTCGACTGGCGCACCGACATCTACGCCCTGGGCATCATCATCCACGAGATCCTCACCGGACAGCGCCCCCACGACCTCCACGACATGACCATCGACGACGCCCTCCGGGTCGTCGCCAAACCCTCCAAGTCCATCTCCACATCCCTCGACCCCGAACTCGCCGCCATCGTCCGCCGCGCCCTCGAACCCGACCGCGAAGCCCGCTACCCCTCCGCCGGCGCACTCGCGTCCGACCTCCGCGCCTACCTCGCCAAACGCCCCGTCTCCGTCCTCGCCGACTCCCGCGCCTACCGCGCCCGCAAGTACATCCAGCGCAACCGCATCCCCGTCACCCTCGCGACCCTCGCCGTCCTCGCCCTCATCACCGGGGTCATCGCCACCACCCACCAGGCCAAACGCGCCACCCAGGGCTGGGCCACCGCCGAGCAGCAACGCGAAGAGGCCGAGACCCAGCGCGCCCAGGCCGTCGCCGAACGCGAACGCGCCTTCGCCTCCAACAAGTTCCTCGTCGACATGCTCATCACCGCCGACCCCGAGTCCTCCCTCGGCGCCGACCTCACCGTCCGCGAGGTCCTCGACACCGCCGCCCTCACCCTCGACCAGGAACTCGCCGACTACCCCAGCGTCCACGCCACCGTCCGCATGGCCCTCGCCAACACCTACCTCAGTCTCGGCGAACTCGAGAAAGCCCGCGCCAACGCCCACGCCATGCTCGACGTCGCACGCACCGAACTCGGGGAAGACCACCCCACCACCGCCGACGCACGACGCACCCTCGCGGGGGTCCTCCTGAACCTCAACGAACCCCGCCAAGCCCTCGAACTCCTCGACCAGGCACGCCCCGTCCTCGACGCCTACGCCGACCCCGTCGAATCCGCACGACTCCTCTCCGAACGCGCCCGCGCCCTCCTCCTCCTCGGACGCCAACAAGAAGCCCTCGAACTCTGGTCCCTGAGCGAACAGCAACTCACCAAACTCCTCGGCCCCGACAACAAAGAGACCCTCGTCTCCATGCACAACCGAGGCCTCGCACTCAAAAACCTCGGCGAACTCGAACGCGCCGAGCAGGTCATGACCGACGTCGTCGACCGCCGACTCCGCACCATGGGCCCCGACCACCCCCAGACCCTCATCGCACAGGACGGGCTCGCGGGCATCATCGAAAAACGCGGCCGCGTCCGGGAAGCCGCCGACATGCTCGACAACGTCGCCCAGCGCCGAGAACGCGTCCTCGGCCCCGACCACTTCGCCACACTCCTCTCCAAAGGCAACCTCGCCGTCGCCCTCATCCAGCTCGGTCAGATCGACAAAGCCGAACAACTCACCCGAGAAGCCCTCCAGGGCCACCGAGACCGATTCGGAAACGACCACCCCAAAACCCTCACCCTCATGGGCAACCTCGCCTACATCCTCGAGGACAAAGGCAACATCGACGAAGCCGCCGACCTCTACCGCCAGACCATCGACGCCCACAAACGCGCCTCCGGAGGCGCACACCCCGAAACATGGGCCCCCCTCAACAACCTCGCCATGCTCCTCCTCACCAACAACCGCCCCGAGGAAGCACGCCCCTACTTCGAAGACCTCCTCGCCATGTGCGACGCCGCCCTCCCCCCCGGGCACTACTACACCGCCATCTTCCGCGACAACTACGCCGAGTGCCTCATCGAACTCGGACACCACGACCAGGCCATCGCCGCCCTCCAGCAAACCCGCCCCGTCCTCGAAGCAACCTTCGGCCCAGACCACCCCCGCGTCCAGAAATCACAAGCCCGACTCGAACGCGCCCGCGCACGATCGAACTGACGCAGACCACGAAGAACCCCCGGCGCAACGCACCGGGGGTTCGTGTGAAGAGAAGCCAATCCGTCCGTCGAGCAGATCGCGGACTCAGCGCCGACGACGCGCCGCCGCGAGCCCGCCAAGACCGAGCAGCGCGACACCGCCCGGCGCCGGAACCGCCTGCACCAGCGCATCACCCACGTCCGCGCCCGTCAGGTCCGCCGACGCGAGCTGGTTGTCCAGCAGGAACTGCGCGAACTCGCTCGACACGAGCAGGTCCGCCCGGATCTCGAGCGACGACGCCGTCGCGCTCAACGAGCTCGGGTTCGCCACGTCGAACAGGATCGCGCTGATCCCCGTCGTCGACGCGACGAAGAACCCCGAACGATCGTCCCCGACGCGCATCGCATCGAACCCGATCGTGAAGTCCCCGACCTCGACCGCGCCATCATTGAAGAACACCGAGCCCGTGTGCTCGATCGTCCCGCCGAACGTGCCCAGGAAATCATCCGAGTCGTACGAGAACGTCGTCGGCAGCGACGCCGCGTCCCGCGCGTTGATCCCGAACGCCACCGACCCGTCCCCCAGGTTCCCCGGCGCGATCACGCCAGCCGAAACACCCGACAGCTCCAGCGACGCCGCGCTCGAAAGCGTCGCCGTATCGAGCAGCACCGACGTCTGCCCGCCCGTCACATCCACCGGAACCGCCAGCGCGGAACCCGTCGCCGCCGTGATCGCCAGTGCGCCAATCGTGCCAATCTTCATGTCGAATCTCCTCGTGTGCTACGCCGCGCGTGCAGAGAGAAGAGCATCCCGAATCCGCGCGACAGGACCGGTGCTCAACCCCACCTCATGAGCCAACCCGGTCCTGCATCCCGAGTTGTTCCAGCTTTCGAGACAAACCGCGCCCCGATGCGTCAGATATTTTTTTTGATCACTGGCATTTCCCGCCCCATGAGCGTCCCCCCGAAATCCACCGAACCCCCTGTTCAGAACGCGCAAAACACGACACCCACGAAAAACACCCCGGGGAGGATTCGAACCTCCGACCGACGGATTAGAAGTCCGTTGCTCTATCCAGCTGAGCTACCGGGGCATCCCGCCGCCACACAATCCGCGGCGAACAATCACCCATGCTAGCACACCGCGCCCTCGCATCCCTCGCCGCCGCCCTCATCTTCTCCACCACCGCCGCCCACGCGCGCGACCTCGCGATCCGCGTCATGACCTTCAACATCCAGGACGTCCGCACCGCCGACCTCCTCACCGACACCAACCCACGCCTCAAGAAAATCGCCGAGATCATCCAGCGCCTCCGACCCAACATCCTCCTCCTCAACGAAATCGCCTACGACGCGCCAGGATACCCAGACGTCCCGACCGACAGCGCCCCCGGATCCAACGCCCAGCGCTTTGTCGACCACTACCTCAGCATCCCCCAAGCCGAAGGCCTTCAGCCCATCGCCTACACCACCCACATGCCCCCCTCCAACACGGGCATCCATTCCAACCTCGACCTCGACCAGGACGACCGACTCGTCACCACCCACCCCGACCCCCAGCCGAGCGACGCGCAGGGCAACCCCCCGCCCCAAACCGCCGACGCCCGCGCCTACGGAAACGACTGCTTCGGCTTCGGCACCTTCCCCGGCCAATACGCCATGGCCCTCCTCGTCGACCCCCGACTCACCATCGACACCGCCAACATCCGCACCTTCCAGACCTACCGCTGGTCCGACCTCCCCGGCGCGTCACGCCCGACGAACCCCGACGGCACACCCTTCCACACCGACGAGCAATGGGCCGCCCTCCGACTCTCCTCCAAAACCCACGCCGACATCCCCATCACCCTCCCGAACGGCACCACCATCCACACGCTGATCTCACACCCCACACCCCCCGCATTCGACGGCCCCGAACACCGCAACAAACGCCGCAACCTCGACGAAATCCGCTTCTGGTCCCTCTACCTCGCCGACTCGAGCGCGATCATCGACGACCGAGGCAACCCGGGCGGGCTCGACAAAGGCGCCCACTTCATCATCATGGGCGACCTCAACGCCGACCCCGACGAGGGCTCGAGCATCGACAGCCCCATCGCCAACCACCTCCTCCCCACGCCCGGGCTCGCGGGCGACCCCCGCCCCACCTCCGACATCGCCATCGACCGCCTCGACCCCGACGATACCTCGATGTTCCGCCTCCGCGTGGACTACGTCCTCCCCTCCGAGCACCTCCGCGTGACCAAATCGGGCGTCTACAGACACGGCGCACCGGGCGATTTCCCCACCGACCACTTCCCCGTATGGGCCGAACTCATCGTCCCCGCGCCCTGACCCGCCGCGACCCAAAACCCTACGATCCCCCGTGCCCTCCGCCGCCCAGACGAGCCATCCCGACCCGAGCGATCACACCGTCGCCGCGACCCCCTCGACCCTGAGCGCCTGCGTCGAGCTCACCAAGCCCGGGATCACGCGCCTCGTCACCATCACCGCGCTCGTCGGCCTCCTCATCTCCGGGCTCCACCACCACGTCACCGGGCTCACCACCTGGACCACCCTCATCCTCGGCTGCGCCATCGGGACCGCCCTCGCCTCGGGCGGCGCCAACGCCCTCAACATGTGGTACGAGTCCGACCTCGACGCACGCATGGACCGCACCAAATCCCGCCCCATCCCCTCCACGCGCCTCACCCCCCGCTTCGTCCTCCTCTTCGGGCTCACATTCTGCGCGACCGGCGCCGCCGTCCTCGCCCTCACCCTCTCCCAGCTCAGCGCCATCGTCGCCCTCGTCACCGCCGCCCTCTACGTCGTCATCTACACCCCCCTCAAGACACGCACCATCACCAACACCCTCGTCGGCGCCGTCCCCGGCGCCCTCCCCACCCTCATCGGCACCTGCGCCCTCTCCCAGGCCACCGGCTTCGCCAAACTCGCCGACCCCATCGGCCTCATGCTCTTCACCCTCATGTTCGTCTGGCAGCTCCCGCATTTCTTCGCCATCGCATGGATGTGCCGCCGCGACTACGAACGAGGCGGCTTCCGCATGCTCCCCGCCATCGACGCATCCGGAAACCACACCGCCGCCATCATGATCTTCACCTCCCTCCTCCTCATCCCCGTCACCCTCGCCCCCCTCCGGATCGTCCCCGACCTCGCCGGCATCCCCACCGCACTCGCCGCCGTCATCCTCGGGCTCCTCATGGTCGCCCTCTCGATCAAGTTCGCTGTCGCCCGCACCGACCGCGCCGCGCGCACCGTCTTCTTCGGATCCATCATCCACCTCCCCCTCTACATGCTCGTCTTCGTCGCCGACGCGCTCGCCAGAGCCCTCCTGTGACACCCGTCCTCGCCCTCCACGACGTCACCGTCACCTACACGACGCGCGACCGCACCATCACCGCACTCGACCACTGCAACCTCGACATCACCCGCGAGCGCATCGCCCTCCTCGGCCCGAACGGCGCGGGCAAATCCACCCTCATGTCCGTCATCGCCGGCCCACTCCGCCCCGACTCGGGCACCGTCACCCGAAACCACGACCCCAAAGCCATCGCCATGGTCTTCCAGACCAACGCCCTCGACGAGCTCCTCACCGTCCGCGAGAACCTCAAACTCGCCGCCGCGATCCACCAGCTCGACCACTCCACCATCCCCGCGCGCATCGAATCCATCGCCCAGCGCCTCGGGATCCACGACCGACTGAGCGACCGCGTCAAGACCCTCTCGGGTGGCCTCAAACGCCGCGCCGACCTCGCCCGCGCCATGCTCATCGAGCCCGACCTCCTCCTCCTCGACGAACCCACCACCGGCCTCGACATCGACGCCCGCCGCACCCTCTGGAACGCCCTCACCGCCGCCCACGACCACCGCCCCTTCGCCATGCTCTACGCCACCCACCTCACCGACGAAGCCGAGCACGCCCACCGCGTCGTCCTCATCGCCAACGGAAAGATCGCCGCCCAAGGCACCCCCAAAGACCTCAAGTCCAACCTCGGCACCGCCGTCCTCCGCCTCAAACCCCACGACCCCGCCGCACGCGAATCGCTCGCGCACTGGACCCGCTCGCGCAACCTCGAAAGCATCACCCTCGACGACCACGTCCTCGCCATCAACGCCAGCGCCGAAGACGTCACCGCCTTCGACCTCCCCGACACCGCCATCACCCTCGCCCCCCCCTCCCTCGACGACGTCTACCTCTGGACCACCCACGCCGCCCTCGCGCAGGAGCCCGCCCGATGACCGCCCTCCGCGCCTCCATCGCCCTCGGCAACCGCGAGCTCATCCGCATCACGCGCCAGCCCTCGCGCATCATCGCCTCCATCGCCACCCCCCTCCTCATCTGGGCCTTCATCGCCGCCGGCTTCTCTCGCGCCATCAACGATCAATCCGGCGCCTCCTTCACCGCCGCCATGGTCCCCGGCATCGCCTCCCTCACCGTCATGTTCTCCTCCATCTTCGCCTCCATCTCCCTCATCCAGGACCGACACGAGGGCTTCCTCCGCGCCGCCCTCCTCTCCCCCACCCCGCGCCTCTGGATCGTCCTCGCCAAAGTCTGGTCCGGCACCCTCATCGCCCTCATCCAAGGCCTCATCATCCTCGCCCTCCTCCCCATCCTCGGCGTCCCCCTCACCCTCACCGGAACCCTCGGCGCGATCGCCGCCCTCGTCTGCGTCTCCGTCTCCCTCATCGCCCTCGGCCTCGCCCTCGCATGGATCGTCGACTCCTCCCAGGGCTTCCACGGCGTCATGAACGCCGTCCTCATGCCACTCTGGATCACCTCCGGCGCCGTCTTCCCCGTCACCCAAGCCGCCCCATGGCTCAAAGCCATCGCCTACGCCAACCCCCTCACCTGGATCCACGACGCCATGCGCCGATCCCTCGCCCTCCCCGCGATCGAATCCGCGCCCACCTGGCTCCCCTGGACCGTCAGCATCACGACCGCCGCCCTCATGGTGCTCTTCGCCACCCTCGTCATGAGCGCCAACAGCAAACGCCCCTAAACTCCACCATGAACGCCAAGACACTCGTCCGTTCCCTCGCCCTCCTCGGCTTCACCCTCACCGCGATCGGGATCTTCCTCCTCGTCACCATCGCCCGCAACAAACGCGCCGCCAACCCCGACGAGGGCATCATCCTCCTCGACGAAAACCCCTACGCCGCCTTCCACATCCCCGACTTCGCCCTCACCGACCAGAACAACACCCCCATCACCCACGAAGTCCTCGAAGGCCAGTACACCGTCGTCGACTTCTTCTTCACCTCCTGCCCCCTCTACTGCCCGGGCATGACGGGCGCCATGCGCTACGTCCAGGACCAGACCCCCGGCCACCCCGTCCGGTTCCTCTCCATCTCCATCGACGGCCACCTCGACACCCCCGCCGTCATCGACGACTACGCCAAACGATACAACGCCGACCCCGACCGATGGATCTTCGCCACCGGGGACCCGGACGCCGTCCACGACATCGTCATGGAAGGCCTCAAGTTCGACCTCGGAGACCCCAAAGACGAAGACTCCGGCCGACTCATCAACCACCCCACCCGACTCATCCTCGTCGGCCCGGACCGAAAGGTCCTCGGGCTCTACCGATACGACGATTCACAGCAGGTCGACGAACTGATCACCGATATCAAGAACCACATGGACGACTGATCACGTCTTGGACTTGGAACCCGACCCCGCCAGCAGCGCCTCGATCTCCTTGACCGTCTTCGGGATCGAGCTCGACAGGTTCCGGTTCCCGTCCTTCGTCACCAGGATGTCGTCCTCGATCCGCACCCCGATCTTCTCCTCGCGCAGATAGATCCCGGGCTCGATCGTCACCACCATCCCGGGCTTGAGCTTCGTGAGCGTCCCCGGATCGTGCGTCTCGAGCCCCAGGTGGTGCCCCGTCCCGTGCATGAACGCGTCCCCGTACCCCGCGTCGCGGATCACCTTCCGCGCCGCCTCGTCCACGTCCACCATCGTCGCGCCCGGCTTCACCGCCTTGATCGCCGCCTTCTGCGCCTTGAGCACCAGCCCGTAGATCTCGCGCTGCCGATCCGTGAACCGCCCCGACACCGGGAACGTCCGCGTGATGTCGCTCGCGTACCCATGCAACTCCGCCCCGCAATCGAGCACGAGCAGATCCCCGTCCTGCGCGACCTGGTCGTTCTCCTTGTAATGCAGCACCGTCGTCCGCTCCCCCGACCCCACGATCGGATCGAACGCCGCCCGCTTCGCGCCCATGTCCGTGAACCCCCCGATCAGCGCGTTGTGCAGCTCCCGCTCCGACACCCCGGGCTTGATCCTCGCCGCCACCCGCTTGATCCCCTCGTGCGTCGCCTTGATCGCGCTCTCGATGTGCTTGACCTCGCGAGCGCTCTTGACCATCCGCATCTCCGTGATCAGATCGCTCATATCCACGATCGAGCACCCCGGCACCCGCGACGTCAGCTCCTGGAAGATCTTCAGATCCGGAGACACCGGCGACGTATGCGTCGCGAGCGGGTGCAGACACGCGAGCTTCTTCGAACGCTTCGCCGCCTCCCGAAGCCACAACGGGAGCCGGTACACCCGCTGCACCGTCTCGAACCCCGTCGCCTCCCGCAGCTCCTCCCCGATCGTCGCGCGGTACCCGTCCCACACGTCCATCTCCGAATCCACCGGCTTGAGCAGCAGCATGATCCGCTTCTTCGGGTCCGGGTTCGACGCATCGAACAGCACGCACGCCCCGGGCTCGTTCCGGATCCCCGTCAGATACACGAAGTCGAAGTTCGGGAACCACTCCCCCCGCAAGGGCGGCGCCCCGTCCCCCGCAAACACCATCCCCACCGCCCCCTTGAGCGACGACAACACCCTCTTCCGACGCGCCACATACTCCGACACGGGAATGTCCAGATCCACCATCGCTCAATCCTCCTTGCCCAGCGCCGCACGCAGCGCCGATTTCATCTTCTCCGAACGGAGCTCGCCCTTCCCGAACCCCGGGATCCCCCCGACACCCTCCGCCTCCGTGTGCGCCTCCGCGAAGTTCGACACGAGCATGCACCGCCGCGCCGGGCTCTGGGCCTCGATGAATCGGATCCCCGACTCATCACGGAACGACCCGAAAAGCACCCGGTTCACGAGCAGCAGATCGAAATCCCCCACCAACTCCGAATCCGAATCGATCGACACGAACTCGACATCCCCCAGCGCATCCTTCACCGCCCCCGTGATCGCGAACGTGTCAGGACGGCAATGCCCCACAAGCCCGATCCGCACCGATTGATCACCCATCATCATCTCCAAACCGCGCGATCCTGACCGCCCGCGCGTGCACAACCACCACCATAGGACCCACGCGCACCGTTCTCCGTTCCTCCGACCCGTCCATCACCGCGTCCACCACGCACCCGATCTCGCGCCGACCCACCGTGTCGTGCCCGACCCCGCCGCACAGCTCGTCGATCCCGATCCGCATCAGCGCCCCGATCTCCCCCGCGCCCGCTTCGTCCCGCAGCGCATCCCTGCGCAGCACGACCGCACCCCCATCCCGCGCCGCCGTTGCCCACCACCGCGCACGCACCAAACGCTCCAGCGCCTCGCTCGCCTCCCGCACCGACGCCGCGTCCCCGACCACCCGCCCCACGATCCCCCCCTCGATCCCCTTGAGCACCGGCACCACCTCCGCGCGCACCCGGTTCCGCAGATACGACACATCCGCGTTCGTCGCGTCCTCCACCCACGAGAACCCCACGCGCCGACACAGATCCTCCACCTCATCCCGCGTCACCGACAACATCGGACGAACAAGCGTCACCCCCTCCCCGATCCCCCGCGGCGCCGGAAGAGCCCCCAAGGCCCAGGACGCACGCCCC
>CBFGUD010000034.1:0-20039 GCA_965652365.1 uncultured Phycisphaerales bacterium
CGGCGCGGGGAGGCGCTCGCGAGGACGACCCGGGGGAGCGAGCCCGGATCGGGTCCGGTCTCGATCGAGGGGGGGTTGGGGGGGGTGGGGGTGGTGGCGTGCATCGGTGTCTCTTTGTACCCGAACGCACGGGCGCGGGATTCATGTCTCATCGGGGGAGAAGAAATCGGCGCATGAAAAACCCCGCCGCGGAGGCCGCGACGGGGCTGGGTGAGCGTGGTTCAGAACCGGACGATTATTCGTACAGGTTCGTGGCTTCGGTCTCGACGACCGGGCTCGTGAGGTTGTCCGAGGTCATTTCCAGACGGAAGCGGACGTCGCCGCCTTCGTTGGCACGGACGGTGACGCGCCATTCGACCTGAGCACCAACCGCGAGGTTGGGGACGGGCGCGAAGCGGATGGTCTGCCCATCAGCGGTCGCGGTGGTCGCGCCGGTGGAGCTGATGTACCCGAGTTCGCTCGGGAGGGTGGCCACGATCCGGACGTTGGTGTCCTGCGCGGAGCCCTGGTTGGTGACGCGGACGACGTAGACCGTGTTGGTCCCGACCTCGACGGGGTCGGTGATGTCGATCACCTCGAGGAGGATCGCGGGGATGCCCTTGATCTCGGTGGTGCAGTCGGCGGCGACGGAGTCAGCGCAGTTCGCGTTGGCGGTCGCGCGGGCGGTGTAGTCGCCCGCCTGGGCGGCGTTGAGGGTCACGGAGAAGTCGCGCGAGGCGCCGGCGGCCATGGTCCCGAAGTCCCAGACGACGTTGTTGCCCGAGACGCGTCCGCCCTCGGAGGCGCGGACGAAGGTGGTGCCCGCGGGGATCGCGACGGAGGCGACGGAGCTGAGCGCTTCGCCGTCGCCCGTGTTCTCGAGGATGTACTCGTAGGTCATGTTGCGACCGAGGAACTGCATCTCGGAGCACTGGGCGCTGAGCTCGAGCTCGGGCGCGACGACCACGGTGGTGGTGGCGGCGGCGTCGGCTTCGAGCCCGCCCGACGCGGACGCGGCGGCCGGCGACTTGAAGGTGCCCGTGTCGGACGCGAGGGCCTTGACCTCGTAGGTCTTGGACTCGCCCGCGGCGAGGGTGCCCACGGGGATGCTGACGTTGCGCGACCCGTTGTTCATCGCGAGACCCTCGGGGAGGGTGTCGGTGATGTTCACGTTGCTCGCGGCGCCCGAACCGGTGTTGCGGACGGTGTAGCGGATCGTGATCTCGTCGCACTTGAGGGTGCGCTCGGTCGCGGTCTTGGTGAGCGCGAGCGCGGGCTCGACAACCTTGATGGTCGAGCAGAGGAAGTTGTTGTACGAGACGGAGATGCAGTCGGACGCGATCCCGACCTCCTCGGCCGAGCCGGTGAGGTTGATGATCTTGGTTTCCTTGGGACCGAAGTCCCCGAGCGCCCAGACGAATCCGCCGTCGCTCTCGGAGCCCGCGGGCTCGGCGCTTGAGATCTCGAGGTTGGAGCTCGAATCGAGCGAGAGGGTCACGTTCTGGAGCGTGGAGCTCGTCAGGTTGGTGACGTGGTAGGAGAAGTCGAACTCGGAGCCCTTGGCGACCTCGACGGGGGTGACCTGGTGGAGGAGGAGGGCGCTGGTGCGCTCTTCGCCGGTCGGGAAGGCCATCTTGGACATGGCTTCGCCTTCGCCCAGGCGCGGGGAGTAGGTCCCGAAGAGATTGGTGCTCGTGGTGGTCGTCGCGCCGGACTCTGCGTCGCGTTCGGTGCGCTGGTTCGAGTTGCACCCGACGAGCGAGGCGCCGAGCGCGAGCGCGGCGGTCAGCGCCGTCATCCGCATGAACCCTGTGCCGTTGGTCATATCTGCTTCTCCAGTCATCAAGATCGGTATCGATCAGAACGGTGCGGAAGACCCTCCGCGGGGGAGCGAGAGCTCAACGGCGCACTTTAGCAGGCACACCCCGGTTGAGCAGGGTGGGATCCCGCATTTCAGCGCGATTGGGGGTCGATTCCGGATCCTCAGACGCGAGCGCCCGCGACGAGCAGGGCGTGCTCGCAGCGCTCGATCAGGGCGGGTTCGGCGTCGTCGAACGCGAGCCGGAGCGCCGGGGTGATCACGCGGATCCGGCGGTCCGAGCGGAGGATCCGATCGGCGTGCTCACCCAGTCGGGCGCGGTCCTTGCGGGTCGTCACGATCGTGTCCAGGTCGTGCGTCGCGAGCGTGCGCAGAATTGAGTCGATTTCCGGATGGGTGTAGGGCTCGTGATCCTGCCGGACGAGAACGGCCACGGGGTCCGCGCCGAGGGTCTCGAGGGTCCGGAGGAAGTGCTCGGGGGACCCGATGCCGCACATCGCGAGCACGCGCCGGTCGCGGAGTTCGTCCACGGGCGCGGTGCGGGTCGGTGCGGCGTGCTGCTCGATCCGGAGGTCGCGCCAGACGTGGCGGGTCGTCGCGATCGGGGTGCGTTCCGGGATCCATCGGCGCAGCTCGGCGATGACGGGTTCGAGGTCAGGGACGCGGTCCGTGTGGGTCAGGACCACCGCGCCGGCGCGTCGGAGCGATTCGGGGCGTTCGCGCAGGAACCCGAGGGGGAGGAGCGCGTCGCGCCAGGGGGGGTTGGTCGAGTCGATCACGACGATGTCGAGGTCGCGGGCGATCGTGCGGTGCTGGAAACCGTCGTCGAGGATGATCGTGTCGATGGTCTCGCCGCGTTCGGACTCGAAGAGCGCTCGGAGCCCGGCGATCCGGTCGGGCCGGGCGACGATGGGGACGTCCCCGAGCGCGTCGAGGTGCTCGGTCGCTTCGTCCCCGAGCTCGCCGGGCATGGCTTTGTACCCGCGCATCGCGATGACGGGGGTGCGCCCGCGCTCGCGGAGGGTCCGGACGAGGTATTGGACGAGCGGGGTCTTGCCCGTCCCCCCGGCGCTGAGGTTCCCGACGGAGATGACGGGTCGATCGAGGGTCGTGACCCCGATCCCTCGGTCATAGCGCCTGTTCTGGTGGTTGATCCCGATCGAGTAGGCGGCCGCGAGGGCGCGGGCGATGGGGACGGGCATCCGCGTCGGGCGACGCTCGGGGATCATCCATCGTGCTCCGGGGTGCGGAGACGGAGGTCCGGGGTGCCGGTGTCCGGGCTTTCGGTCATGATCCGGCGGAGCTCGTCGCGGAGCTCGCGGCGCTGGGCGGCGGCGATCCGCGCGTTGTTGAGCGCGTCGAGGCACGCGAGGATGATGATCGCGCCCAGGAGCCCGACGATCCCGAGCCAGACGGCGGCGAAGGTCTCCGTGTCGCTCGGGCGCGCGATCCCGAACCCGTAGGCGGTGAACGGGATGGTGAACATCATGACCCACCCGGTGAGCATGCGGATCTGCCGGCGTGACTCGGGCATCTTCCCCGGGGCGTGCTCGCGGAGGACGAGGAGATGGCTCGCGACCACGAGGAGCGCGATCATCGCGAGGGGGAGGACGAGCCAGGATGGGGCGACGGGGGTGTCCACGGGGACATCGTACAGCGCGTTCGGGGGGGCCGCGAGCGGATCGCGGAAAGGGACTGAAACCGGGCGATCGTGGTCTACACTCTCGGACCATGATCGATCTGAAAGCGTTGCGTGAGCACCCCGAGCGTTTCGAATCGGGGGCGCGGAAGAAGAACTACGACGTCGATGTCCGGGGGCTGCTCGCGCTCGACGAGCGGAAGCGGGCGCTCCAGAGCGAGCAGGAAACCCTGCGCGCCGAGCAGAAGAAGCTCTCGAAGGAATCGGGCCCGAAGCTCGGGCAGCTGATGGGCAAGCTCAAGAGCGCCCAGGGCGAGCAGCGGGCCGCGATCGAGGCGGAGGTGCAGTCGATCAAGAGCGCCCCGGCGCAGCTCAAGGAGAAGATCGCCGAGCTCGACGAGCAGATCAACGCGATCGAGCCCGAGCTGAGCGCGATCCTGCTCTCGATCCCGCTCCCGCCGGACGATGATGTCCCGGTCGGGAAGACGAGCGACGACAACATCGAGATTTCGCGCTGGGCGCCCGAGGGGTGGGATTACGGCAAATCGTTCGAGCAGAACCGGGGGTTCAAGGCGCGCTCGCACATGGAGCTGTGCGAGATGCACGGGCTCGTGGACTTCCCGCGCGGGGTGAAGCTCGCGGGGTCGCGCTCGTACATCCTCTGCGGCGACGGGATGCGTCTGCACAACGCGATCCTGCGCTACGCGATCGACACGATGGTCAACACGCACGGGTTCACCCCGATGAGCGTGCCCGTGCTGGTGCGCGAGGAAGCGATGGTCGGGACGGGGTTCTTCCCGGGCGGGAAGGAGCAGGCGTACGAGGTCAACGAGTCCGGGCGCGGGGGCGGGTCGGACATGTACCTCACGGGGACGGGCGAGGTCGGGCTGATGGGGCTCCATCAGGACGAGATCCTCGACGCGTCCGAGTTCCCGAAGAAGTACGTCACGGTGTCGACGTGTTTCCGTCGTGAAGCGGGGGCGGCCGGCAAGGACACGGCCGGGCTGTACCGGATCCACCAGTTCGACAAGGTCGAGCAGGTGATCATCGACGTCGCGGATGAGCAGAAGTCGCGCGCGCATCACAAGGCGATGATCGGGATCGTCGAGGACCTGCTGAAATCACTCGGGCTCCCCCACCGCTTGCTCCAGTGCTGCACGGGGGACCTGGGCGTGAAGAACGCGGACATGGTGGACATCGAGTGCTGGATGCCCTCGCGCGGGGAGGTCGGCGCGGACGGGGCCCCGAGCGGCGCGTTCGGCGAGACCCACAGCGCGAGCCGGCTCTACGACTTCCAGTGCCGACGCTTGAACATGCGGTACCGGGAAGGCGGCGAATCGGGCAAGGGCGCGACGACGTTCTGTCACTCGCTCAACAACACCGTCGCGGCGTCGCCGCGGATCCTGATCCCGATCCTCGAGATGTACCAGAACGAGGACGGGTCGATCACGATCCCCGAGGTCCTGCGCCCGTACATGAACGGGGATTCCCGGATCGGGTAAGCTGGTCGCATGGTCACCCTCACGACGATCCAGACCCCGCTGTGCCCGATGCGCGCCGGCGCGACGGATCGGGGGGTGTGCCTGCTCGAGATGGGCTCGCCCGCGCGCGAGTCGCGCGAGATCGGTGAGCTTGAATCCTTGCTTGCGTGCGGATCGGTCGAGGGGTCGAACGCGCACCTGGACCAGCTCGCGCACGAGCTCGGGTTGTACTTCAAGGGCGAGCTGACGGGGTTCTCGGTCGCGCTCGATACGCCGGGGTCGGCGTGGCAACGCGCGGTGTGGGATGCGCTGCGCACGATCCCCTACGGCGAAACCACCTCATACGGCGAACTGGCGAAGCGCCTCGGGAACCCGGGCGGGGCACGGGCCGTGGGGCTCGCGAACGGGTCGAATCGGGTGAGCGTCGTGGTGCCGTGCCATCGCGTGATCGCGAGCGACGGGACATTGCACGGGTACGGGGGCGGGCTGGATCGGAAGCGCTGGCTGCTCGATCACGAGCGGGCGCACAGCGGGGCGTCGCTTTTCCCGAGCGCATGAAAAACGCTCCTCGGGTGAGGAGCGTTCGTGGGATTCGGGTGCGATTCAGGTTCAGCGGCGGCGACGGACCGAGGCGAGACCGCCCAGCCCGAGGAGGGCGATCGCGCCCGGCGCGGGGACGACGTTCGCGCGGAACTCGGTCGCGACGAAGTCGAGCGAGGGGGTCGCGTTGTCTTCGAGGTTGAAGTTGATGGTGATGTCGTCGATGTTCGACGCATCGAAGGAACCGGTGATGTCGGCGAAGTCCGCGTAGTTCCAGATCGCGGTCTGGTCCAGCCCCGCCGGGACGAAGACGGCGAGACGCGCGTCACCGATGACATCGCCCATCGCATCGAAGGTGGAGAGGACGATGTTGAGCGAGAAGCCCTGATCGGCGGCCGCGATGTCGAGCTCGAAAGCTTGGAGCTGCATCCCGATGGCATCGAAGTCGAGTCCGGTGCCGTTGTTGTTGTACGAGAGGGACGCGGTCTGCTGGGCGCCGATCCCGGAGTTGAAGAAGAGGGCGCCGATGTCGCCCCCGATGCTCATGGCTTCGTCGAGGTAGAACTCGCCGCTCTGCGCGAAGGGGTCGGCGAGGAAGCTCGCATCGAGGTCCCGGCTCGCGCCGATCATGGCTTCGGGTGCCCCGGTGAAGTCGTCGATCACGAGGGAACCGGCGAGGGCCGGCGCGGCGCTGAGCGCCATCATCCCCGTGAGAAGTGTCGTGGTACGCATGGCGTGTTCTCCTCCAGAACAGCACGACGCCCAACTCCGAGACCGCGCGGACCAACTCCGGCGCGCACGATCTCCGGGCGTCGTCCCTCCAAGAGGCACCAGAATCGGGGTGGGTGCCACCCGTTTCGCTCGATTTCGGGGGCTTTTCGGGATCGCGGACCCGATGGGGGTCAATCCCCCACGGAGATCCCCAGCCGTGCGAGCGGGACGGCGCCCTCCGGGTGGACGCGCTGGACCTCGCCCTGCGTGCGGAGGAGCGTGATGAGGTTCATCAGCTCCTCGCGAGGCGGCGCGGTGAAGACCATGGGCTCTTCGCGGATCGGGTGCTCGATCGCGAGCAGGGCGGCATGGAGCGCCTGGGTGTTCATGACGACGTTCCCCTCGGTGTCCACGAAGTCGCGCCCCGTGTACATGTCGTCGCCGACGATCGGGTACCCGATGTGGGAGAGGTGGACGCGGATCTGATGCGTGCGCCCGGTCTTGAGCTCGAGCTCGACGAGGGTGAACTTCTGTCTCTTGGACTCGGGTTCGGAGATGGGCCAGGCGTATCGCTCGCGCGCGCGCGCGATCGTGAGGGAGGGCTTCCCGAGCTCGTCGCGGCGCACGACCTGCTTCTCGCGCGCGCCCTTGGCGCGGGAGGGGTGGGGCCCGATGGGGAGGTCGATGGTCTGAATGTCGGGCTCGATCCACCCGTGGGTGATCGCGAGGTATCGCTTGTCCGTGGTGCGCTGCTCGAACTGGCGGCCCAGTTTCCAGTGCGCCTCGTCGGTCTTGGCGAAGACGATGCACCCGGATGTGTTGCGATCGAGACGGTGGACGACCCCGGGGCGCGCGTATTCCTCCCCCACGCTTGAGAGCTCTCCGGCGCCCTGTTTCTGGAGGTGGTACACGAGCGCGTTGACCATCGTGCCGCGGTTCTCGGATCGCGCGGGGTGGACGATGATGTTCGGGTCCTTGTTGACGACGAGCATGTGGTCGTCTTCGTAGAGAACCGTGAGGGGGATCGGGTCGGGCTCGATCTCGCCGCTGGGGGGCGGGGGGATGACGATGGTGACGCGGTCCCGGTCCTTGAGCTTGGTGGAGGACTTGGCGCGTTTGGTGTTGACCGTGACGCCCCCGCCGTCGATGAGGTTCTGGAGCCGGTTCCGGCTCATGAAGGGGACGCGCGAGGTGAGGTACTTGTCGAGCCGGGTCGACAGGGACGCGCGGTTGATCGTGAAGTCGAGGGTGACGAGGAACTCGTCGTCCCCCGATTCGCGCGCCCGGTCATAGGCAGCGCGCACCGCGTCCGGGTCGACTTTCCCCCCCGGGGTCAGGAGCGACGAGGGATCGGGGGATGTGGGCTCTTCGGCGCCGGGGTGGGCGCCGGGCTCGGTCACGGCGAATCCGACCCCTCGGTCGGGGCCGGCTCGTTCTCGATGGTGTCGAGCGGGTCCTCGCTCGGTGTGTCGGTCTCATCGCTCGGGAAGACCGAGTCGTCGAGCCCTTCCGTCGGGATCACGTCCGGGGTGGTCGGGATCTCGGGGAGCGACTCGCCGGGGAGGGTCTGGAGGTCGTCCGATGAGGGGAGGACGAGGTCGGGGTCGAGGGTATCGATCGCGTCGATCCGGGTCTGGGCGAAGATCGCGAGCGCGTCGAGCTGCGCCGATTCGGCCGTCGCTTTGGCGCGCTCGTAGGAGGAGCGGGCTTTGTCGAGGTCGCGTTCGCACTCGGCGATCGCGCCGCGCCGGATGAGCGCCTGGATGGAGAGGATCGCCTTGTCGGTGTTGCCCTCGAGACGCGCGATGACCTCGTCGGCGATGGACCGCGCCTGGCCGAGATAGCGCTGGCGCTGGTCCTCGTCGAGGGTCGCGCCCCCGTCGACGGGCCGCCCGGTCGCGGGGTCGATCTCGACACCCGGCTCGACCCCTCGGAGGTAGGCGCTCAGGTACAGGTCGACGGTGCGGAGCTGGGCGAGATCGGGGATGGCGCGGACGTCGTCGTACTCGCTCGCGAGCGCGGTCAGCGACGCCGGGGAGGGGTTCCCGCCCTGGACGGCCGCTTCGTAGGCGGCGAACGCCTGGTCGACGCGCTCGAGCTTGCGGCGCTCGAGATACCCGAGCCCGGCCCAGACCAGGGCGGCGACGGCGAGCACCGTGATGACCGGGGAGCTCCACTTGTTCAGGAAGTCGATGAACTCTTTGTTGATGCGCGACTCTTCGAGCCCCGCGCCTTCCTTGATCTGCGTCTGACGATCGTCCATGCCTGTCGTTCCCAATCTGCGTCTCGGAGGTTGGCCGGGTCGCCGGCGCGAGGGCAATCGTAGCGGCGAGACGGGTCCCTATCTCCAGAAGCGCCACGCCCTTTGGTCCGCGATCGCGCCCGGGGGGACGAGCGTGTCTCGGACGCTCCGCGCAACGTCATCGAGCCCGGTGCCCTGTTTGACGGAGCACGACGCGTCGGCGTCCGCGCGGGGGGCTCCGAGGTCCGTACGGAGCGCGATCCGGAGGATCGGGGTTGAGCCGGGGATCCACCCGAGGATGGTCGGGTCGAGCGGGTCCCCCGGGTCGTCGTGGTCGAGCGCGTGGACGGCCAGGTCGCACTTCGCGAGGACGGGGCGCATCGCGCGCATCTCGGGGGTGTCCGGGCCGCGCTCATCGAGCCCGGGCGCGTCGACCCATCGCACGACGAGCCCCGCGAGGTCGAGGGTGACCCCGACGTGATCGCGGGTGGTCCCGGGGTGGTCGAAGGCGATCGAGACCTCGTCGCCGGCGAGCGCGTTGACGAGGGAGGACTTGCCGATGTTCGCGCTCCCGATCGCGACGACGAGGGGGGGATCGATGAGGCGCGAGAGGACCGCGCCGTCCGCGAGGTCCGGGTCCGGGTCGTGCTCGATGGCGCGCCAGCGCTCGGGCTGGGCGAGGAGGAGATCGACCCCGATCGGGGAAGCGCAGCGCGCGAGCGCGTCGAGCATGCGCGCTTCGTGGATGTCTCGGGCTTCGGGGTATCGGTCGAGCGGGTCGCTCGGGTCCGAGCGCGCGATCCCGAGCGATTCGAGCGCCTCGGAGATGGCGCGGGTGAGCGCGATCCCGCCGTGGGGGGTGATGAGGAGGTGACGATCATCCATCCTCGCGACGAGGGCGTCGTCGAGTTCGAGCACGCGGGTGAGCGTGACCGCGCCGATATCCGGCGCGCGGATCCCGATCCGCTCGCACACACTCGAGATGTCGTCGCTGATGATCCGGATGATCGAGACCGCGCCCGGGGCGCCCGTCGGGGACTCGACCGTGTGGATCGCGCGGATCTCAGTCGTCATCCGTGTCGTCGTCCTGGATCGCGCGGACGCACGCGGCGTGGATCCCCATGAGCTGGAGGTCGGGCGCGAGGGTCTCGACAAGCTCCTCGTCCTCGAGGATCCCCAGGTCCCCCCCCGTCGCGATGACGCGCGGGTACGCGTGGTAGTACTCCGCGTAGCGCTCGGTGAGCAGGCGCACCGCCCCGCGGACGGCGGCGGTCACCCCGAGCATCATCGCGTCGTCGGTCTGTCGTCCGGGGTCGTGGGAATCGGGCTCGATCTTCCTGTAGACGAGCTTGGGGAGCGCCGCGGTGTGTTCGTGGAGGGACCCGAGCATCATCGCGATGCCCGGGAGGATGGCGCCGCCGTGGAAGGTCCCGGCGCCGTCGACGAAGTCGATGGTGACCGCGGTCCCGAGGTCGATGACCACGCACGCCTGCTTGAGCTGCTCGTACGCGCCGATGGCGCACAGGAGCCGATCCTGACCCACGGTCATCGCGCCCGAGTCCGTGAGCGCGTGCTCGATGGTGATGGGGACGTCGCGCCCGATCCGGTACACGCTCAGTGGCCCGGCGTCCTTGATGGCGCGTTCGATCTCGTCGGCGGCCCCGGGGTTGACGGTCGAGATCACGACGATCGGGGGCTCGTCCTGGTTGCGGGAGAGCTCGCGGACCCGGGCGCCGATCCCGGCGGGGTCATCCGTCTCGAAGGACGAGGCGTCGTGGCACGCCTTGTCCTTCACGAGCCCGACGCGTGTGCGTGAGTTCCCGACGGCGACGGCGATGAGCTGATCGAGCGTGACCGAATCCGCGTCGATCCCGAGAGAGGGGGTCGATTCCATCCCCAAGACTAGACACGGCGCGGGCTCTCAGGGTGCTGTCCCGTGCTACGCTCTGGGGTGTCGCCGAGGTGGCGACGACGGGGTCCCTGATGGCTCGATGTCTCGCGGATGAATCCATTTCAAGGCGTTCGATCGGCGCGTTCGAGTTCCCGCTCGGCGTGTACCCGGTCGAGACGATGACCCCCAAGGAGGGGTACAGCGCGGAGTTCGAGCCCGCGGACACGGACGAGGGGGACTCGGACCTCGACGCGTGGCCGGACCGGTACGTCTACGACATCGTGGTGCGTTCGTCGCGCCTCGAGTCGCTCTGGATGCAGGTCCTCGCGATGATGCCGGGTCGGATCTACCCGATCCTCGACTACATCGGGCACGACGCGTACCGCGAGATCGACCCGTACATCGCGTACGAGCCCGTGGGGCAGGAGCGGATGATCAACATGCTCCAGCGCTTCCACGACTTCTTCTATGAAGATGGGATGGTCGGATTCGGCGCGGTGAGCGAGGAGCCCTTTTTCTACGCGTTCGTGGACGAGCACAAGATCCTGACCCTCCGGGTCGAGCCCGAGCTCCAGACCCGGGTCGAGCGTCTGCTCGAGGCGTTCGGGTTATCTCCGGTGGACGAGCCCGCCGGCGCGGACGCGGCGGCGCACGAGCACCGGTCGGTGCTGCTGACCCCCGAGGACCGCCCCGACCTGCTGAGCCCCGAGGAGATCGTGGAGCGGGCGCGGGACGAATGGGGGCTGGTCCTGAACGTGGATCCGGAATCCAATGTGGATGACGACGGGAACGACCTGGGGATTACACCTTGGCGGTGCCTGGTGCGGATCGAGACGAACGATCGCGAGCTATCAAGGTATGCGGAGGTGATCTGCACGGCCGGTTGTTTGCGCCACGCGGAGGAGATGGCGCTCGATGCGTCGGACCAGCTCCTGGAATCGAACCAGGAGAATCCCGAGGAGTCGGAGCTGATCCTGATCGCGGCGGACCGGGTCCATCCGGAGCAGATGGTCGTGGAGATCCAGGGGGAATCGGGCTCGAAATCGCTCCCGGACAAGTATTTAGACCAATCGAGCGTGCTGATGACGCGCTGGGTGTCGAGCACGGGCGATCTCGCGAAGTGATCCGCTTTGTTCAGGAATCGCGCCGAGCGTGAAGGAAGTGCGAAAGTCGGAGCAACCGGGATTGCGGGCCGTGCGGATAGGTGTCCACTCTGGATTGTGGCGCGGCCCCGCTTCCACGCCAACGAGAATCTGGAGCGATTGGGGACCAGAAAGCCGGTCGGCATTTGCGAAACGCGAGCGACACCGGTATTGTCCACCTCCCTCTGACGAGGGGCGAGCGAGGGCACGAAACACCCGCACGGGATACGATGATCGTCATTACTTACTAGGTTGGACGTGGCGCCGGGATCGCTCCCCTCCCTGGAGTGTGCGTCGAAGCGACAACCATTAAATCGGAGTGATCCGGATGTCACCCACCAGCAGTCAACGCGCCGTTCTTCTCCTGATTGCAGCCTGCGGGCTTGCCGCCCCTGTTTCCCTCGGTTCCGCGGTCTCCGCGGACGGGGCCCCGGGCGAGGTTTCACGCCCGGTGGACGCCGGGGCGTACCTGGACAAGGCGGCGTCGTTGCACGCGGAGGGTGAGCTGATCCGCGCCCGGGCGATGCTCCAGGCGCTCCAGGGCTCGGAGATGGGCGCGGCCCTGGGGGACGAGCTGGACCAGCGCGTGTGGCGCGAGCTCGCGTCGATCGAACGCGACATCCAGCGTGCGGACCGGACCGAGATCACGCTCCAGAAAGCGGAGCACGCGCTGCGGATGGACAACCTGATCGAGGCGGAGCGTCAACTCCGCGTTGTGGACAACGCGACGGACGCGAGCGCCGAGGTCCGTGACCGGGCGGGCGCGGTGCGCGACCTGATCGCGTCGCGCCGGGCGGTGGCCGCCCCTCGGATCGGCGCGACCCTCGACGGCGCGGTCCACGCGTTCAACCGGGGGGACTACGCGAAGGCCAAGACCCTCATCGAGCGCATCGGGAACCTCGGGCTCGAGCTCGGGCCCAAGGAGCGCCGGACCCTCGCGATCTACAGGACGCGCATCGCGGACCTCGAGCAATCGAGCGGCGAGCGCTTCGGGTCCCCGATGTCCGCGATGGGGATGCTCGCGCCCGAGTCGGGGGAGACCTCGGAGTGGCTCCTGGAGACCGCGGACGCGATGATGGCCCAGCCCGTCGAGGTCGACGACGAGGAGACCCCCGATGTCGAGATCGTCGAGGAAACGAGCAGCAACCCCCAGGTCGACCTGGTGGAGACGGCCCGCAAGTTCGAGGCGCAGACCCTGCTGGCGAACGCGAACATCGCGTACGAGGAGCGTCGTCTGAACGAAGCGCTCGACGCGTACTCGACCCTCCTGAGCAACTACGCGTCGTACATCAGCGCCGACGAGCAGACCCGGGCGCGTCAGCGCCTCTCGGAGATCGAGATCGCGCTGGGCGTGCAGGGCGGGCCGACCGAGGGCGGGCTCGACGAGCCCATCGAGGAGCGCGGGATCATCCTCCAGCGCCTCGAAGCGACCTACGCGAACCTCATGTCCCAGGCGCAGAACGCGCTGGCGAGCGGGGACACATCCGCGGCGTCGGGGTTCGTGGCCCAGGCGCGTCTCGAGGTCCAGCGCGCCCGCGACGTGATGCCCGAAGCACGATACGAGCAGTACATCACCGAGCTCGACACCATGAGCTCGACCATCGCGGAGCGCGAGGAGCAGCTCCGGGTCCAGCGCCTCGAGAACGAGCGACTGGAGCGCGAGCAGCGCACCCGCGAGCTCGAGGCCCAACGCCTCCAGGAGCGCGACCAGCGCGTGATCGCGTCGATCGAGCGCGTGCGGGCGCTCCAGCAGGAGCTCAAGTACGAGGAGGCGCTCGAGATCGTCGAGAACATCCTCTTCCTCGATCCCGGGAACCCCTCGGGTCTGCTCCTCAAGGAGATCATCGAGGACACGATCGTGTACCGCGAGTTCCTCGGGTACCAGCGCGACAAGCAGCTGAGCTGGGCGCGTGAGTCGCTCGACAACCAGCAAGCGATGATCGCGCCCGAGTTCCTGATCGACTACCCGGACGATTGGCCCGCGATCAGCTTCCGACGCGGCAACGCGCTCGAGTACGCGGACTCCGAGCAGAACCGCGCCGTGCTGACCACGCTGAGCGAAACGCGGATGGGCGTCGACTTCGACGACAACGCGCTCGAGGACGTGCTCGCGTTCATCTCCACGACGTCGGACATCGACATCGACACGGACTGGGAATCGCTCGCGGACATCGGGGTGGATCCCGACACCCCCGTGACCCTGCGCCTCACGAGCGTGACGCTCGAGACGCTGCTGGATCGGGTGCTCGCCAAGGCGAGCGATCCGGCGCTCCCCGCGAGCTGGGCCGTCCAGGACGGGATCCTGACGATCGCGTCCGACGAGGTGCTCCGTCAGAACACGTCGCTGGAGATCTACGACATCCGCGACCTGATCGTGGAGGTCCCCGACTTCGACAACGCGCCGGACTTCAACCTCCAGTCGTCGCTCTCCTCGGGCGGCGGCGGCGGCGGCGGGTCGTCGCCCTTCTCGGGCGGGTCCCAGGACCCCGAGTTCACCCCGCGCGGCGACCGGATCACCGCGATCACCGACCTGATCCAGGCGAGCGTCGACCCCGACGGGTGGGCGGACGCCGGCGGCGACACGAGCTCGATCACCGAGCTCAACGGGAACCTGATCATCACCTCGACCCCCCGCTTCCACCGCGAGATCATCGGGCTGCTCAACAAGCTCCGCTCGCAGCGCGCCGTGCAGATCAACGTCGAGACGCGCTTCCTCTCGGTCGACCAGAACTTCTTCGAGCAGATCGGCTTCGACCTCGACGTGTATCTGAACGCGGACAACACCGAGTACCGTCTCGGTCAGGTCATCGACCCCTCGCTGCTGCCCTCGGATTACTTCGATCCGGACACGGGGCAGCTCCTCGACAACGTCTCGGGCGGCGGCTTCTTCCCCGTCGACACCGACCTCGATGGGATTCCCGACCAAGTCATCCCGATCACCCAGCCCGTCATCGGTCCGGGCGGGAACGGCGGGGTGCTCCCCGACGGCACGGTCATCGGGAACGACCAGTGGTCCGTGATCCGCGCGGCCCAGAACTCGTTCGGGCTCACCGAATCGCTCGCGGGCGCGAGCTCGTTCGCCGCGGACATCCTGTCGTCGAACCCGGCGCTGGGGATCACGGCTCGCTTCCTCGACGACATCCAGGTGGACTTCCTCGTGGAAGCGACCCAGGCGGACCAGCGCTCGGTGACCCTGACGGCGCCGCGGCTGACGTTTACCAACGGGCAGCGCGCGTTCATCACGGTCTCGACCCAGACGACGTTCGTCTCCGACCTCCAGCCCGTCACGGGCGCGAGCTCGGGCGCGTTCGACCCGGTGATCACCCCGATCACGGACGGCGTGCTGCTCGATATCTCGGGCACGGTGTCGGCCGATCGTCGCTACGTGACGCTGACGGTGCAGACGGCGCTGACGAGCAACAACCTCGAGGGCCAGGTCCGGACGTTGAGTTTCGAGGGTGCGGCGGGCGGCGGCGGCGCGGGCGGCGCGGGCGGCGGCGACGGCGGCAGCGCCGGTATCTTCGAGGGAACCATCCAGCAGCCCGTCGTGACCGCGACCCAGATCAACACGACCGTGACGGTCCCCGATCAGGGCACCATCATGCTCGGCGGTCAGCGCCTCATCGAAGAGGTCGAGGTCGAGACGGGCGTCCCGGTGCTGTCGAAGATCCCCGTCCTCTCGCGGTTCTTCTCGAACCGGATCGACGTGAAGGAAGAGAAGACGCTGCTCGTGCTGATCAAGCCCACGATCCTCATCCAGAACGAGGAAGAGGAGCGCCACTTCCCGGGCCTGCTCGACCAGCTCTGATCCGCGTGTGAACAACAGGACACGACCCCGGGGGCGCTCTTGCGAGCGCCCCTGTTTGTGCGCCGACGCGTGCGCGGGGTCGGGCTATGATGGCGTTCCACGGCGCGGGCGCGCCCCCAGGATTGGAGCACACGGATGAGTGAATCCAGACTCAGAGTCTCGGAAGTCGAGGGCGTGACCCAGGTCGAGTTCATCGATCGGAACATCCTCGACGAGGCGAACATCCAGGCGATCAGCGACGAGATCAGCGCGCTGATCGAGGGCGCGGACACCCCGCGCCTGCTCATCAACTTCGCGAACGTCGACCACCTGTCGTCGGCGGCGCTCGGGGCGCTCATCACGATCAACAACAAGACGCGCGAGAAGGGCGGGTCGCTGCGCCTCGCGAACATCGACCCCCAGATCTACGAGGTGTTCGTGATCACGCGCCTCAACAAGCTCTTCAACATCCACGACACGCTCGAGCAGGCGTTCGGCGAGTTCAAGTCCGCGTCGAGCTGATCGAAGCCCGCGTATGAGCGACGATCGCACCCACATCCCGGACCCCGTGGTGGTCGAGTTGCCCCACGACCGAGATCGGATCTCGGCGCTCATCGACACGATCATCGTGCAGGCGTCGGACGCGGGGATGCAGGACGCGGCGGCGTTCGCGATCCGCCTGGCGCTCGAGGAAGCGATCACCAACGCGTTCGTCCACGGGCACCGTGAGCTCGATGCGAGCGTCCCCGTGCGGATCGAGTACCGGGTGGGGCCCGGGGAACTCGACGTGGCGATCGAGGACCGGGGGCCCGGGTTCGTCCCCGAGGCGCTCCCGGACCCGACGCTCGACGAGAACCTGTCCAAGCCCTCGGGTCGGGGCGTGATGCTGATGAAGGCGTACATGTCCGACGTGGCGTACAACGCGCGGGGGAACCGGGTGGTGCTGCGGTACCGGGCCGGGTGAGGCGCCCATCGCGGGGTTTGCTCGCAAGGCCGGGTCTTGTTCGAGGGGTCGGGGGCGGCTACCATAGATGAGAATGATTCTCAACAAAAGGACACGCGTGTCCTGATTCAAGCACGACCGCCGGCGCATCTCGCACGGAGTGCGATCGGCCGAATCGGATGAGGTTTTCCCATGAGCGTGACGCTCCCCATGTACCTTGACCATGCATCGACGACGCCGTGCGATCCGCGGGTCGTGGAGGCGATGCTTCCGTACTTTACCGAGACGTTCGGGAACCCGGGGTCTCGGAACCACAGTTTCGGGTGGGCCGCGGAGAAGGCGGTGGATACCGCGCGTGATCAGGTGGCGTCGATCCTGGGCGCGGACCCGAAGGAGGTGATCTTCACCTCGGGCGCGACGGAGTCGAACAACCTCGCGATCAAGGGCGCCGCGAACATGTACGCGAAGAAGCCCGCGGGCAACACGGGTCGCGGGCACATCATCACGGCGATCCACGAGCACAAGGCGGTGCTCGATCCCGTCAAGCGTCTGGAGAAGGAGGGGTTCGACGTGACGTGGCTCGAGCCCGGGCCCGACGGGATCATCACACGCGCCATGATCGAGAAGGCGGTCCGCGAGGACACGATCCTGGTCACGATCATGTGGGCGAACAACGAGATCGGAACGATCAACGAGATCCCCGAGATCGGCGAGCTGTGCCACGACCGGAACATCGTGTTCCACACCGACGCGACCCAGTGGGTCGGGAAGATGCCCACGGACGTGAAGACCGACAACATCGATCTGCTCTCGATGTCGGGGCACAAGATCTACGGGCCCAAGGGCGTGGGCGCGCTGTACGTGCGTCGTCGGCGCCCGCGGATCCGTCTGACGGCGATCGTCGAGGGCGGGGGGCAGGAGCGTGGGTTCCGCTCGGGGACGCTCAACGTCACGGGGATCGTCGGGCTCGGCAAGGCGTGCGAGCTGTGCGCGCAGGAGATGGACTCGGAGCGTGAGCGTCTGCTCGCGCTGCGTCAGCACCTTGAGTCGAAGATCGAGAAGGGGCTGGACGTCGTCCAGATCAACGGCAGCCGCGATCGTCGCCTGGCGCACCTGACGAACATCTCGTTCGGGTTCGTCGAGGGCGAGTCGCTGATGATGGCGACCAAGGAGATCGCGATGAGTTCGGGCAGCGCGTGCACGAGCGCGTCGCTCGAGCCCAGCTACGTGCTCAAGGCGCTCGGGATCGGGGACGACCTGGCGCACTCGTCGCTCCGGATCTCGATGGGGCGGTGGACGACGAAGGAGCAGGTGGATTACGCGGCCGACAAGATCATCGGCGCGGTCCTCAAGCTGCGCGAGCTGTCCCCGCTGTGGGACATGCACAACGAAGGAATCGATATCACCAAGATCGAGTGGCAGGCGCACTGATCGCCTGGACCCCGGATCGGCGCGCACGAGGCGCCCGAATACAATGATGAACACCAACCACCCAAAGAGGTGAACCCAATGGCATACGGCGACAAAGTCATCGATCACTACGAGAACCCCCGGAACGTGGGCTCGTTCGGCACCCAGAGCGACATCAAGGCCCGCAAGGACGTCGGGGTCGGGCTCGTGGGCGCGCCCGAGTGCGGCGACGTCATGCAGCTCCAGATCAAGGTCGACGATCAGGGGACCATCGAGGACGCGAAGTTCAAGTGCTTCGGGTGCGGGTCCGCGATCGCGTCGTCCTCGCTCGCGACCGAGTGGCTCAAGGGCAAGACCCTCGACGAGGGGCTCGAGATCAAGAACACCTCGATCGTCGAGGAGCTTTCCCTCCCCCCCGTGAAGATCCACTGCTCGGTGCTCGCGGAGGACGCGATCAAGGCGGCGATCGCGGACTACAAGGCGAAGCAGGGCGCGCCGGCGCAGGCGCAGAACGCCTGAACCTGGATGCCCAATCGGGCGTATCATCAGCGGACAGCGGATGTTCCGCGCCATGCATGAAGAAGGAATCGACCATGAGCGACACCACCACCTCAAGCGACATCGTGATCATCTCGGAGGTCGCGGCCCGCGAGATCAAATCGATCGTGGAGCAGCAGGGTCTCGATAAGGACAAGGTCCGATTGCGCGTCGGGGTCAAGGGCGGCGGGTGCTCCGGGTTCTCGTACCTCCTGGACCTGACCGAGACCCAGAAGGACTCGGACGAGGAGTTCGAGCAGCACGGGATCAAGGTCATCGTGGACCCCAAGAGCATGCTCTATCTGGGCGGGGTCACGGTCGACTTCAAGGACGAGATCATGGGGCGCGGGTTCGTGTTCAACAACCCGAACGCGACGAGCAGCTGCGGGTGCGGCTCGAGCTTCGCCGTCTGATAACACCCCCGATCCGCACGATCCATCCAAACGCTCCGGTCGGGTCCAGCTTGACACGATCGGGGCGTTGTTTCATTGACGCCACGGCGATGAATTGGACCATTGTCTCCGCAGACCACGTGCAGGAGTCGCCGTTCCATGGTATCGCGTACCCCCAATCTTCTTCTCCGTGTGATCGCTGTCGGCTGTGCGCTCGCGGGCTCGGGAGCACCGGCCCTCGCGCAGAACGGGCAGACCCGGATCGTTGACCGTGACGAGTACATCTTCACGGACTGGTGGTACCAGATGTACGTGGATCCGTACGGCGGATTCCCTCAGAACCCCGCGCCCGAGATCCGATCGCAGCTCGTGCCGCCGTACGAACCGGAAGAACGGCTCCATTACTCGCCCATGCCCCAGCCCGGCGGGGATCACGGGGTTGGGTTCACGGGGTGGATGAGCTGGCTGCTCGAGGAGACGATCGCGCAGATGGTGGCGGAGGACGAGCCCATCGTGCTGCTGTACCGCGAACGCAACTCCCCGTTCCCATATCACACCCAGGGTCGCCGAGTGGACCCCGACTCGATCGACGACGCGCTCGCGAGCATCCCGAAGCTCGACTACCTCATCATGGACCTCGAGTTCGACTCGGTGAAGATCGAACAGAACGTCCACGCGATCGTCAGCAAGATCCGCAATCACCCGAATCCCGAGATCGCGAACGCCTACATCGGGAACTACAACGACTACGCGGCGACGCTCGATCTGGGGTTCCTCTGGGGTTACGACCAGAACAGGACGGCGGTGCACTACTTCGGTCGCACCGGTTGGAACCGGGACCAGTTCTATCGGAACTCGGGGATGAATCTCGCGATGCCCGTCGCGTACCCGTACGAAGCGTACTCGGTTCACGCGAACCCGATCCTCATGTATCAGCAGCAGTGCTCGCCGACGCTCCGCTCCGCGATGTTCTGGGCGCCCATCGAGCACGTCTCGGCCGCGGCACGGCACCTGATGCCCGACCACAAGCTGGTGCCGTGGGTCTCGAACTTCATCGAGTATCTCCACGCGGATCCGAACGGGTACTACTACGGCCCCCCGCCCTCGGTCGCGGACATGCGCGCGCTGATCCATCACATCTTCCTCCGTGGCGCGGACGGGTTCGTCGTCTGGACACCCGACGCCAGCAATACATACCACCCAACAATGAACTACGACCAGTACCGGGCGCTCGCGCTCGATGCCTGGGCGGAGATCGAAGCCCTGTTCGGGGGTGAGAAGGCCTACGAGGTGCTCAACCTCCAGACGAGCAAGGCGACCGGGATCGAGTGGTCCGCGATGCGCTCGGAGAACAAGGTCGTCGTCCTCGTCTCGAACCTCTCGGGGACCGGGCAGGCGGCGAGCATCCGTCTCCCCCAGATCAGCGGGCTCCCCGAACGCACGGCGCTCGTCCCCGATGGAACCCACCGGACGTTCGTGTACGACGTCGCGCAGCAGGACGACCCGACCGAGGATGACGATTCTCC
>CBFGUD010000035.1:0-18648 GCA_965652365.1 uncultured Phycisphaerales bacterium
AAGAAATCTTAGAGAATGTAAAACATGATATATTATGCAGGGGAAGAGGATGTGGTGGTTATTGCAGGAAAAGGTCATGAGAAATATCAGATTTTTGATGGTTATAGGATTGATTTTGATGATAAAATTATAGCACAGGCAGCGCTGGCTGGATTAGATAAATAGATTTCCTGCCTTTAATAAAGTACTTCCTATTACTTTTTATAATAATTTGTTTATAGTGTCAGAAATAATTATTTTAATACGTATTCGGGTGGTGGGGGTGGTTGGATCGTGGGGGTTGATGGTACTATAACTATGGGGTGGCGGATATCATCCGTTCATCCGCACATACGGTTCAAAGCCGGTTTGAGGCCGGTGCAATCTTGAAGCAAGGACCCTTTTCCATGCCTGAATCACACCTGTTCACGTCCGAGTCCGTTTCGATGGGTCATCCCGACAAGATCGCGGATCAGATTTCCGATGCGATCCTGGATGAGATGCTGCGGGATGATCCGTTTTCGCGGGTGGCGTGCGAGACGCTGGTGGCGACGGGGTTGGTGGTGGTCGCGGGGGAGATCACGACGTCGACGTACGTGGATATTTCGGACATCGTTCGCGACACGATCCGCGAGATCGGGTACACGTCGGGGGACATGCGGTTCGATTCCGAGTCGTGCGCGGTGATGGTGGCGCTGAACAAGCAGTCGAAGGACATCGCGCAGGGGGTGGACAAGGAGGGCGCGGGTGACCAGGGGATGATGTTCGGGTTCGCGTGCAGGGAGACGGAGGAGCTCATGCCGCTGCCGATCATGCTGTCGCACCGGCTTGTGGAGCGTCAGGCGCAGTGCCGGCGTGACGACACGATCCCGGGTCTGCGTCCGGACGCGAAGTCGCAGGTGACGGTGGAGTACGACAACGGGAAGCCCGTGGGGATCGACACGGTGGTGTTGTCGACGCAGCACGATCGTTCGTGGAACGATCGTCAGGCGAAGCTGAAGGACGAGGTGATCGACCACATCATCAAGCCGGTGCTGGGCGAGTGGTGGAACCCGTCGATCAAGGTGCACATGAACCCGACGGGGATCTTCGAGATCGGCGGGCCGCATGGTGATGCGGGTCTGACGGGTCGGAAGATCATCGTGGACACGTACGGGGGTCGGGGGCGTCACGGTGGCGGGGCGTTCTCGGGCAAGGACCCGACGAAGGTGGACCGGAGCGCGGCGTACATGGCGCGGTACATCGCGAAGAACATCGTGGCGGCGGATCTCGCGGACGAGTGCGAGGTGCAGCTGTCGTACGCGATCGGTGTGTCGGAGCCCACGTCGGTGCTGATCGACACGATGGGGACGTCGAGCGTGGACGAGGAGAAGCTCGCGAAGGCGGTGCGGGAGGTGTTCCCGCTGACGCCGCGCGGGATCATGGACTCGCTGGATCTGCGGAAGCCGATCTATCGGAAGACGGCGGCGCACGGGCACTTCGGTCGCGAGCCGTTCGAGAAGGACGGGTTGACGTTTTTCCCGTGGGAGAAGACGGACAAGGCGGGCGAGCTCAAGAAGCTTGTGGGCGAGGGTGCCGCGGCGCTCGCGTGATCGCGGCGGATCGTGAAGGATGACCGGGAGCCCCCGATCCGTCGGGGGCTTTTTTTCATTGGGTGTAGAGGGCTTCGCGGGTGATGTAGTCGAGGACGGCGGGCGCGAGGCAGTCGTCGGGGCGGGTGCCCTGGGCGAGGGCGGCGCGGATGTCCGAGGAGGCGCAGTCGACGAGGGGGGCGTGGATGCAGGCGTTGCGCCAGTGGTCGAGGTCGTCGTCGGTCCAGGCGCTCGTGGCGCGGAGGGTGTCGATGAGGGTGTCGGGTGTGTCGGAGCCGCGGAGGACGACGAGGGCGTCGCGCCAGAACTCGGCGAAGCGGTGCCAGCGGTGCATGGCGTGGGCCTGGTCGGCGCCGATGAGGAACCGGTCGGGGGCGCCGGGGCGGAGGCGTTTCAGGATGGCCCAGGTGTCGGCCCAGTAGCTGGGGGCGCCGGGGTTGAGGGTGGAGTCGGCGAGTTCCTGCTCCCAGATGTGGGTCGGGTGGTCGAGGTCGGCGGTCGCGGCGCGGAGCATGGCGCATCGGTGGTGGTCGGGGGTGGGGGCGTGGTCCTTGTGGGGGGAGCGGGCGGCGGGGACGTAGACGACGGGGACGTCGGTGGGTTTGAGGTTCTGGCGCTGCGCCAGGGCGCGGGCGGCGGCGGCGGGGAGGGCGGTGTGCCCGAGGTGGGGGGGGTCGAAGGAGCCCCCGAAGAGGAGGAGCGCGGGGGCGCGGCGGATCCGATCGGGGAGGTCGATCGGGAGGGATCGGCGCTCGATGTCGTTGGGTGTGTGGGGCATGGGTTGGAACCGGATCGGGGTCGGGACTATCGTATGGGCCCGGCTCTTTGTTTCTGGCCCCATCGTCTAGTCAGGTCCAGGACACCAGGTTCTCATCCTGGGAACACGGGTTCGAATCCCGTTGGGGTCACTTGCGATCCGGTGCGCGTTTGCGTGCCGGATTGTTGTTTTTCAGGCGGGCGAAGGCGAGAAGACGGGTACGCAGAGGGGGCCAAGAGCGCGGAGGGCGCAGAGAAGCGATGTGATTGTTGTTCCCCCTCCGTCCCGCCTTTGGCGGGCCACCTCCCCCGGAAGCCCGGGGGAGGAGAGAGGGTGGGGAGGTGGTTCAGTCGTCGAGGGATCCGAGGGCGTGTTCGACGGCTTTGCGGACGGTGTCGTGGTCGAAGCCGCGTCGGGCGAGTCGTCCTGAGAGGCGTCGGATGCGTGCGTCGCGGTCGAGGGATTGGGGCATGGTCGCGGCGGCGCGGGTGGCGAGGGCGATCGCGGATTCGAGGAGGTCGATGTCTTCGAGGGCTTCGTCGACGGCGGGGGTGATGTGGGTTTGGTCGAGCCCTTTTTCGCGGAGTTTGGCCTGGATGTAGCGTGGGCCGGCGGCTTTGGTGCGGACGATGGCGTTGGCGCGGTTGCGTGCGTAGCGGGCGTCGTCGATCATCGAGAGGTCGGTGAGGCGGGTGATGGCGTGGGTGATGGATTCGTCGTCGTGTTTGCGTTGTCTCAGGGCGCGTCGGAGCTCGGCGCTGGAGCGGTCGCGGGCGGCGAGGAGGCGGATCGCGGCGCGGAGTGCGCGGGTGCGCGCGAGGACGGGGCCGAGGGTGTTCGCGAGGTCCTCGGTCCAGGGGGTGCCTTCGGTGATGTGGTGGCGGTCGAGGAGGGCGCGTTCGATGCGTCCCATGTTGACTTTGTCGACGCGGAGTGTGGCTTTGTCGGGTTCGTCGGTGCAGAGTCGGATGGAGGTGACGAGGGCGGAGCCGTCGGCGGGGATGTCTCGCGGTGCGCGTTTGGGCGCGCGGCGGGTCATGTGAACATTGTCCGGAGGGAGGCGATCTCGGAGACGGCTTTGGCGTCGTTGACGCGCTTCGCGGTTTCGAGCCCGAGGTCGAGGGTGTGGATGGCGTCGTCGTCGCGTCCGAGGGATTGGAGGGAGCGGGCCATGTGGAAGTAGGCGTAGCAGTATTCGGGGTCGGCGTCGAGGGTGCGTTGGTAGTAGGTGATCGCGTCTTCGTGCTCGTTGGCTTTGGCGTAGTCCTGGGCGAGGGCGTAGAGGAGGAAGGGGTCGTTGGGTTCCTTCTCGAGGAGGGACTGGATTTGCTCGCGGGTGGGCATGCCTGAAGGTATCGTGATTTCGGGTGTGCGCCAAGCGCCGGCGGGCGTGGTGTGTGAATGGGACTTATTGATCTGAATAGTCGTAGACGCCGCGTCCGGTCTTGTCGCCCAGGCGCCCGGCGGTGACGAGTTGTTTGAGGAGGGGGCAGGGGAGGTAGCGGGGGTCGGAGAGCCCGTCGGCCATGACGTGCATGATGTTGGCGCAGGTGTCGAGGCCGATGAAGTCGGCGAGGCGGAGGGGTCCCATGGGGTGGGCCATGCCGAGCTTCATGATCTCGTCGATGTGCTCGGGCTCGGCGACGCCTTCCATCCAGGTGTAGAAGGCCTCGTTGATCATGGGCATGAGGATGCGGTTGGAGACGAAGCCGGCGCGGTCGTTGGCGGGGACGGCGGTCTTGCCCATCGCTTCGGCGAGGGCGAGGACGCGGTTGGTTGTTTCTTCGGAGGTGGCGAGGCCCTTGATGACCTCGACGAGTTTCATGACGGGGACGGGGTTGAAAAAGTGCATGCCGATGAAGCGGTCGGCGGCGGGGCCGACGGCGGTGGCGAGGTCGGTGATGGAGATGGAGGAGGTGTTGGAGGCGAAGATCTGGTTGGCGGTCATTTTGGGGGCGAGCTTGGCGAAGAGGTCTTTCTTGACCTGGGCGTTCTCGACGATCGCTTCGATGACGATGTCGGCGGATTCGAGGGCGGCGAGGTCGGAGGCGTAGGTGATGCGGGATTTGGTCGCGTTCGCGTCGTCCCGGGACATGCGTCCTTTTTCGACGGCGCGGGCGAGGAGTTTGTCGTGGAGGGCTTCGCACTTTTTCAGGGCGTCGGGGGATTGGTCGTAGATGGTGGTGGGGAAGGCGGCGGTGGCGGCGACCTGGGCGATGCCGCCGCCCATTTGTCCGGACCCGATGACGGCGATGGTGGAGATGTCGTGGGGGGTGTTGGTGCTCATCGGGGGCTCCTTTCGGTGCGTTTCGGTGGGTTTGGAGCATATGCGCGGGGTTGGCGGGGGTGGGGGTGAATCTCTGGTTCGCGCGGGGTCGGTGCGTAGAATCTCCACCCTTGGCCTGTGTGTGGCGGGGTTCGGATCAGCGGAGGTGTGTATGGCGCAGCAACTCGGGGCGGCGACGAGCGAGTTCGAGAAGATGGATCGGTGCGCGGATCTGGACCACCGGCCTCGGGTGCTGCTGGGGAAGATGGGGCTCGACGGGCATGACCGGGGGGTGAAGGTGATCGCGCGGGCGCTGCGGGACTCGGGGGTGCACGTGATCTACTCGGGGCTGTGGCAGACGCCGGAGTCTTTGGCGATCTCGGCGCGGGACGAGGATGTGGACTGCATCGCGGCGTCGATGATGTCGAACTCGCACCTGGTGCTGGGGAAGAAGCTCATCGAGGCGCTGGCGAAGGTGGGGCGTGCGGATATCCCGGTGCTGATGGGTGGGATTCTGCCTGCGGAGGATATCGAGAAGCTCAAGGCGATGGGGGTGGCGGCGTGCTTCCCGACGGGGACGGGGCTGATGGACATTGTGACGGCGGTGCGCGAGCGGACGGGGGCGCTGGATGAATCGGTGGGGTCGGGTCACGCGAGCGCGCAGCTGGCGCGGGATCTGTCGCTGATGCACGATGAGAAGCCCATGCGCGATGGCGCGCGTCGGCGGAAACCCAAGCGGGTGATCGGGCTGACGGGGTCGCCGGGGGCGGGGAAGAGCACGCTGGTGGCGCAGCTGGTGCGTGAGCATGCGCGGCGGGCGGAGACGGACGCGAATCTGGGTCGGTGCGCGGTGATCGCGTTCGATCCGAAGTCCCCGATCACGGGCGGGGCGCTGTTGGGGGATCGGCTGCGGGTGGATTTCAACTCGATCGGGGAGCACGCCTTCTATCGATCGCTGGCGATCCGGGGTGAGGATTACCACGGTCTGAAGGACGCGATCGAGCTGATCGGGGGCGCGTGCGAGGGGGGTGATGCGTACGACACGGTGTTCGTGGAGACGGTGGGCGCGGGTCAGAACGAGACGATGATCCGGGACTTCGTGGATACGACGGTGGTGGTGCTGACGCCGGGGATGGGGGACGCGGTGCAGATGGACAAGGCGGGGATCCTCGAGATCGCGGACGTGTTCGTGTGCAACAAGGCGGATCATCCGGGCGAGCACGAGCTGGTGCGGGATCTGCGGGACATCGCGGGGAAGACGCCGATCGTGGAGACGGTGGCGACGCACGCGCAGGGCGTGCCCGAGCTGTTCGATACGCTGATGGGGATGTGATGCTGTCGGATCGGACGCTTCAACTCGCGGAGGATGTCGTCAAGCGGGCGCTGGCGGACGGGGTGACGATCGGGTGCGTGGAGTCGTGCACGGGGGGCTTGGTGGGGGCGGCGATCACGAGCGTGGACGGGTCGTCGGGCGCGTTCATGGGGTCGGTGGTGTCGTATCACAACGACGTGAAGTCGGGGTGCGTGGGGGTCGAGCGGCGCGTGCTCGAGGGGGAGGGCGCGGTGAGCGGCGCGTGCGCGGCGCCGAGGGCGCTGGGGGGGCTGGTGCGTCTGGGGGTGGATCGGTGCGTGTCGGTGACGGGGATCGCGGGTCCGGGCGGGGGGACGGCGGAGAAGCCCGTGGGGACGGTGTGGTTCGGGCTCGCGGCGCGGGACGCGGACGGGGTGGTGGTGGTGCGGATTCTGGTCGATGAGCCGAGGGATCGGGCGCGGATCCGCGAAGCGGGGGCGGTGGGGGCGCTGACGCTGCTGGATCCGGAGTTCGGTGGGGATGCGATCGGGTTCGAGCAGGAGCGCGCGGTGCGCCGGCTCAGCGAGGTGCTGTCGTGAAGGTGATCGTGAACGGCGAGTCGCGCGAGGTCCCGGAGCCGACGAGCGTCGAGGGCTTGATCGAGCTGATGGGGTTGGGGCGCGCGGTGTGCGCGGCGGAGGTGGACAAGGCGATCGTCCCGAAGCGCGAGCGCGCGACGACGCTGCTCCGGGAGGGACAGCGGGTCGAGATCGTGACGCTCATCGGTGGGGGATGAGCGGGGTGGGGTGATGTCGGTGGTGGGATCAGCCCTCTTCGGCGGCGTCGTCGCGTCGTGAGACGACCTCGACGCCGAAGCGGGATTTGAGGGTTTCGAGCTCGAAGGGTGTGCGTCCGGATTCTTCGACGGCGGCGCGGAGCTCGCGTGCGCCCTCGAGGAGGACGAGCTGGTTGATCTGGGTGTTGTACTGCTCGGCGGTGAGCGGTCGCGGGGCGACGACGCTCGAGAGCGCGACGGCGCGTTGTTTGGGGATCGCGACGGTGACGGCGATGGGGTCCCGGGCGACCTGCTCGGGGGTGGTGAGCGGGTCGAGGGTTTCGGTGGCGGTCATGACGGCGTCGCGGAAGGTCTCGGTGTTGAGCGCGGGCTCGACGCGCGTGGCGAGGTTGCCCCGGGAGACGGACTCGGCGCGGACGAGGATGTTGCGCGCGACGCCCGGGCGTTCGATGTCGGCGCCCGGCGCGAGGGCGAGGGCGGCGTCGATGGCGGGGGCGAGGTCGCCCGAGCCCGCGATGGCCCGGTTGAAGAGGTCGATGTTGTCGGCGAGGAGCTGGTAGCCCTTGACGGCCTTGTAGTCGGCGAGGACCTTGTCGCGCCCGGCGTCGTCGATGGACTCGGCGGCGCCCGCGGGTCGGCGGTCGTAGACGAGCGCGTAGTAGCGGTTGCCCATCGAGTCCGTGGCGGCGGGTTCGGCGAGGGGGATCCCGACCTGCGCCTTGATGAGGGCGGCGGTCTCGGGGTCGTCGAGGATGAGGGGGATCTGGAAGGCGTTGAGGGAGCGCGATCCGACGCGGTAGGCGGACATGCCGAACTGCCCGGACTGGGCGATCTCCATCGCGCCGAGCCAGCGGTCGGTGCGGATCTCGACGCTGGGGAGGGGGATGTCGGCGTTGAACTGTTCCTTGACGCCGGAGACGACGGCCTGGGCGATGGCTTCGAGGTCGGGGCGGTTCTGTTCCCAGTCGTCGGGGAGGATGAATCGGTCGCCCTGCTTGGAGAGCGAGCGGGTGGTCTGGAGGATCTGGGCGCGGATGATGCGGTCGGCTTCGATCATGAGGTCGGTGGCGAGCTTGTCGCGCTGGGCGGCTTCGATGGCGGCGCGTTCGCCGGCGAAATCGCCGGGGTATTGGCGCTGGTTTTCTGGGAGTTCTCGGTCTCGGCGCCAGATCTTGCGGAGTTCGACGCGGTCGAGCTCGATGGCGTTCATGATCGCGTTCTTGTCGAGGGTGAGCCATCCGATCTTGACGCGCGAGGGCTGGACGTACCCGATCCCGAGGTCGCTCGTCTGGGGGTTGTCGTCCTTGTGCTCGTCGAAGAAGGCCTGGAGTTCTTCCTCGGAGGGGTCGGGGATCGCGGTGGCGATCATCGATCCGGTGACGACGGCGGCGTCGACGGCGACGGCGTCGCCGAGGTTCTTGGCGGCCTGGATGGCGCCCATGTCGGAGAAGCTGGGGGTGGACTGGTAGAGGTTGTACATGCGCTGGACGGCGCGGGCCTTGGCGAGGGTGCGGTAGATGTCGTCCTCGGTGAGCCCGCGCATCATGCCCAGGGAGACGTTGATGTTGCGGGTGAGGATCTGCTCGATCTGCTGGGTGAGTTCGAGGTAGCGTTCGTTGGCTTGCTCTTCGCTCGTGATGAGCCCCTGCTGGGCTTCGGCGCGGAACTGGGCGCTGGCTTCGATCTCGGCGAGGACCTGGACCCAGGTGCGTCCTTCGGCGTCGTCGCCGACGAGCCCGGCGTCGGCGGCTTGCTTGGTGAGGAGGAGCCAGTGGAGTTCGGTGCTCGATTCATCGGAGATATCGAGCCCGAGCCCGCCCTGGTCGACGGGCATGAGGAGGCGCGGGTAGACGCGTTTGAAGACGTTGATGTCGAAGGAGGCGCGGTTCATGTCGTTGCGCGAGAAGCGTGTGCCGTCGGAGAGGGTGGCGGCGGTGGCTTTGCCCGGGTCTGGGGAGAGTCGTGTGAGGACGGGTTCGAGGAGGAAGACGACCATGAGGAGTGAGCCGCCGATGACGAGGATGATGAGCTGGTATTTGCGGATGAACTTGAGCATGGGTTCTCGCGTGTGAGGAGCTCGTGGGGCTCGTCGCGTGGGTCTGGTCGGGTGGTCCTGATACGACGAATCCCCGGCGCGGGTGCGGCCGGGGATTCGCGTTGCTCATCCCAGGCGCGTGTGCGCGCGGGGCGTGATGTGCTGGTTTAGCGATAGAACTCGATGATGAGGTTGGTGTTCACATCGAAGGGGATCTGGTCGCGGGTGGGGAGCGCGGCGATCTTGGCGCTGAGCTCGGAGGGGTTGAAGGCGATCCAGCCCGGGACCTCGTGACCCGCGAGGGATTCCATGTTCTCGCGGGCGAGCTTCTGGGTCTTGGTCTTGACGGTGATGGTGTCCCCGACGCTGATGCGTGCGGAGGGGATGTCGACCTTCTTGCCGTTGACGAGGATGTGGCCGTGGGAGACCATCTGGCGGGCGGCCCAGATGGTGCGGGCGATGCCCATGCGCCGGATGACGTTGTCGAGTCGGCGCTCGAGGAGTTGGAGGAGGACATCGCCCGAGTTGCCCTGCTTGGACTTGGCTTCCTCGACGGTGCGGCGGAACTGCTTCTCGAGGATGTTGTAGTGGTAGCGGAGCTTTTGTTTTTCGACGAGGCGGATGCCGTAGTCGCGGAGTCGGCGCCCGCGGTAGCCGTGCATACCCGGGGGGGTGAGCTGGCGCTTGGTGGTGTGCTTGGGGTTGTCGGCGATGGGGACGCCGACGCGGCGGGAGAGACGGACCTTGGGGCCTGTGTAGGTGGCCATGGGCGAATACCTTTCTTCTTCCGTCCACGGTCCTTCGTGACCGTGGTGCCGCGGGTGTTCGCGGCGACCATGCCGGGGGGCCGAGTCTTCGGTCCGGCGGGTGGTCCGGGCACGGTGCCCGGTGGGTCTGTATTGAAGGTCGGTGGGGGGGGCGGGTCAACCGGGTTGGCGGTTAGTCGGCGAGCGGGTCGGGTTTGTAGATTTTGGTGCCCAGGGCCCAGTTTTTCTCGGTGAAGTTGCCTCCGAGGGCGTCGCTGGCGCGGTCGGGGCGGGCGGCCTGGAGGGTCATGGTGGTTTTGGCGTCGAGGTTGTCGATGAGGGAGACGAGGACGGCTTCGGGGGAGGAGGGGGTCTTGGCGGCGCCGTATTCGGGGCGTTCGTGGTGGGAGATGATGATGTGCTGGAGGACGGTGAGGGCGCCGGTGGGCATGCGGGTGCCGGTTTCGCGCATCATCTGCTGGGCTTTGTCGTGGAGCATGATCGCGCCTTCGACGAGGTGGCCGATGAGTTCGCCTCGGTCGGAGTAGGAGAAGCCCCGGTCGTAGACGAGCTCGCGGGTCTTGCCCAGGTCGTGGAGGAAGAGCCCCATCATGACGATGTCGCGGTTGATCTTGGGGTAGAGGGGGCAGACGACGTCGGCGAGTTTGAGGAGGTTGAGGGTGTGCTCGAGGAGCCCGCCGAGGTAGGCGTGGTGGAGGCGGACGGCGGCGGGGGCGGTGCGGAAGGCGTCCATCATGTGCTCGTCGGCGAGGTAGGTGTCGGCGAGGGCTTTGATGGCGGGGTGCTGGAGGGTTTGGAGGAGTTCGACGAGCTCGGCGAACATCTCCTTGGGGTCGCGGTCGCAGGCGGGGAGGAGTTCGCGGAGCTGTTCGGGGGAGGGGTCGTGGGGGTCGATGTTGTGGATGATGATCTGGAGTTCGCCCTGGTAGGCCTGTGTTTCGCCTTCGACCCAGACGAAGCCGTCGGTGGGGAGTCGGCGGAAGTGGTTCTCGTCGATGGACCACATGCGTCCGGCGGTTTGTCCTGAGGCGTCGCCGAGGAGGCATCGGAGGTAGGGTTTGCCGTTCTTGGTCATGCCCATCTGCGCGTTGGCGATGGCGTAGGCGCCCTCGAGGCGTTCGGAGGGGGACATATCGGCGATGAGTCGTCGGGACGTGTGGGTTGTCATGGGCGAGGATAGTGTCGTGACGGTCGCGGTTCCATGCCTAGGGTTCGCGACGCGTGCGTCGGCGTGTTGATCGGCGGCGTGGACAGCAGTGAATGTGAGCTCGATGGACCGATCCGTGACCAACGCTCGTTGTGTGCTTGCCGCGTTGGTGCTGTGCGCGGGGACGTGCGCGACGGTCTCGATGGGGGCGGTTTCGGGGTACGGGACGCGGGGCGCGGCGGTAGGGGCGGCGGGGCCATTCGAGGACGCGGACCTGGGGGTGAGCGCGATCGACGGGGTGATCGAGCTGGGGGCGCTGAGCGCGTGGGTGTGGCGCGAGGGCGGGACGAACCGGATCGTGCTCGAGCGTGACGTGGTCGCGACGATCGGGGGGTCGGAGCTGCGGGCGCGTCGCGCGGTGCTGTGGCTCGCGGAGGACCCGGGGGTGGAGGGCGCGTATCGGGTGTTCGGGGTGTTCGAGGGGTTGTCGACGGCGGGGGATGTGATCTCGGTGCGGGGGGAGCGGGTGCCGCTGCGCGCGGTGGTGCGGCTTGAGGGGCCGGTGACGCTGCGCGTGGGGGCGCGGATCGACGGGTCGCCGACGCGCGAGGATCTGGTGGCGCTGGTCGAGGACGCGGAGCGGGTGTATCGGGAGCGCGTGGATGGGGAGGTCGCGGAGGAGCCGGTGGCGCTGCGGTGGGCGCCCAGGCCGCTCGATGGGGGCGCGGGGGATGCGCCGGCGCGGGTGATCCCGGAGCGCGAGGCGACGCGGGTGCGCTCGCGGGCGGAGCGGCTCCTGGAGTCGTACGAGCAGCAGCGGATCGTGGCGGCACCGGAGATGACGGCGGAGGATCGCGAGGCGGCGGAGCGGGCGCGGATCTCGGGGGATGTGCGGACGGGGAGCGGGAATGATGGGGCGGACGCGCCTCGGCGCGCGGCGTCGGTGGAGCGAGAGGAGGCGCGTGATCCGATTTTCCGGGCGCGGGGGATCTTCTCGATGGCGATCGACGGGAAGGTGGTCGTGCAGGGGGCGCGGGACGGGTATCCGGGGACGATCACGGCGGACGGAGGGATCACGCTGCAGTATCAGGACGCGGCGCGGGGGCAGGCGATCGATCTGCGGGCGGAGCGCGGGGTGGTGTATCTGAAGGAGGGGGAGGATGCGGCGCGCGCGCCTGGGACGCTGAGCGCCGAGGAGATCGACGGGATTTATCTTGAGGGCGGGGTGCTCGCGGCGAGCGACGACTGGAGCGTGCGGTCGCCGCGGGTGTATATCGATCTGGCGCGCGACAAGATGCTGATGCTCGACGCGGTGTTCTGGACGGTGGACCAGCGGACGTCGATGCCGCTGTATTTGCGGGCGGACGCGGTGCGTCAGACGGCGCTGGGGGAGTTCGAGGCGGAGAAGGCGCGGATCGCGACGAGTTCGTTTTACCAGCCCGACCTGAGCGTGGGGGTGCGGGATCTGAAGGTGTCGATCCGTGAGGAGAAGCGGTCCGGGTCTGGCGCTGGGGGATCGGGAGTCGGCGTGGGCGCGGACGGCGACGAGGTCGCGCTGGTGGGGGGCGGGTCGGCGGACCCGGTGCGGCGTGTGTTCGTCGAGGGTCGGAACGTGACGCTCAACATCGGGTCGGTGCCGGTGCTGTGGGCGCCGAGGATCTCGGCCGACGACGATCCGATCCCGCTGCGGGATATCCGGATCGGGGATTCGAACCGGACGGGGACGGCGGTGCGGACGCGTTGGGATCTGTTCTCGCTGTTCGGGATCGATCCGATCCCGGGGATCGATTTCGATCTGCAGGTGGATTATTACGGGGAGCGCGGGCCGGCGCTGGGTGTGAGCGGGGAGTGGAACACGGAGCGGCACACGGGGTCGCTGTTCTCGTACCTGGTGCCGAGCGACAACGGGACGGACGTGACGGCGTCGGGGCGTGAGATCGATCGTGACGACGAGACGCGCGGGATCCTGTCGTTCGAGGACATCTGGCGGGTGCAGGGGCCTTGGACGGTGGCGCTCAAGGGGAACTACATCTCCGACGAGGCGTTCATCCCGGCGTTTTTCGAGGAGCGCGGGTGGGAGACGACGGATTTCGAGTCGTTCGTTCGTCTGGAGCGGACGGGGGAGTGGACGCAGTTCTCGCTCGAGCTGTCGGGGAGCCCGAATGATTTCCTGGCGGCGGAGCACCAGCTGCAGTCCCCGGGGTACGGGGTGGACAAGATCCCCGAGGCGCGGTTCGTGACGATGACGCGCGATCTGCTCGAGGACGAGTTCCCGGGGCTTCTGACGTACCAGAGCGAGTCGCGGATCGGGGCGATGCGGCTTCGGCTGAGCGAGGTGACGGCGGCGGAGTACGGGTTCACGAACCTGAGCAGCGCGATGCGCGCGTTCGGGACGGACCAGTTCACGTCGCTGAGCACGGTGCAGCGGGCGATGGGGCTCGACGAGGGCGCGGTGGCGCGGTTCGACACGCGGCACGAGGTGCGTGCGTCGCTGGACGTGGGGGACATCAACATCACGCCGTTCGTGGTGGGTCGGATGACGGCGTACGACACGTCGTTCCCGAGCTTCAACGCGGCGCAGACGGACGACGTGCGTTGGTGGGGGGGCGCGGGGGTGACGATCTCGACGACGCTGACGAGGATCGACAACGATGCGCAGAGCCGGTTGCTGGACATCAATCGGATCCGTCACATCGTGGAGCCGTCGATCACGCTCTTCGGTGCGGACTCGGGGTTCGCGGCGGGGGACGTGCCGATCTTCGATGACGATGTGGAGGGTTTGCTGCGTGGTCAGATGATCGTGGCGGCGGTGGATCAGACGTGGCAGACGAAGCGCGGGGGCGTGGGGCGTTGGCGCGACGCGGACCTGCTGAAGCTGCGGACGGAGCTGGGGTGGGCCGACGCGCGGGCGGGGATGAGCGCGATCCCGGATTATTCGGATCTGCGTCCGGAGCTGTCGCTCCCGGGGGATTATTTCGGTGCGGAGGCGGTGTTCACCCCGACGGATTCGCTGGCGTTCGCTGGTTCGATGGTGTACGACTTCGATCAGGACGCGACGGTGCGCTCGAGCGTGGGGGCGCTGGTGGAGCATCGCCCGGGGTTCTCGTCGTCGATCGAGTACCGGGACATCGCGGCGATCGACGCGACGTACCTCGCGGGGGGGTCGCGGTACGAGATGAGCGAGAAGTACACGCTCGCGGCGAACGCGTCGTACAACTTCGACGAGGCGGATTTCCAGAACTTCAATGTGCTCGTGGAGCGCCGGTTCCAGACGGGCGTGTTCGGGGTGCAGGTCACGTACAACAACATCCGCGAGGAGACGAGTCTGGGGTTCTTCTACCGGCTCAGCGGGACGAGCGGTCGCGCGGGGGGGCGGTTCGGTGGCGACGGGTCGTTCGAGGGGCGCTGAGCGCGGTCACGCGGTGGGGGCGGGGAAGAGGTCGGTCTGCGCCTTGTGGGAGACCTCGCACGCGAGGGGGCGGTCGGGGTCGACGCGGTATTTGCCCGTGAAGCAGGCGGTGCAGTAGTCCTGGGGGGCGTTGCGCATGACCGAGAGCATGCCTTCGAGGGAGAGGTAGTGGAGGGAGTCGACCCCGAGGTAGTCTCGGATCTCGGCGACGCTGCGCTGGTGGGCGATGAGCTGTTCGCGCGTCGCGAAGTCGACGCCGAAGTAGCAGGGGTCGGTGATGGGGGGGCAGGAGATGCGGACGTGGATCTCCTTCGCGCCGGCGGCTCGGATCTGTTTCATCTTTTCGCGGGTGGTGGTGCCGCGGACGATGGAGTCGTCGACGATGACGACGCGTTTGTCATTGACGATGTCGGCGACGACGTTGAGCTTGAGGCGGACTGCGGCGGCGCGCTGCTGCTGGGTGGGTTTGATGAAGGTGCGTCCGACGTAGCGGTTGGGGACGATGCCCTCGCGGTAGAGGATCTTCGATTCGTTGGCGTAGCCGTTGGCGGCGGAGCGTCCGGAGTCGGGCATGGGCATGACGAAGTCGGCGTCGGCGGGGGCTTCGCGCGCGAGGACGCGTCCGAACTGTTCGCGCGCGGCGAGGACGTTCTGCCCGAAGACCTGGGACGCGGGGTTGGCGAAGTAGACGTGCTCGAAGACGCAGCGCGCGAGGGGGGCCGCGGGGGCGGCGTAGCGGCGCGATTCGATCCCGCGGTCGGTGATGGTGACGATCTCCCCGGGCTCGACCTCGCGGACGTACTCGGCTTGCATGACGTCGAGGGCGACGGTCTCGGAGGCGACGCAGTGGTGCCCGGTGGGGAGCTTGCCGATGACGAGGGGGCGCCATCCCCAGGGGTCTCGGGCCGCTTCGAGGCGATCGCGGAAGAGGAAGACGAGGGAGAAGGCGCCCTGGAGGTTGCGGAGGGTCGCGCCCAGGGGGTCGGGGGTGTCGCGCTGATCGGGGGACGCGAGGAGGTGGATCATGACCTCGGTATCGGAGGTGGTGTGGAAGAGTCGTCCTCGTTTGGAGAGCTCGTAGCGCCAGGCGGCGGCGTTGACGAGGTTGCCGTTGTGGGCGACGGCGACGGGGCCGTCGAACATGGTCTCGACGAGGGGCTGGATGTTGTCGGCGTTGGAGCCGCCCGCGGTGGAGTATCGGGTGTGCCCGATCGCGCCGCGGGGGTGGTCTCCGGCGTCGTCGCGGGTGTAGAAGCGGTGGAGTTTCTCGAGGCGTTCGGGTGTGAAGACGTCGGGGACGAGCCCCTCGGCGCGCTGGACGGTGATCTCCCCGCGTGCGCACGCGGCGATCCCGGCGGCTTCCTGTCCTCGGTGCTGGAGCGCGTAGAGCCCGAGGTAGGCGAGGTGGATGGCGTCTTCGTGTCCCCACACGCCGACGACGCCGCAGGACTCTTTGGGTCCCTGGTCGGTGGGGTCGGTGTCGAGGACGGGCAGGTGGATCGGGGGGGGCATCGGTGCTCCGTGGGGTGGCGGTGCCGATGGATCGTAGTCTCGGGTGCGGGTCGTGTGGTTCAGGCGATGTCGATGGTGGTGCAGGGCGGGCAGAGGTTGGCGCTGGCGCCTTCGGCGAGGAACCGGGCGATCGCGTTGTGGCCTGTCGTGCCCATGTCGAGGGTCATGGGGGAGACGTACATGTCGAGGTATCGGTCGACGAGCGCGTCGTCGTTCCACTCGGTGCGGGAGCCCATGTTGAGTTTGAGGAACTGCTTGGAGGCGCTGCGCTGCTCGTGGGCGATGCGGATGGACTCGGAGAGCATGCCCGAGACCCGGTCGGTGGTTCCGGGCCCGAAGCGGGTATCGAGCGAACGGGCGATGACGTTGAGCCCGAGGGGGAGGGGGAGCCCGCTGGTGTGGTCGTGCCACCACTGCCCCATGTCCCCGATGGCGCGGAGCCCGAGGTCTTCGAAGGTGAGCTGGGCTTCGTGGATGAGGAGCCCGGCGTCGGCGCGGCCTTGGGTGACGGCGTCGGTGATCATGGAGAAGAGCATGGGCTCGGTGCGGACCCCGGGTTTGATGAGGTTGAGGGTCATGAAGGCGCTGGTGTTGAGACCCGGGACGGCGACGAGGGGGTCGGCGCTGATGAGGTCGTTCAAGGATTCGAGCACGGAGTCGTTGCGGACGACGAGTTTGGGGCCGTAGTTCTCGCCGAAGGAGGCGCCGGAGCGGGTGATGCGGTAGCGGGATTGGAGTCTGGGGTAGGCGGCGCAGGAGATGGCGGTGATGTCGTAGGGGGCGGAGGTGTCGTCGATCGCGGCCTGGTTGAGTTCCTCGACGTCGCGTGCGATGAGGTCGAAGGTGAAGGGGGCGGTGTCGAGCTGGGGTTTGCCCAGGGGGCCATCGATGGGTGTGGCGTCGGGGGTTCGGATCCCGGTGAGGGGCCAGAACATGACGAGGTCGTCGGCGTCGGGGGAGTGGGCGAGGGTGAGGGTGGTGTCGGTGGAGGTGGGCATCGGGATGATTTAGTACTTGGTGAGTGTGGGGTCGAGCCGGTCGGACCACCAGTGGATCCCGCCGGCGATGGAGCGGGCGCCGCGGAAGCCCTGCTGCTGGAGGTAGACGGCGGCGTCGAGGGAGCGTCGTCCGGTGCGGCAGAGGATGGCGACGGTGGTGTCGTCGTCGATGTCGAGCTCGGGGAGCGATTTGGGGATGTCCCCGAGGGGGATGTGGACGGCGCCGTCGATGGCGGCGATCCGGAGTTCGTGGGGTTCGCGGCAATCGATGAGGAGGAAGTCGTCGCGGTTCGCGTCGAGCGCGGCGCGGGTGTCGACGACGGAGATCTCGAGGGATTCGTTGAAGGGGTAGTTCGGGGGGTTGTCGGTGATGGGTGTGTCGGTCATGGTGTGTCGTCTTGCTGGGTGATGGGGCGGCCCGAGGACCAGGTGCGCGTGGAGGGTGTGCGTTTCCAGACCTCGCGCGGGCTCCAGTAGGTCCGGTTGGGGTCGTAGAACCAGGGGTCGAGGAGCGCGAGGACGGAGTCGGCGGTTTCGTCGAGGGATTGGAGGAGGGAGACCATCCAGGGGGTGGACTGGGATCGGGTCGCGGTGCTCGTGGTCGGGAAGAGCCCGTAGACGCGGGGGCGTTCGGTGATGGGGTAGGTGTAGATGGGGCGCGGGGCGGGGTTGTGGACGACGGCGTCGAGGGGGACGACGACGACGGTGGTTTCCCATTGATCGCGCGGGCGGACCCCCGGGGTGGTGATGGGGGTCTGCTTGAAATCGAAGGTGGGGGTGCGTTGTGATGCGCCGAGTTCGAGGCGCGCGTTGAGATCGGAGGTGCACCCGCTGATCACGATCGTGGCGAGGACGAGGATGCACTGGGAGAGGATGCGGGACACGAGGGGATGATAGAGCGTTTGGTCGGGGCGGCGGGGAGGGATCGTGTCTATCGTTCGGGTCCAGCATGGCGAAAAAGGGCAAGAACAAGAAGGGGAATGTCACGCCGGTGTTCGAGAACCGCCGGGCGCGGCACGATTACTTCATCGAGGACACGCTCGAGTGCGGGATCCGGCTCGAGGGTTCGGAGGTGAAGTCGATCCGCGACGGGAACTGCTCGCTCAAGGAGGGGTTCATCACGATCGACGAGCGTCCGCTGAAGATGCTGCTGCACCAGGTGGACATCCCGCCGTACCAGCCGGCGGGGGCGCTGAACCATCAGCCCAAGCGGACGCGGATGCTGCTGGCGAAGAAGCGTGAGATGGAGAAGCTGGCGCGGAGCGTGGACATCAAGGGGGTGACGCTGGTGCCGCTGAAGCTGTACTTCTCGGGGTCGTACGCGAAGGTGCTGGTGGGGGTGGCGCGGGGGAAGGCGACGTACGACAAGCGTCACACGATCGCGGATCGGGACGCGAAGCGCGACCTGGATCGCGCGATGTCGAAGCGGATGAAGTACTGAGATCGGTGCCGGGTTGGGATCGCTGGGTGTGGTTCAGCGGCCGGGGGTCGCGATCAGATGCCCACGGCCTTGGCGTTCTGGGCCATGCTGATTTTGAGCTTGGCGGCTTCTTTTTCGCGGGTGAGGCGTTCGACGGCGGCGGCGCGGTCGGGGGCGTCGTCGGGGACGACGCGGGCTTCGGCTTCGGCGAGTTCGGCGCGGGCGTCGGATTCGATGATTTTCTCGGCGGCGACGGCGCGTTCGGCGAGGATGATGAGCTCGTTGTCGGCCATCTTGAGGAACCCGCCGTCGATGAAGTAGTCACGCTTCCCGGATCCGAGGTCGGCGGGGAACTCAAGGGTGAGCTTGCCCAGCCCGAGGCGCGCGACGAGGGGGGCGGAGCCGTGCTGGAACCCGATGAGCCCGTCGTGCGCGGGGACGTTCGCGTAGACGACGCGTTCGCTGAGGAGTTCTTCGGAGGGGGTGACGAGTCGGCAGGTGATGGGGTCGGGCACGGGTCGCTCCGGTGGTTCTGGGGGCCGATGGGACGCGCGGGAGCGCGGGCGGGATCATAGTCCCCCGGTCAGGATCCGTCCGTGTGTCTGGGGGTGCTTAGGGCGGATTCGATCCGGGTGAGGGTGTCGCGGATCTCGCTCAGGACGGCGAGGGTCTGGGTGTC
>CBFGUD010000036.1:0-18296 GCA_965652365.1 uncultured Phycisphaerales bacterium
TGTAGCGCAGCTTGGTTAGCGCGTCTGACTGGGGGTCAGAAGGTCGGAGGTTCGAATCCTCTCACCCCGACTTTGAATACCGGATGGCCCCGGCAAGTGCCGGGGCCATCGGTGTTTATGAGTGAGTTCAACCACATCCTGTCATGGTGGGAGATGGTCTCGCCATTTGAACTCGTCTTTCCTCACTGCCGCTCGGAGAATCCGTCGAGCCACCGGCCACAAGTCCGCCCTCGGGCCATCACCTGTCCAAGTCTTGGATTCGGTGTACTCCGAGTTGGACGGGTCGAAGGTCGCGAAATCATGCGGCGGGTGGGGTAGGGGCGTGCGTTTACGACCGGAGCCGCCACAGCTTGCGGACGGCATCGAGGAAGGTCTCGATCTTCGCCGGCTCCATCTCGCGAAGCTCCATCACCTTTCGCGCCAAGGCGAGGCCAGTCTCTCCCTCCTCGTACACCGAGATCGTCTTGTCCCATTTGCTGAGCGCTTCGGCCTCGGCCAGATAACGGGCGCGCAGGAGGATCTGAATGTCCGTGTTCAGTTCCTTGGCGATGTGGACGAGGTCGGAGCGATTCTCGGCTTGGGGGAGCGTGACGACGAGGTATTGCGCCCGCCGGATTCCGGCGTCTTCGAGAATCTCCGGCCTCGTGGCGTCTCCGAAGATGGCTGATCGTCCCTTAGCGACGAGGGATTCGACGGTGCGGAGATTCATTTCAACGACGACGGTGTGGAATCCGGCGTCGAGGAGCAGGCTGTCGACGAGCCGGCCGACCGGCCCGTACCCGACGACGATGGCCAGAGGCTTCTCCGTTTCCGCGATGCGGGCGGAAGACGACTCGTTTACTTCTCTCCGGATTCGAGCGGCTTTGCCGTCGAGCAATCTCCAGAGCCACGGGACTCGTCGGACCGACGCCTCAATCCGATCGAGCGAGCCGAACAGGATCGGATTCAGCGTGATCGAGATCATCGCGGCGCCGACGAGGATCAGCTGGCCTTCCGGGGGGATCACGCCGTAGAGCAGCGCAACCTGCCCGAGAATGAATGAGAACTCGCCGATCTGCGCGAGGCCGAGTGCGACCGTGAGCGCGGTACGACCGGGGTAGCCGAGAATCGCGACGATTACCAGTGCGGAAACTGGCTTCACGATCATCACGATCCCGAGTCCGGCCGCGAGCATGAGGGGCTCGCGAACCACGAACGCGGGATCGAAGAGCATGCCGACGGCGACAAAGAACAGGACGGCAAACGCGTCGCGGAGCGGCAGCGCATCCGCGGCGGCCTGATGGCTCGTCGGGCTCTGGGCGACGACCATGCCCGCGAGAAACGCCCCGAGCGCGACGGAGACGCCGAAGAAAGCCGCCGAGCCGACAGCGATCGCGATGGAGAGGACGAGGACGGTGAGCGTGAAGAGCTCGCGCGATCGGAGCTTGGCGACCTTGCCGAGCAACCAGGGGATGATGCGGGACCCGGCGAGCAGTAGGATCGCCACGAGCAGACCGAACTTGGCAAGCGCGATGACGATCTCCATGAGAACGCCCCCGCCCCCCTCGCTCGCCCGGGCGGCTTCAGCCGCGTCGCCGACCGCCAGCATCGGCACGAAGACGAGCGCGAGCACGGTGAAGATGTCCTCGACAAGCAACCACCCAACGGCGGCGTGCCCGTGGGGCGTGGCGAGCATCTCCTTGTCCATCAGCACTCGGAGGAGCACGACCGTGCTGGCCACGGCCATCGCCATGCCGATGACCATGCCGGACTGCCACGCCCAGCCGAACGCGAGGAAGATGAGCGTCCCGACGACCGTCGCGGAGAGACTCTGCACGATCGCGCCGGGGATCGCGATCCGCCGGACCGCGACGAGATCCTTGAGTTTGAAGTGCAGCCCGACGCCGAACATCATCAGGATGACGCCGATCTCGGCCAGCTGGTGCGCGATCTTCTCGTCGCCGACAAAGCCGGGCGTATAGGGGCCGATGAGGACGCCGCCTAGCAGGTAACCGACGATCGGCGACAGCCCCAGCCGCTTCGTGAGCAAGCCGAAGAGCCACGCCGCGGCGAGGCCCGCCGCCAGCGTGGTCAGCAGCGGCAACTCGGTAACGGCGGCGGCGAGGGTCAGTGGCGGGACGCTGATCATGGTGGATAGTAACTGACCGAGAGCGGAATTCCGCTGAGCGTAGTTCGGCATGCGAGTGTCCGGTCGGCTACAGGGCATGCTCAATCGTGGGAAACCAGAATCCGCGTTTCCAGGGCCCAGAGGCCTATCTGGGTCGCGAAAAGTTCAACTGGAGTTCTGTCACCCCGATTCCAACAGGAAACAACCCCCGCCAAGGAGCGGGCGGCCTGATTCCACCGGTGCTCCTCCGCCGCACGCACCACCCACACCACAACCCCATGTTCGACTGGCTCCTCATCGCCCTCGGGCTCGCGCTCCTCGTCGCCGGCGCCGAACTCCTCGTCCGGGGCGCCTCCGTCCTCGCGGCACGCATCGGCGTCTCCCCCCTCGTCGTCGGGCTCACCGTCGTCGCCTTCGGCACCAGCTCACCCGAACTCGCCGTCTCCCTCAGCGCCGTCGCCAACGACCAGCCCTCGCTCGTCCTGGGCAACGCGATCGGGAGCAACATCTTCAACGCCCTGTGCATCCTCGGGCTCTCCGCCCTGGTGAGCCCACTCGTCGTCAGCCAGAAACTCGTCCGCGTCGACGTCCCGATCATGATCGCCGCATCGCTCGCGCTCTGGATCATGCTCCGCGACGCCGCCCTCGGCCGCGCCGACGGGATCATCCTCCTCACGGGCATCATCGCCTACACCGTCTTCGCGATCCGCACCTCCGCGCGCGAGACCCAGGACGTCCAAGACGAATACGCCGACGCCGCCCCCAAGCCCCCGCGCCGCCCGATCGCGATCTCGCTCGTCCTCATCATCGTCGGGCTCGCCGCGTGCGTCCTCGGCGCCCGCTGGCTCGTCTCCGGCGCGGTCGCCGTCGCCACGAAACTCGGCGTGAGCGAGCTCGTCATCGCCCTCACCATCGTCGCCGCCGGAACCTCCCTCCCCGAACTCGCGACCTCCATCGTCGCCACTATCCGAGGCCAGCGCGACATCGCCGTGGGCAACGTCATCGGGAGCAACATCTTCAACATCCTCGGCATCCTCGGTATCGCCGGCGCCCTCGCCCCCGCCGGGCTCCCCGCCGAACCATCGCTCCTCGCCTTCGACCTCCCCGTCATGCTCGCCGTCGCCGTCGCGTGCCTCCCGATCGCGTTCACCGGATTCCGCATCAACCGCGCCGAAGGCGCCCTCTTCTTCGCCGCCTACCTCGCCTACATCGCCTTCATCGTCCTCACCACCACGCAGCACGAACTCGCAGACCACCTCGCCGCCGCCATGCGCCTCTTCGTCATCCCCATCGCCGGATTCGGGATCCTCATGAGCGTCGCCCGCGCGCTCCTCCCCCCAAAGCGCCCCTGACCCCCATCCCCCGCGCTCACTCCGGGATCAGGTCCGCGTTCTCGATCTCATCCATCCCGAAAATCACCGGGTCCTCAGGACGCTCCGCGTGACGCTTCGCCAAGCGCACATAGTGCCCCGGCAGCTTCGCCAGATACGCGCGATCCTCATCGCTCACCCCCCGCACGACCTTCCCCGGCACCCCGACCACCACCGACCCGTCCGGCACCTCCGTCCCCGGCGCCACCAGCGCCCCCGCGCCGATCAGACACCCACGCCCGATCCGCGTGCGCCCCAGCACCTTCGCACCCATCCCGATCAGCGTCCCGTCACCGACAAACTCCCCGTGCACGATCGCCCCGTGACCGATCACCACATCCCGACCGATCACGTTCGCGCGCCGGTGGTCGCAATGGATCACCGCGTTGTCCTGCACATTCGTCCCGTCCCCGATCACCACCGGCGCGACATCCCCCCGGATCACCGCGCCGTACCACACGCTCACATCCTTCCCCAGGCGCACGTCCCCGATCACCCGCGCCGTGTCCGCGATATACGCACCGCCCCGCGCCCCCATCATCCCTCGACGGCCTTCACGATCGCGTCCGCGTCGATCTTCACCATCCCCATCATCGCCCCCATCGCACGCGCCGCGACCCCCTCATCCTCGCTCGAGATCGACTCGATCAGCACCGCCGGATCGATCTGCCACGACACCCCGAAATGATCCGTGATCCACCCGCACGCCACGGGCGTCCCGCCCGCCTCCACGAACCTCGCCCAGTACGCGTCCAGCTCCGCCTGCGTCTCGCAGATCGCCGCGATCGAGATCCCCTGGCTGAACGAGAACGAAGGCCCCCCGTTGAGCGCCGTGAACGAAACCCCGTTGAGCACGAACTCCACCGTCATCACGCGCCCCGCGACGAACGGCGACCCCTCCCCCAGATCCGGGTACCGCGTGATCCTCGTGATCTCCGAGTCCGGGAACACGGACGTGTAGAACCGCGCCGCCTCCTCCGCTTGATCGTTGAACGTCAGGAATGTGCTGAACCTGGGCATGCCACATCCTACCACAATCCCCCCGCGAACCCAACCACGCCCACCACACCAACGCCGGGCCGCCCCGTCGCGCACGCCCACACCCCAAAGACACGACCCGACGCGTCCGTGAGCACGCGCCGGGCCGTTGTGCAGCAGACCCGCGATCATCCGATCCGGATCCGGAAAGAGAGCAATCCATCCCGCGCATCACCGGCGCAGGGCAACCCACGCGCGATCCGATCCGCGCCCACCCATCAACACATCGACGTGTCTGTACAGGGGGTCTCTCGTCTCAACTCCACGCGCCGCGATCAACCAATCATCGCTCCACGCGACGCGATCAGACAAACATAGCCGCGTCAAGGGAAAAGTCGTTCAAGGACGTGTTCATTCTCCGTCAAGACTCCGCGAACCCGCCGCCCGCGCGCACCGCCATGCGCCGCGCCCCGGCGCATACCCTCCACAGCACCCCCACCAAAGGACCACACATGAAATACCGCCCACTCGGCCACTCCGGGATCAACGCCTCCACCGTCGCCTTCGGCGCCTGGGCCATCGGCGGCTGGCAGTGGGGGGGCACCGACGACGACGACGCCATCGCCGCCATCCACGCCTTCCTCGACGCCGGCGGAAACCTCATCGACACCGCCCCCATCTACGGCTTCGGCCGCTCCGAAGAAATCGTCGCCAAAGCCATCAAAGGCCGACGCGACGACGTCGTCATCGCCACCAAGTGCGCCATGCGATGGGACCTCACCGACGAACAAAAGAAACGCGCCTTCCACTTCTTCAACACCGGACCCGACGCAAAGGACGCCAAACCAAACACCGACGTCTACATCTACAACGGACGCGACGGCATCCGCGAAGAAATCGACCGCTCACTCACACGACTCGGCACCGACCACATCGACCTCTACCAAACCCACTGGCAACAGGACGCAACCCCCATCGAAGAACGCATGGGCGCCCTCGAGGAACTCCGCCAAGAAGGCAAGATCCGCGCCATCGGCGTCTGCAACGCCTCCACCGACCTCCTCGCCGAGTACGCCAAGCACGGCACCCTCGACGCCGACCAGGAAAAATACTCCATGCTCGACCGAGACATGGAAGCCACCAACCTCCCCCACGTCGCCCAGCACAACATCGCCTTCCTCGCCTACTCCCCCCTCGCCCAGGGGCTCCTCACCGGGAAGATCACCCCCGAACGCGAGTACGAAGAAGGCGACCAGCGCCGCCGCAAGGACCGATTCAAACCCGACAACGTCCGCAAGGTCCAGTCCATGCTCGACCCCATGCGCCCCATCGCCGACTCACACGCCGTCACCCTCGCCCAGCTCACCCAGGCCTGGACCCTCGCCCAGCCCGGATGCTCCCACGTCCTCTGCGGCGCCCGCAACGCCAAGCAAGCAACCGACAACGCCGGCGCCGCCGACGTCGAACTCACCAAGGACGAACTCGACACCATCACCGCCGCCGTCGACGCCTACAACGGCATCTGACCGATCCGCAAGATCATGCGAACCGATCCCGAATCCAAATATCTGTTGCAACGAATCCTTTGGCCTACCGTACCCGAGCCCCGCAGCACCCCTCCGGAAAGGGACCCGCCCCGATGACGCTCCGCACGATCGCCACCGCCGCGACCGCCCTCCTCGTTGTCGCCGCGATCGGCGCCCTCGTCACCTGGAGACTCCTCGCCCCCCAAACCACCGCCCCGCGCCCCCAGTCGCGCATGGAGGTCCCCGTCGAGGTCGCCCCCGTCGTCGTCGGCCCCATCGAGGACGCACGCGTCTTCTCCGCCTCCCTCGAATCCCGCGCACGCGTCACCATCGCCGCCAAGGTCTCCGGCCTCGTCACCTCCCTCCCCCTCGACCTCGCCGACCAGGTCCAGCGAGGCCAGATCGTCGCCCGACTCGACGACGCCGAATCCGCCCAGTCCGTCGCCCAGGCCCAGGCCGAGCTCGCCGTCGCAAACGCCAACCTCGTCGACGCACGCAACGCCCTCGAGATCGCCCAGCGCGAACTCGACCGCACCACCGAACTCAACGACCAGGGCATCGCCACCGACACCGAGCTCGACACCGCCCGCGCCGCCCAGCTCGCCGCCAGCGCCGCACACGAAGTCGCCAAAGCCAACATCCTCCGCGTCGAGTCCCTCCTCGAATCCGCCCGCATCCGCCAGTCCTACACCACCATCCGCGCCGACTGGGAAGGCACCAACGACACCCGAGTCGTCGCCAACCGCTACGTCGAAGAAGGCGAAACCGTCTCCGCCAACCAACCCATCCTCGCCATCATCGACCTCGACCCCGTCGTCGCCGCCTTCACCGTCACCGAACGCGACTACGCCCGCATGCGCGTCGCCCAATCCGTCACCCTCACCACCGACGCCTACCCGAACCGCTCCTGGACCGGCGCCATCGAACGCATCGCCCCCGCCTTCGACGAGGGCTCCCGACAAGCCCGCGTCGAGGTCCGCGTCGAGAACACCGACCAGGCCCTCCGCCCGGGCATGTTCGCACGCGTCCGCGCCGTCCTCGACACCGTCGAACAGACCACCATCGTCGAGCAGCGCGCCATCGTCAACCGAGGAGGACAGGACGTCGTCTTCGTCATCGACGACACCGTCACGCCCCCCGTCGCACGCGCCGTCCCCGTCCGCGTCGGCATCATCCAGGGCACCCGCGCACAGGCCACCACGCTCGGCGACGCCGCCCCCCTCTCGGGCCGCGTCGTCACACTCGGCCAACAACTCCTCGACGACGGCTCCCCCGTCACGATCCCCGCGGAGCGTGACCAATGAACCTCCCACGCTTCAGCGTCATGCGCCCCGTCCTCACGACGATGCTCACCCTCATCGTCGTCGTCCTCGGCGCCGCATCCCTCACCCAGCTCCGCATCGACATGCTCCCCGACGTCGAGATGCCCACCCTCACCGTCTCCACCGAGTACGAGGGCGCCTCACCCGAGGTCATGGAACGCTCCGTCACCCAGATCCTCGAGGAAATCCTCGCCACCGTCCCAGGCGTCGAAGAAATGACCTCCTCCTCCTCCGAAGGCGACGCCTCCGTCCGACTCACCTTCGTCTGGGGCACCGACATCAACGACGCCGCCACCGAGGTCCGCTCCAAACTCGAAACCGAACTCGAAGAACTCCCCGAAGAGATCACGCGCCCCACCGTCCGCAAGTTCGACGTCAACTCCTTCCCCATCGTCGTCATCGGCATCTCCTCCAAGCTCGACCCCGTCGAACTCACCACCCTCATCGAGGAACAGATCCGATACCGATTCGCCCAGGTCCCCGGCGTCGCACAGGTCGACGCATGGGGCGGCTACAACCGCGAACTCCGCGTCGAGCTCGACCAGGCACGCGTCCGCGCACTCGGGCTCCCCCTCAACCAGATCCTCTCCGCCATCCGCGACGCCAACCTCGACCTCCCCGCCGGATCCATCGAATCAGGACGATACGAGGTCACCCTCCGCGCACCCGCAGAGTTCAAATCCATCGACGACATCAGCGCCGTCGTCGTCGCCACCCGCGACGGATCACCCGTCCGACTCGGACAGATCGCCGAAATCAAGGACACCTACGAACGACTCACCCGACACGTCCGCATCAACAACGAACTCGGCATCCGCCTCGCCATCCGAAAGGAAGCCGGCGCCAACACCGTCGAGGTCGCCACCGCCATCCTCGACGAGATCGAGGACATCAACCGAGACTTCCCCCAGATCGAAGCCCTCGCCGTCATCAACCAGGGCAACTACATCGAACGATCCATCACCAACGTCGCCAACTCCGTCCTCTACGGCGGCGCACTCGCCGTCCTCGTCCTCCTCTTCTTCCTCCGAAACCTCCCCTCCACCCTCGTCATCGCACTCGCCATCCCCATCTCCGTCGTCGCCACCTTCGCACTCGTCTACTTCGCCGGCTTCACCCTCAACCTCATGACCCTCGGAGGCCTCGCCCTCGGCGTCGGCATGATGGTCGACTCCTCCATCGTCGTCCTCGAAGCCATCTTCCGCAAACACGACGAACAACACGCCGACCCCGCATCCGCCTCCATCTCCGCCGCCGCCGAGGTCGGACCCGCCATCGTCGCCTCCACCATCACCACCCTCGTCATCTTCCTCCCCGTCATCTTCATCCAGGGCGTCTCCGGGATCCTCTTCCGAGAACTCGCCTACGTCATCGCCTTCGCCCTCGTCACCTCCCTCGTCGTCTCCCTCTCCGTCGTCCCCATGCTCGCCGCTCGCATGCTCACACGCCGCGACGCCTCCGACAAACGCCCCGGACCCCTCGCCAGACTCAACGCCTTCGCCACCCGCGCCTTCGAAGCCCTCGACAACGCCTACCGCGACCTCCTCGTCTGGGTCCTCCGAAACCGCATCATCACCATCGGATCCACCCTCCTCGTCCTCGCCGCCACCGTCCTCCTCGTCCCCAAACTGGGCACCGAGTTCCTCCCGCCCTCCGACGAAGGCGAAGTCCGCGTCGAAGGCGAAATGGAAGTCGGCACCCGACTCGACCTCGTCGACGCCCAGACCCGCAAACTCGAGCAGATCGTCATCGAAAACACCCCCGAGATGACCTCGTGGGTCACCTCCGTCGGCGCCTCGGGATGGAACCCGGGCGACGGCGCCACCGGGGACATGCGCATCTCCCTCGTCCCCCGCTCAGAGCGCACACGATCCAACACCGAGATCGCCGCAGACCTCCGAGAAAAACTCGACGCCCAGATCCCCGGCATGACCGTCCGCACACGCGCACCCCAGGGACAGTTCCTCCTCGAACGGGTCCTCGGATCCTCAGACAACGGGCTCACCGTCGAAGTCCGCGGCTACGACCTCCAGACCCTCGAACTCCTCGCCGACCGCGCACTGGACGCCATGTCCGAAATCGACGGCCTCACCGACCTCGACGCCGACATCGACCAAGGCGCGCCCCAGCAGGAAATCGCCATCGACCGCGCCAAGGCCGCCGACATCGGCGTCTCCGTCCGAGACATCTCCCAAGCCATCGAAACCGCCATCGCCGGCTCACGCGCCGGGGAATACCGCACCGACGACGGCTACGCCTACCGCATCCTCGTCCAGCTCGCAGACGCACAGTCCCTCTCCATCGACCAGGTCCTCGACCTCACCGTCCGATCCGACACAGGCGAAGACGTCGCGCTCCGCAACCTCGTCTCCACCGACTTCGGACGAGGACCCACCGTCATCCAACGCAAGGACCAGCAGCGACTCGTCTCCATCGAAGCCAACGTCGCCGGACGCGACCTCGGCTCCGTCGCCGCCGACGTCCAGGCCGCCCTCGACGGCATCCCCACCCCCGCCGGGTACAACTTCATCCTCACCGGGTCCGTCGAGGAACAACAGGAATCCTCCCGCCAACTCATGCTCGCCCTCGGGCTCGCGCTCGTCCTCGTCTACATGGTCCTCGCATGCCAGTACGAATCACTCCGCGACCCCCTCATCGTCATGTGCTCCGTCCCCCTCGCCGCCATCGGCGTCATCCTCATGCTCTTCATCACCAACACCACACTCAACATCCAGTCCTACATCGGCTGCATCATGCTCGGCGGCATCGTCGTCAACAACGCCATCCTCCTCGTCGACCAGACCGGATATCTCCGACGCTCCGGGCTCGTCACACGCGACGCCATCGCCGAAGCAGGACGCCGACGACTCCGCCCCATCCTCATGACCTCCCTCACCACCATCCTCGGGCTCCTCCCCCTCGCCCTCGGCATCGGAGAAGGCGCCGACGCACAAGCCCCCCTCGCCCGCGCCGTCATCGGCGGCCTCCTCACCTCCATGCTCACCACCCTCGTCCTCGTCCCCGCCGTCTACTCACTCGTTCACCCCGAGCACGCCATCGAACCCAAAAAGGACGACGGCCGGATCTCGCACACAGACCCAGCCGTCGCCCACTAGTTCCGCCGCGATCGCTCAGCACACCGAGCGATCGCTCCTCCGATCACCGACGACGACGCATCGCGCCCGCCGCTCCAAGCCCGAGCAGCGCGAGCCCGCCCGGCGCCGGAACGACCGCCATCGACGTGATGATCGAACCGCCCCCGACCTGACCGAGCATCGACGCCTGACCCGTCGCCAGGTTCACCGTCCAGAAGATCGACTGCGCACCATCCGCCGAAACGACCGTCCCGTACGCGATCCCCGACGATCCCGAGATGTCGAACGACGCCGTGTCGTTCAGATCGATCCCGAGCGCCCCGACCGTCCCCGCGCTGTTCGCCTGGGTCACCAGGATGTCCAGCTCCGTGTCGATCCCGTACAGCTGCGTCATCGCCGCGCCCGCCAGCGAGTTCGTGTACGCGCTCGACACCACGCTCGGGTCCATCCCGAAGTTCACGTCGCCCGCCCCGTAGAACAGGTCCGTCACCCCCGTCGCCGTCCCGTCGTTCGGGTTCAGCACCAGGTTCTGGTTCGCCTCGCTCACCACACGGATCCGATCGATCACCGGGTTGAAATCAAACCCGAACGACGACCCGTTCATCCCGGGCGCGAAGTTCCCGCCGCCCACGAGCGACGCCTGACCCGTCATCGTGTCGATCGTGTACAGATTGTTGAAGCTCCCGAGCCCGTAGAGCCGACCATCCGCCGGGCGGAAATCGATCCCGCGCAGCCGCTCGTTCGACTCCAGCCCCTGGATCGCCACACCGCTCAGCAGGTTCGACGAATCCCCCGAATCCCACGACACGAGATCACCCGTGTCCGTCACCCCGTACACCTGCTCCTGACCCATCGCGGACCCGCTCAACGCAACCATCGCGCCGAGCGCCAAAGCGCCCTTCTTCGTGAAGTTCATATCATCTCTCCGAATCTGGAATGTGGGCTCATCCAAGAGCCCCGTGCGAAATGCAACAGCGGATCAAACAATCCGCCCCGTCGCCACGCTTTCGGACCCACCCGAAGAAAAGTTTTCGTGCACACGACTCTTTCTCGCGATATGCTCGAAACCGAAGCACCACACCGCCGTGCGTCCCGAAAGGACACCGATTGACCACGGGACTCGAGCGAATCGCGAACGGAGACGAATCCGCCGTCCGTGAAATCGTCGACGAGTTCGGCGGCCTCATCCACCGCCTCGCACGCCGATACCTCGACAAGGTCGAATCGGAGATCGATGACGCCGTGCAGGACGTATTCGTCGAAATCTGGCTCTCCGCCAAACGCTACGATCCCAACAAAGGGACCGAGGCCTCCTTTATCGCCACCCTCGCCCACCGCAGACTCATCGACGCCCAGCGACGCGCCGTCACACGACACAAAAACGCACGCGCCAGCGCACACACGCTCCACCCGGGCGAACCCATCGCCCCCATCCGCGCCGCCGTCCGCACCGCCGTCCTCGAAGACGTCGCCCAACGATTCGACGAACTCCCCGACGACGAACGACAACCCCTCTGGCTCGCCATCCACCGAGGTCTCACCCACAACCAGATCGCCGAAGTCCTCGATACCCCCGTCGGCACCGTCAAGACCCGACTCCGCCGCGCCGTCATGCGCATGGGCAAAAAACTCCAGGAAACACAGGGCGCACCGCCCATGACCACCGAACAGAAAGGAGGCGAATCATGAGCACCCAAGACCCCATGCACCGCCTCCACGAACTCCTCGCCGACGCGCACCTCGACCAGCTCACCCCCGAGGACCGCGCCGAGCTCGAGTCACTCTGCGCCCACCACGACATCGACCCCGACGACGAATACGCCATCGGCGAACTCATCCTCGCACTCGACGAAGCCGACACCGACCAGGCCCCCCTCCCCGCACACCTCGCACGCGCCATCGAAACCCGAGGCCGCGCCGTCGTCGCCAAGGACCCCGACCGCGCCGCCGTCGCCGCCTCCATCGCCCCCGATCCCAGACGCCCCGTCGCCCCCTGGCTCCTCGCCGCCGCCTGCATCCTCATCGCCCTCACCGTGGGCATCTACGCCGCCACCCAGATCCAGCAGCGCGACCAGGCCCTCGACGCACGCATCGCCGAGATCGCGATGCTCGAAGACCGCATCAACGCCAACACACGGATCATCGAACAAGCCAAACTCGCCCAGGCCCAGCTCGAACAGCAGCTCGACGACGAACAAACCCGCCGCCTCGACATCGCCCAGCGACTCGCCGAAGCCACCTCCAACCTCGACGCCTTCCGCGATCGGCTCGCCAGCGCGACCGCCAACCTCGAGCAGACCCAAGAACAACTCGACGAAGCACGCCTCGAGATCGCCAGATACGAAACGCCCCGGGACCCCGCCGAGCTCGCCGCAAACCGACGCAAACTCCTCGAAGTCCCCGACACCGTCCGCCTCGCCTGGCAACCCTTCGACCTCCCCGACTCCCCCGCCCAGCTCGGCGACGTCCAGGGCGACGTCGTCTGGAACGACGAGCTCGAAACCGGATACCTCCGCTTCGTCGGGCTCCCCGTCAACGACCCCGCCAAAGAGCAGTACCAGGTCTGGGTCATCGACGAACGGGGCATGGAACAAAAAGTCTCCGGCGGCGTCTTCAACGCCACCGACGCCGGCGAAGTCATCGTCCCCATCGACCCCGCCATCGACGTCGGACGCGTCGCCGTCTTCGCCATCACCGTCGAAAACCCCGGAGGCACCTGGGTCCCCGACCTCTCCCGCCGCGTCGTCGTCGCCCCCCGCCCAGACGACGGCTGAGGACCGGTGGGACCGGAAAGCTGGATCTCGACCTGTCCGGCGATCAGGAACTCAATCATGGGGAATAAACAACCCGATCCCCAGTTCATCTCTGAGAGAACGGATTGACTTCTCAATCAATCCAGTCGATAATCAGGTATCCTGCCCTCGGCAGTCCGCACGCCTCGAATCTTGGCGATGCCGACTCCGGGGGTTTCTCTTTGTCGACCCGAGGACGAGCGCATGACGAAGACGGCAGTTCTGGTTGACGGGGCATTCTTCCTAAGAAGGTACAAAAAAATTGCCCAGTCGACACAACCGCTCGCCCCACAAGCAGTGGCCGATGCGCTGTTCGCGATGTGCGTCGCTCATCTGAAACCAAGACAGAAACCGAAGCACAAGCAAGATTTGCCGCGATCGGAGTTGTACAGAATCTTCTATTACGACTGTCCACCGAGTGAAAAGCGCGTCCACCATCCGCTGACCGGCAGAGCAATCCACTTCCGAAAGACCGATGTATTCAGGTTTCAGACCGACTTCTTCAGAGCGCTCAGCAAGAAGCGAAAGGTCGCGCTCCGGTTCGGACACCTGGCGGAGGGAACAGCGGGGTGGAGGATCAACGCCGATTCGACCAGACTGTTACTCAAAGGCGAAAAGAGCGTGGGCGAACTCAAGGACAAGGACGTGTACTACGACATCAAGCAAAAGGGCGTCGACATGCGTCTGGGGCTCGATGTCGCTTCGTTGGCGTACAAGAAACTTGTCGATCAAATCGTGCTTGTCGCCGGCGATGCAGACTTTGTCCCCGCCACGCGGCTGGCAAGACGCGAAGGTATCGACGTCGTGCTGGATCCGATGTGGCAGTCCGTCAGCGAAGATCTCTTTCTTCACATCGATGGGTTGCGCAGCACGTTCCCAAAGCCAAACGGAAAATCGAACGAAGCCGAAGAGGAAGTTAACGCCGGTACGTGATCCGCGCACGCGTCAGGTCGTACGGCGAGATCTCCACCGTCACCGTGTCGCCCGGAAGGATCCGGATGTAGTGCTTGCGCATCTTCCCCGACACGTACCCGATGATCTCGGTCTGCTGGTCGTTGGGGAGGCGCACCCGGAACATCGCGTTGGGGAGGGCCTCAACAACCACCGCGTCCATCGTGATCTTGTCGTCCTGCTTCGCCATGCAAACTCCGTCGCCCCCGCGAGATAAGGCGCACGCCGCCGATCGCGAGGGTCACAACCATACGCGCCCAACCCCGCAAAGAACACTCCCGCCCCACTTTCCCACCGCGACCACGACAAAAACCGCCGTCACCCCGCCCGTCACCCCGCACCCGATCCGAACCGATCGAGCCCGAACATCGTCGCCTCACCTTCCACCATCACACGCACCGCGTGCCGACCCGTCCGGTACCCCATCGACATCCCGTGCCCCGTCAGCCCCCCGCAGAACCACACCCGACCCTCCCCGGGCGTGTCCGACGGATCCACCGCCCCGATCACCGGCAGCGCGTCGCGCGTGAACCCCATGATCCCCGACCAACGCGCCGTCACAACATACTCCCCCGTCACCCACTCGCGCACGAACCGCTCCAGGTGCTCCTGCACCGCGCGCGTCACGTCGTCGCTCTTGGTCGCCTCCTCCGCGGCGTGGTACGTCCGCGCGCCCCCCATCAGCACCTCACCGGGCGCGCCGCGACGGATGTACTCCGACCCGTGGTTCAGGTAGTACGCGCACCGAAGCTCCGCGTCCGCCGGGTCCCGCGTCCGCACCGCGAGCATCTGACCACGGTTCGGTTTCACGATCTCGGCGAGCGCCGGCACCAGCCCCGCCGCGTACGCGTTCGTGCACAGCAGCACCCGAGACGCGCGCACCTCCACCCCCCGCGCGCGGAGCACGCACCCCGAACCGTCCACCCCGATCCGGTACACCTCCGCGTCCTCAATCAGAGGCGTCACGCTCAGCTGCGCCCCGAGCAGCCGCACCAGCTCGTACGGCGAGCACACCGCGTCGTCCGGATTCAGCAAGCCCCCCAGCACCCTCCCCGAGCGCCACAGCGCGTCGTCGATCCCGCTCGACGCATCGACGAGCTCGCACCCGAGCCCGTCCTCGAGCATCATGTCGCGCGAGCGCACCAGCTCCTCCATCTCGCCCTCGCCCGTCGCGCCCACGCACGACGGGAGCGAGCGGAACCCCGGGGTCGACTCGAGCCCCAGCGCGCGGAGACCGCGGATGTTCTCCTCCGTCCATTCCCACAGCGCGCGCGTGCGCTCGCGCCCGTAGGCCTCGCACGACCGCGCGTAGTTCGCCGCCGCCCCGCGGATCAGGAACCCCGCGTTGCGCCCCGATGCCTTGGACCCCGCCCACGACGATTCGAGGATCGCGCACGAGAGCCCACGGGCTTCGCACTCGATCGCCGCCGACAAACCCGAGATCCCCGCGCCCACGATCGCGACGTCGCAGCGGATGACCTCGTGCGCCTTGGTTCGTTGCCAGACCGAGATGGTCATCGGTTCACCCCGTGCGCACCAGCGCGATGACGTCGTTCACGTTCGTCCCCGTCGCCCCGGTCACGATCGACCCGCCGACGGATTCCAGGAACCCCAGTGTATCGTGCGCGTCCAGCGCCCGCGCCGCGCGCTCGGTCGCGCCCTCGGTGCGCATGATCGCGTCGTCGAGCACCCCCCCGCAGACCTTGGCCGGGCCGTCGACGCCGTCGGTCGCGATCCCGATCGCGCGCCACGAGAACCCGGACTCCCGCGCGAGCACCAGCGCCGCAGCGACCACGCATTCGCACACCGGCCCCCCGATCCCCGCCGCGCCGTGGGTGTCGACGGTGGTCTCGCCCCCCATGACGACGGCGTCCCCGACCGCGCCCGACAGCAGCCGGCGCGCGAGCGCCCCGGCGCGCTGGCGCGCGCCGCCGGTGACGTCGCGCTCGGTGTGGATGACCTGCGCGCCGAGCGATCCGATCACGGCGTCGATCGCGTCGGCGTTGGACCCCACGATGGTGTGCGGGACCGGGATATCGGGCGCGAACATGGGGCCCGACGCGATGACGGCCGGATCGTTGCCGATCACATCGGAGAGCACGAGCGCGCAGGATGTCAGGTGCGCGAGGCGGCGGGCGAGCCCGCCGGATTTGAGTTGTTCGAGTTTGGAACGCGCGGCGTTGAGTTCGTGGATGCTCGCGCCGCGCGCGTTGAGTTCGTTGGTGGTCCGGATGATGTCGGCGAGGGTGTGTGGCGGTTTGGGGAGGCAGAGGTGGGCGGAGCCGCCGCCGGAGATGTTGACGACGACGGCGTGGTTGGTCGGGATCGAGTGCGCGTGGTCGAGGAGGTGTTGGGTGGCGTTGATGTTGGCTTGGGTGGGGGTGGGATGTTCCACGTGGAACAATTGCATGGCGTGATCTGGTGGGACGGGGGTGTTGGTGGGGGCGAGGATGGTGGCGCGGACGAAGCGGGTGCCCAGGTGCGCGCGCACGGATTGGGTCATGGCGAGGGAGGCCTTGCCGAAGGCGAGGATGTGTGTGGGTCGATCGGGGAGAAGTGTGTTATGAGTTGTGAGTGATCGGGTGGTGAGGCGTTGAGGGTTGCAGGCGGCGAGGACGGCGGCGGTGCGGGCGCGGGCCCAGTCGCGGAGGTCGGGGTCGAGGTGGTCGGCGAGGTGGATCACGCGAGGGCGAGTCGGAGGCGGTGGATGGCGCGGTCGATGGTGTCTTCGGTTTTGGCGAAGGAGAAGCGGACGAAGTTGTGGCCGAGGTTCGGGGTGTCGTAGAAGGCGGAGGGTGGGACGGCGGCGACGGCGGCGTGTTCGGGGAGCCAGCGGCAGAGCTCGATGTCGGTGGTGAGGCCGAGCTTGCGGCTCACTTTTGTGTGATCGGCCATGATGAAGTAGGAACCCTTGGGGGCACGAACCACAAATCCGAGTTCTGACAGCGCGGATCCGAGTTTGTCGCGCATGGACTGGAGGTGGGTTCGGAGGGCGGTGACGTCGGGTCTGGCGTCGTTCATGAGGGTGGCGCATCCGAGTTGGAGGGGGCCGGGGACGCAGAAGGTGATGAACTGGTGGGCGCTGCGGAGGGCGGCGGTGAGGGGGGCGGGGGCGAGGGCCCATCCGACTTTCCATCCGGTGAGGGAGAAGGTTTTGCCCATGGAGGAGAGGACGAGGGTTCGGTCGCGCATGTCGGGGCGTGTGGCGATGGAGGTGTGGGGGGTGTCGTCGTAGGTGAGTTGTTCGTAGACCTCGTCGGCGATGGCGATGACGTCGTGCTGGTTGCACAGGTCGGCGATCCATCCGAGCTGTTCGGTGGTCATGACCATGCCGGTGGGGTTGTGGGGGGTGTTGATGATGATGGCGCGGGTGCGCGGGGTGAAGGCGCGTTCGAGGGCGTCGCGGGAGAAGGCGAAGCCGTCGTCGGTGGGTTCGATGGTGACGAAGCGGGGGGTGGCGCCGGCGAGGGCGCAGGCGGCGCGGTAGGAGTCGTAGTAGGGTTCGAAGAGGATGACTTCGTCGCCCGGGTTGACGAGCCCGAGGAGGGCGGCGGTGATGGCTTCGGTGCAACCGGTGGTGACGGTGATTTCCGAGTCGGGGTCGTAGTCGAGGTTGTTGAGGTCGTGGTTCCACTTGGCGATGGCGCTTCGGAGGTCCGGGAGTCCGGGGAGGGGGGTGTATTGGTTGTGGTGGGATTGGATGGCGCCGATGGCGGCGTGTTTGCCCGGGGTTGGGCCGTCGAAGTCTGGGAAGCCCTGTGCGAGGTTGACGGCGTCGTAGTGGTTTGCGAGGGCGGTCATTTCGGCGAAGATGGTGGTGCCGAAGGGTTTGAGTCGGTCTGCGCGTTGGTCCATGGGGGAGGATACGGCGCGGGGAGTGGGTGGGTCAGGGAGGGGCCATCTCGGGAAGGGGGAAGGGGGTACGCAGAGGGTGCAGAGGGCGCGGAGGGCGCGGAGAAGTCAGATTGGGGGGAGGCATGAAAGCACCCCCTCCGTCACGCTTCGCGTGCCACCTCCCCCGCACGCGGGGGAGGGTGCGAAGGGGGGAAGGCAGGGAGGCAGGGGGAGGAGAGAAGACATTGGGCGCGTGTGTCTACCTGCTTTGGGCTTCGCCGCAAAGCAGGGCACCCGGCTTCGCCGCAAAGCAGGGCACCC
>CBFGUD010000037.1:0-16863 GCA_965652365.1 uncultured Phycisphaerales bacterium
CGCACGTGCTCGACCGCGGACTCGTCGCCATCGTGTTCTTTTTTCTGCTCGGCGCTTCCCTTTTTTTTTTTGGGCACCCTGTGGTTCGCCCCCTAATCACCCCCCGGGGGGGGGGGCCGCACCCCCCCACGCCCGGCTTGCTCTCGCCGCGCCCTGAACCACAGGACGCTCCAGTTCCGGAGGACCGACCAATGCGTTCACTCATCGCCCGATTCATGGGACCCAGAGTCAGCCGGGACGAGGTCTCCAGGCACTCGATCCGGTACGGAACACCCGGGTTCCTCCTCCTCGTCGCGCGCGTGCTCCTGCTCGTCTCGCTCTTCCTCCCGTACTGGCACATGGAGCTCCAGGCCCCCCAGTACCCCGACGGGCTCCACATGACGGCGTATCTGAACGCCCTGACCGGCGACGTCGCGGAGATCGACGGGCTCAACCACTACATCGGGATGCGCTCGCTCTACGAGGCCGCCTCGATCGAGCGCACGGTCGGGGTCTTCGTGATGATCGCGTTCGTCGTCATGCTCGAGCTCGCCGCGTCGATCCACACACGCTGGACGGCCCTGCTCGTCGCGCCCGTCGTGCTCTTCCCGATCGTCTTCCTCCTCGATCTCCACCTGTGGATGCGCCACTTCGGGCTCAACCTGGACCCGAACGCGCCGCTGTCCAACGCCGTCAAACCCTTCGTCCCGACCGCGCTGGGGAAGGGCGGGATCGGTCAGTTCGTGACCATCGCGACCCCGGGCGCCGGGCTCATCCTCGCGGGCGTCGCGTCGGTCGTGCTCGTCCTCGCGCTGTACTTCCACCGGCGCGCCTACCTCCCGCTCGTGAAGCGCGAGCAGAACGAGACATCGCCCGCCTCGGCCTGAAACGGAACCCGCCATGCGACTCCCCGCCGTCATCCTGATCCTCCTCGGCGTGCTCGGCGCCCCGGCGCACGGCGCGCCCGACGGAGCCGACCGGACACGCTCGACCGACGAGATCCACGCGATGATCGAGCGCGCCGAACCGGGCGACACGATCCGCGTTCCGGGCGCGGTCTACATCGGGAACCTGGTGATCAGCAAGCCCGTCACCCTCGACGGGAGCGACGGCGTCGTCATCGACGCGCGGGGCGAGGGTTCGGTGATCGAGGTCCGCGCCCGGGGCGTCACGGTCCGCTCGCTGACCGTCCGCGCGTCGGGGTCGTCCGTCACGGGCGAGCCCGCCGGGATCCGTGTCTCGGCGCCGAACGCGACGATCGAGCACAACACGATCGAGGACGCGCTCTTCGGGATCGATCTCCGTCAGTCCTCCGACTCGATCGTGCGCAGCAACCGGATCGCCTGCAAGGACATGGAACCCGGACGGCGCGGCGACGGGATCCGCCTGTGGTGGAGCCACAACTGCGTGATCGAGGACAACACGGTCCGCGGGTCGCGCGACATGGTCTTCTGGTACTCCGAGAACCTCCGGGTCTCGCGCAACACCGTCAGCGACAGCAGGTACGGGCTCCACTTCATGTACAGCCACGACACCGTGCTCGAGGGCAACGACCTGCACTCGAACTCCGTGGGCGTCTACCTCATGTACAGCAACCGGATCACGCTCCGGGACAACCGGATGCGCAACAACCGGGGCGCGAGCGGGTACGGGATCGGTCTCAAGGACTGCGACGACATCGTCATCACCAACAACGCGCTCCTCGCGAACAGGGTCGGGGTCTACCTCGACAACAGCCCATCGTCCGTGGATTCGACCGGGGTTTTCGAGTCCAACATGATCGCGTTCAACGAGATCGGGCTCCTCGCGACGCCCAACACGCACGACAACGTGTTCACGAACAACGCGTTTATCGAGAACGAGGAGCCCGCCGCGACCCACGGGCGAGGGCGGCTCATGCTCAATGAGTTCTCGCGCGACGGGTCGGGGAACTACTGGTCGGACTACGCCGGATTCGATCTCGACCGCGACGGCGTGGGCGACGTGGTGTACGAGCCCCGCAGTCTGTTCGGCGCGATGCTCGCGCGCGAGCCCAACCTGCGCCTCTTCGTCCACAGCCCGGCGCAGCAGGCGATCGAGTTCACCGCTCGGGCGCTCCCCGAGCTCCGCCCGGAATCCACGCTCATCGACCCCGCGCCGCTCGCGTCGCCCCCGGGCATCGAGATCTCGATCAGCGCCGCATCGCGGAGCGGGCTCCGCATGGGCGTCGTCGCGATCGCACTCATCCTGATCGCCGGCGCGTGCACCGCGATCCTCGGCGCCGATCACGGATCGCGCGCGATCCGAACGGGAGAACCATCATGATCCACGCGGCCTCTGTCACGAAACGATTCGGGCGGGTCGAAGCCGTCTCGGACGTCTCGTTCGAGCTCGGCGACGGCGACGCGCTCGCCCTCTGGGGGAGCAACGGCGCCGGGAAAACAACCCTCATCCGCTGCCTGCTCGGCGTCATCCGCTCGAAAGGGCGCGTCACGATCGGCGGGATCGACGCCGCCCGGCGCGGGCGACTCGCGCGGGCGCTCGTCGGGTACGTCCCGCAGGAGCTCTCCTTCCACGACGACGCGCGTCTGGGATCATCGATGGCGCTCTTCACGCGCCTGCGCCGGGTCCCGCCACGGCGCGCGATCGAATCGCTCGAGACCGTCGGCCTTCGCGGGCACGAACGCAAGCGCGTCCGCGACCTCTCGGGCGGCATGAAACAACGCCTCGCGCTCGCGGTCGCGCTCCTGAGCGATCCCCCGCTCATCATCCTCGACGAGCCGACGTCGAACCTCGACGCCGACGGTCGAGGCGAGGTCGTGGAAACCCTCCAGCGCCTGCGTGGTCAGGGCAAGACCCTGCTCTTCGCGTCGCATCGACCCGACGAGATCATCTCCCTCGCGGACCGGGTGCTCGTCATGGAGCGCGGTCGCGTGGTGCGCGATACGACCCCGTCGGATCTCTGGCCGACCGAGAAGCCCGTGCAGGTCGTGCGTTTGTACCTGGAGATGGCGAACGAATCGGACGCGGCCGACGCGCTGCGCGAGTCCGGGCACGCCGTCCACCTCAACGGGCACGGGCTGTGCGTCGCCGTGCCGCGTGACCGGAAAGCCGAACCCATCAGCGTCCTCGAACGCCTCGATATCCGTGTCCGCGACATCGAGGTCCTCGACGACATCCAGCTCAAGGAGACCCGGCGATGAGCACCATCGAACTCCAGCGGAGCTTGCTCAACGAAGCGATCTCCAAATCACCATCGTTGATCTCCGGTGCGTGCGCCTTCGCGAAACGCGAGTTCCGGGACGCGCTCTCCAGCAAGTGGTTCCTCTTGTACACCCTCGCGTTCACGATCCTCGCAGTCGGGGTCTCGTACCTGTCACTCAGCGGCGTGGGCTCGCACGGATTCGCCGGGTTCGGGCGCACCGCCGCGGGCCTGCTCAACCTCATCATGCTCGTGGTCCCGCTCATGGCGCTCACCGCGGGCGCCGGTTCGATCGCCGGGGAGCGTGAGCGTGGAACGCTGCTCTACATGCTCGCCCAGCCCGTCTCGCGGCCCCAGGTCCTGCTCGGGAAGTACCTCGGGCTCGCCGCGGCGCTCGTCTGCTCGCTGTGCATCGGGTTCGGGGTCAGCGCCGGCGTCCTGGCGTGGCGCGCGGGCGGGGTGGGCGTGGGCTCCTACGCGATGCTCGTCGGGTTCACGGCCATGCTCGCGCTCGCGATGCTCTCGCTCGGGATCCTCATCTCCGTCGTGTCGAGGCGCTCGTCCGTCGCGACCGGGATCGCCCTCTTCGTCTGGTTGACCCTCGTCTTCGTGAGCGACCTCGGGCTCATGGCGAGCTCGGTGCTCTTCAAGCTGCGCGTCCAGGAGGTCTTCTCGCTCGCGATCGTCAACCCGCTCCAGTCCTTCAAGATGGGCGTGATCGTGAACATGAACGCCTCGCTCGACGTGCTCGGCCCGGTCGGCGCGTACGCGTCGCACACGCTCGGGGACGCGCTCCCCTGGATCCTCGGCGGGACCCTCGTCGCGTGGATCATCGCCCCGCTCGGGCTCTCGATCGTGCTCTTCTTGAGGAGATCCTCCGTATGAAACGCATCGCATCCACACTCACCGTCACCGCGCTCGCGCTGCTCGGATCGTGCGATCGGGGCGCGCAGGACGGGCCCCCTGCGGTCCGCCTCGGCTACGACGTGTGCGCCCAGTGCAACATGATCATCAGCGACGAGCGATGGGCGACGGCCACGATCATCGATGGCCCGCGGGGCCCGGAGCCGATCCTCTTCGACGACTTCAACTGCCAGGTCAACTTTGAGATCGAACACCCCGACCGGGACATCGTCGATCGCTGGTCGCACGACCATACGACGAGCGAGTGGATCCGCACCGCGGACGCGCACTTCCTGATCACCCCCGGGATGTGGACCCCGATGGCCTCGTCCGTCGCCGCGTTCACGCGCGGATCGGACGCGCGCACGGCACGAGACGAACACGGGGGGGACCTCGTCCCGTTCGGCATCGCGTGGAAGCGCCTCGGTTTCGCCGGCGCGTGCTGCGATCTCGACGAGCACACCGAAACCCGCACGGACAAGGAGAACCATGATGAGCCGTGAGATCACCATCGACACGACCACCGGCGCGATCGCCGCCCGGTACCCCGAGCTGATCCCGGAGCTCGAACGCCTCGGGATCGACTTCTGCTGCGCCGGGAACAAGCCGCTGCGCGACGCGGCCGCGTCCATCGGGCTGGATCCGGACGGGACCCTCGCGTCGCTGCGCGTCTACGGGCCGGACGAATCGACCCGAGCCGAAGCGATGGATTGCACCGCGCTCACGATGACCCAGCTCGCGGACCACATCGAGGAGACGCACCACGCGTACGCGCGTTCCGCGCTCGACCGGCTCGAGACCCTGGTCGCCAAATGCGTCGCGGCCCACGCCGACGACGACCCGAGACTGGTCGATCTCCAGCAAACCGTCGCGGCGCTCACGGAGGACATGCACGACCACTTCATCCGCGAAGAACGCGTCCTCTTCCCGTGGCTCCGACGCCTCGATCGGAACACCGAGCTGCACACCGGCCCGCCCTGGAGCGTGCGCCGACCCATCGACTGCATGCTCCACGACCACGACGACGTCGGCGAAGCGTTCGCGAGGATCCGATCGCTCACCGACGACCTGACCGCCCCCGATGGCGCGTGCTCGACGTGGCGCGCGTGCCTGGATCTGCTCGGAGAGCTCGAACGCGACACCCACATCCACATCCACAAGGAGAACAACATCCTCTTCCCCGCCGGGGTCGAGGCGGAGGAGCGCCTCGGGTGGAACCCGAACAGGAAACGCTCCAAACCCGGGGCCCCTCTGCCCGGGTTCACGCTCGTCGAGCTCCTCGTGGTCATCGCGATCATCGCGCTCCTCATCGGGATCATGCTCCCGGCGCTGGGCCGGGCCCGCGCCGCGGGCCGCGGGGTCGTGTGCCTGTCCAACACCCGGTCCATCGCGACGGCCATGAGCATGTACGCGCAGGACGACACACGCGAGCACTTCCCGACCGCGCGCATGCCCGGGATGGCGATGAACGGCAACCCGCCGGCGCCCTTCTCGATCTCGTGGATCCACCTGCTCGCGCCCTACCTCGGCGTCGACGCGCCCCTCCCCGAGAACCCGAGCGCCGGGGAGATCCGCGCGTTCATCAGCGCCATGGAGGTGTGCCGGTGCCCGGAGGATCACTCCCAGAACTGGGAATCGTTGATGATGCCCCGGCTTGCGTCGTACGGGATCAACGCGTACCTGACCCCGAACCACCCGCCCTACTGGGGCATCAAGGCCTCGCGGATCCGGTCCCCGTCCCGATGCGTCCTCGGCGCGGAACTCACCGAGGAGCTGGGCATGGACCACTTCATGCCCATGTTCTGGGGCGATCCGCCCGCCGTCGCGAACCCGATGATCCAGACGCGCCAATGGGATACCGCGCAGGCACTCCCCAGGGTCATCGAGCACACGCGCCACAACGGAGAACGCGCGAACTACGTCTTCACCGACGGCCACGCCGGCGCACATCCCTTCACGAACACATGGGCGCAGACGCCCGGAGAGCCCCCGACCCGCAACTGGTACGACCCGAAATCGCCCTGATCGGCGAGACCACGGGGATGGATCCGGACACCGCATCACGCGACTCAATGATGGACACGCATCAGGACACGCATCGCCATCCCTTGCTCCGCACACTGACCTCGCTCGTCGCGTGCGATGATCTCCCGCGGGCGCTGCCGGACGATCCCATGCCCATCCTCCAGCGCTGGTACCGAGAAGCCGAAGCGGCCGCCGGCGACGAGGACTTCAACGCCATGACCCTCGCGACCGCAACCCCCCGAGGCGCCCCGTCCGCCCGGATCGTGCTGTGCAAAGCGATCGAGACCGATCCCCCCGCGATCATCTTCTACACGAGCTACCACAGCCGCAAGGGGCGCGAGATCGAGCACAACCCGCTCGTCTCCGCGGTCTTCCACTGGCCCGGGCTCAAGCGCCAGGTCCGCGTCGAAGGCCGGGCCGAGCGGACCTCCCCGGAGGAGAGCGACGCCTACTTCCGCTCGCGCCCCCTGCTCTCCAGGATCGGCGCCGTCGTCAGCCCGCAGAGCGAACCCATCGAATCACGCGAGCGCCTCGTCGCCGACGCGACGCGCCTGGGGACCACGCTCGCGCTCGGGTCCCGCATCGAACGCCCACCGCACTGGGGCGGATTCCGGATCCACATCCAGACACTCGAACTCTGGTCCGCCCGCGCCGGGCGACTCCACGACCGCGCACGATGGTCCCGTGGTCCTTCGAACGGATGGAAACCCCGACGCCTCGCGCCGTGACGCCGCGAACGACGCGAACGCCGAATCGCGCCGTCCACCCGAGACCTCACCGGATACCGAGTTCACTCCGGGATCGAATATTAATTCCTCTCCGACCTCCGCCACCCCACGCCCAACGTGATTCAATCGCCAACACCCATCCCGCGTCAAGATCAAGAATCGCACCCCCATGACCCAGCTCCCCACGCTCATCCTCGCCGCGACCAGCGCCGTCACCGTCGCCGCCCCGATCGACCTCGTCCCCATCGGCCGGTACGACTCGGGTATCCGCGGCCAATCCGCCGCGGAGATCGTCGCCTTCGACCCGGGCACCGCGCGCCTCTTCGTCACCAACGCCTCCGCGAACCGCATCGACGTCCTCGACATCGCGGACCCGACCACCCCGACCCTCACGCGCACCATCGACCTCAACCCGTACGGCGCGGGGGTCAACTCCGTGAGCGTCAGCAGCGGGCTCGTCGCGTGCGCCGTCGAGGCGGACCCCAAGCACGAACCGGGCTCGATCGTCCTCTTCGACACCGACGCGAACTTCATCGCGAAAATCGCCGCGGGCGCGCTCCCCGACATGGTCGCCTTCTCCCCCGACGGGCGATTCCTCCTGGCCGCCAACGAGGGCGAGCCGTCGGACGACTACTCGATCGACCCGCCGGGCTCGATCACCATCGTGCGCCTCCCCGAAGACCCCCGCACCCTCGATGAGTCCGACGCCGCCACCGCGGGCTTCACGCTCTTCGATACCACCGGCGTCCCCGAGGGCGTCCGCGTCTTCGGACCCGGCGCGACCCCGAGCATGGACCTCGAACCCGAGTACATCGCCTTCGACCCCGACTCGCGCCGCGCGTACGTCTCGTGCCAGGAGAACAACGCGATCGCCGTCGTCGACCTCGACCTCGGGCTCGTCATCGACCTCTTCTCCGCGGGCGCCCTCGACCACAGTAAACCCGAGCACGCGCTCGACCCATCCGACAAAGACGGCGGGATCCACATCGCCACCGCCCCCGTCCTCGGGATGCGCCAGCCCGACACCATCGCGTGCTACCGCGTCGGCGGGCGCGACTATATCGTCACCGCCAACGAGGGCGACCCACGCGGCTACGCCGCGTTCGAGGAGCAAGCCCGCGTCAAGAACCTCACGCTCGATCCCGACGCGTTCCCGAACCGCGACGAACTCCAACGCGACGACCGCCTCGGGCGCCTCCGCGTCTCCGCCGCCACCGGCGACACCGACCACGACGGGGACCACGACGAGCTCCACGCCTTCGGGTCCCGATCCATCTCCATTTTCGACCGGGTGGGCAACCTCGTCAGCGACACGGGCTCGCTCTTCGAGCGCACCGTCGCGCGCCTCGACCCGGGCCGATTCAACATCAACCACGCCGGAGACGAGACCGACACCCGCTCCGACGACCGCGGCCCCGAACCCGAAGCGCTCGCGCTGGGGCGCATCGGAGACCGCGTCTACGCCTTCGTCGGGCTCGAGCGCACCAGCGCGATCATCGCCGTCGACATCACCGACCCGGCACGCCCCGCGTTCGCCTCCTACCACGCCACACACAAAGCCGGCGACCCCGAAGGAGCCGCCGGCGATATCGCGCCCGAAGGCATGTCGTTCATCGACGCGTCATCCAGCCCGATCGGCGCGCCCCTCCTCGTCGTCACCAACGAGGTCAACGGCACGACCCTCATCCTCCGGATCGACACGCCCGATCAGGGACACCCCGACTGATACAGCGTCAGGAACGCCGACAGGTCGAAGAAGTCGTACGTCCCGTCGTCCGTGTAATCGACCCGCGGATCGCTCTGCCCGATCCCCTGGATCACCATCGAGATGTCGTAGAAGTTCAGGTTCCCGTCGTTGTTCACGTCCGCGGGGCACGGATCCTGCGCGATGAAGACGTTGTCCGACATCTCCTCGCCGATGTCCGTGTTCCGCTTGATGATCATGCCCAGCGTGGTGCTGTTCACCTCGTTCACGAGCTCGGTCGGGAGGTACTGCGTGTACCAGAACCGATCGCCGTCGCGCAACCGCGTGAACTGGTCCGCGAGCATCCGCTTGAGCGTCTCGCCCACCAACGCGCCGGGCGCCTGGGGCTCGGACAGGAGCCCGATCCACGGATCGATCTCGTCCACGCTCGAGTACACGCTCGCCAGCGCCGCGCCGACCGACGGGTCGCCGGGGTTCACGTCGTTGAAGCTCGCGATCCCCGGGAGGCCGTACGCCATCCGGATCGAGTTGTAATCCGGGATCCCGTGGTCGCGCGCCCGCTGCATGTTCAGCGCCGCGAGATCGAACCCGCCCGAACCCGGAGGCCCGAACAGGAAGTTCCGCACGTCGTCCACGATGAACCGATCGATGTTCTGCGCCCGCTGCGCCGAAAGACCCCGCAGCACCGAGTCGATCCCGTTCGTCTCGATCTCCGAGGGGGTGAAGAACGCGTCGCGGAGCCCGATGTGCCCCTCGCTCGATTCGAGGTCCGTCGCGTCCAGACGCATCAGCGTCCCCGACAACATCGTGTGACCCACGCGGTACCCCGCCGTCGCGAACATGTTCATGACCGACGCGTCCACCGCGACCTTGTACCCCGTGTACCCGGGCATCGCGCCGTCCCCGATCAGCAGCGGGAGGAACTCGTTGTACGTGATCGCCTGCACCTCCGCCGCCACGATCGCACGCGCACGCTCGTAGTACTCGTCACCCGTCAGACCGGGGTGATCCATCGCGAGCCGATCGCACCAGTAGTTGTGCTCACGCACGAACAGCGTGTGCATCGCCGCCAGACCGACCTGCTCGTTGACCCGCACGTCGCCCGCCAGGAACATCGTCGGATCCGCGCCCGTCGGCGCGTTGGGGAACCCGTCCGTGTTGTACGGGAGCAGATCCCCCGCCGTCGTCTTGAGCTTGCCCGAACCGTCCTTGACGCGCAGCCAGTCCGCGCGCGCCTCGTCCGAACCGTACACCATCGACGCGTCGATGTACGCCGTGATCTCATTCACCTGGTGACGCATCCCGTCGCCGCCGATCTCGTACGCGCTCCGGCTCATCCCGATCACCTGCGTCCCCGTGCCCATCGGATCGAAGAACGGATCGCCGCTCGGGACCGGGATATCCAGCGCCTCCGTCGGCGACGCCAACGGCGTCTCAGCCACGTCGTGATCGATGAACTGCCCCCACTGCCACAGATAGTCCGACGCGTCGATCGGATTAAAAACCGACTCCGACTGCGCGACCAACGCGTTGCTCACCGCACGCACGCTCGGCCCGCTCGCACGCGCCGGCGTCGTCCCCGGCGCGACCGGATACGCCGGTGCCATCGCACGCTTCATCGGCTCCTTCGCCGCCCCCCATTCCGGATGATCCGGGTTGTTGAACGAACCATCGATCGTCCGGAAGTGCAGCGGATACACCGGCGTCCCCCCCTGGGGCGCGTGGATCGGATCCGGGTTCGAAAGATCCCGCTCCGCAGGCACATACGCGCGCTTCTGCACGTCGCGACGGACCGGTTCCGACTCCGCCCGCTTATCGGGCTGCGCAATCGCCGATCCCGCAACGACAAACGTACCCAACGCGAGCCCGGCGACGCCGAGACACACGACTGCTGTTCTTGGTTTGGTATTCATGACTCTGGCCTCCTGTGCCCCACCAGTGTACCACCGAGCAATCCAATTCCATAGGGAGAATTCCGCTCACTCACGCACGATCCATCTGTCGGCCATCCATCGCGTCCGATCGAGCCGCTCCACGCGAAACGCCCCGATCCCGACCGCATTGCCGGATCGTGTCCATCCCGCTGACCGCCTCCTCATCATGATCCCTGACCGATTCCCGCAAGATCACGCCAATTTCCCCTCCTGCCCCGCCGGAAACCCGCCCATCCCCACCGACCGAGGGGATGGGAACACATCCCAAAAAGTCTCCTATACTGAGGATTCCGACCCACCACGCCAGGGGCCCGAGGGGTAGCCGTGACACAGCCGAGCGCGAAACCGATCAAGCTCACCCAACGCTCAGGCCCGGTCCGCTGCGGCACCATCGAAATCGCGGATCTCCGCCCCCACATCCTCGGCCGCTCCAGCACCTGCGACATCGCCCTCGACGACCCCAAGGCCTCCATCTCCCGCCAACACCTCGAGATCGCGCCCCTCGGCATCGCATGGATGGTCCGAGACCTCGGATCACGCAACGGCACCGAACTCAACGGCGCCCGCCTCGACCCCCAGAAACCCGCACCCATCAAGCACGGCGACGTCCTCCGCATGGGCGCCTGGACCTTCCGCGTCGTCACCCGGGTCGACTCCGACTCGACCATGATCCAGACCCTCCACGACGAGGACGACAAGACCTCCCTCATCGAACGCGTCAGCGCCGAACCCCTCGCCAACCTCGCCTCACACCGACTCGCCGTCCTCCTCGAGTGCGCCGACAAAATCCACCGCGCCGACACCATCGAGGAAGCCGCCAACCTCGCCCTCCACGCGATGGTCGAATCCACCGGCTACGCCCGCGCCGCATACCTCATCCCCGACCCCGAAACCCCGGACCAATACCGCACCCTCTCCTTCAAGAGTCTCAACGAACTCGAAGTCGTCAGCGACGTCGATTTCTCCAACTCCCTCCTCGAGAGCGCCTCCTCCGGCGACATCGTCCGTCTCTCCGCCCAGTCCAAAGCAGCCGACTACGGACAATCCATCGCCGACCTCGACATCCACTCCGCGCTCTGCGTCCCCGTCTCCATCACCAGCGACGAGATCATCGGATACCTCTACCTCGACGCCCGCGGCTCCGAAGGTCGCGTCCAGCACGACGCCTCCTCCTTCGGACGCGCCGTCTCACGACTCCTCGGGCTCTCGGTCTCCAACATGAACCGCAAGGAACTCGAGATCCAGCAGCTCGCCATGCGCTTCGACCTCGACGCCGCCGCCAGCGCCCAGAAACTCCTCCTCCCCCCGGACTCCGGGCACGTCGCCGGCGTCGAGTACGCCATGATCATGCGCCCCGGACGCACCGTCGCCGGGGACCTCTTCGGCGTCGAACCCATGAAGGACGGACGCGTCTGCGTCTTCCTCGGCGACGTCTCGGGCAAGGGCGCCGGCGCCGCCATCCTCATGGCCGCCACCCAGTCCTACCTCCACGCCCTCCTCGAACAAAGCCTCGCCATCGGACCCCTCGTCAGCGCCCTCAACAAGCACGTCTCCAAACACTCCGCGGGGCAGTTCATCACCATGTGGATCGGCTTCTTCGATCCACACAACGAACACGTCGAGTTCCTCGACTGCGGCCACGGGCACTGGCTCCTCGTCGATCCCGACAACAAAGCCGCCCAGCCCGAGTTCCGAGGCGGGCTCGTCATCGGCATCGACCCCGACGTCGAGTACGAAGGCGAATCCATCCCCTTCCCCATGGGCTCTCGCCTCGTCCTCTTCTCCGACGGCGTCGTCGAGCAGAACCACGGCGACTCCGAAGACCAGTACGGGCTCGACCAGGCCGCGCGCATGCTCGAGCAGAGCACCTCCCACGCCGAAGACGTCAAGATCCTCTTCCGCGACGTCCAGCGATACGCCGAGTCCGAGGACCTCCGCGACGACACCACCATCGCGTCCATCGGGTTCGCCAGCCCCCTCTGATATCCGGACCAAAGCCCCCGCAGCCCCCGGCATTCCCTTCGGGATCCGCTCGCGATGGGGTATACTCCCGATAGAACGTTCGTGGGACGACGCGCAATGCCGAGACGTTGCGACGTGGGCAACCGCCGCACGATCGATGCCGCATGGACAAGGACCCGAACCATCCCGACCGCGATCTCGACGCAACCCGCGCCGACGATCCGACCCTCGCCGACGACGAGACCTCCGGGCTCTTCGAGGACGACGACCGGCGCACCTTCGACATGGGACCCGACGACCCCGAACCGGTCCCCACCTGGAACGACGAACGCGCCACCATCGACCAGTCGTCCCCCGACGAGATGATGACCATCCTCAGCGAAGCCGGGATGACCCTCAAGGACTTCGGGCTCGACGAGCACGAGATCCCCACCCTCCCCCCGGGATCACGCGTCGGGAAGTACGAGATCGAGAAAGTCCTCGGCGTCGGGGGCATGGGCGCCGTCTACCGCGCCAAGCAATCCAAACCCCACCGCCTCGTCGCGCTCAAGCTCATCAAAGCCGGGCTCATGTCCCGCAAGGCACTCCGCCGCTTCGACCTCGAAGCCGAGATCCTCGGACGGCTCCACCACCCCAACATCGCGCAGATCCACGAAGCCGGGATCGACAAGAACACGGGCTCCCCCTACTTCGCGATGGAGTACGTCGAAGGCCTCGAACTCACCGACTACATCGACGAGCACCGACTCGACACCAAAGCCAAGCTCAAACTCTTCATCAAGCTCTGCGACGCGATCCAGCACGCGCACTCCAAGGGCGTCATCCACCGAGACCTCAAACCCGGCAACGTCCTCGTCTCCAAGGACGGCGAGCCCAAGGTCCTCGACTTCGGCGTCGCCCGCGCCGCCGACGACGCCGAAAACGCCGGCGCCACCCTCCAGACCAACATGGGACAGCTCGTCGGCACCCTCTTCTACATGTCCCCCGAGCAAGCCATCGGGGACGTCAAAACCATGGACACCCGATCCGACGTCTACGCCCTGGGCGTCGTCCTCTACGAAATGCTCACCGGGAGCATCCCCTACAACCTCGAACAGAAAGCCCTCCACGAAGCCGTCCAGACCATCCGCGAGACCAACCCCACCCGACTGAGCAAGTACGGCTCCGAACTCGGCGGCGACCTCGAGATCATCGTCAACAAGGCCCTCGACAAGGACAAGGAACGACGCTACCAGACCGCGTCCGACTTCGCCGCGGACCTCAAGCGCTACCTCAACAACGAGCCCATCTCCGCGCGCCCCCCGAGCATGGTCTACAAGACGACCAAGTTCGTCCGCCGGAACTCCGCCCTCACCGCCGCCAGCGCCGCCGTCCTCCTCGTCGCCGCCTCCATCGGCGGGTTCGCCGTCAACCAATGGGTCGCGCGAAACCAGGCCGCCAAGTCCATGCTCCAGAACATCCTCGGGGTCCTCAACGAGGTGGACGTCCAGAAAGGCACCGGCCCGGACCTGGCGCGCCGGCTCCTCGACCAGTACGCAACCAGCGACCCCGCCATCTTCTCCAACGACCCCGAATCCCTCACCACCTTCTACACCTCCCTCGGCTCCGCCTACCACGGGTACGAGGACTACCAACGCGCCAACGACGAATACCGCGCCGCGCTCCAGATCGCCGACCGCATCTACGACGACAACGACCCCGAGCTCGCCATGGCGCACCACAACATCGCCAAGTCCTACTACTTCCTCCGCGAGTTCGAGCAGGCCCGCGACCACTACTACCACGCCCTCCAGATCTACGAGAACATCCGCAGCCCCAGCGCCCAGATCGAAGCCGACATGGCCACCAGTCTCGACCACCTCGGCTCCGTCCACCGACAACTCCGGGACCCCGAACGCGCCTTCGAGTACTACTCCCAGGCCTACGAGATCCGCGCACGAATCGCGCCGGGCACTCTCCAGACCGCCATGTCCCTCAACAACATGGCGAGCTACTACTCGAGCAAGGGCGACCTCCCCCGCGCCGCCGAGCTCTTCACCCAGGCCATCGACATCGTCGAGCAGCTCCCCGAGGACGAAGAAAAACCCCTCTTCCTCGCGCGCGGGCTCCACTCCCTGGGCAACACCCTCGCGCGCCTCGGTCAGAACGAACGCGCCGTCCCCCTCCTCGCACGCTCCGTCGAGCTCAAGCGCATCCTCCTCACCGACCAGAAACCCTCCGTCGCGATGACCCTCCACGCCCTCGCCGAAGCCGAGTTCGCGATCGGGAACCTCGACAGCGCCCACGCCCACGCCGAGGAAGCCATCCAGATCCGGCGCGACACCTTCAACAACCGGCTCCCCGAGAGCGAAACCCTCCTCGAAGAGATCCGCGCCGCGCAATCCCTCGCGTCGGACCAATGAAAAACCGGCCCCGAAAGGCCGGCCGGAATCAATCTGAATCCTTCGCTCAGCGCCGGCGACGAACCGCCACCAGTCCGCCGAGCCCGAGCAGCGCCGCCGTCCCGGGCGTCGGCGTGATCGTCACGCCGTACCCGCCCGTGTTGCCCGCGCCGCCGGACCATTCCGCGAACACGCTCGTGCCCGCAGCCCCGTCCGGGCCCGAAACCTCGGTCGTGCTCGCGAACGAGAAGATCTCCGCGAGCTCGGCGCCCTCGCCGCCGCGACCCATCCCCTCGAGGAACCCGAGCGGGACGTTGCCCGACTCCGTCACCGCGAGGTAGTAGATCCCGGGAGGGAGGAACAGCGTCACCCCGTCCGTCGAGGGCACCGTCAGACGCGCGTCGGGACCCCCCGTGAGCGGATCATCATCGTTCCCGAGCACCCCGAACCCCTGCGAATCGAAGAGCCACATCGACGCGTTGAACTCGAACTCTCCCCGGAAACCGAACATCACGTCGTTGTCGAAATCGTCCCCGTTGTTGACCACGAGCTTGTACACGTCCTCCGTGTCCCCCTGCATCCCCGCGATCGTGCCCGCGATCGTCTGGATGGGGCCGACCTGCGTCGTGTCCTGCGCCGTCCCGATCGTCGCGCCCGCGTCACCGTCCTCGATCCAGTCCGGACCCGCGAACGCAACGCTCCCCCCGCCCGCGATCACAACAAGCGCCGTCAAGCTTCCAAAGCGTGTCTTCTTCATGCCTACCCCTGACTAAGCCCACAAGATGGGCGTTCGAGTACGTCTGTTCAGGGTGGAACGTACCCCAGAGATCGGGGGATGCCACCGATTTCCCGACTTCCCCGACCCTTTCACCCGCACAACCCCACCCCGGCCGAGAACACCCGCCCCGATCCCCCCGGAACCAAAAAAACCCCGATTCGAGTGGCCGATCCGCCCCCCCGGGTGTCTCTTACAGGGGAAGGCCCCCGCCACGGGGTCCTCTTCGCGAAGTCACCGCGTGCACCCACCACGCACGCGGCATCCGCTCCGGGGTACGCCATGACGACATACACGAACACCGCACTCCTCCTCGCGCTCGCCGCCTCCGCCGCCAGCGCCGACATCACGTCCTACATCGCCGACGACTCCATGGTCACCGCCGCCACCAACAGCGCCCAGTTCGAAGGCATCGCCGACGAGCAATCCCTCTCCAACTTCCAGGAAGACGGGTTCGCCGTCGGGATCGACGCCCTCGCCTACAACTGGGACGCCCCCGGGCTCGACAACTCCGGACACTACTACCCCTCCACCGGCGCCCTCGCCCTCGTCTCCATCTCCCTCGTCTCAGGCGCCGACTTCGACACCGTCGACATGCAGATCGCCTCCGGATGGAACCTCGACGAAGGCGGCCCCGTCTACCTCTGGGCCCAGGCGTACTCCATGAACACCCTCGTCGCCGAGTTCGACATCGACTCCACCAACGGCGAATACGTCGGCTTCACCGGAGGCGGCTTCGACACCATCCTCATCGGCGCCTACGTCAACGACGCGATCCGCGACCAGCACAACCCCCTCAACCGCAACGCGATCGTCATCGACAACCTCAGCGCCGGCCAACTCGTCCCCGCGCCGGGCGCCCTCGCGATGCTCGGCCTCGGGACCGCCCTCATCGCACGCCGCCGACGCGACTGATCCGCGCCAGCGACCTCCCCCACATCCTGAATCAAAGCGGTGCGAGTGGGATTCGAACCCACGGAACCCTTGCGGGTTCACTCGATTTCAAGTCGAGCGCCTTCAACCGCTCAGCCATCGCACCGACGAGCCCCGGGGCCCGGATCCGATCATAGTCATCACGCGCGAACGCACACCTCGACACACTCCTGGATCCGCACCCCGTCGATGACATACGCGCCGTACACCACCGCGCGATCCACGATCACCCGCACCTCGTCGAGCGTCTCCGGGTCCACGATGTCGATCGAATCCACCACGCGGGGGGGGGGGGGCGGGGGCGGCGGGGCGGGGGGGGGGGGGGGGGCGGGCGCGCGCGCGCCGCGGGGCGGCCCC
>CBFGUD010000038.1:0-16646 GCA_965652365.1 uncultured Phycisphaerales bacterium
GGGCCGGTGCTGAGCGCGTGGGCGTGTCCGCGGGGGTCTGAGGGGCTCGTGGGGGTCTCGGGGGCGGATCTGGACGCGGTGGGGGTGGTGTCCGCGCGGGAGCCGGACGCGGTGACGCAGTGGCGCGAGCGGCACGGGGGGGGCGGGGGCGGCGGGGGTTGATGCGGTGCTGGGGGTGATCGCCCGGGTCTGGGGTGAAATCGCGGTCAAAGCGTTATCGGTGTGAAGTTGGGCGGGTTGCGCGACGATGGTGGGCCCGGTGGTCGGCGTGGTGCTGACCCGAAAGGCGCAGCGCATGGGCGATCCGAGCGACAACGGGGCAGCGAGCAGCGGCGACGACTGGTCGGGGAAGAAGGTTTTCACGACCGGTGAAGCGGCGCGCGTGTGCAAGGTGTCGCAGCAGACGATCATCCGGTGTTTCGATTCGGGTCGGCTCAACGGGTTCCGGGTGCCGGGCTCGAAGTTCCGGCGGATCCCGCGCGACGAGCTGATCCGTTTCATGCACGCCAACGGCATCCCGACGGGCGTGCTCGGGTCGGGTCGTCGGCGGGTGCTGGTGGTGGACGACGACCGGGAGATCGGGTCGCTCGTGTCGGACCTGCTTGAGGACGACGGGCGTTTCGAGGTGCGTGTCGTGGAGACGGGGTACGACGCGGGGCTCGAGACCGAGCGGTTCAAGCCCGACCTGATCGTGCTGGACTACATGCTCCCGGATCTGAACGGGGACCTGGTGTGCGAGCGGATCCGCGCGAGCGAGGCGCACGCGTCGACGAAGATCCTGTTCGTGTCGGGGGTGATCGAGCCGGGCGAGGTCGAGAAGCTGATGGGGATGGGGGCGGACGGGTTCGTGCGCAAGCCGTTCGATGTGCGTGCGCTGGTGTCGCGGGTGACGGAGCTGCTGGAGATGGAGGCGGGCGCGTGAGCGGGGCGATGCAGAGCGAGGAGGCGCGGGTGAGCGATCGTCAGATCGCGGCGATCCTCGCGGGGGTCGAGCGGCTCGAGTCGCTCCCGGAGGTCGCGACGCGGCTGCTGTCGATGGGGAGCGACGAGGACGTGCGTCTCGACGAGGTGATCGAGCTCATCGAGTCGGACCCGGCGCTGTCGGCGCGGATGCTGGCGCTGTGCAAGAGCAGCGAGAAGGGGCTGGGGGACCGGATCACGAGCGTTCGGCGCGCGGTGATCATGCTGGGGCTCGACACGGTGCGGTGCGCGGTGCTGAGCGTGCTGGTGTGCGGGCGGATCGGGGCGCGGGAGGGGGAGCTGGGGAGCGTGTTCGACATCGGGGGGTACTGGACGCGGTCGATCGGGGTGGCGTGCGTGAGCGAGCGGATCGCGCGGGCGCACCCGTCGATCGGTGTCGCGCCCGAGCAGGCGCACCTGGCGGGTTTGCTCAGCGGGCTGGGGAAGCTGGCGATGCACAATGTGCTCCCGCGCGCCTGGGAGAAGGCGCTCACGCTCGCGCGGTCGAGGGGGGTGACGCTGGCGAGCGCGGAGCGGGCGGCGATCGGGATCGATCACCACACGCTGGGCAAGCGTCTCGCGGAGCACTGGGGCTTGCCCGGGTGGGTGCGCGACGTGATCTGGCTGTATGGTCAGGACGGGACGCTGGTGCCCGAGCACGCGCCCCGGGCGCTCGTGCAGCTCGTGTCGCTGGCGGACCTGTGGTGCGAATCGACGCACCTGGGGTGGAGCGGGGACGGTCGGGTGGAGCTGTCGGTGGAGCGTGCGGGCGCGGCGCTGGGGATCACGCCCGAGGATCTTGGGGGGATGCTCGAGCGGGTCGTGGACCGGGTGAGCGAGCGGGCGCGGATCCTGGGGGTGGGCGAGGCGTCGGGGACGGAGCTGCTGGTGGATTCGTTGTCGCGCGCCAACGGGCGATTGGCGGATCTGAACGATGCGCTGCGGGCGCGCCAGATCGTCGCGGAGCGTTCGCACCGCTTGCTGGGGGTCGCGGACGCGTTCCTGGGCGGGGTGGAGGATGATTCGGATCCCGAGCGGGTGTGCGCGGCGATGGTGTCGTGCGTGTCGGCGATCACGGGGTGCGACCACGGGTACGTGGTGCTCCAGCGCGGGGCGCACGAGCGGTGGGAGCTGCTGACGATCGAGGGGGGGCGTGTGCGGGGCGAGGCGCGGATGCTGCGGGCGCTGGAGATCGGTGGGCGCGAGGGTGCGGTGCGTCCCGCGGAGATCGCGACGATGAGCGGGGACCACGCGATGGAGCTGGCGGGCGTGGGGTGGTTCGGGGAGCTGATCCTGGGGGCTCGGGAGATGGGTGCGCCGGCGCTGGTGGGTGTGGGGGACGGGCCCGGCGCGTCGGCGCTGGTGGTGCTGATCAAGTGCGGGGGTCGCGCGAGCGAGGAGCTGACGAGCAAGGCGATGCGCGGGGTGCGCCGGATGTGGGCGCGGACGCTCGAGTCGAGCGTGCGTCTCGAGGCGAACGGGTCGCTCGTTGAGGATCTGGCGAGCGCGAACCGGACGCTCCAGGACCTGCAGCGCGAGCGCGCGCGTGACGAGTCGCTGCTGCGGCTGGGTCAGATGGCGGCGGGCGCGGCGCACGAGATGAACAACCCGCTGACGGTGATCCTGGGGCGGGCGCAGTATTTGTTCGAGCGGCTGGGGACGGCGCGGGACCGTGAGGCGGCGCGGGCGATCGCGGAGTCGGCGGATCGTTTGGCGAGCATGATCACGTCGATGCATTTGCTCGCCGAGCCCCCGAGGCCGGCGATCGCGCCGGTGGATCCGGTGCTGGTGGTGCGTCAGGCGGTGGAGCAGGCGAAGGAGCGTTGTCTGCGGGCGGGGGTTCGGGCGCGGGTGAAGATCGAGATCAAGGGGACGCTGGCGCCGGTGGAGGTGGACCGTGATCTGTTGTCGCAGGCGATCTGCGAGCCGGTGATGAACGGGGTGCAGGCGAATCCGGGTGGTGTGGTGCAGGTTTCGATTGAACACGACGATGCGGATGGCCGAGTGATGATCAGGATCACGGACTCGGGTCCGGGTCTGTCGCATCGGGCGCTGAATCACGCGTTCGATCCGTTCTTCAGCGAGCAGGATGCCGGGCGTCGCCCGGGTCTGGGGCTGGCGCGGGCGAGGAGCATCATCGAGCTCCACGGCGGCGTGATCGAGATCGGGAACCGGATCGGCGCGCCGGGCGGTGCGCAGGTCGAGATCGGACTCAAGAGCAAGGGCCGCGGCGTACGGAGCGCCGCGTGAACACGAACGAGAGCAGGGACGCGGGATGACGCACAGAGAGACACAGCATCAGGGACAGCAGGCGCACGAGTCGGCGGTGCCCGGCGGGGAGATCCACGCGATCGAGGGGGAGGCGGTGCGTGTGCTGGCGGTGTCGCCGCGGAAGAGTGTGCGCCGGCGTGTGGCGTCGATGCTCAAGGGTCGGGCGGGCGTGATCGATTACGCGGAGGACGCGGACCAGGCGCGGGTGATCGTGGAGCGGGGGTGCACGGACCTGATCGTGATCGAGCGGGCGCTGGGGGGCGAGGACGGTGTGTCGCTGCTCGAATCGGTGACGGCGCGTCACCCGCTGATGGTGGGCGTGCTGCTGGGCCGGATCCAGGGGACGGACGACGCGGTGCGCGCGATGCGTGCGGGCGCGTGCGACGTGATCTCGCTCAATGATGACGCGGCGGCGATCACGCGGAGGATGATCGACGCGGCGGAGCGTGCGCGTCGGGTGCGGACGCGCGAGTCGCGTGTGGAGCGGCTCAAGAAGCTGTGCAGCACGCTCGACCACGCGCGCCACGAGGTGACGGACCAGATCGGTGATCTGTGCACGGAGCTGGCGGACGCGTACCAGGACCTGAACGACAAGTTCAGGGCGGTGCGTCTGTCGAGCGAGCTCGAGACGCTGCTGCGTCAGGAGCTCGACATCGAGTCGCTGCTGCGGACGATGCTCGAGTTCACGCTCGCGCGGATCGGTTCGACGAACGCGGCGGTGTTCATGCCCACGAGCGCGGGGGATTTCTCGGTGGGCGCGTACGTGAACTACGACTTGTCGCGGGAGACGGCGGAGGTGCTGCTCGATCAGCTCGCGGACTGCGTCCCGGGCGCGGTGGAGCTGCGCGAGGGGGTGTGCTCGCTCTCTGGGCGGGATGAGCTGCGTTCGATATTGGGGCCGTCGTCGTGCTGGGTGGAGGACTCGACGATGCTCACGGTGTCGTGCGTGCAGGAGGGGGAGTGTCTCGCGGTGCTGTCGCTGTTCCGGGATCGTTCGCGTCCGTTCTCCGAGGAGGACGTGCGGACGCTGGGGGTGATCGCGGAGCTCTTCGGGGTGCAGCTGGGGCGCGTGATCCACACGCACCATCGGCACCTGCCCAAGGACCAGTGGGGCTTGAGCGGGGATTGGCAGGGCGGCGACGAGGATCTGGGCCCCGAGGACCATGAGGGATGGGACGACGGGTACGGGGGCGACGGGTACGGGTTCGCGGCGTAAGCGCGGAACGGACGATCAATCGTCGAAGTAGGCGCTCGCGTCGTCGGGGAGGTCGGCGAGGAGGGCCTGGGTGTCGATCGATTCGATGGAGAGCTCGTCGTCGAAGCGCCCGGAGACGGGGTCGGGGGCGTGGAGGTCGGAGCCCTTGGCGCTCTTGGCGCGTTTCTCGACGCGTGAGCGGGCCCTCAGGATGAGCTTGATGGGGACCTCGTCGTAGGGGAGGAGTTCGCGGAGGCGGTTCATGAGGTAGCGCTCGTAGTTGAGCGTGAAGCGGTCGGGGTCGTTGACGACGAGGACGAGGGTCGGGGGGTTGGTTTTGACCTGGGAGGCGAAGTAGACGCGGGCTTCGGCGCCGAGCTTGTTGGAGGGGCCGCGGGCTTCGATGATGGACTTGATGACGCGGTTGAGCTGCCCGGTCCCGACGCGGGTGGAGGCCTGCTCGTAGAGCTCGGAGGCGATCTCGAGGGCCTCGGAGACGTTGAGGCCTTGTTTGGCGCTGATGATCGCGATGGGCGCGAAGGAGAGGCCTTTGAGTTCTTTGCGGATGTAGTCCTCGTAGCGCTTGGGGGTGACCTGTTTGCCCGAGCGGTCGGTCTGGCCGTCGGCGAGGTCCCACTTGTTGAGGACGATGACGACGGGTTTGTGGGAGTCGACGATGAGCTTGGCGAGCTGTTCGTCGACCTGGGAGATGTCGGTGGTGGCGTCGAGGACGAAGAGGATGCAGTCGGCGCGTGAGACGGCGCGTTTGGCGCGGTCGAGGGCGTAGTACTCGATCTTGTCCTGGAAGGATTTTTTGCGTCGGAGCCCGGCGGTGTCGATGGCGAGGATGGACTTGCCGTTGATTTCGATCTTGACGTCGACGGCGTCGCGGGTGGTGCCGGCGATCTCGGAGACGATGACGCGGGGCTCTCCGGCGAGGGTGTTGATGAGGGTGGATTTGCCGGCGTTGCGTTTGCCGACGATGGCGAGCTTCATGTCGACGTCGGGCTCGGGGTCTCCCTCGAGGACGGGGGTGAGGTGGTAGAGTTTGTCGAGGAAGTCTCGGCGGAGGTATTTGGATTTGGAGGAGACCATGAGGGGCTCGTCGAATCCGAGTGCGGCGAGTTCGTAGGCGTGGGGTTCCCATCCCGAGTCGTCGACCTTGGTGGCGACGACGCGGATGGGGGTGAGCGGGCCGTGGGTGTCGCGTCGTCCGAGTTTTTGTTCGCGGAGTTTCTGCGCGATGGCTTCGTCGGCGGGGGTGATGCCGGCCTGGGCGTCGACGGCGAAGAGGATGAGGTCGGCGCTTTCGACGGCGGCGGCGATCTGGTGCTCGATGTCGCCGGTGAGTGTGGCGAGGTCTTCGCCGACTTCGTTGAATCGGTTGTCCTGTGTGACGTAGACGCCGAAGCCCCCGGTGTCGATGATCTCGGCGCGTTTGGTGGGGCCTTGGAGGTCGGGGGCGACGAGTTCGACGTCGTAGGAGATGCGGTCGCGGGTGACGCCTGGTGTGGGGTCGACGATGGCGACGCGCTCGTGGGCGATGAGGTTGAGGAGGGAGGATTTGCCGACGTTGGGTCGGCCGACGATGGCGATTCGTGGGAGGGGCATGGGACGGGGATGATAGGAGGGGGGAGGGGGAGTAAAGGGTTGGCTTTGGGGGATTTGAGGGTGCTCAGGCGGCGGCGTTGTGTTCTTGGGTTTCGGGTTCTGCGGCGTCTTCGGGTTTCTTGAGTTCCTTGATGACGGAATCGAGGAGTCGGACGGAGAAGGGGAGGGGGAGCGTGCGGACGGGGCGTTTGGTGCAGGAGATTTCCGGGAGGGTGAGTTTGCCCGAGTTGGAGAGGACGATGACGGGGAGGTTCTCGACGCCCTCTTCGCTCTCGATTTTTTTGATCATGGAGTCGATGCGGACGGATTCGCGTGCGTCGCGGAGGCGTGCGACGATGAGGTCGGGCGGGTTGTCGGGTGTGTGGAGTGTGCTGATGAATCGGTATTTGAGGGCGTCGGAGTTGGTGTCGAGGGAGACGTACCTCGGGTTGATGCCGTTGTCGTGGATGGGGTTGCTGATCTGGGGGAAGCTTTCGTTGCCCATGGATCCGAGGAGGGTGAAGCGGAGATCGAGGACGTGCTCGGGGAGTTTGTCGGCGATGCGTGGGAGGATGGCGGTGGGGAGTTTGAGGGCTTCGAAGTATTCTTCGGTGGGGTAGAGGGTGGGGTTTCCGGCGCACCCGATGCCGATGGCGTGGACGATTCGGTCGGCGAGGGCGATGAGGCACGCGGGCTCGAGGCTTTTGGGCGCGGTCTGGCGCATGTTGCCGACGGAGAGGTGGTGGTTGACGATGGGGTCGATCAAGCTGGCGCCCATCCCCCATTTCAGGAGAACGGGCGCCAGCACGGAGGCGTGGTCGATGCACAGGACGCGGCGTTCGACGAGTTCGAGGGGGAGCATCTCGTTGTGCGCGGTGGTGAGGATCTGGGTGTATTCGTCGGGGAAGGCCTCGACGAGGATCATTTTCCCGATGTCGTGGAGGATCCCGAGTGTGAAGGCGTTGTCGGCGTCGGCGCCCGGTACTTCCCTGGCGAGCATGGCGGCGCAGGTGGCGACGGCGATGGAGTGCTCCCAGAAGAGTCGGTGATCGACGAGCCCGTCGAGATCGGCGGTGAAGGAGTCCATGACCTCGATGTTGAGGACGGCTTGCTGGATCTGGGCGAGCCCGATGCGCCGGACGGCGTCCTTGAGGGTGGTGACGGGTTCCCCGCGTGCGAAGGCGCTGGAGTTGGCGATCTTGATGATCTTGAGGGCGATGGCGTGGTCGTTGCGGATCTCTTTGGTGATCGCGTCGAGGGACGATTCCTTGGAGCGGGTCATCGCGAGGACCCTGGAGGTGGTGGGGGAGAGGGCTTTGAGGTTCGAGATCTCGTCGACGCGTTCGAGGACGGCGTTCTTGTCGTGGGCGGGTTTGATGGCTTTGAGCGTGGACTGCGCCCGTTCGTGGTTGAAGGCCTGCACGGACCCGGTGGGCACGGGCTTGGGCTCGGCGGTGGTGCTGGTGGTCTGGGTCTGGGGCTGGGATTGGGTTTGGGTTTGGGATGGTTCCCCGGGCGTGGCGACGGACTTGGCGTGCGCGATCACGCGGGCGGGGTCGGTGAGCGCGTTGAGGAGCTGGTCGATCTTGCTCAGGAAGATCCGGATCGTGAACTCGCCCTTCATCATGATCTGGGTGATGCCCTGTTCGATCGCGTTGAGGATGAGCGCTTTGTCCTTGCTGCTGGTGAGGAGGAGGAACTCGACGGGGTGCTCGGCGATGGTGGCGCGGGCGAAGCGGGTGAGGGTGGCGGGGTCGGCGCCCTGGATGTCGAGCTCGTGGATGATGATGTTGGGGCGGAACTCGTGGATGAGATCGCGTGCCGATTTCATGTTGGGCGCGGTTCGGACGTCGAACCTCCGGGCTTTGAGGATCATCCCGACGCACTCGCGTGTGAGCGAGCACGGATCAACGATCAGGATTTTGGTGGCGACATTGCCGGCCATGCCCATTCCCTTCGGGTGTCGTAATAAATTACGCGTGGTTCTGGATCCGAGGCGCGGTTGGTGTTTCGGTGTTCATCCGTGGGGAGTTGAACCCCGCTGCCAAGATTTGTGATGGGGCGGAAGCGGCGGACGTTCGGGGAAGATCGGGGTGGAGATTGGGGAATGTCCCACCACCCGATCGGGGTGTGTGTCGGTGTGCGTGCGCGTGTGGTGGGCGGGGGTGCGCACCCGCCGGATCAGGGGTGGTGGTCGTCGGGATCTTGGTTGAGGAGGACGGCGACGATCTCGCGCCGGTCGAAGGGGAGGTTGCAGCGTGGGCATGAGCCGGTGATGGCGGGGAGGTCGTCGAGTGGGCGTGCGCATCGGGCGCAGTCGAGGTCGACGGAGAGGATCTCGTCGTCGGAGAGTGTGTCGGTGGGGTCGAGGTGCGGGTAGCAGGGGAGGAGGGCTTCTGGGCCGTGGGTTGAGATGATGAGTGAGGGGATGTCGAGGTCTGCGGCGCACCGGGGGCAGGGTCCGAAGGGGAGTGTGGGGTCGAGTGTCGCGTCGCAGTTGGGGCAGTTGGGGATGAGGGCGGGGTCGAGTCGTGTGAGGTCTGGGATCGCGTCGGATTCCCAGTCGTCGGGGAGGTTGGGGTTGACGTAGTCGTCGAGGAGTTCGTTGGCGCGTTTTTCGTGGCGCTTCGAGGCGATGTAGAGGGCGACGCGGGCGGGGCTGAGGTGGCGGAGGTTTGGGTCGATGTTCGAGAGGTGGCTGGCGAGGACGCCGGACATGATGCCGTTGGCGCGGAGGTGTGCGGCGTGGAGCTGGGCGATGACCTCGGAATGGTACTTGCGGAGCAGGTGCATGCTCAGGCGTTGGTGGCGATGGGCCGGGGCGCGGGGTCGGTGGGGTCGGCGCGCATGAAGAGGGTGTCGCCCTTGGCGATGCGTTGCCCGGGTTTGATGGCGTGTTCGCCGGTCCACCGGGCGAGGTCGCGGAGGGGGGCGACGAAGGGGGAGTCGTGGTCCATGGGGTTGGTGAGGTGGGCGCAGTTCCAGTCGCGCCAGACCTGGGCGCACTTGGCGGGCATGGCGGGTGCGAGGAGGAGGGTGGCGATGCGGAGGGCTTCGGCGCAGGAGTAGAGGATGGTGGCGAGGGCCTTGTCGGCGTGTTCGAGGTCGTCCACGCGTTTGGCGAGGGTGAAGGGGGCGCTGTAGGAGATGAAGTCGTCGACGTGCTTGACGATGTCGAGCCCGGCGCGGAGGGCGGTTTCGAGGTCCATGTCGTCGTAGGCGCGCATGGCTCGGTCGACGGCGGCGTTGGTGAACTGGGGGAAGTGGAAGGTGCGCGACGGGTCGTCGGCGGGTTTGTTCGCGTCTTCGCGGGCGCGGAGGGCGAGCTGGAGGGCTTTGCCTCCTTCGAAGCCGAACTCGCCGTTGCAGGTTCGGTCGAGGGTGCCGGCGAAGTATTTGTCGATCATGTTGGCGACGCGGGAGACGGAGTTTCCGAGCGAGTTGGCGAGGTCGGCGTTGTAGACGTCGACGAATCGGGCGTGGGCGAAGTCGGCGTCGGTCGCGCCGAGGGGGCCCTGGGTGGCGAGGTACCAGCGGACGGCGTCGAGGGAGAAGGTGTCGGCGTAGGCGGCGAGCTGGTCGATCTCGATGAAGTTGCCCAGGGACTTGGACATTTTTTGGCCTTCGGCGATCCAGTAGGCGTGGGCGTAGACGAGGGTGGGGGGGCGCTGCCCGAGGGCGTGGAGCATGGCGGGCCAGATGACGGCGTGGAACCAGAGGATGTCCTTGGCCATCAGGTGGACGACGTCGCCGGTCCAGTATTTGCGTCGCTCGTCGGTGTCGATGGTGGTGTGGTAGTTGCAGAGGGCTTCGATCCAGACGTAGACGCGGTGGTCGGGGTCTCCGGGCATGGTGATGCCCCAGTCGGGGGTGTCGTCCTTGATGCGGCGGGAGACGGGGACGCGGTTGAGGCCTTGTTTGAGGCGTCCGAGGACTTCGTTCTTGCGCTGCTCGGGGAGGACGCGGATGGCGCCGGATTCGATCTGTTCGCGGAGCCAGGGTTCGTACTTGGGGAGGTCGAAGAAGTAGTTCTGCTCGATGCGCTTCTCAAGGGGTCTCCCGGTGACGGGGGACTTGAAGTCGTGTTCTTTGGCGACGGTGTCGGTGAGGTATTCTTCCTGGGAGGGGTCGTACCAGCCCTCGTAGTCGCCGAGCTCGATGTCGCCCTGGTCCATGAGCTGTTTGATGGCGGCCGAGGCGCGGGAGATGTGTCGGTCTTCGGTGGTGCGGACGAAGTCGTCGTTGGTGAAGTCCATGAGCGCGAAGGCGTCTTTGAAGCGTGTCGCGTTGTGTGTGGCCCAGTCCATGGGGGTCATGTTGTGGTCGTGCGCGGCGTTGACGACTTTCTCGGCGTGCTCGTCGGTGCCGGTGAGGAAGAAGGTGTCGCGTCCGATGAGTCGCTGGGCGCGTGCGGCGACGTCGGCGAGGAGGGTGGTGTAGCAGTGCCCGATGTGGGGTCGGTCGTTGACGTAGTAGATCGGGGTGGTGATGTAGTATGGTTTTTGGTTGGGTGTTGTGGTCATGCGGCGAAACGATAGTCGCTGGGGTGGGGGTTCGGTGGTCGGATTGTCATATGGTTCCGTGCCGACGGGGAATACGTCCCCGGCACGGGATGTTCGCACGGTGGATCGCAACGAGAAGAGGCGGGGCGGCTCAGTTGGAACGGCAACGGTTTGAAGAGCTCGCCCTGTCCCACCTGGACGCGGTCTATCGGATGGCGTTCCAGTTGTCGCGGAGCGCGGAGGACGCGGAGGAGATCGTGCAGGAGGTGTACGCGCGGGCGTTCCGTCCCAAGACGATCGATCGGTTCGTCGACATGAGCGACGCGGACGACGAGACGTCGGGGACGGGGGGGATGCGTTCGTGGTTGTTCGCGATCACGCACAACGTGTTTTACACGAAGATCAAGAAGGACAAGCGTCGCCCGACGGCGGTGGAGGCGTTCTTCAACGAGTCGAGCGACGAGGCCGCCCCCGACGAGGCGCCCCCGGTGTGGGACCGGTCGTCGATGGATTTCGAGCACGTGGACGAGAAGCTCAAGAAGGCGCTTCTGGGGCTCAAGGACGAGTACCGCGAGGTGCTGCTGATGTGGTCGGTCGACGGGCTCAAGTACCGGGAGATCGCGGAGATCCTGGGGGTCCCGATCGGGACGGTGATGAGCCGGCTGCACCGGGCGCGGAAGCTCTTGACCGATGCGCTCATGAGCGACGAGCAGGCGGTGGAGGACCTTGGGCTGCGGATGTTCGCGCACGGGGGTGAGGAATGAGTTCGGGTGGCTCCAAAGCGGGAAGAAACAGGTGTTTGCGGGGAAGAATCGGGCGGCCCGGGGGGTTGGGAAGCATGACGAGGGGCTCACGCACGGGCTTGGACGAAGGACGGGCCCCATGAGCGACACGAGCGACACGAGCGAACGGACGAACGGCGGCGATGGACACGGAGCGGGACAGCGCGGCATTCACGGCGAGACCGGTATGAGCGAGCGGCACGGCGACAGGTTGGATCCCACGCGGATGAGCATCGCGGAGCTCCTGCGCGCGGCGGCGGACGAGGAGCTGTGCCCGGAGGGGAAGCAGTGTCTCGAGGCGCACCTCGGGGCGCACCCGGAGGCGGCGAGCCAGGTCGAGTTCGAGCGGGCGCTGCGGCGGTGCTGCGGGCGCGTGATGGCGCAGGAGACCCGGTGCACCGAGGCGCTGCGCGCCAGGATCGGCGCGATGGCGCTCGGGTCGCGCGGGGAGGACGTCGCGGATTCGGTGGTTGAGACGATGGGCGATCGGACGCGGGAGCGTTCGTTCTGGGCGCGTTCCCCGATGATGGGGGCGCTCGCGGCGGTGCTGGTGCTGGCGGGCGGGGCGTTGATCTACCAGAGCATCGGGGTCGCGGGTCAGGGCGGGTCGGCGGTCGCGCCGACGACGCCGGTGGACTACGCGCAGCGGGTGGGGGATTTCGTGGCGCGCGAGCACGTGCGGTGCTCGGTGGATCAGGCGGCGAACGCCAAGTTCGATGAGCGCGATCTGAGCGACGCGGTGGCGCGTTTCGCGAGCGAGTTCGCGCGTCCGGTCGCGATCCCGGCGTCGATCGGGGACGGGCTCGAGGGGTCGGGGGTCCGGATGTCGTTCTACGGCGGGGGCGCGTGCCACCTGCCTTCGACGTCGCGTTCGGCGCACCTACGCTTCGATGCGCAGCGGGGCGGCGGCGGCGAGCCGATCCGTGTGAGTCTGTTCATCGCGCCCGACCCGGGGCTGCTGGGGATCGAGGAGGGGGTGACGTACAGCGTCGCGTCCGAGGCGTGCACCGAGAACGGGGAAGCGCTCTACATGTGGACGGAGGGCGGGGTTCTCTACGTGCTCGTGAGCGAGGCCGACGAGAGCCTGTGCGCTCCTGTGCGGACGATGATGAAGGCGCCCGACGAGGTGCGTTCGCTCTGAGGGCGGCGGTCATCCGGACCGGGAGAACGGGGCGGCGTCCGGCGTGGGCGGCGTCTTTTGCGTGTGGAGGGGGGGCGGGGGCGCGATTTGTGCGAACCGGAGGGTCGGTATGACGAGTAGGATACAGATGCCCATGACACACCCGCGACAGAACGATTCGGCTTGGTTGGTTCTCGGACCTTTGGCGCTCTCGGCGCTGCTGTTCGCGGCGACGCCGGCGATGGCGCAGAACGCGCTGGGGGACGGGCGCGTGCTGGGGGATGGGCGTGTGCTCGACAACAACCCGCGCGTGGGGTCGGGGCGGCTCAACTACCGGGTCCCGAGCTTGCAGCGCGAGATCGAGTTCCGCAACGCGATCGCGACGGGGAACGCGCCGGGGGGTCTGAGCTTCCGTGGCGACCTGGGGTACGCGGCGCCGTTCGAGTTCCGCGGGGACCTGGGGTCGGACGCGCTGTACTCGTTCCGGCGGGATTCGGTGTACTCGGGGCTCGCGGGGATGGGGATCCGGGGGACCGATGCGTTGCAGTACCAGTTCGCGCTCACGACGGGGTCGCGGATCACGGGGAACCTGCTCGGGGATGTCAGCGTGTCGCGTCTCGGGTCGGCGAGCACGTCGGGTCGGATCCAGACGGCGGCCGGTTCGGGGCTGGAGCGTGGGGTGGACCTGCGCACGGAGTCGACGCGGATCGACGGCTCGATGGACCTGCTGGCGGCGCTCGACTCGGGCGGGCTGACGGGGGCGATGCGTTCGACGAGCACGCACCGGTCCACGTCGGGGCTCAATCCGGAGTTGGTGAGCGTGTACGCGTCGGGGATCGACCGGAGCACGTACGGGGTGGTGGCGTCGCCGCTGACTGGATTGACGAGCACGCCGCTGCAGGATCAGTCGTCGCGGGCGCGGGCGAACGCGGGTCGGGCGCAGCCGATCGATCGGACGGCGTCGTCGTACGACGACGTGGTGAAGGATGTGCGCGCTCGCGTCGAGGAGCTGCGCGAGCGTCAGCGTCTGGTCAACGAGATGGACCAGGTCGATGACACGGATACAACGGATGACGGGTCGGGGCCTTCGACGACGGGCCCCGGCGCGCCCGCGTCCGGGACGGATGGGACCACGGGCGGGGCGTTCGATGATTCGACGCTGACGACGGACCAGTGGTTGTCGAGGCGATTGACGATGCTCCAGCAGGACATCCTGGGGCTCCGTGAACCGACGTCGCTCACGGACCCGGCGGAGATCGCCGGGGAGGAGGCGATCGGCGGGGAGGGCGCGGGCGGGGACGGGCTGGTGGTCGATCCGGAGCGTGGGCGGAGGATCACGGTGGATCCGGAGACGCTCGAGGTGATCCGCGCGGGTGAGGGGGAGGTGATGTACCTTGTCGATCCGGAGGCGGAGACGCGCGACGTGTACGGGGAGCACATGCGGTCGGGTCAGCGTCTGCTCGAGCGTGGGCGCTACTTCGACGCGGAGGAGCGTTTCACGCGCGCGATGTCGACGCGCGCGGGGGATGTGTCGGCGCAGATCGGTCGTTTGCACGCGCAGATCGGCGCGGGGATGGTGCTCAGCGCGAGCGTGAACCTGCAGACGGTGCTCATGGAGCACCCCGAGGTGATGGCGCAGCGCTACAGCGGGGCGTTGCTCCCCCAGGGTGAGCGTCTCGATCAGATCGTGCTGAACCTGCGCGAGCGCGCGGGGCTCGAGGGGTACGAGGTCGATGACGTGCCCGAGCCGGCGCGGGTGCGGGTGGCGTGCGGGCTGCTCGTCGCGTATCTCGGGTATCAGCGCGGGGACGAGGGGGACGTCCGCGACGGGTTCTCGGTGATGCATGAGCTCGGGAGCGAGAGCGACGCGCGTCTGGCGCGGGTGCTCGAGCTGGTGTGGCTGGATCAGTCGGGCGGCGGGGTGTCGGGATCGGGGGCGGGGGGATGAACGGAGCGCCGAGCGAGGCCGCGCCGAGGGGAACGAGCGGCGCGATCACGCATTCGCTCAGGGACTACTGGACCGACGGCTCGGTGGCTCGTCTGTGCGCGGCGTTGAGCGAGCTGACGGGGATCGGGTTCGAGCTGCGCGACGAGCGCGGGCTGGTGCTCGACGACCGTGGGGGCGCGGGGGAGGTGCGTCCGATCCCGGGCGGGGCGCGGGTGCTCCCGGTGCGTGTGGGGGAGGCGGCGATCGGTTCGGTGGTGGTGGGGCCTGGGGAGCCCGACCAGGGTTCGCGGATGATCGTGGAGCGTGTGGGGGAGTTGGTCACGTCGATGACGCGTGAGATGTGCGCCGACGTCGCGGAGCTGCGACTGCGGATCAAGGAGATCGAGGTGCTGTACCGGCTCAACGCGCTGCTCGTCGCGGGGGGTCGGGTGGACGACACGCTCGGGCTGGCGCTCGACGCGGCGCTGGAGACATTGGATCTGGACGCGGGGGCGATCATGCTGCTGCCCGAGGATTCGGAGGGGCTCACGCGGATCGATCGGGAGGACGAGCTGACGCGGAGCGCGTCGCGTGGTCTGAGCGAGCGGTGGCTGAGCGATCCGACCCCGCTCTCGGACGATCGGCGGTTCGACCGCGCGTGCCTGGAGGGGAAGGTGGTGACGGTCGAGGACCTGCGCGAGGACGAGCGCGTGCGTGCGCGGGAGATGGTGGAGCGCGAGGGTCTGGTGTCGTTCATCGGGTCGGGGATGGTGTTCGAGGGGAGACCGATCGGGGTGATCCGGCTGTACTCGAGGACGAAGCGCGCCTTCACGGGGTCGGAGCGCCGGCTGATCCGTTCGATCGGTCAGTCGGCGGCGATGGGTGTCGAGCAGGCGAGACTGCTCAAGCTCAAGGCGCGTGAGCGGCGGACGCAGCGGGCGCTCAAGCTCGCGGCGCAGGTGCAGCAGCGGATGCTCCCGGCGCGGATCCCGAGGGTGGAGGGGCTGGACCTGGCGGCGCGGTTCCGCCCGAGCGCGGAGATCGCGGGTGACTTCTACGACCTGTTCGAGATGCGCGGGAAGCTGGGGATCATCGTGGGGGACGTGGTGGGCAAGGGCGTGGGCGCGGGGCTGCTGATGAGCGCGGTGCGCGCGACGCTGCGCGCGTACGCGGAGCTGAGCGACGACGTGGCGCGCGTGATGGAGCGGACGAACGACGCGATCACGCGCGACACGACGGTGTCGGAGTTCGCGACGATCTGGTTCGGGCTCTACGACCCGGGCGAGCGGCGTCTGGACTACGTGACGGCGGGGCACGAGCCCCCGATCCTGATCACGCGCGACGCGAACGGCGACGGCGGGGGGTGGCGCACGGGGCTGCTCGAGGGGTCGGGGCTGGTCGCGGGGGTCCAGGAGCACGAACAGTACGAGATGTGCTCGCGCGTGCTGGCGCCCGGGGAGGCGTTGATCGTCTACACGGACGGGGTGACGGACGCGGTGGATTTCGAGAAGAAGCGGTTCGGGCGTCCGCGGCTCATGGACGCGGCGGGTTCGATCGTGCGCGAGGAGCCCGATTCGAGCGCCGAGCACATCGCGGAGCGTCTGGTGTGGCACGTGCGCCAGTTCACGGGCCTGGCGCGGCGCGTGGACGACGAGACGTTCGTGGTGCTGCGCGCGAGGGACGCGTGATCGGTTGAGTTGGGCGAGAGGAGACGGATTACGCGGCGGAGGGGCCGTCGTCGTCGTTGTCCATCCAGTCCTTGATGGAGAAGCAGGCTTCTTCTTCGCGCCAGAGCTGGTTGAGTTCGTCCATTTTGGACTGGGCGTTGTCGAGGGCTCGCTGGGCGTAGTCGATGGCGTCCATGGGTTCGTCCTTGGTGTCCGTGCCCGCGCTGCGCCCGGGGTGGGTCGGCGCGAAGGGGATGGGCGCCGGGGGGTCGGGTTGATCGGCGTCGGTTTCGCGGCAGAGTCTCAGATTGGGCACGAGCGGCCTCCTGTCCCGAGAGGTGGGATCCGGGTTCCCGAGATCCGGGTCTCCGTCTCCACCGACTCTGTCAAACCCATCGTCGAGGTGTTGCGGTTGCTTTGGCGCAAGTCTCGAAACTTGATCGGTTTGTGCGGGGCGCATCCGTTGCGCCAGCGCCGATGTGTGGTTATCGGCGCATGGGGGCGCTGGGGTTGAGTTTCGGGGCGCGTGGTCCGTCGCGGCTGATGCGTCGTCTGTCGTGGGCGGGGGGGCGGGGGGGGTGGGGGGGGCGGGGCGGCGCTCCCCGAGCTGGGGTTCGATGCCCTGCATGGCG
>CBFGUD010000039.1:0-16329 GCA_965652365.1 uncultured Phycisphaerales bacterium
TGACGAGGAAAGAGTTGGATGATGCGTGCGGGGGGCGGGCGGTGTGTGTGTGGTGCTTCGATTACCACGCGCTGGTGGGGTCGACGCGGGCGCTGGAGCTCGCGGGGATCGATGGGGGGACGCGGTTTGCGCACGGGCGCGTGGAGGTGGATGGTGAGGGGGATCCGACGGGATTGCTTCTTGAGCACGCGGCGCTGGCGCTGTGGGGGGCGGTGCCCGAGCCGGCGGAGTCGGAGCGGCACGGGGTGGTGCGGCGCGCGTGCGCGCATCTGAAGGGGCTGGGGTATTCGGAGGTGCACGATCTGAAGGCGCAGGATTGGCTCGGGGTGGTGCTGAGCGATCTGCTCGCGGCGGGGGAGGTGGACCAGCGGTTTGCGCTCTGGGCGCTGCGGGGGGATCTGGATGCGTTGATGTCGACGCGGGAGGGGTGGGATGCGCGGGTGGGGCTGGGGGGGATGAAGATTTTCGTGGACGGGACGCTGAACTCGCGGACGGCGTGGGTGCTCGAGCGTTGGGCGGATGCGCCCGAGGATCGTCCTTTCGGAACGGCGATGATGTCGCACGAGGAGATCGAGGATTCGATTGTGTTCGCGAAGGAACGGGGTGTTCCGATCGCGGCGCACGCGATCGGGGACGGGGCGGTGCGGGCGGTGCTCGATGCGGTTGAGGCGACGGGGACGGGGCATACGGGGCATCGGATCGAGCACGCGGAGTTGATCGATGCGGCGGATGTCGGGCGGTTCGCGGGGTTGGGGGTGGTGTGTTCGGTGCAGCCGTGCCATCTGCTGGCGGATATCGAGGCGCTTCGGCGCGGGTGTCCGGGGCGGCTGGACCGGGTGCTGCCGCTGCGGGAGTTGATCGAGTCGGGGTTGGTGTGCGGGGAGTCGTTGATTTTCGGGTCGGATGTGCCGATCGTGCGGGCGGATCATCGGGATTCGGTGGTGGCGGCGACGCTGCGGCGGCGGGAGGGGATGGGGGAGGATGAGGCGATCGGGCTGGAGCAGCGGCTGACGGAGGGGGAGGCGTTGGCGTGTTTCGGGGGGTGAGGGGGTGAGGGGGAAGACGGGTACGCAGTGGACGCGGAGATCACGCAGAGGGCGCAGAGAAGGCAGAGGACATGGAACGCGAAGATGGGGGAAGACATCGGGCGGGGTTTGAGAGAAGCACTGACCTTCGGAGCGCAGGTCAGTGGCACGGGGGAGGAGAGAAGGCAGGAAGGCAGAGGACATTTGGAGCGAGTGTCTCCCGGCTCACGGAGGGGGAGGCGTTGGCGTGTTTCGGGGTTTGAAGATTTGGTACGCAGAGGGGGCGGAGGTCGCGGAGGGCGCAGAGAAGGCAGAGGACATGGGGGGAAGACTGTTTGAAGACACCCCCACCCCGGCCCTCCCCCGCACGCGGGGGAGGGTGCAAGGCAGGAAGACACGAAGGCAGGAAGGCGGGAAGACACCCCCTCCGTCACGCGGCGCGTGACACCTCCCCCGCACGCGGGGGAGGGTGCAAGACTGGTTGGGAAGGGGGAGTCCTAGTCGTCGAGGGGGAGGGTGAGTTCGAACTCGGCGCCGTGGCGGCGTCTGGTGACGAGGGTGAGGTCGCCTCCCATTTCTCGGGCGAGGGCGCGGGAGAGGGCGAGGCCGAGTCCGAGGCCGGCGCGGTCGTGTGATTGTTGGGCGGAGCCGCGGGTGAACTCGGCGAAGATTCGGCGGCGGTCTCGTGGGGGGACGCCCGGGCCGTGGTCGGCGAGGAGGAGGGTGAGGGTGCCTTGGGTGATGGTGGCGTCGAGGTGGATGCGTGTGTCGGATTCGTCGGGGGTGTCGTCGGCGGGGTTGTTTGATGGCGCGGGGGCGGCGTATTTGCAGGCGTTCTCGACGAGGTTCATCATGATGCGTTCGACGGCGCGGGGGTCGAGGGTGAGGGTGCGGGTCGATGATTCGTCGAGTTGGTCGTCGATGACGAGGTCGAGCCCGGCTTCTTCGGCGCGGCGTGACATGGGGGGGACGATGAGGGCCATGAGTTCGCCCGGGGTGAGGGTGCGTTCGCCGGCTTTGGATTTGGAGGCGCGGTGTCGGGCGAGTCGGGCGTATTCGAGGACGTTCTCGACGATGCCGGTGAGTCGGTCGGATTCTCGGCGGAGTGTTTCGAGGTATTCGTGTTTGGTGGATTCGTCGGTGACCATGCCGTCGGCGAGCATCTGAGCGTAGAGGCGGAAGGAGGTGAGGGGTGTGCGGAGTTCGTGGGTGACGGCGGAGACGAAGCGGGCGCGTCGGTCGGAGAGACTGAGGACGGCGCGGAGGACGATGGCGGCGGCGATGATGGCGGCGAGGGTGGCGATCCATGCGGCGAGCATGGCGAGGAGGGCGGGGGTGAGTCGATCGGGGGGGAGGGCGATGGCGCCCCCGGGGGTGAAGGCGACGGGGAGGGTGGCGAGCTGGTAGGCGCCGGCGGGGGGCGCGGCGGCGGTGATGGGGGCGAGGGTGGAGGCGGGGAGGAGGTCGTCGACGAGGGCGAGGAGTTCGGCGCGGAGGGATGGCCAGTCGAGCCAGACGCCCTGGGTGATGGTTTCGTCGTCGTGGGTGATTCGGCGGACGAGGACGAGCTGGCGGGTGGTGTCGGGTGCGGTGATCCATCGGGGTTCGATGGCGCTGACGCGTGGGGGGACGGGGTCGGTGGTCGTGGATTCGCGCATCGAGGCGGGGGCGGACTTGAGCGCGGCGTGGTCGGTGCTCGGCGGCGCCTGGTCGAGGGCGTAGCTCTCGGTGAGTTGTTGGCGCGCGGTGTAGTCGGTGGAGGCGTCGTCGCGGTCGCGCTGGGCGGCGATGGTCTGCGCGGATTCGGATTCGTGGGTTTCGTCGGCGGCGTTGCGCTGCTGTGTGTCGGCGCTGCGGAGGAGGCGGCGGGCGGAGCGGGCGACGGGGAGGGCGTCCTCGTCGGAGACGACGGGCTCGCCCTGGTCCTCGTACTGGAAGTAGGCGTTGGCGAAGGCGTTGGTGATCTGGGATTGGGCGGGCTGGGCGTGTGCGCCGTAGGAGGCGTCTTCGGAGATGTCGGAGGTATCGGAGAGGGCGCGGTGGTGGAGCTGGGGGGCGAGGATGCGTGCGTAGTCTTCGTCGGGGCGGGCGGCTTCGAGGGCGATGAGGGGGGCGATGCGGGAGTCCATGCGCCAGAGGGCGAGTCGGATGGTTTCCTGGCGCTGGGCGAGGGCGCGGTTCTGGTCGTTGCGTCGTTCGAGTCGGTGGACGCTGACGCTCGCGGCGGCGAGGGCGAGGAGGACGAGGAGGGCGCCCGACCAGAAGGTGATCCAGATGAGGGTTCGGCGGCGGTTCACGTCGCGTTGCTCTGGGTGTCCGGTGTGTCCGGATCGTGCGGCGAGGCGAGGGCGTAGCCCTTTCCTCGGATGGTGCGGATGACGTCGGGGTTGCTCGGGTCGTCGGCGAGGGTGTCGCGGAGGCGTGCGATGGCCATGTCGACGGTGCGGGTGGTGGTGCCTCTTGGGTCGAGGCCCCAGACTTTTTGGAGGAGTTCGTCTCGGGAGACGGCGCGGCCGTCGTTTGAGGCGAGGTATCCGATGACTTCGGCTTCGCGTTGGGTGAGGGGTCGGCGTTCGCCGGTCGCGAGGACGACTTCTCGGCGTGCGAAGTCGATGGTGCGGCCGGCGATGGTCATGGCGGCGCGTGCGGTGGGTCGCGCGGGGGCGCGGCGGAGGACGGCTTCGATGCGTGCGATGAGTTCGTCGAGGGAGAAGGGTTTGACGATGTAGTCGTCGGCGCCCAGGCGGAGGCCTTTGATGCGGTCGGTTTCCTCGCCCTTGGCGGTGAGGAAGATGACGGGGACGTCGGGCTGGGGGGTGCGGAGCTGGGCGAGGACCTGGAGCCCGTCCATTTTGGGCATCATGATGTCGAGGAGGACGAGGTCGGGTGTGACGGCGAGGCAGAGGTCGAGCCCGGCCTGGCCGTCGGGGGCGTGGTGGATGGTGTAGCCGTGGAATGACAGGGCGTCGGCCAGCCCTCGGCGGATCGACTCGTCGTCCTCGACGACCACGATGGTGCCTTGTGCCATGCGGGTGGGCTCCGGGTTACCAGGTGTAGTGGACGGTGTAGGTGATGGTTTCTTCCTGCTCGGGGTCGATGGTGATGGGGAAGTGGATGGTGCGCGAATCGATCGAGTCGTAGTTGTGGGAAGATTTGGTGACTTCGGCGGTGGACCAGCGGTAGAGGTGTTCCTGGACGAGGACGTCGACGGGTTGTTCCTTCTGGTTGCGGACCTTGATCTCGAAGGTTTCGATGACCCAGTCGGTGCCTCGTTTGTAGTCGGTTTGTTTGCGTTCGCCGACGACGTCGAAGGCGTTGCCGAGTTTGATGGTGACGTGCTCGTTTCGGGGGGTGTGGTCGATGACGGATTCGCCGATGAACTCGTAGGAGTCGTCGGCGTCGTCGAGTTGGGAGACGCGCATGCGTCCGGAGGGGAGGGGCATGCCGAGGTCGTGGGCTTCGTCGTTCTTGAATCGGAGGTGGACCTCGACCTTGGCGTTCGAGTTGGCGCCGAAGCCCTGATCGCTGATGGGGGATCCGGGCCGGTAGTGGGTGAACTGCTTGGCGCCGTCGTAGAGGAGGATCTTGGTGGCGGGGACATCGCTGACGGATTCGAAGAGTTCGATCTGTTTGGTGGATCGGTCGGGGATGGAGACCTTGCGGCCGAGGGTGTAGAGGTGGTATTCGAAGAAGGCCTTTTCTTCGAAGCCCATGTCGGCGGAGACGGCGCGGGAGGTCATGGCTTCGTATCCGCCCTGGAAGGATTTGTTGTTGGGCTGGGCGCGGTTGACGTCGCCCGCGACGAGTTTGAGGGATGCGTCGGTGTAGGAGCCGCCCGATTGGTTGAGGATGGAGACCCATGCGCCGAGGTCGATGGTGCCGGTGTTCTCGGTGTCTCCGGGGTTGAAGACGAGGTTGTAGTCGGCCCACCAGGTGATGCCCTGGGTTTCGTAGGAGACGCGGGTGTCGTGGTTGCCTGCGTGGTCAGCGGCGACGGTCCATGAGAGTGTGGGTTTGGTGACGAGCTGCTCGTCGAGGGCGGGGAAGTTGACGTTGTCGTATCCGACCTGAGTTTTGACGGAGCCGTCGGGTTTCTGGAGGAGGAGGATGCCGCCCTGGGCGGAGAGGAGGGTGTAGTTGGCGCCTTCGACTTCGAGGGTGTGGTCGATGTATCGCTCGAGGAGTCGGTCGAAGGAGACGAGGTCGTATTGGTAGTTCTGGTCGAGGACGGAGGTGGTGTCCGGGTGGGTGAGGGATTCGAAGCGGACGGTCGTGGGGTCGATGAGGGCGGCGACGTCGGTGAACTCGAGGGTGCTGATGCCTTGCTTGAGGTCGAGGGTGCGGTCCTGGCGGATGATGGCGTAGCCCTGGATCTGGTTGAGTCGTTGGTAGGGGTTGTTGTACTGGTCCGCGCCGGGGACGGGGCGGTAGAGGTTGGGGTCGATCGCGCCGGGGGTTGCGGTGGAGTAGATGGTGAGGGAGGTGGAGTCGGCGGCGACGGCGCACCCGGCGAGGGCGCTCAGGGCGAGGGCGGCGAGGGATTGTTTGATTCGGCGCATTGGTGTGCTCCTTGGTTGGATCGTGTGTGTGTGAGTGTATCGCGCAGTTGGGATTCGTCGTCTGAGGCCGATTCCCCGGACGGCTGGGGCGCGGGGGTGTCGAAGGTGAGCCCGATGGTCGCGCCTTGCTGGGAGAGTGTGATGAGGACCTGGGTGTCGAAGGCGTCGGCGGGCGCGTGTTTGAGGGCTTGGGCCTGGTGGGCGGCGCGTTTGGAGGCGAGGTCGGCGAGCTTGGCTTTGATCTCGGCGCGGCGTGCGGCGTTTTTCTCGATGAGGGCGCGGAGTTCGTCTTCGGTTTTGGACTGGAGTGCTTCGGGGAGCTGCTCGGGTTTGATGTCGTCGTAGGCGATGGAGCCGTCCATGAGGTCGGAGACGAGTTCCTGGTGGCCGTAGACGTTGGAGGCGCCGGCGGCGGTCTGGTTGTAGAGGGCTCGGTCGGCGGCGGCTTCTCGGGAGGACGCGGACGCGATCCTGGATCCGCGGTCTCGGCGCTCGGCTTGTTTCCGCATGGCCTCCTTGTCGCCGTAGTCGATCATGAGGGATGCGTATTCGCGGTCGAGCTGGGCGATGTCGTCGTCGTAGGGTGTGGCGGCGTGCTGGATTCCGGAGTCGTGTTCGATCTGGGCGTATCGGCCGTGGGCGAGGGAGGCGATGGTGTTCCAGTGCTGGGCGGTGTCCTGCGCGCGTCCTGCGAGGATGGTGTTGATGCGGATGTTTTTCTCGCGTGCGATTTTGCAGGTGGCGGTGTACTTGATGTCGTCGTCGTAGTTCATTTTGGGGGGCGCGTCGCCGACGAGGAAGACGATGCGGAGGGTGTCGGCGTCGTCCGACCAGTCGGTGCGTTCGATGGCTTCGAAGAGTGCTTCGTTGACGGACTCGGGGGTGTCGCCGCCGCCGCGGGCGCGGAAGGCCATGAGTCTTTCGTAGACGGCGTCGAGGTCGTCGGTGAGTTCGGTGCGGGTGGTGACGTAGTCGTCTCCTCGGTCGCGGTATCCGATGAGGCCCATGCGGAGTTCGGGCGAGGGCTGTGCCTGTGCGATTTTGGTGGCGATGGACCAGATTTTTTGTTTGGCGCCGTCGATGAGCCCGGACATGGAGCCGGTGGTGTCGAGGACGAAGAGGACTTCGACTTTCTTGGTGTGGGCTTGGGGGTTGCACTGGGCGCAGCGTTGTTGTTGGTGCGAGTCGGTGTGGTGGGGGCAGGCGAGGGCGGTGCCTGCTGAGAGGGCGAGGGCGAGGGTGGTGATCGTGAGGGTGCGCATGTGGGTCTCCTTGCGTTGTGTTGCGTTCGGTGTTGAACGCTTCACGCACAGAGATACATGGTTGTTGCGGGTTTGGTCGTCACGGGTTTGTCACGCGCGCGGGATGTCACGCGGGTGTGACGGGTGTGTCACGCGCGTGTCACGGGGATCGTGGATTGCGGTTCGGGAGCGGGGTTCAGTCGTGCGCGGTGTGGACGATGAGTTTTTGTGGGAGGAGGAGCGAGAAGAGCCCCGCGCAGGCGAGGGCGACGGCGGCGAGGAGGAAGGCGGCGTCGAGCCCCATGCCCTGGGCGAGTTGTTGATCGAGCCCGAAGGGGAGGGTTGCGACGAGGTTTGCGAGGAATCCGGGCTGGGTGGGTTTGTGGGCGATGCCGTTCTGGACGAGTTCGGCGGCGATGGGGCCGACGAAGGCGAGGGTCCAGGCGCCGCCGAGCATGATGCCGGAGGCGAGTGAGGTGCGGTGCGGGAGGAGTCGCTGGGCGAGTGAGATGGAGACGGGGATGACGGCGCCGAAGCCGAGGCCCGAGACGACGGCGGCGAGCATGACCATGTAGGGTGCGATGTTGGGGGCGCTTCGTCCGACGGCGGGGATGAGGGCGATCATGATCGCGCCGAGGATGGGGAGGGTGACGAAGGCGGCTTTCTCGAAGCGTGGCGTGAGGAGGAGCCCGAGGAGGATGCCTCCGAGCCCCATGCCGAGCTGCATGGAGGCCTGGAGGTTGCCGTTGATGCGGGAGGCGTTGATGCCGAGGGACTCGGTCATGGTGGTGGCGGGGTTGCTCGCGAGGACGAAGGCGGAGGCCCATTCGGTGAAGAGGTAGACGAGGGCCATGTTCGTGGAGAAGCGGAGGACGTTGGCGGCGTAGAGGATCCAGACGGCGCGCCAGCGCGCGCGGCGCTCGGCGGGGGTCATGGCGACGTGGGAGTCCTTGGCGGTGGCGCGTCGGTGCCCGACCTTGTGGATGGCGAGGGCGAGGACGACGGCGCAGGCGAGCCCGGCGGGGATGAACCATCGGAGGGCGAGGATCCCGGCGGCGGGGTCGGGGTCGCCGGCGACGGTGGGTGTCATGAGGTCGACGTAGCGCGGGGTGAGGACGTTGCCCGTGATGCCTCCGAGCATGCCGGCGAGGAAGAAGAGGGCGATGAAGAGGGATCGGCGGGCCGCGCCGAGCTGCCCGATGGTGGCGGCGGCGGGCGGGTGGAACGCGCCCACGCCCATGGTGCCGAGGGCGTAGAGGACGGCGAGCTGGGTGAAGTTCTGGGCGGCGCCGAGGTTGGCGATGGCGAGGACGGCGACGACGAAGCCGAGGGTGCCGAGCGCGCGGGTGTCGAGTTTGTCCGAGGCCCAGGCGATGAAGGGCTGGACGAGCCCGGAGGAGACGGATCCGAGCGCGAGGAGGAGGGCTTTCTGTTCCGGGCGGATGGAGAGGGTGACGGCGAGGAGGGGGAGGAGGGCGATGCCGACGAAGGAGAAGGCGTCGACGACGAAGTGGCAGAAGATGGCGAGGGCGGCGCGGGTCTTGGGGCGCGAGACGTCGGGGGTGTGCGCGGGGGCGGGGGCGCCGGGTTCGCGCTCGGGTGTCGCGGCGGGCGCGAGGCCCGTCTCGGGGTGGGCGAGGGTGGTGGGCATGGGCGTGGATGGTAGGTTCGGGTGGAGGGGCGCTTTGGATGCCCGGTCAGTCGATGCCGGCGGGTCGTCCGTTTTTGTTGGGGTCGGAGGCGGCGTGGATGGTGCGGCCGGAGCGGTAGAGGATCTGGACGTTGCCGATGTCGGTGCGGGTGCGGAGTTCGTGGCCGCGGGCGGTGAGGTGGGCGTAGTCCCCCGCTGCTTGGGTGCCCTCGATATAGACGGCGTTCGGGAGCCATTGGTGGTGGAGGCGCGGGCGGGTGATGGCGGTGGCGGGGTCGCTCGTGCGGAGGGTGGTGAGGAGGACCTGGAGGGTGGCGGTGATGATGCGCGGGCCTCCGGAGGCGCCGGCGACGAGCTGGACGTTGCCGTCTGCGTCGAGGACGATGGTCGGGGACATGGAGGAGAGGGGGCGTTTGCCGGGTTCGGGGAGGTTGCGGGTGGATTGGATGAGCCCGAAGGCGTTGGGCGCGTCGGGGATGGTGGTGAAGTCGTCCATCTCGTTGTTGAGGACGAATCCGTAGTCGTCGACCCCGACGAGGGATCCGAACTCGAGGTTGATGGTTTCGGTGAGGGCGACGGCGCCCCCCCACTGGTCGATGACGCTCACGTGGGAGGTGCCCGCGTCGTCGGGGAGTTGGGTGTTGGTGCCGTAGTGGTCGGGGGTGTGGGTGGTCGGGGTGTCGAGGGATTGGGCGATGGGCGCGAGGGTTGTTTCGTCGAGCATGGCGTCCACGGGGATGTCGGCGAAGCCCGGGTCGGCGAGGAGGCGGGCGCGGTCGGCGAAGCTGTGTTTGAGGGCTTCGACGAGGAGGTGTTCGTGCTCGGTGGTGGTGGCGAGGGTGGGGTCGATGTGGTGCGCGAGGAGGAGGAGGGTCTGGAGCATGGTGATGCCTCCCGAGGAGGGCGGGGGCATGGTGATGTAGGTGCGGCCTTGGATGGTGCGGGTGAGGGGTGTGGTTTCTTGGGGGGTGTAGGACGCGAGGTGTTCGCGGGTCATGTGGCCGCCGGAGGATTCGATCGCGTTGATGATCGCGTTTGCGATGGGTCCTTCGTAGAAGGCGGTTGGGCCGTGGTCGGCGATGAGCGTGAGGGCGCGTGCTTGGGGCTGATTGGTGATGCGGTCTCCGGCGCGGACGGTGCCTTGTTTGAGGAAGTGGTTCCAGACGAGGGGGAAGCGCTGGGCGTGGGTGGGGTGTTTGGTGAACTCGGTGGTGAGGCGCTGGGCCATGGATTCGTAGTGGGCGTCGGCGAGGAAGCCGTGGCGTGCGGCGTCGATGGCGGGCTGGAGGACGGTGGCGCGGTCGAGGGTGCCGTAGGTTTCGAGGGCGTACAACAGGCCGGCGACGGTGCCGGGGATGGCGACGGCGGCGCCTCCGGTGGTGCTGGAGTTCCCGGTGTCGGTGTAGTAGGTGGGGCCGTAGGGGGAGGTTTCGCGGTGGTTGATGGCGGTGAGGACGTGGCCGTGGGTGGGGTCGTCGGGGAGTGCGATGAGCATGAAGCCGCCTCCGCCGATGCCGCAGGAGTAGGGGCGGACGGCGGAGAGGGTGAAGGAGGCGGCGACGGCGGCGTCGACGGCGTTTCCGCCTTTGGCGAGCATCTGCGCGCCGGCGGCGGAGGCGAGGTGGTGGTCTGCGGCGACGGCGGCGCGGGCGAAGGTGTCGTGGTAGGTGGTGGCGGTGCGCGGGGTCGGGGCGCAGGACGCGAGGAGGGTGAGGCCGAGGAGGAGGGCGGTGTGGATGCGTGTGTTCATGCGGGTGTGTCTATGCGTCATCGTGGTTGGGGTCGAGCTGGACGTCGAGTCGGCGGCGGCGGACGATCCAGTAGTCGGGGTCGTCGCGTCGCGGGGGGTGTTTGGGGGGGCTGAGGATGGCGCGGGCGAAGGCGCTGAGGGCTTTGGCGATGCGGGCGAGCCCGGCGCCGGCGGGGCGGTTGTCGTGGCGGACGAGTCGGTATCCGAAGAGGTGGAAGAGCTGTCGTTTGAGGACGGCGGCGAGGTCGGCGCGGACGAGGAGTTCGTGGTCGTCCAACGGGTGGACGCCGGGGAGGGCGCGGATGCAGGTGTGGATCCAGGGTTTGGTGCGGAGGCGCGCCGAGAGGTTGAACCATCCGGTGGAGACGCGGCGGACGATGAAGAAGGCGTCGTCCCCGGGGCGTTTGTATCGCTGCATGTTGGGGAGGAAGACGAGCCCGGAGATGGGGGCGACGACGGGTTTGCCCGCTTGTCTGGCGATGACGGTGCGCCCGGCTTTGGCGGGGGATCCCGAGACGATCCCGGGTTCGCATTGGAAGTCGGGGGAGGTGATGGGCTCGGCGTGGCGGAGGTCGAAGCAGGCGTGCTCGGCGCTGAGGGCGGCGCGGCGGAGGAGCTCGCGCGGGCGCTCGTGGTCTCGGATGGGGGCGATGCGGAGGGTGCCCAGGAGCACGCGGAGCGCGGCTTCGTGGACGTCGATGGCGCGGGGGTCGTCGTGCTGTCCCCCTTCGACGAGGAGGGCGCGGACGCCGAGTCGTCGGGTTGCGGCATCGAAGACCAGCCCGCGGAGTTCTTCCTCGAGCCCGAGGTAGCGCGGGAGGGGGAGGGACATGGCGAGTCGGCGCGTGGGGAGGGAATCCTCGAAGGCGACGATGGGGGTGGAGGGGGCGCTGGTGGTGTGCATGTCGAGGACGACCATGTCGGGGCTGCGCTCGTGTTCGCGCGCGAGGTGGTCGAAGAGGTCGTGCATCTGCGCGTGCTCGGCGCTGGTCTGGGGGGGCTGGGTGAAGCGCTCGCGGGTGCAGAGTCGGTTGAGGTCGTGGTCGATGAATCGGGTCTGGGGGTCGGGGTGGTTGAGTGCGGCGAGGTTTCCGATGAGGGCGACGAAGGAGCCGCGGAGGGTTTCGGGGTCGCGCGAGGCGAGGTCGGCGAGGATGCGCTGGGCGGCGTGGATCCCGGCGCGTTCGTTGCCGTGGACGGCGGCGATGGCGACGAGGGTGGGTCCGGGGTTTGGGGCGTCGATGCGCCCGAGGACGCGCGAGTGATAGTCGCCCTGCGCCGCGGGCGCGTCGTGGAGATGGGGGTGCTGTGTCGGTGTGGTGGTCACCGTGATCGCTCCGGGGTTTGAACGTCAGCCCGGGGGATGGTTGGGGGCGCGGAGGTGTTCTTCGAGGAGTCGGCCCGCGATGCGCATGTAGTCGTGCTCGGTGACGATGCCGACGAGTTTTTTGTCGGCGTTGACGACGGGGAGGCACGAGGTCTTGTGCTCGCGCATGAGGGCGATGGCGTCGAGGGTGGGCGTGTCGGGGGTGGCGCAGACGGGGTCGCGCTGCATGAGGTCGGCGACGGGGATGGGCTCGGCGGAGGTGCGTTTCTTCGTGTCGGCGACGAGCTTGAGCATGGCGCGGTAGGAGACGAGCCCGACGAGCTGGTGGGCGTCGTTCTCGACGGGGATGTGTCGGACCTTTTCCCAGTCCATGATGGAGGCGACGAGGTCGACGAGCTCGTCCTCGTGGACGGTGTAGAGGTCGGTGTTCATGTACTGCCCGACGACGGCGTAGTGGTGTTTCCATTCCCCGGCTTCGTCGATGTCCGCGAGGGACCATTCGTGGACGGGGATGTTCTGGCGTTGGCGGGTGAGGGTGCCGGCGGTGAGCATGGCGAGGCGCTGGGCGCGGGTGCCGTGGTCGTGGATCTTGTCGACGGAGTCGAGCATCCATCGGGCGCCGTTGCGTCCGGTCTCGGTGCGCTGCTGGACGATGGAGAGGTATCGGTCGATGTCCTGCCCGTCGATGCCCGCGCCGCGGAGCCCTTCTTGGGCGATGGGGATGAGCTCGGAGACGAGGAGGTCTCGGACGGGGACGGCGCGGTCGTCGATCCAGCGGATCTTGACGTCGAGCCCGGCGCGAGCGGCGGAGACGAAGTTGGCCTTGGCGTCGGTGAAGGAGAGGCGGTCGGGGATGTCGGGGACGATCTCGGGGAAGCGTTTCATGAGCCCGAACCAGAGGGCGGCGTTGGCGACCTGGTCGTCGATGGTGGGCCCGGCGGGGATGTAGCGGTTCTCGATGCGGAGGTGGGGCTTGCCGTTGGTGACGCCGTAGCAGGGTCGGTTCCACCTGTAGAGGGTGGAGTTGAAGGTCTGGAGGGCGGCGAGCTTGGGGGCGCGTCCTTCCTCGACGACGGCGACGGAGTCCTCTGTGATTTCGGGGCCGAAGAGCATGCGGAAGCGGGCGAGGTCGGCGCGGAAGAGTTCGAGGACGGAGTCTTTGGCCCAGCGTTCACCGAAGCGGACGCGCCGGACGAGCTCTCGCTCGGCGGGGATGTCGGAGCCGGCGGTGTCGACGGTCTGCTCGAAGATCGCGATGCGGGTTTCGTGCCAGAGTCGCTTGCCCATGAGGACGGCGGAGTTGGCGGCGAGGGCGAGGAGGGGGGCGGTGATGAGCTGGGCGGTGTTGAAGCAGCGGACGAAGGTGTCGGGGCAGCACTGGTAGTGGAGCTGGAAGGAGGTGTTGAGGGCTTCGAGCATGACCGAGTCGTGTGAGAGTCGGAGCTCGTCGATGCCCTTGATGCGGATGTCGTACTTGCCGCCTCGGGCTTTGGTGATGAGGTCGTCGAGGGCGTAGTAGCGGTCTTTGGGGGTGATGTATTCGCGCCCGAGGTGTTTGGTCTCGAGGGTGGGGAGGATGCCGATGAGGAGGGGGGAGACGTTGAGGGATGCGCCGTGGTGTCGGGCTTTGCCCATGAGCTCGTCGAGCTCGGCGTGGAGGAGGGCGAGGGCGGGGCCGGCGAGTTCTCGGGGGGTGCAGTTGAACTCGAGGTTGAATCGTCCGATCTCGGGGGTGGCGCGGGGGTCGTCGAGGAGCTCGAGGAGTTCGGGGCCGAGGGGGGCGGGCTGCATGGCGTCGTTGACGAGGACGAGTTCCTGCTCGGCGCCGATGCGTGTGATGCCGGACTCGAACATGTTTCGTTCGAGCATGCGTTCCATGGCGCGGAGATCGGTGAGCACTCCCTGGGTGGTGGTGCGGGGGGATCCGGGCGCGTGCTGGCCGATGTCCTGGATCCCCATTGGGTTGTGTGCTCCGTTCGGGGGTAGAGAGAGCGCGGTGATCGCGTCCGGGGTGGTCCGAAGGGGCGATTGTGCCATGATCCGGGGGTTTGTGCAAGCGCGGCGGCGGGTCGTGGCGGGGGTGCTGGTGCAACTGGTGTGCGGATCGGGGCGTATGGTGGGGTGTTCCGCGCGGGCGCGGTCGGTGCCGGTGTCTTGTTTGAGCGGCTCGATCGGATGTGTTCTCGGACGTTGTGTCCACGGGCCCGCCCTGGTTCGTCATCGTGTTGTCGTGTCGCGTGTGGTTGGATCAAGGGTCCGTCGTGCGTGGACGACTTGTGTACGGACGCACCCATTCAACCCGCACGCGCGGCGGTCGCCGCGTGGATCTGGAGATGTGGATATGGCTCGGCTCCCGCTTTGTATGTCGCTGGTCGTTGGTCTCGCGGTGGGCGTGTCGTCGTCGCACGGTCAGAGCGCGGGGTCGGCGTCGATCGCGCCGGTGGATGTGCTTTCGCACACGCCGCCCCGGGTGTACGAGGGGCAGTGCGTGGTGTCGTTGCGGATCTCGGATGTGCGTCAGCTCCGGGTCGCGATGGCGCTGATCGAGTCGTCGTGGACGGAGCGTCCTGGGGTGGGCGAGGTGATCGCGCAGGTGCGGCGGGATCGGCTCGGGGCGCTGCGCGAGCTCGGGGCGGACCCGGTGGTGCTGATCGAGGATCTGCAGGCGCACACGGACGCGAAGTGGCGCGAGCTGCAGGATGCGCGCCGGTTCGAGCTGCAGCGCCCGGGTGCGGAAGAGGCGCAGGGCGCGTGGATGCACGACGAGTCGTGGTTCACGAACTACAGGCAGTACAGCGAGATCCTGTCGTACATGGATTCGATGATGTCGTCGAACGCGGACCTCGTGTCGCGGGCGGACTTCGGGGATTCGGTCGAGGGGCGGGATCTGTGGTCGTACACGATCACGGGCCCCGATGCGCCGGGGAACGCGGCGGCGGATCGTCCGGTGATCATCTGGAACGGGGGTCAGCACGCGCGGGAGTGGGTGAGCCCGATGACGGTGACGTACATCGCGTCGCGTTTCGTCGGCGGGTACGGGGGCGACGCGGAGATCACGGCGCTGATGGACTCGGCGCGGTTCGTGATCGTCCCGGTGCTCAACCCGGACGGGTATCTGTATTCGTGGTCGAGCGAGCGGTACTGGCGCAAGAACCGTCGGAACAATCCTGGTTCGTTCGAGGGGGTGGACCTGAACCGGAACTGGGACGTCGCGTTCGGTGGGGACGGGACGTCGAGCGATTATTCGAGCGATATCTATCACGGGGCGAGCGCGTTCAGCGAGCCCGAGACGCGGGCGCTGCGTGATCTGGGGTTGTCGTACGGGGGCGATCTGGCGGCGCACATCGACTACCACACGTTCTCGCAGTTGATCTTGTGGCCTTTGGGGTACGAGGTGGGTCTGGTGACGCCGGAGCCGGACCGGTCGATGTTCATTGATCTGACGGGGGATATGTCGGATCTGATCGGGTCGGTGTCGGGGGTGTTCTACAACCCGATCCAGGCGTGGCAGTTGTACGCGGCGGCGGGGACGTGCTCGGACTGGTTTTATGACGCGACGGGGGTGCCTTCGCTGACGATCGAGCTTCGGCCGGACTCGAACAACGGGATCGACGGGTTCTCGCCTCCGGCGTCGATCATTCTGCCGACGGCGCAGGAGAACTTCGAGGCGGCGAAGCTGTTCGCGGGTCGGACGACGCAGCCGCTGGTGTTCGATCACGGGGGCGCGGGGATCGTGGAGTCGGGGGTCGCGACGCCGATCGAGGTGACGATCAGCGACGGGGTCGAGGCGCTCGACGAGTCGAGCGTGACGCTGTGGTCGCGTGTGGGGACGGGTTCGTTCACGTCGTCGGCGATGACGGGCTTGGGTCTGTCGCGCTGGGGCGGGATGCTCCCGGGGGCGCCGTGCGACGCGCAGATCGAGTACTACTTCACGGCGGGCACGCTCGGGGGTGATTCGCTGCGTTTCCCGGGCGGGGACGCGGTGTTCGGGGCCGTGGCGCAGGATTACATGGTCGCGTTCGATGACGACATGGAATCGAGCAGCGGGTGGACGGTGGGCGCGCCGGGCGACGACGCGACGACGGGGATCTGGGAGCGCGCGGACCCGGAGGGGACGGGCGCGCAGCCCGAGGACGACCGCACCCCGGACGGGACGATCTGTTTCGTGACGGGCGCGAGCGCGGGGTTCGGGATCGGGTCCAACGACATCGACGGCGGGGTGACGACGCTCACGAGCCCGGCGATGGACGCGACGGCGAGCGGGGAGGACGCGGAGCTGGTGTACTGGCGCTGGTACTCGAACGACCAGGGCGCGTCGCCCAACTCGGACGAGATGCTCGTGCAGATCTCGAGCAACAACGGCGCGTCGTGGTCGACGCTCGAGACGGTGACGGAGAACGCGGGGGTGTGGGTCGAGAAGCGGTTCCGGATCGCGGATGTCGCGGGCGTGACCGAGCAGGTGCGCGTGCGGTTCATCGCGGGCGACGAGGGCGACGGGTCGATCGTGGAAGCGGCGATCGACGACGTGCGGATCGAGTCGGTCGGGTGCGACGGGAACGCGGCGGACCTGAACGGGGACGGCGAGCTGGACTTCTTCGACGTGTCGCTGTTCCTGCAGCTGCTGACGGCGGAGGATCCGAGGGCGGACTTCAACGGCGACGGGAGCTGGGACTTCTTCGATGTGTCGGCGTTCCTCCAGGCGCTGAGCGCGGGCTGACCCCCCCCCCCCCCCCCCCCCACCCCCCCCCACCCCCCAGGGCGGGGCTGGGGTGTGGA
>CBFGUD010000040.1:0-14087 GCA_965652365.1 uncultured Phycisphaerales bacterium
CAACCCCACCCCCCCGAGCGCACACAACGGACAATCCTCAGCCACCTCCACCGGCACACACGAACACATGTCCCCACCGCACACAGACCACGCCGGCCGATCCTCCAGCACGATCCGCAACACATGCGACAACCCCGAGCCCGTCAGCACGAACCCCAGCGCAAACACCGCCGTCGCCACAAACTGAACCGTCGGAACCCGCATCAACCCAAACTGTAGCACAAGAACCAATCCCGCCCCACAGGATCTTCCATCCTCTTCTCTTCTCCCCCGGCCTCCGTATGCGGGCGTGCCACTGACCTGCTTTGAGGTCAGTGCGCCCCACATCTCCCCCCCAACCACCAACCCCCGCTCCCTGCCTTCCCCCTTCGCGATCTTCGCGTTCCCCCCCTCCCCTCTTCCGCCTTCTCTGCGTCCTCTGCGTGAACTCCGCGACCTCTGCGTTCCTGTCTTACATCTTCCCCAGCAACAACCCCACCGCCCCCCGCACCCGATCCTCCGAAATCCGATCGATCGCGCACCGCTCCGGATGGTCATTCGCCGACTCCCCCGCCGGCAGCGACTCATCGGCCACCAGCACGATCTCCTTCGCCGACCCATCCCCGAACCGATCCACCGGCACCGTCGTCCACCGCGGATCCGTCGGCCCGAACAACGACACCACCGGAACCCCCAACGCCACACCCATATGCCTGGGCCCCGTGTCGTTCGTCACCATCACCCGCGCCCCCCCGATGATCGCACGCACCGCACCCAGCGTGCTCTCGTGATCCACCAGACTCACCACCCCCGTCTCACTGCGCCCCACGATGGCATCCAAAAGCTCCCGCTCCCCAGGCGATCCATTGAGCACCACTTTCAAACCAAACTCACGCGCCAGCCAATCCCCCAGCCGCGCAAACCGATCCACAGGCCACCGCTTCTTCTCGTTGTTCCCACCCGGATTCAAAACCGCATACCCCTCACCCCCGCCAACCCCCGCGCTCTCGAGCACCCCGTGCGCCGCCACCCGATCCTCCTCCGTCACCGGCAGCTCCATCCGCGCCCCCGGATCCAGCGCCAAGGGCAACGACACGCAATCCGTCGCCACATGCACCCCCCAATCCACCTCATCCTCCCCCAGCACCACGCTCGCCAGATTCCAGTAGTAATCCACCGCCGGCACCATCTTCCACCCGTCCCCATCCCGCGGCGCCCGCACCCGATCCGTCAGCAGCACCCCCCGCCCGTCGCGCTCGTACCCGATCCGCCTCGGGATATACGCCATCCGCACCGACAACGCCGTCGAGAACGAGTTCGTCAGCAAGACCGCCGTGTCGTACCGCCGCCCCCGCACCTTCGCCGCCGCCTTCTTCGGCGCCATCATCCCATGCGGCACGAACGTGTGCACCTCATCGAACAGATCGCTCCCCCGCAGCACCTGCTCGATCGTCGGCCGCATCAGCGCCCCGATGAAGATCCCCGCCCGCGCCTCCCGGATCCGCCGGATCGCGGGCGTCGCCATCACCGCGTCCCCCACCCACGAAGGCATCACCACGAGCAAGCGCAGCATCGGATCACCCGCCCCCATCCCTACGAACGCTCCGACAGATCCCACAGCGGCGTCCCGTACTGCCGCTCGTGCCACCGGTTCGTGTCCCGCCGAAGCTCCGCCATGAACGCCAGCGCCGCCAATCGATGCGTCCCGATCAGCGCCTCCACGCGCTCCTCGTCCACATCCAACTCGTGCAGCGCGATCCCCGTCCGCTCCGAGATCCCCCGCGCGATCACCGCCACCATCTCCCGCGTCCGCGCGTCACGCATCGGCACGAACCCCGGATCCACAGCGCGCAGCGTCACCCGCGACGCCGGCGACACCGCCGCGTCCGCCACCTCCACCGACCTCCCCCCCGGGATCGACCCCAGAATCATCTCCGCCGCACGCGCCAGATCCGGCGCATCACCCTTCTCCCCGATCATGATCGACCGCGCCCGCGCGATCCCCGCGTCCATCCCCGCCTCGATATCCCGGAGCTTGTCCCCGACCATCCACGACCGCTCCGGATCCAGATCAAGCTCCGCGCACGCCGCCCGGATCATCCCGCCCCCCGGCTTGCGCCAGCCGTGCTCGTCGCAGTACGGCGTCACCACCCCCCCCGGATGGTGCGGCGCGTAGTAGAACGCATCGATGAGCTGCTCCCCGAACACCGGATGCGCCCGACCATCCCCGCCCCCCCCGTTCACCTGCGCCCGGATCTCGTCGTTCACCGCCTCCACGTCGCGCGTCGTCCCCCCGCCCCGCGCGAGGCCCCCCTGATTCGTGACCACCACGATCGCGTACCCCGCGCTCCGCAGCGCCCGGATCGCCCCCCGCGCCCCGTCGCACAGGATCGCGAACTCCGGTTTGAGCAGGTCCCCGCGCGTCACCCCGTCCCACGCCTCCGCCGGGAGATCCGCGTTCCGATTCACCGTGTCGTCACGATCCAGAAACACCGCTGCACGCGCCATGTGCCGATCCTACGCCCCCCGCGAACAACCAGAATCTTCAGATCCTGCAACCAATCCGAACAGTCCAGAGTACACGATCAAGCATGGAATCCGGGCGACACCCCCATCACGACCCTACCCGCCCCGCCACCCGACCAGACTGGACCGCACGCCTCCTCACCATCCACAAACCCGAACGCGCCCCCGCACTCCTCTCCGCGCTCTTCTTCTTCCTCCTCCTCTACGGCTACTTCCTCCTCCGCCCCCTCCGAGAAGCCATGGGCGTCCAGCGCTCCATGAACGACCTCCGCGCCCTCTTCATCACCACATGCGCCGTCTCCCTCCTCGTCACCCTCGCGTTCGCGTCCATCGTCGCGCGCACCGAGCGCCGCACCTTCATCGCCATCGGATACCGCGCGGTCATCGCCTGCCTCGCGCTCTTCATCCTCGCGCTCCTCGCCCTCCCCGACGCCATGAAGCTCTACTCGGGCTACGTCTTCTACGTCTGGCTCTCCGTCGTCAACCTCTTCATGGTCTCCGTCTTCTGGGCCTTCATGAACGACGTCTGGACCCTCGAGCAATCCAAACGCCTCTTCGCCGCCATCGGCGTCGGAGGCACACTCGGCGCGCTCCTCGGCTCCTCCACCGCGTGGACCATCGCCGAGCACCTCGGCCCCATCCCACAGATCATCGCCGCCGCCCTCTGCTTCGAGCTCGCCGTCCAGACCATGCGCCGCATCGACACGCGCGACCAATCCACCAACACCACCGCCCCATCCTTGCCCATCGGCGGCTCATGGATCCAGGGTGCCAAAGCCCTCGCCACCTCCCCCTACATGCTCGGCATCGGGCTCTGGGTCGTCTTCATGGCCGTCTCCTCCACCCTCCTCTACTTCACCCAGGCACGACTCGTCACCGACGCCTCCGACGAACTCAACACCCGCATCGCCCTCTTCGCCCAGCTCGACATGTGGACCCAGCTCGCCACCCTCCTCGTCCAGCTCGTCGTCACCACCCGCCTCATCAAGCACCTCGGCATCGGGCTCACCCTGTGCGTGCTCCCCATCGTCACCATCGCGGGCTTCGCCGTCCTCGCCCTCGCCGCCGACTCACCATCAATCGAACCCTGGCAGCTCTTCGCGATCTTCGCCGCCTTCAACGCCGTCCACCGCGGAACCCGCTACGCGGTCGCGCGACCCGCGCGCGAAACCCTCTTCGCCGTCGTCACGCGCGAAGAGAAATACAAAGCCAAACCCATCGTCGACGTCTTCCTCTACCGCGCCGGAGACGTCGCGGGAACCTCCATCGACGCCGCCCTCGCCGCCATCGCCGCCGGGCTCTGGGGCATCGCCTTCGCCGCCGCCCCCCTCGCCGCCCTCTGGGGCGCCCTCTCCATCGCCCTCGCACTCACCCAGTCCAGACGCGCCAGGGACCAGCACCCCGAAGCGCACCACACCACGACAACCCTCACCCCCGCGCTCAGCACAGGAGCCACACCATGAACACACACGACACCAACCCCACACGCCGCGAGTTCCTCGCCACCACCGGAGCCCTCGCCATGAGCGCCGCCTTCGTCCCCTCCGCCGCCGCCTCCGTCTTCGGGCTCGGAAACATCACCAAAGCCGACAAAAAACTCAAACTCCTCATCCTCGGCGGCACCGGATTCCTCGGCCCACAGATCATCAACCACGCCCGCGCCCGAGGACACGACATCGCCATGTTCAACCGGGGACAAACCGACCCCGACCTCTTCCCCGGCGTCGAACACCTCGTCGGAGACCGCTACACCGACCTCTCCGCCCTCGAACAACTCGTCAAGGACGGCCGCCGATTCGACGCCGTCATCGACACCTTCACCTACGTCCCCAAAACCGTCACCGACGCGATGGACATCCTCAAACCCATCATGGACCAGTTCATCGTCATCTCCACCACCAACGTCTACGCCGACCGCTCCTACGTCGGCATGAAGGAAGACGCACCAAAGTCCGAATGCTCCGACGAGATCGCCGCGGGCATCCACACCCACCGCGACGTCGGGATCCACTACGGCCCCATGAAATACCGCGTCGAACGCGCCGCCGAAGCCAACTTCCCCGGACGCGTCACCAACCTCCGACCCGGCCTCATCGTCGGCCCGCGCGACACCACCGGACGCTACTCCTACTGGCCCATCCGCGCGAGCGAAGGCGGCACCATGATCGCCCCCGGCTCAGGCGACGACTACCTCCAGTACATCGACGTCCGTGACCTGGGCGAGTTCGTCATCACCTGCGCCGAGAAGAAGAACATGGGCGACTACACCTGCCTCTCCCCCATGGGCGAGCGCACCGCCAGGGACATGGTCGACTCCGCCGTCCGCGTCGCCAAGAAACGCACCGGAACCGCCGCCACCCCCGAGTGGATCGACACCGAGTTCCTCGGCGCCCAAGGCGTCCAGCCCTGGCAGCACATGCCCGTCTGGGTCCCCAACACCGCGCCCGGCTACGTCGGCCACGGACGCATGGACACCTCCAAAGCCATCGCCGCCGGGCTCAAGACCCGAGACATCGACGACACCGCGCTGGGCACCCTCGGCTACTACCTCACCCGAGGACCAGAGATCAAAGAAGAACGAGGCGAAGAGGCCTACACCCAATGGGCCCAGCGCGTCAGAGGCGGCCTCCCCGCCGAACGCGAACAAGAAGTCCTCGACGCTTGGCACAACCGCAACGACGACTAACCCACGCACCACCACACACACACGAACAACTCCCAAGGAGCACCCCATGCCCCTCACGAGCACCACGCTCGCCGCGATCGCACTGGCTCAATCCGCACTGTCCACACCCGGCCAATGGACCACCCACCACCAGTGGACCGACGACACCGGCCCCAAAGCACGCGAACACGCCATCGTCCTCGAGCACGACAACGACATCCTCCTCATCGCCGGCTCGGGCTACAACCCCCAGCTCTCCCCCCTCCGCGACGCCTGGCGCTTCGACACCGACACCAACACCTGGTCCGAGCTCGAACTCGCAGGCGACCTCCCCGCCTTCGGCTCCGCCCGCCCCGCCCCGCTCGACGACGACACCTGGATCGTCTTCGGGGGCTACAGCGAGGGCTTCGCGTGCCACAACACCCTCTCGACACTCACCATCGACGACGACACCATCACCATCAAGCCCCTCGACCAAACCAACCCGCCCCCCCAGCGCGCCCTCCACGCCTTCGCCCGCGACCCCAAAACAGGCACCCTCGTCACCTTCGGCGGCGTCTCCCAACAAGGCATGCGCCAAGCCACATGGATCGCCCGCCCCAACGACGACGACACCTACGAATGGACCCGACTCGACACCGAAACCTCACCCTCCCCCCGCTTCGGCATGTCCTACGCCCTCGACGAATCCACCGGCCACCTCATCATCGCCTCCGGCCAGGACTCCGCGACCGAAATGTCCATGAGCACCGAAGTCTGGACCCTCGACCTCCGCGCCGACCCGCCCACATGGACCAACGCCGCCACACTCCCCGACTTGAGCGCCGTCCGCAACCCCTGCTTCACCTGGGACCAACCCCGCCAAACCCTCTGGACCTGGTGCGGCACCCCCGACGGGCGCACCAACGCCCCCGACCTCATCGCCATCACCCACACCGACACCACCACCACGATCGAAACAATCAAACACGACACCGAACCCCAACGCCGCTCCTCCGGCGCGGGTGTCGTCATCGACACCCAAATCTGGTTCGGACTGGGAAACCACGCCCAAGGCGCCATGCAGGACTGGGTCATCTACAACCCCGACAAACCCAACGACGACTGACCGAACCCCGATTTCCCATCTTGTGACCCGTCCGCCCCCCGTGGTACCCTGTCGCCATGAACCCGGACGACCCGACCCTCAGCTACGAACCCCCGTCCGACCACCCCGACCGGACACCCGACCGCATCGGGCCCTACAAAATCATCCAGCGCCTGGGCGACGGCGGCTTCGGCGTCGTCTACGAAGCCCAGCAAACCGAGCCCATCAAACGGCGCGTCGCCCTCAAGGTCATCAAACCCGGGATGGACTCCGCCGCCGTCCTCACCCGCTTCGACGCCGAGCGCCAAGCCCTCGCCGTCATGGACCACCCCTGCATCGCCAAGGTCTTCGACGCCGGGATGACCGACCAGGGACGACCCTACTTCGCCATGGAACTCGTCCGAGGCGAACCCCTCACCGACTTCTGCGACCGCAACCGCATCGCCCTCCGCGACCGCCTCACCCTCTTCATGCGCATCTGCGACGCCGTCCAGCACGCCCACACCAAAGGCGTCGTCCACCGCGACCTCAAACCAAGCAACATCCTCGTCGCCTACCACGACGACGAGATCACCCCCAAGGTCATCGACTTCGGCGTCGCCAAAGCCCTCCACCAGAAACTCACCGACGAATCCCTCTACACCCAGCAAGGCCAACTCATCGGCACCCCCGAATACATGTCCCCCGAACAAGCCGAGATGGGCGCCACCGACATCGACACCCGCTCGGACATCTACTCCCTCGGCGTCATCCTCTACGAACTCCTCACCGGCGCGCGCCCCTTCGAAACCGATACCCTCCGCGCCGCCGGGCTCGCCGAGATCCAGCGCTACATCCGCGAGACCACGCCCCCCAAACCCAGCACCCGCCTCGCCTCCATCGTCTCCCACAAGGGCGACCCCGACACCGCCACCCGCATCGCCCACGCCCGGCGCACCGAACTCCGCTCGCTCTCGACCACCCTCCGAAGAGACCTCGATTGGGTCGTCATGAAGTGCCTCGAAAAGGACCGAGCCCGGCGCTACGAAACCGCCAACGCCCTCGCCATGGAGATCCAGCGCTACCTCGCCAACGAACCCGTCCTCGCCGGCCCCCCGAGCATCGCGTACCGGGTTGCGAAGTTCACAAAACGGAATACCGCAGGAGTGCTGATCGCGTCTTTCGCGACCATTGGTCTGGTCGGTTTCGCATCGCTCGCAACCGCTGGATACTTGAAGATACGAGCAGCAGAACGAGAGACGAACGATGCGCTGCAACGGGAAGCCACGGCGCTCATCGCGGAAAAAAATAAAACAGAGGAACTCAATCAGGCGCTCGATGAGATCCAAGCCCATCTTGATACGCAGCAACGCCAACTCCGAGAATACGCCGGGATCGGCATCGCACTGCCTGACGACGGTTCCGTCGTGCAGTTGCTCGCGGATAGCTACGTTGATACCTCGGTGCAGTTCACGAGCCCATCGATCGTCACTGTGCATCACAGCGCGACATCCTTCACCGATACCGAACTCGAGCCCACAATCGAGCACATCCGGTCGATCAGGACGGCACACCTCAGGAATGGATGGAATGACATCGGATATCACTTCGTAATCGATCCCGCCGGACGAACATGGATCGGACGATCGGTGCTCGAGCAAGGTATGCATGTCCGAGACATGAACCAGGGGAATATCGGCGTGCTCGTGCTAGGAAACTTTATGGAGCACGAACTTCCCCAAGCGGCGGCTGATTCATTGGAAGTCATACTTAATCGCCTCTGTACATCCTACTCAATCCCTAGAGAAAGCGTGAAGACCCATCGCGAGTGGTCTCCGACAGCATGCCCGGGACAATCGCTCCAAGCATTTGTCGAGGAGTTCCGAGTATCAGGGAGCGATGACACTTCGATCCCGCGATCAGTCGATGGACCCGACGTCGCTCTGGGGCTGATTCCACCCGAGCCGGTCGATGAGCTCGCAAAGATTCTTCACAGCCTGACAATCGATAGACGAAGAAATGGGTATTGGCTGACCGTAGAAGCACATCCGTTCCTAATCGAGCAGCCGAAGGTCGCGTCCATCGAGATCCATCTCGATAGCCAAGAACCACAACACGACGATCAAATCGTTTCGTTCTCCCTCGTCACGCTGCCAAGCATTCAGATGATGTACTCGTCGATCCATCACGAAGGCAGGGTGCTAGAAAGCACAGCAGCGAGAGTCGTAGAAAACTGCCTGGCGCTCAGAAATCGTGACGAGAATCTTCCTTCGAAACAGTACATCGGTTCCGCCCCAATCACAACCGATCATCCCGCACAGTTCAGGCAACCGGCCGCATCACAAGACCCCATCGTGCGAATCAAAATCGTGCCAGATCAGGTACTGGCAGCACGCATCGCCAAAGTCGGGATCACTGTCCCTGCAGAAGCGATCAGCTTCGATCAGATCGAGTTCACTCTACCGATCACCTACGTGGAATGACTCAATGCCCTTCACACACAAAAACACCCCCGACAGGGGGTGTTTCTCATCTCAACACAACCAGATCAATCGATCAAGCCACCGTCACCGACTCATCCAGATACACATCCTGAATCGCATGAAGCAGCTCCGCCCCCTCGCCCATCGGGCGCTGGAACGCCTTCCGCCCCGAGATCAACCCCATCCCCCCCGCGCGCTTGTTGATCACCGCCGTCGTCACCGCGTCCTTCAGGTCGCTCGCGCCCTTCGACTCGCCGCCCGAGTTGATCAGCGGCGACCTCCCCATGTAGCAGTTCGCGACCTGGTACCGGCACAGATCGATCGGATGACCGCCCTTGCCCTCCGTGTCGCTCGAGCACAGGTCCGTGTAGATCCCCGTGTTGAACTTCCCGTACGACGAGCTCCCCGTGTTCAGCGCCGTGAACCCGCCGTTGTTCGTCGGGAGCTTCTGCTTGATGATGTCCGCCTGGATCGTCACCCCGAGGTGGTTCGCCTGCGCCGTCAGGTCCGCCGCGCTGTGGTAGTCCACCCCGTTGACCTTGAACGCGTTGTTGCGGATGTAGCACCACAGCACCGTCACCATCCCGTACTCGTGCGCCTCGGCGAACATGTCCGCGACATACTGGATCTGCTCGCCCGACTCCTCGGACCCGAAGTAGATCGTCGCGCCCACCGCCGCCGCGCCCATCTCCCAGCACTGCTTGATCGTCCCGAACGGGATCTGGTTGTACGTGTTCGGGTACGTCATCAACTCGTTGTGGTTGAACTTCACCAGGTACGGGATCTTGTGCGCATACTTCCGCGCCGTCGCCCCCAGCACCCCGTACGTCGACGCCACCGCGTTGCACCCGCCCTCGATCGCCAGCTCGATGATCTTCCCCGGATCGAAGTAATCCGGATTCGGCGCGAAGCTCGCCCCCGCGCTGTGCTCGATCCCCTGGTCCACCGGCAAAATCGACGTGTACCCCGTCCCCGCCAGACGCCCCGTGTTCAGGATCCGGTTGAAGTTGTTCATCACCCCCTGGTTGCGATCGCTCATCGCCACCACCCGGTCCACGAAGTCCCCGCCCGGAAGATGCAGCCGATCCTTCGGAATCGCCGGCGAATCGAACGACAACAACGCATCGTCCCCCAGAACCGCCGCCACGTCGATCGTCAGGTTCCGATCCGCACTCGCCGTCATCGTCGTCATCGCTCGCTCCAGTCCACGCGCAGGGGATTCACCGTCGGGGGCCCGCCGCGGACCCGCCAACCATACTCTATGCGCCGCACGCCCCATCGGTTACGATCGCCCCCATGAGCGACGACACCACGCGCCCTCTCGACCCCGCCGACGAGCCCACACGCACCCACGACGATCAGACCCTCCCGGGTTCCGACGACCTCCCCGACCTCCCCCCGGGCACCCGCATCGGACGCTACACCATCGAATCCCCCCTCGGCGTCGGAGGCATGGGCGCCGTCTACCGCGCCACCCAGCAGTCCCCGCACCGCACCGTCGCCCTCAAACTCATGAAACCCGGGCTCGTCTCCCCCCGCGCCCTCCGACGATTCGAACTCGAATCCGAACTCCTCGGCAAACTCACCCACCCCGGGATCGCCCAGATCCACGAAGCCGGCATGCACCACGGCGCGCCCTACTTCGCCATGGAATACGTCCCGGGACCCACCCTCACCGAATACGCCGAAACAAACAAACTCGGCACCCGGGACCGCCTCGCCCTCTTCGCCCAGATCTGCGACGCCGTCCACCACGCCCACACAAAGGGCATCATCCACCGGGACCTCAAACCCCACAACATCCTCGTCGCCCACGTCGGAGAACCACCCAAGCCCCAACCCAAGATCCTCGACTTCGGCGTCGCCCGCGCCACCGATGCCGACACCCAGAGCGCCACCATGCGCACCGACGTCGGCCAGATCATCGGCACCATCCCCTACATGTCCCCCGAACAGGTCGCCGCCGACCCGGGCGACATCGACACCCGCTCCGACGTCTACGCCCTCGGCGTCGTCCTCTACGAACTCCTCGCCGGCCGACTCCCCTACGACCTCCAGCGCAAGATGATCCACGAAGCCGCCCGCGTCATCCGCGAGGACGAACCCACCCGCCTCTCCTCCATCAACACCGCCCTCCGAGGCGACGTCGAGACCATCGTCGCCAAAGCCCTCGAGAAAGACCGAGAACGCCGCTATCAAACCGCCCTCGACCTCGGCTCCGACATCCGCCGTTACCTCACCGACCAGCCCATCGCCGCCCGACCCCCCAGCACCTGGTACCAGCTCACCAAGTTCTCCAAACGAAACAAAGCACTCGTCACCGGAACCGCCGCCGCCTTCGCCGCCCTCCTCCTCGGGCTCGCCGGAACAACCTACGGCCTCATCCAGGCCAACACCCAGCGCCAGCGCGTCGAACACGCCAACACCGCCCTCCGCGCCCAGAACGACAACGCCCGAACCGCCATCGAACAGCTCCTCGTCGTCTCCGGCGTCTTCGACCAATACGACCTCGCCCCCGGCCAGTCCACCAGCGCCTACATCGAATCCCCCTCCGGAGACACCGCCCCGCACTACTTCACCCTCCGCGCCGACGACGATGGCGCCATCACCATCGACCCCGGCCCATCCACCACCAACAACCCCGCCGCCAGCGCCGACTTCGCCGCCGCCCTCCCCGCCCTCGCCGTCGAATACACCCGCAGCGCCCTCGACCGAGAACGCGCCCGCATCCACGAACTCGAACAGGTCACCGAGTTCCAAGCCGCCCAGCTCTCCGAGATCGACCCCCCGACCATGGGCCTCAAACTCCGCGAAGACCTCCTCGACAAGTTCCGCGCCCGAGACGAACGCGACGGATACGACGAAGAAGAAATCCAGTCGCGCCTCACCGAGCTCGACAAATCCCTCAACGGCGTGGACTTCACGGGCCTGGCGCTCGAAACCCTCGAAACCAACATCTTCGAACGCGCGATCATGGCCATCGACGAGCAGTTCGCCGACCAACCCCTCGTCCAGGCCCGCCTCCTCCAATCCATCGCGACCACCGCCCAGGACCTCGGGCTCCTCGAACTCGCCGCCGACCCGCAGCAGCGCGCCCTCCGGATCCGCACCGACACCCTCGGCCACGACCACGAGAGCACCCTCAACTCCATGTCCGAGTCCGCGATCCTCGCCCAGGACACGGGCGAACTCGACCGCGCCGAAGAACTCTTCCGCGACACCCTTGAACGCTCCCGGCGAGTCCTCGGAAGCGATCATGAAGACACCATCAAATCCATCAACAACCTCAGCCACCTCCTCATCCTCAAAGGCGATCTCGAACAAGCCGAACCACTCGCCAGAGAAGCACTCGAAGCCGCACGCCGCACCCTCCCCGAGAACAACCCCACCGCCCTCACCATGGTCAACGCCGTGGGCTACCTCCTCCACACCCAGGGCAAGCTCAGCCAGGCCGTGCCGTACTACCAGGAAGCCCTCGAGACCGCGCGAGCCGTCCACTCCGACGACCACCCCATCACCCGCACCGCGCTCAACAACCTGGGCACACTCCTCCACGCGCTCGGAGACCACGCCGCCGCCGCGCCCCTCCTCGAAGAAGCCGTCGACTCACGCACGAGATCGCTCGGACAAGACCACCCCGAAACGCTCAACTCCATCAGCAACCTCGCCGTCCTCTACAGCGACATGGGCGACCACCAACGCGCCGAATCGCTCCAGTCGCAAGCGCTGGACACGAGACGTCGCACCCTCGGTGACACCCACCCCAAAACACTCATCTCCATCATCAACTACGCCGACCTCTGCGTCTCCCTCGGACGACTCGACGAGGCGCAGCAGCTCTTCAACGAAGCCCTCGACTCGAGCACCGACACCCTCGGACCCGACCACGAGATCACCCTCGGCGCCGCGTCGAACCTCGCCGTCCTCCTCCAGTCCCTGGGCAGGATCGACCAGGCCGAACCCCACTTCCGACACGTCCTCGACACCGCCCAGCGCATCCTCGGCCCCGAACACCCCTACACCCTCAGCGCCATGACCAACATGGCCGCCAACCTCCGAGCGCAAGGCAAAGCCGACGAAGCCCTCCCCCTCTACACCGCCGTCCTCGAAACACGAAAACGCCTCCACGGAGACGAGCACCCATCCACCATCGCCGCCATCAGCGCCATGGGCTACTTCCTCTACGCCCAGGGCAAACCCGACCAGGCCGCCCCCTACTTCCAGCAAACACTCGACCTCCGCCGACAAACCCTCGGCCCCGAACACCCCGACACCCTCAGCGCCCTGAGCAACACCGGCGCGATCCTGCGTTCACTGGGCCAACTCGACGAAGCCATCGCCCTCTTCACCGAACTCCTCGAAACCCGACAACGCATCCTCCCCCACAACCACCCCGACACCATCGGCTCCATGAGCAACCTCGGATACCTCTACCTCGACGCAAACCAACCCGATAACGCGCAGCCCATCCTCCTCCAGGCGCTCGAGCTCGGACAAACGCACCTCGCGCCCGATCACCCCACCACGCTCCAGGTGCACCGCAACGTCATCGTGCTCTACACCCGCCTCCACGAAACCGACCCCACCGCCAACCACGACCAAACCGCCGCCCACTACCAAGCCCAACTCGACGCCATCCTCGCCGAGCAAGCAGAGTCCCAACCCGACCCCTGATCACCCAAACAACATCCCCTGATCCCCACCCGCCGCCTCCTCAATGAGCCCCGGATCATCGTGCACCACCGAGCTCACCCGCGCCCCCACCCGGTGCCCCGTCACCACCCCCTCCACCGGATCCGCCTCCAAGATCCCATCGATCGCCCGATCCGACGCCCCAGGGTCAAACCACAACTCCACCTGCGCCGCCTCCAAAACCACCGGCATCCGATCGTGCACCGTCCCCACAAACGAATCCGCCCGCCGCGTCAGAATCGCGAACGACCCCACCTCGCTCCCGTCCCCGCCCGTCCACGTGTCGCACACCCCCCCGAGCATCATCGGGTCCCCGTCCGCGCGGTATAAAAACCACGGGCGCTTCCGCCGCTCCCCGACCACCCCCTGCCACTCATAAAACCCCAGCACCGGCACCACGCACCGACGCGACCGGATCAACCCCCGGAACGACGCCTTCTCCCGCACCGTCTCGCTCCGCGCATTGAACATCACGGGACCCTCGCCCACCCCCTTGCTCCATGAGGGCACCAACCCAAACCGCGCCCTCCACACCCTCGTGGGACGGGCTTCCAGCCCGTCACTCCCCCGCCTCTCCGCACTCGTGGGACGGGCTTCCAGCCCGTCACTCCCCAACCTCCCCGTACTCGTGGGACGGGCTTCCAGCCCGTCACTCCCCCGCCTCCCCTCCAACTCC
>CBFGUD010000041.1:0-13422 GCA_965652365.1 uncultured Phycisphaerales bacterium
GGCGGGCACGGGTTGGTGTCGGCGCGCGCGCCGGGGTGCGGGGGCGATGGTGGGGACGGGGGTGACTCGGACGGCGGGGTCGGGGGCGACGGGGGGCGCGGGGGCAACGGGGTGTGCGCGGGAGACGGCGGCGGGCCGGGCGCGAGCGGCGGGGTGTACGGGGAGGACGGGCTGCGCTTGTCCAAGTGCGTGGGGGTGCCCGGGCTCGTGGTGTGGGTGGATGTGGCGCTGCGCGATCGTTTGGTTGGTGGGGTGGTGGTGGTGGATCCGGGCGTGGATCTGGCGGGGTGGGAGAACGAGGGGCGCGGGGAGGACGGGCTGGATTGGCGTGCGTGGGAGGTGACGGACCCGGGGGCGCAGGATGGGGGCGCGGTGGTGGAGGGGATCGTGCATCCCGGGTCGCTCGGGTACGAGGGGATGCGGGTGGTGATCGAGTATGTGGTTGTTGAAGATGACGCGCGGGTGGAGGTGGTGTTCGGGGACGGGACATCCTGCGATCAATCCGGCGCGGCGGAGGTGGGGCGGGGGGTGATGCGGCTCGTGTGCGAAGCGCGGCGGGGTTCAGCGGGCGCGGCGCTGGGCGCGATGGGGGTGGATCGGTTCACGTATACGAACCGGGGGGTGAAGGTGCGCCGGTTGCGGTTCGTGGGGGTCGGGGAGCCCGCGAAACAAAGCGGTGGAGAATCCGAATAGGATCCGTAGGAGGTCTCGGCTATGAAGACAAAGGGAATCGCGTATCTGTTCTGGCTGCTGTGTCTGGTGGGGTTCTGCGGGATCCATCGTTTTTATGCGGGCAAGTGGGTGACGGGGATCATCTGGCTGCTCACGGGCGGATTGCTGCTGATCGGTCAGATCATCGACCTGTTCCTGATCCCCGGGATGATCGAGCGCGCGAACGTGCGTGATGAGATCGACCACATCCGGGCGCGTCGTCGCGCGGAGGGGATGGCGTGAGCGGCGGGGTTGGGTGATGGGATCAGAAGGGGACGCCGTCGACGTCGTTGTCGTCGTCGAAGTCGACGTCGTTGCCTGAGCCGTCGCGGAAGTCGGATTCGGGGCCGGACTTGGACCCGGGGGCGAAGGATTGGCGCGGGGGGTGCTGGGTCGGGGCGGGTTCTGATTTGGGCGCGAAGTCGGCGCCGAAACCGCCCTGGTCGGCGAAGTCTGATGGGCCGTCGTATCCGGCGTTGGGTTGGTTGTAGGACTGTTGGGGTTGGTTGAAGTTGTGTTCGTTGGCGCCGGAGATTTCGCGGGAGAAGCCGTAGGAGCCGCCGGCGTGGATGCCGTCGTGGTTTTTGAATCGGACGGAGGCGGAGTCCCAGACGAGTTTGACGGTTCCGGTGGGGCCGTTGCGTTGTTTGGCGACGATGAGCTCGGTCATGTTGAGTTTGTCGCGGTTGTCCTCGTCGAACTCGGGGTTGTGGGGGTCCCAGGCGGGGTCGCCTCGGTGGTAGTAGGCCTCTCGGTGGAGGAGCATGACGACGTCGGCGTCCTGTTCGATGGAGCCCGATTCGCGGAGGTCGGACATTTTGGGTCGGTTGCCTTCGCGTTGTTCGGCGCCTCGGTTGAGCTGGGCGAGGCAGAGGACGGGGACCTTGAGTTCGCGCGCGATGGATTTGATGGAGCGGGAGATCTCGGAGACCTCGACCTGCCTGGATTCGCGGGCCTGGGTGGGGGAGGTGAGGAGCTGGAGGTAGTCGATGACGATGCATCGGATGTCGTAGCGGAGTTTCATGCGGCGCGCCTTGGCGCGGAGCTCGAGGACCGTCATCCCGGGGGTGTCGTCGATGTAGATGGGGGCGCGTGCGAGTTCGGCGCTGGCGCGCTGGAGGAGTTCCCACTCGTGGTCGGAGACCTTGCCCGATCGGATCTTGGCGGCGTCGACGCCGGAGCGTGCGGAGAGGAGGCGCTGGGTGAGCGCGCCGCGCGCCATTTCGAGCGAGAAGACCCCGACGGGGACGGGTTCGGCGTTGTGTCTGGGGGTCCAGGGGGTCGCGCCCCCGAAGGCGACCTGCTCGGCGATGTTGAGGGCGATGGCGGTTTTGCCCATGGAGGGGCGGGCGGCGAGGATGACCATTTCCTCGTCCTGGAGCCCGCCGGAGAGCCGTTCGTCGAGGTCGCGGAAGCCCGTGGGGAGCCCGGCGTGGACGTTGCCGTCCATGCGGTCCTCGAGCATGATGATCTCGTGTTCGAGGAGTTTGTCGAGTTGTTCGGGTTCGGCGACGACGTCCTCGGAGGCGATGTCGAAGATGCGTTTCTCGGCGAGGTCGATGACGTTCTTGGCCGCGCCGGGTGAGCCGCCGCCCTGGGTGTATGCGTCGTACATGATCTCGCCCGACGCGTCGATGAGTCGGCGCAGGCGGGCGGCGTCGGCGATGAGCTTGGCGTAGTAGGGTGCGTTGGCGGCGGAGGGGACGGCCTGGGCGAGTTCCATGAGGAACCCGGTGCCTCCGATTTGTTCGAGGGCGTCCTTGGCGCGGAGGAGTTCGGTGAGCTGGACGAGGTCGCCGGACTGGTGCTGTCGGTCGATCTCGATGAGGCAGGCGTAGATGAGCCCGTGGGCTTCGTGGTAGAACTGGTTGGGGGAGGGGACGATCGGGATGACTTCGTTGAGGGTCTTGGGGTCGAGGAGGATGGACCCGATGAGGGAGCGTTCGGCGTCGGTGTGGTGGGGTGGTGTGCGGTCGAAGAGCGCGGAGGCGTCGACGGTGGGTCGCGGGTCTGGCTTGCGTCGGGGTTTGGATTCGGGGAAGCTGGTCACGGGTTCATTGTGTCCGGGATCGGCGGAGATTTCAGCGGCGGGGTCGGCAATTTCGACAAGCGACAGGTTGGTCACGCGAGATTGTGGATGGGTTGGTGGGTCTATCGTGGGGCATGAGCGCACACGAGCCCAGGGCGCCGTACGGGCGTGAGGTGTATGAGCCGGGGGAGAATCTCCCGATCGAGCTTCCCGGGTCGCCGTTCGGGATCTTTCAGTCGTGGTTCGACGAGGCGAAGGCGGCGCAGCGTCAGCCGAATCCGAACGCGATGTGCGTGTCGAGCGTGGATGCGGCGGGTCGGCCTTCGGGGCGGATCGTGTTGTGCCGGGGGATCGAGGCGGATCCGGGGCACATTGTGTTTTATACGAACTACAAGAGCCGGAAGGGGCGTGAGCTTTTGGAGCAGCGTGTGTGCGCGGCGACGTTCCACTGGGATCATTTCGATCGGCAGGTGCGTCTGGAGGGGGAGGTGGTGGAGTCGCCGGCGGCGGAGTCGGACCATTATTTTTCGAGGCGTCGGTGGGAGTCTCAGCTCGGGGCGTGGGCGAGCGATCAGTCCGAGCCGATCGGGTCTCGTCAGGCGATGCTCGACAAGGTGGCGGCGAAGATGGAGGAGATGGGGCTGGATCTGGATTCGATCGTGCACGGGGACGAGAAGGCGCCGGAGATCGCGAGGCCACCGCATTGGGGCGGGCTGCGGTTGTATCCGCGTCGGGTGGAGCTGTGGTGCGGGGACACGGGTCGGATCCATGATCGCGCGGTGTGGACGCGTGGGATGACGCGGGAGGGTGAGGGGTTCGCGTTCGGTGCGTGGAGCGCGACGCGTTTGCAGCCCTGAGGGGGTCAGACGAGTTTGCGGAAGTTGGCGAGGATGAGGCGCAGGATGCGTGCGTGGGTGATGGGGTCGCCGGTGTTGGTGTGCTGGCGTGCGATCGCGAGGTCGTGGACGCGTGCCCAGTAGGCGCCGAGTTCGCGCCATGCGTAGGTGACGGGGTGGTCGGGGTCGTACATGTTGGTGGGTTCGGAGGTGATGCCGTTGAGCTCGACGATGCCCAGGTTCTGTGCGCGGGCGAGGTCCTCGAGCGAGGTGCATCGGACGTCGAAGCGTCCGATGTCGAATCGTCGTCCGTGGTTGTCCTTGAAGTCGGCGGCGATGCGTGTGATGGCGTGGTCGAGTTCGGGTGTGATGAGGTGGGCGCCGTCGAGGAAGGTGGCGCCCTGGCGGTGGTTGGCGGCGGTTCCGAGGGTGATGGTCTCGCCTTGCTCTGGGATGTCGTCGAGCTGGTCGCGGACGGCGCGGAAGAGGACGGGCATCTGTCTGCGGAGGCGTCGGTCTCGTGCGATGAGGGCGTGGACGGGGTGTTTCCCGTCCCCGGTGACGGTGGGGAGTTGTTTGATGTTGATCGCGGTGATGGTGCCTTGCGGGCCTTGGAAGTCGGGGTCGGTGATGGTGCGTGGGTCTCGCGCCCAGACGATGCCGACCTCGATGGGTCCGGGGTGGTATCGCTGGAGGACGGTGTCGGCGGGGTGGTCGCGGAGGTAGCGTTCGAGGGCGTGGTCGCCTTGGAGGAGTTTGACGCCGACGCCGTGCTGTCCGGCGTCGGGCTTGGCGATGATGGGGTAGGCGCCGAGTTCGGGGCGTGATCCGATGAGGGACTTGGCGTGGGCGGCGCGGTCGGGTTGGTCGCGTTCGACGTGGGCGAGGGCGAGGATCTCGGGCGCGGGTGTGAAGCGTGTGTGGAGGTCGGATTTTCGTTCGTCGACGACGCCTCCGCCTTTGGTGAATCCGGGATTGACGTTGGTGAGGAAGGCGATGCCCTTGGCGGTGAGGATCCAGCGGAGGAAGCGTGCGATGACTGGGGCGTAGATAAAGAGGGTGGGCCAGTATTCGTGGTGGGTGATTCGGTCGAACTCGCCTCGGATGCGGGCGCGCCCGAGTTTGGTGGGGAGGAGGCGGAGGATGTTGAGGAGCCACGCGAGGGCGAGGGCTGCGGCGATGGCGAGGACGATGTTGGATTCGCGCGCGGGGGCGGCGACGGGGGCGAGCGCGGGCATCGCGATGATGAAGGCGACGGGGGTGAAGGCGAGGGCGCGGATGAAGGTGAGGATCGAGCGGGGTCGGTCGAGGATGTTGGAGGTCGTGGTGAGCTGCCAGACGCGGGCGATGAGGAGCGCGAGGAGGGCGGCCCCGAAGTCGATGCGGAGGAGCGCGACGAAGAGGGTGGTGATGGTGAGGGTGAGGAGGGGGAAGCGGCGGGCGCACAGCGCGATGACGGGGATCTGGATGAACCAGGGGATGGCGCCGATCCACGCGCCGAGGGTGTGGAGGAGCCCGGGGGGGCGGGCGAGCCCGCTGATGGAGGACAGGTCGAGGGTGTCGGTGCGGGGCGCGACACCGGGTTCGTTGTGCCGGTCGAGGTGTTCGAGGATGTGGTCCGCGGCGAGCCGGGGCTGGAGGATGGGGAGGAAGTGTGTCGCGTCGAGCATGACGAGGCGGGCGGAGTCTTTCATGACCTCGTGATGGGTGCGGGCGGCCCAGTAGGGAACGAGGAAGTCGTCGTCGCCGTGGAGGATGAGGGTGGGGGTGGTGAGGGAGGACATGATGTCGCGCATGGGGCGCTGGTCGGTGTCCCAGAATCCCCGGAGCCACCCGGCGCGTGTATCGGGCGAGCCCAGGGCGCCGAAGTGGGGGATGAGTTCGGGCGCGACTCCGATGAGTCCGAGCCCGACGGCGTATTTGACGTGTTCGAAGTGGTAGGAGCCCGTGCCTTCGGTGTCCTGGATGCCGATGGAGGCGAGGAGGGTGATGGAGGCGATGCGGTCCGGTGCTTGGTGCGCCATGTGGATCGCGACGGCGCCGCCGCTGGACCATCCGACGATGTGGGCGCGTTGGATGTCGGATGCGTTGAGGAAGTCGAGGGCGTATCGGGCTTGTGATTCGATGGAGAGGTCGGGTGCGGAGGAGGAGTCGCCGTTGCCCGGGAGGGAGATGGATCGGGTTTGGTATCCGTGGCGGGCGATGATGGGGGCGAGGGCATCGAAGTTGGATTTGTTTCCGGGTGAGCCGTGGAGGAGGAGGACGGGGGGTTTGGTGGGGTCGTTGCGTGGCGGTTGGACGAGGTCGAAGTCGATCCTGACGTCTCGTGCGTGGATGATGGAGCCGTCGGCGCGTCGCATGGGGACGACGAGGTTGGGGTCGTCGTGGATGGTTCGGGCGAGCGTGTCGGCGGTGGTCGTGAGGTGGGACCACGCGTGGGAGGCGGCGAGGAGGAGGATGTAGACGATGAGCAGCGCGACGAGCTTTCGTCGACGATTCGGTTTGTGCTTTTGGCGCGGGTCGTCAGCCATGGCCCTCGTTCGTGGCGGGGGTCGTCAGGTCGACGTATTTGCGTTTGCGGATGGAGGCGGTGCCGAGCTGGCCGCAGGCGGCCATGGTGGATCGGCCCTTGGTTCGTCGTCGTTTGACGAAGACCCCGAGGTCGGCGAGCTGGTCGACGAAGCGCTTGACGTTGGCTTCGTCGGGGGCGGGCCAGGGGGAGTCGCGGCGTGGGTTGTAGGGGATGACGTTGAGGAGCCCGACGTGGCCTCGATTTTCGGTGCGCATGAAGGGCGCGAGCCACTGGGCGAGCTCGCGTGCGTGGTCGGGGTGGTCGTTGACGGCGGGGATGAGGACGTATTCGAAGAGGATTTTGCGCGAGCCGCGGACGCGCATGAGCTCGATCATGGTGTCGCGGAGCTCGTCCATGCCCCATTTGCGGTTGAGGGGCATGATCTGGTTGCGGACGTCGTCGTTGGAGGCGTTGAGGGAGAGGGCGAGCCCGAGGCGTTTCCATCCGGGTTGCTGGACGACATCGGCGAGGCGGCGGAGCCCGTCGACGCGTCCGACGGTGGAGATGGTGATGGCGCTCATGGGGACGGCCGGGCCGTGGTGGTCGGTGAGGCAGGCGATGGCGCTCAGGACGTTGTCCAGGTTGTCGAGGGGTTCGCCCATGCCCATGAAGACGATGTTGTCGATATGGGTGTGTTCGCGGTGGGTGGCGGCGAACCACTGTGCGACGATCTCGCGCGGGGTGAGGGAGCGGACGAGCCCCATCTGCGCGGTCTCGCAGAAGCCGCAGCCCATGGCGCACCCGATCTGGGAGGAGACGCAGAGGGTGTGGGTTTTCTTCTTGGTGCGCCCGATCATGGGGATGATGACGGACTCGATGTCGAGGTGCTCGACTCGGAGGTCCTTGGCGAGGGCGCCGAGGGTGTCGTGGGCGCGGGATTCGTCCTCGGGTCGGTCGAGGCGCATGACGAACTTGGTGGTGGTGCCCTCGTCGGCGTCCTCTTCGAGTCGGCGGACGATGGGGGGGATGGCGGTGTGCGCGGGGGGGGTGTCGGTGGCGCCGAGTTTGAAGCAGGCGCGGTAGGCGTCCATGGCGCGCCCGGATTTGATCCCGTGCTCGGCGCAGGCGCGGACGAACCGGTCGTGGGTCATCCCGAGCGGGTCGATGGGGGCGATGTCGGCGGGGCGGGGCATGGGTGGAAGGGTATGGCGTTCGGGGCGGACTACGATCGGTGATTGTTGCATGCGATCAATGGAGGAGCGATCCGATGTCGTGGATGAAGGTCAAGGACGCGATGAAGGCGGAGCCCGGGACGGCGTTGACGCTCAAGGGGTGGGTGCGGAGCAAGCGGGATTCGAAGGCCGGGGGCGGGCTGTCGTTCGTGGCGCTGCACGACGGGACGTGCTTCGATCCGATCCAGGTCGTCGCGAAGGCGGACCTGGCGAACTACGAGTCGGAGGTCGCCAAGCTGGGCACGGGGTGCTCGATCGAGGTCGACGGGGAGCTCGTGGAGTCGCAGGGGAAGGGTCAGTCGGTCGAGGTGCTGGCGCGGGAGATCCGGGTGATCGGGTGGGTCGAGGACCCGGACACGTACCCGGTGTCGAACAAGCGGCACACGTTCGAGTACCTGCGCGAGGTGGCGCACCTGCGGACGCGAACGAACACGTTCGGTGCGGTGGCGCGCGTGCGGCATACTTTGGCGCAGTCGATCCACCGGTACATGGACGAGCGGGATTATTTCTGGGTGCACACCCCGATCATCACGGGCTCGGACTGCGAGGGCGCGGGGGAGATGTTCCGGGTGTCGACGCTCGACTTCGTGAACATGCCCAAGTGCGCCGACGGGACGATCGACTACTCGAAGGACTTCTTCGGGAAGGAGGCGAACCTGACGGTGTCGGGGCAGCTGAACGTCGAGACCTACGCGTGCGCGCTCTCGCGGGTGTACACGTTCGGTCCGACGTTCCGCGCGGAGAACTCGAACACGTCGAGGCACCTGGCGGAGTTCTGGATGATCGAGCCGGAGATCGCGTTCGCGGACCTGCACGACAACATCGCGTTGGCGAGCGGTATGCTGCGCGCGTGCGCGGGCGATCTGCTCGAGCGGCGCATGGACGATCTGGAGTTCTTCGATCTGCGGATCGAGAAGGGGATCATCGATCGGCTCCGGACGCTGGTGGAGTCGGACGTGAAGACGATCTCGTACACGGAGGCGATCAGGATCCTCGAGACCTGCGGCGAATCGTTCGAGTACGGGGTGAAGTGGGGTTCGGACATGCAGTCCGAGCACGAGCGGTATCTGTGCGAGAAGCATTTCAAGCAGCCCGTCGCGGTGATCAACTACCCGAAGGACATCAAGGCGTTCTACATGCGGATGAACGATCCGGGGACGGACGGCGCGCCGGGGGACACGGTGGCGGCCGTCGATATTCTGGTGCCGGGTGTCGGCGAGCTCGTGGGCGGGTCTCAGCGCGAGGAGCGGCTGGATCGGCTCGATGCGCGGATCGAGGAGATGGGGCTGCATCAAGAGGATTACTGGTGGTACCGGGATCTTCGGCGCTACGGGACGGTGCCCCACGCGGGGTACGGGCTCGGGTTCGAGCGGTTGGTGCAGTACTGCACGGGGATGCAGAACATCCGCGACGTGATCCCGTTCCCGAGGGCGCCGCGTCAGGCGGAGTTCTGATGCGTTGGGTGGGCGTGATCGCGTTGCTGGTCGCGGGCGCGTGCGCGGCCCAGGTCGATCGGACGATCGAGGCGATGAACGGCGCGATCGGTCGCGGTGACATCGGCGCGTACATGCTGCGGGTCGATGCGCGGGACCACCGGCTCGCGCACGAGCAGCGTGCGTGGATCACCGATGCGATCGAGCGCGGGGTCGAGGACATGCGGATCGAGATCGTGGGCGGGGAGCGCGCGGGGGATGACGGTTCGGTGGTCGCGCCGATCCGGGTCTCGTGGGTGTATGAGGGGCGCGCGGAGGTGGCCGAGTATGATGCGCGGTTCGTGGCGTTCGCGCCCGGGTCGCGGGACTTGGTGTACGCGGGTCGGGACTGGGCGATCGAGCGGTGGGTGGATTCGGGGCGGATCCGGATATTGGGGAGCGCGGGTCGGGAGGAGCTGATCGAGCTGCTCGCGGGGGTGACGCCGGGGATCGTTCGGGAGACGGAGGCGGAGCTGGGGCGCGGGCTCGATGACGTGTTGGTGATCAAGGTGTACGACACGGTCGACGAGATCCGTCATTCGATTTCGCCCGCGTACACGGACGCGTTGTCGGGGTGGAACGAGCCGGGCGAGTCGATCAAGATTCTGGGACGCGAGGGGGCGACGCCGGATCGGGTGTCGGCGCTGGTGGCGCACGAGGTGGGGCACGCGGTGAGTTACATGTACGGGGATTCGATCATCCGGGCGCCGTGGTGGTCGCTCGAGGGGATCGCGGAGATCGCGTCGGACCCGCACAAGGACACGGGCGCGGACGAGCGTCAGCTCGGGGTCGCGCGGTTGGTGTCGCGCGGGGAGGTGCGCGCGTGGGGAGCGCTGTCGGACTTCCGTGGCCCGGCGATGAACCACGTGCGCTTCGTGTACACGCAGGGGTGGTCGATGGTGCGTTTCATCGGGACCGAGTTCGGGCGAGATGCGCGCAACGGCTGGTTCGGGCGCATGGGCGAAGGCGAATCGCTCGACGAGGCGACGCGCGGGGCGCTGGGGATGGGGTTCGAGGAGCTCGACGCGCGCTGGCGGCGCGCGATGCGTGAGTTGGCGCTGGCGCACGAAGAAGCCGCTCCAGAGTGATCAGATGTCCTGCTGGGCGTCGCGGGCGGGGTCGGTGCTCTGCCCGAGCACGCGCGTGGGCGCTTCGGCGGGCTCGGGGACGGCGGGGGTCCGGACGAACACGGCGTAGAACCAGACGACGAGCGCGAGCATGAGGGTCCAGAGCGCGACGTACCCGATCGCCGCACGGACCTGGGGTGGCTGGGTGCGCAGGGGTTTGGAGACGAGCGCGGCCAGCTTGAAGGCGTAGATCGGGGCGTAGAGCGCGAGCGCGCCGAGGGTCCATCCGATCGTGTGGGCGAGGGTGTCGACGGTCTTGCCCTTGCGCGGGTCGAGCTTGTCGAGCTTGGGGCGGGCGATCTCGACGAAGCGCACGAACCACGACGGGACCTCGACGCGGAGCGGCTCGGGCGTGGCGGGCGCGGGCTCGGCTTCGGGCTGGGCGTCGCTTTCGGCGTCGGGCTCGGGTTCGCTCGTCTCGGCGTCGTTCTCGGCGGCGGGTTGATCCGCGGGGGTGTCGGCGGGTGCGGGCGCGGCATCGGGCTCGCCCATGTCGGCGGTCGCTTCGTCGAGGGCGTCGTCGAGGTTCAGGTCGTCATCGACCTTGGCGGCGGCGTCTTCGAGGAGGGCCTCGTCGTCCTCTTCCTGGATGATGGCGTCGACGACGGCGCCGGCGGCCGCGGAATCGGGGTCCTCGTCGACGAGCTCGTCGCTGGAGGATTCGTCGCGTTGTTCGATGATTTCGTCGGCGGCGTCGGCGAGTGCTTCGTCGAGCTGGTCGATGGAGGCGTCGAGGGGGTCGGGGGCTTCATCGTCGGGGGCGGGGTCTTCGGTGGGTTGCGCTTCGGTTTCGGTGTCGGCGGTGTCGGGCGGTTCGGGTTCGGCTTGCGTCTCGGTGTGCGGCGCGTGGGCCGTGGGTTCGGGCGTGGGGTCGGTCTCGTCGAGGAGTTGGTCGAGACTGTCGTCGATGAGGGTTTCGGCGCTGGATCCGACCCGATCGATGGCGTCGAGCGCGTCCTGGGCCGGGTCCGTGTCCGGCGCGTGGGGCTCGTCGTCGGGGGCGTTGTCTTCGGGGGGGGCGGGTTTGGTCGCGACGTCGACGGCGCGTCCTCGGTCGTCGACGGGGGCGTTGCCCAGCGCGTCGAGATCGTCCCTGGGTTCGCGCGCGCGACGTTGTTCCTCGACCTGTTCGAGGAGTTCGTCGATCGCTCCGAGGAGCTCGTCTTCGGGATTGAAATCGTTCGGGTCCGACACGTCGCGGGTATGATCGGTCGGGAACGGGCCGAACTCAAGGGATATCGGCCGTTCCTTGGGCGAATGCGGGCGACGAGGGGCGATCCATGCTCGGAGCGTTGGGAGCGGAGCATCGTGCGATCTTCTCGGACCTTTCGGGGTGCGTGGCGCCGGCGCTGCTCACGCTCGAGGGCCCCGAGGCGCACCACCTGGCGCGGGTGAAGCGCGCGCGGGTGGGGGAGTCGCTCCTGGTCTTGGACGGGGAGGGGCTCGTGGGGCGGTGCGAGATCGTGGAGATCGCGGGGTCGCGACAGCGCCCGATCGTGGCGGCCGCGCTCGGGTCGGTGGAGCGTGTGGACCCGGTTTCGCCCAGGGTGGAGGTGGTCGCGCCCGCGCCCAAGGGAGACCGGCTCGGGTCGATGCTCGATGCGCTCACGCAGATCGGGGTGGCGTCGTACCGCCCGTTGGTGTCGGCGCGCTCGGAGCGCGATCCGGGTTCGCTCCGGACGAACAAGCTCGAGCGGATCGTGCTCGAAGCGTGCAAGCAGTGCATCCGCGCGCACGCGCTGGAGGTCGGGGATCCCGTGTCGCTCGATGGCGTGCTCGGGGACGCGGACGGGATCGAGACGGTCGTGTGCCTGGGCGGGTCGGATCGGGTGCTCGACGGCGCGGAGAACGGTTCGGAGCGCGTGCGGATCGTCGTGGGTCCCGAGGGTGGGTGGAGCGATGAGGAGCTCGCGCGGATCGGCGGGTCGGGGGCGCGGGCGGTGCGGTTGACGCCGCATGTTTTGCGGATCGAGACGGCGTGCGTGGTCGCGTCGTCGATCGTGCTGCGCGGCGCGTGAGCGGCGCGTGGGGTGGGGGTTTTTGCGGGGGCCGGGGATCGCCCCTAAACTGATCGGGAACGAGATACTTTTTGAGGAGATCCGTATGACGACGGCGGCGGCGACGACACGACCCAAGAGCTACGACGACCTGTGCGCCGCGATGCACGAACTCGGGACGCTCCGGTCCATCGCGGCGCTGGTGGGGTGGGACCAGGAGACGTACATGCCCCCGATGGGGACCGAGGCGCGGTCGGACCAGTCCGCGCTGCTCGCGAAGCTCATGCACGAGCGCGCGACGGACCCGAAGCTCGGGGAGATGATCGCGGCGTGCGAGTCGGACCCGGACCTGCAGGACCCGTCGAGCGCCGAGCACGCGAACGTGCGCGAGATGCGGATCGATTACGACAAGGCGACGAAGCTCCCGGGGGATCTCGTCTCGGCGCTGGCGAAGGCGCAGTCCAGGGCGCAGGACGTGTGGAAGAGCGCGCGGAAGCACAACGATTTCAAGAGTTTCGTGCCCGCGCTGACCGAGGTGATGGGGCTGACGAAGCGCAAGGGGGAGTGCCTGGGGATCCCGGAGGGGGGTGAGCTCTACGACGCGCTGCTGGGCGAGTACGAGCCCGGGGCGTCGGCGGCGCAGATCGAGTCGATCTTCACGCCGCTGCGGGGGAAGCTGAGCGCGTTCATCCAGGAGGTGACGGACAACGGGGCGGCGCCGGACGTGTCGTTCGTGAGCCGGGAGGTGCCCACGGAGCGTCAGAACGCCTTCGGGATGAAGGTGATCCAGGCGTTCGGGTTCGACATGGAGCGCGGGCGTCTGGACACGACGACGCACCCGTTCTGCTCGGGGTTCGCGCCCGGGGACACGCGGCTCACGACGCGCTACACGCTGACGAACTTCCCCGACGCGATCGGGTCGACGATGCACGAGTGCGGGCACGGGCTGTATGAGCAGGGGCTGCCGAAGGAGACGGGGGATTTCGGGACGCCGCTGACGCAGGCGATCTCGCTGGGGATCCATGAATCGCAGTCGAGGATGTGGGAGAACATGGTGGGCCGGTCGCGCGCGTTCTGGTCGTGGGCGCTCCCGATCGCGAAGGAGATGTTCTCTCCGATCATCGATGATGTGGAGCTCGACGCGATGACGCGCGCGATGAACACGTGCACCCCGAGCTTCATCCGGGTCGAGAGCGACGAAGCGACGTACAACCTGCACGTGATGCTCCGGTTCGAGCTCGAGCGCGCGATGATCCGGGGGGATCTGGAGATCAAGGATCTGCCCGGGGCGTGGAACGCGAAGTTCAAGGACATGCTCGGGCTCGATGTGCCCGATGATGCGCGCGGGTGTCTGCAGGACGTGCACTGGTCCTTCGGGCTCGTCGGGTACTTCCCGACCTACACGCTCGGGAACCTGTACGCGGCCCAGATGTGGGAGACGATCAACGACACGATCACGGACCTCGACGAGCAGATGGCGAAGGGGCAGTTCGGGGAGCTGCTCGC
>CBFGUD010000042.1:0-12473 GCA_965652365.1 uncultured Phycisphaerales bacterium
CCCACGCGATGCCCGACCCCGCACGCTTCAACCTCACCCCCGGACGCGTCATCACCAAGAACTACCGCGTCGACCGACTCCTCGGCTCCGGCTACGAGGGAGAGGTCTACCTCGTCACCGAACGACTCACCGGCGCCTCCCGCGCCGCCAAACTCTTCTACCCCGAACGAAACCTCAAGGACCGCGCCGCCACCCACTACGCACGCACACTCGAAAAACTCCGCGACTGCGCCATCGTCATCAAATACCACCACGCCGAGAACATCCGGCTCCAGGGCGAGGACGTCTCCGTCCTCATCTCCGAATACGTCGAAGGCCAGCTCCTCCCCGAACACGCCAAGCAATACCCCGGATCACGCATCCCCACCTTCGCCGCGCTCCACCTCCTCCACACCATCGCCAAGGGGCTCGCCGAGATCCACGACAAAAAGGAATACCACGGCGACCTCCACGCCGCCAACATCCTCGTCCGACGACGAGGCATCAACTTCGACGTCAAACTCGTCGACCTCTACGACCGCGGACGAACCACCAAACACGAAATCCGCGAAGACGTCTGCGACATCATCCGCGCCTTCTACGACATCATCGGTGGCCAACGCCACTACGCCAAACAACCCGACATCGTCAAATCCATCTGCCTCGGACTCAAACGAACACGCATCCACGAACGCTTCCCCACCGCACACCACCTCTACCGACACCTCGAAAACTACGACTGGTAATCCACCCCCGCGCCCACGCGCAACCCCCCTGTCAATCAAGCACTTGCGCCCACACGCCGAAACAACATCGGCGCATGTACCCATTTTCATCTCCCCCTCACCCCGCCCTCATCCCGCCGATCGAAACTCTCCCCGGATCAGCAATCGAACTCCTCATCACCCAACGACAAGGAGAACCACACATGAAACTCGACTCCCTCGAAAAAGTCTTCGCCCAACAGCTCAAGGACATGCACAGCGCCGAGACCCAGCTCCTCGACGCGCTCCCCAAAATGCACGACGCCGCCACCAACGCCAAACTCAAGGCCGCATTCGCTTCCCACCTCGAGGAAACCAAGAGCCAGGTCGAGCGACTCGAGAAGATCTTCGACACCACCGACTACAAACCCGGAGGCCACCGCTGCAAAGCCATGGCCGGGCTCATCGAAGAAGGCGAAGAAATCATCAACGCCGACGGCGAACCCGAAGCAAAGGACGCCGCCCTCATCGGCGCCGCCCAGAAAGTCGAACACTACGAGATCGCCACCTACGGCACCCTCTGCGCCTACGCACGCGTCCTGAACAACGACAAGGCCTGCACACTCATCCGCGAAACACTCGCCGAAGAAAAAGAAGCCGACTCCACCCTGAGCATGCTCGCCGAAGACGCCATCAACAACCTCGCCAACCTCGCCGCGACGCGCTGACCCCAAACCCCCTCGCACCGCCGCCCGTGGGGGTCCAGTTTGTCCTGGAGTCCCCATCCCCACGGGCGCGGCGAAGGCGTGCGTCGCCACACCGCGACGCACGCCATTCAGAACCCCCCACACCCCCACAAACCACCAACCCCCGCGCACGCACAAGGGACGACGGACCACCATCCGCCGTCCCGCGTGCCTGCGCCCGTCACAACTTCATCCGATCCCGCTTGCACCGACCGATATCTCGCGCATATTCCCCAAGGGACAACCCCCAAACCCGTGACCGGGAAACCACACACACGCAGGAACACGCCCATGCTCCACACGCACACCGCCGCCCTCGCCATCGCCGCATCCATCGCCGCGACCGCGCTCGCATCACCCGTCGATCGCATCGACTTCGCCCCCGGCGCGATCAACATCGACTTCGACACCTTCCCCGATGCCTCACCCGTCCCCTCGGGCACCCTCATCGACACCCAGTACCAAACCGTCGGCGCCGAGTTCATCAGCGAAACCGCACCCCCCACCGCCGACGGCTCCGCCTCCGGCTTCTACGGCCCCCTCGCCTCGGGCAACATCCTCGCCGCCGGATCCGACTTCGCCGGGTTCACCATCACCGTCAGCTTCGTCGACACGATGACCTTCGACCCCACCACCACCAACGCCGTCGGTGCCGACATCATCTTCGTCGAAACAAACCTCAACGCCACCCTCGAGGTCTTCGACATCGACGGCCTCTCCCTCGGATCCATCGCCTCGCCCATCGACCAGGGCGCCGGAGACGAATACTTCCTCGGATACGAAGCCGCCGGCATCGCCTCCGCCGTCTTCACCTTCAGCGAAAACGAATCCTTCGCCGGCATCGACAACCTCGTCTTCGGCGACCTCATCCCCGCCCCCGGCGCAACCGCCCTCCTCGCCCTCGCCGCCCTCACCACCACCCGCCGCCGACGCGCCTGATCCAAGCCCTCCCATCCCAACACACCACCGACGCCGGGACCCCCCCGGCGTCTTTCATTCCCTCTATCTGGTACCCATTGCCTATTGCCTATTGCCTATTGCCCATTGCCCTTGCCCTTGCCCCTCACCGACGATCGAACAGCTTCTCCAGCTCCTCGATCGTGAGCCGCACCGTCGTCGCACGCCCGTGCGGGCACGACGCGCTCCGCTCCGTCACCTCGCGCAGCCGCACGATCTCGTCGAGCTCCTCGTCGCTCATCGAATCCCCCGCTTTGATCGCCGCCTTGCACGCCATCATGTCCAGCACCTCGTGCAGCGCCTCCTCGTCGCTGGGCACGAACCCGTCCTCACCCACCCGCGCAAACAACTCGTCGAGAAACACCCCCGGATCCACGTTCCGCGACAACAAAAAGCTCGGCACCCCGCGCACCCCCACACTCCGCGGCCCCATCGGCGCCGCATCGATCCCCAAACACTCCAGCAGCTCACCGAGCTCATCGAACCGATCCACCACCCCCGGCGCGACCCCCACCACGATCGGCGCGAGCATCAACTGCTGCTCCAATGACCCCGACCCGCGCACCCGCGCCAGCAGCTGATTGAACATCACCCGCTCGTGCAGCGCGTGCTGATCGATGATCAGCACCCCCTTCTCGTCCTGCGTGATCAGATACGACGAATGCACCTGCAAGACCCGCCTGGCGCGCACCACCGTCGGCAGATCCCCGATGCCCTCCCCCCCCGCGTTCGATTCACGAGGCGCGAAATCCGGCGCGTCCGTCTCATCGAGCACCCTGGATATCGCATCACGCAGCACCCGATCCGTCGAGCGCTGCCCCTCCGCAAGCCCATCCGACCCCCCCACCGCCGAACCTTCATCGGAAGGCGCAACCTCAGGCCGCTTCAGCACTTCCATCAGCCGATCCACCCGCCGCTCGCGCGCCTCACGCGTCACCGGAACCGTCGGCAAGATCTCGGTCGATCCCCCCCACCCCGGACCCAATCGCGACACCGCGCTCGGCGTCACGTCCGCGCGCGCCAGCGCATCGCGCACCCCGTGATACACCGCGCGATGCACCATCGACTGATCCCGGAAGCGCACCTCCAGCTTCGCCGGATGGACATTCACGTCCACCGCGCCCGGAGACATCTCCATCATCAGCACCGCCGTCGGATGACGACCGGGCTCGATCAAACCCCGGTACGCCTCGCGCATCGCGTGCTGGATCGTCCGGTCACGGATCGTGCGCCCGTTCAGAAAGACATGCTGCGCCTTGCTCGTCGCGCGCGCGATGCTCGGCAAGCCCACCAGCCCCCACACCAGCACCCCGCGCGCATCGTCGAACCGATCGACACTCACCTCCACCAGCTCCGACTCGAGCTCGCGCCCCAAGATCTCCAGCGCCCGCTCGCGCGGGCTCTGGTTCGGCGCCAGATCCATCTTCACCTTCCCGTCGCACTCGCACCGCACCCCCACGGACGGGTTCGCCATCGCCAGATCACGCAGCCATTCCAGGCAGCGCGTCTGCTCCGTCGTGTCCGTGCGCAGGAACTTGCGACGCGCCGGCGTATTGAAAAACAGGTTCCGCACCTCGATCGTCGTCCCCGCCGGGCACCCCGCCGGCCTCACCTCCCCCATCTCGTCCCCGCTCGCCGAGATCGACGCGCCCTCGTCGCTCGCGCGCGTCCGCGACGTGATCGTCACCCGCGCCACCGACGCGATCGACGCCAGCGCCTCGCCCCGGAACCCCATCGTCGCGATCCGGTCCAGGTCCTCCGCCGCGCGCACCTTGCTCGTCGCGTGAGGCGACAACGCCAGGGGCAGCTGCTCGGGCGCGATCCCGCACCCGTCGTCCGTGATCCGCACCAGCTCCACCCCCCCGCGCTCCAGCTCGACCAGGATCCGCGTCGCGCCCGCGTCGATCGAGTTCTCCACGAGCTCCTTGAGCACCGACGCGGGGCGCTCGATCACCTCGCCGGCCGCGATCTGGTTCACCAGGAGCGGGTCGAGCGCGCGGATCACGGGCTGGTCGGAGATCATCGGTCCCATCGGGGAATCGTACCCGTGGATCCGCGCCGGGCGCGTTCTAGGATCCGACATGACCGATTCCATCTTTTCGAAAATCATCCGCAACGAAATCCCCGCGCACAAGATCTACGAGGACGACCATGTCATCGCGATCCTCGACATCGGCCCCCTGAGCGAGGGGCACGCGCTCGTCATCCCCAAGGAGCCCGCGACGACGATCGACGAGCTCTCCGACGAGTTCGCCGCCGCCGTCGGGCGGGTGCTCCCCAGGATCGTCCGCGCCCTGAAGCGCGTGACGGGCGCGAGCGCGCTCAACATCCTCCAGAACAACGGCACCGAAGCGGGGCAGGCCGTCGAGCATGTCCACTTCCATCTCATCCCGAGATTCCCCGGGCGCGGGATCCCCGTGAAGGGCAAACCCGACAAGGAGAACGGCCCGGGCCTGGAGTTCACGTGGCACCCGGGGACGCTGACCCAGGAGGAGGCGGTCGAACTCGGGAAGCAGATCAAGCGCCTGCTCTGAGATCCGAGCCGGCGATCAGTCGCGCGGCGCGTTGCGGGTGAGTCGGACGTCGAGCTGGGTGGCGTCGGCGAGGGTGATGGTGGCGAGCGGGTCGATGTGGGTGACCAGGCCCTCGTAGATTTGGTTGGCGCAGATGAATGCGGCGCGGGTTCCGGTGACGGCGTCGGACTGGGACCATCGTCGGCGGACGGCGTCGTCGGGGGCGGTGATCCATTGTGAGAGGTTGGTGAGGAGCGCGATCGAGAGGTCGATGCGCGATTGTTCCACGTGGAACATTTTGAGTGAGGCGGCGCGGTCGCGGATGGATGGGTCGAAATCGCGCGCGCGCTGGTGGACGTTGATGCCGATGCCGAGGGTTGTTGCGCCGCTGTGCTGTTCGGCGAGAACGCCGGCGAGTTTGCGGTCTCGCTGGTTTGTGCGCACGATGATGTCGTTGGGGAATCGGATGAGGACGGTTTCGCTTGGGAGCGCGCGCGCGCCCGTGTCGAGTGCGGCGAGGCCGGCGCGGGCGGCGAGGTGGTGCGGGGGGAGGTTGGATTCGAAGGCGACGGACAAGGCGAGGGTGTGTGACTCACCGTCGTGCCACTTTGCGCCGCGTTGTCCTCGGCCTTGGGTTTGGGTGGCGGCGATGGCGGCCGTCGGTTGTCCTGTTTCGGCTCGGATCTGTGTCGCGAGGTCCTGTGTGGAGGGGGCGTGATCGACGACGACGGCGCGCTCGACGATGCACGGGTTCGTGCGCGCGATGGCGGCGTTGAGGGCGGACTCCCATTGATCGAGGGGTTCGTTCATGGGCGAGTCGTCGGGTGGGTTCAGATGGTGTCGAATCCGAGGTCGACGCTCTGGGCCTGGTGGGTGAGGGCGCCGATGGAGATGCGGTCGACGGCGGACTCGGCGATGGCGGCGGCGGTGGCGAGGTTGACGCCGCCGGAGGCCTCGAGGATGAGGTCGGGGTTTGCGGCGTTGCGTTTGGCGACGGCTTGGGCGAGGGCGCTGGGGGTCATGTTGTCGAGGAGGACCATGTCGATGGTGCCCTTGGGGAGGGTGAGGAGGGTGTCGAGCTGGGCGAGGGTGTCGGCCTCGACCTGGACGAAGGCGGCGCCGAGTTTGCGGGCGTGGGCGGCTGCGGTGGTGACGCGGGTCACGAGTTCGGCGTCGCTGAGGTGGGCGAGGTGGTTGTCCTTGATGAGGAGGGCGTCGTGGAGCCCCATGCGGTGGGAGGTGCCCCCACCACATCGGACGGCGTATTTCTCGAGGGTGCGCCAGCCCGGGGTGGTTTTGCGGGTGTCGCAGATGCGGGCGCTGGTGTGTGCGACGGCGTCCGAGTAGGCGCGGGTGAGGGTAGCGATCCCGGAGAGGCGCGAGACGAGGTTGAGGATGGTTCGTTCGGCGCGGACGATGGCTCGGGCGGAGCCGGTGAAGGTGGCGAGGGTGTCGGCTGCGCTGGCACGGTCCGAGTCGGCGGCGCTGAGTTCGAGGGTGACGGATTCGGAGGGGCGTGTGAATCGTTCGAGGATGGGGGCGATGAAGGCGAGGCCGGCGATGGTGCAGGGCTGGCGCGCGGTGAGGGCGACGGCGCGGGTGTCGGACTCGGTGAACATGAGTTCGCCGGTGAGGTCGAGGGCTTGGTCTCCGAGGTCTTCGTGGTGGGCGATTTCGAGGAGGGCGCGGAAATCGTCGCTCGCGCGGATCGATTCGGCGAGGACTTCGGGGGTGGGTTCGGGTGCGTGCGCGGGGGATTCGGTGGGCGTGTCGGTCACGGGGGATCGTAGGGTCGTTGATGGATAGGATGGATGTCCACAGGCGACGCGCGGGAGTGCGCGAGGAACGGAGTGCTCATGGGACTGCTCGACGGGAAATGCGGCTTGATCGTGGGGATCGCGAACGATCGTTCGTACGCGTGGCACATCGCGAAGGCGATCCACGAGCACGGGGGGCGTTGCGCGTATGCGCATATCCCGGGGGAGAAGAACGAGCGGCGGACGGCGAAGGCCGTGGAGAAGATCCACGGGGATCCGAGTTTGTATCCGTGCGATGCGGGGTCGGACGAGGACCTGGACGCGCTGTTCGAGAGCTACGCGGAGGACCACGAGCGGCTGGATTTTTTGGTGCATTCGATCGCGTTCGCGGATCGTGAGTGGTTGCAGCCGGGGATGTTCGCGAAGACGCCCAGGAAGGCGTACCTGGACGCGGTGGACATCAGCGCGTACACGCTGAGCGCGATGGCGGGTCGGGCGCAGGAGCAGATGGCGAAAGGCGGGGGCGGTTCGATCATGGCGATGTCGTACTACGGTGCGGAGAAGGTGGTGCCGGGGTACAACGTGATGGGGGTGGCGAAGGCGTGTCTGGAATCGACGGCGCGGTACCTGGCGTTCGAGCTCGGCGCGTCCAACATCCGGGTGAACACGATGTCGGGCGGGTACCTGCGGACGCTGGCGTCGAGCGCGGTCGGGGGGACGGACGAGATGGAGGCGGCGGCGAAGGCGAAGGCGCCGCTGCGGCGTGCGGTGGAGGGGTCGGACGTGGGGAAGACGGCGGTGTACCTGGCGAGTGATCTGTCGTCGGGGGTGACGGGCGAGAACATCTATGTGGACTGCGGGATCAACACGCTCGGGGTGTGAGGGCGTGTCGAGGGATGGGGGGGGTGTTTGGTCCCCGTACAGAGCGCGGAAATTGTGGATTGCGTGTGGATTTGTCTGGCATGCGGTCGGGGTGTTTGCCGATATATGGGGTATGACGGGCGCGATCAACAACCTGGCTTCAAGTCTTGCTGGCGCACCGGTTTCCAGTCATCGCGCGGCGGCGAAGAAGTCTGCTGAGGAAGCGGACAAGGCGGATCGTCGTCGGGCGGCGCGGGATGAGTTCCGGTCGATGCTCGACGAGGTGGAGCACATCGACGCGACGCGTCGGTTGGCGGATGCGGACCAGGAAGAGGCGAAGGAAGATCGGGACGAGCACCACATCGGGTACACCCCGGAGGGGCTTCGTCAGCGTGGGGACGGGGCGGCGGGGCTTGATCTGAGCGCCTAACGAAGAACCCCGCTCGGGGGCGGGGCTCATGGGTCATCGTGTTGTCGGGGTGCTTGCTCGGGATTAGCGGCCGAGGAAGAACTTCTTGATGGAGTGGATGGTCGCGGAGCGGCCGACGGCGCCGATGGATTCGGTGAGGGGGATGTGTTTGGGGCAGACTTTGACGCAGTTCTGGGCGTTGCCGCAGTCGGAGATTCCTCCGGGTCCGGTCATGACGTCGAGTCGATCGGATTTGAGTTGTGCGCCGGTGGTGTGTTCGTTGAAGTATCGGACCTGCGAGAAGATTTGTGCTCCGACGAAGGCGGTGTCCCAGTTGTCCGGGTTTTCTTCGAGGTGGAACTGGGGGCATGCTTCGAGGCAGCAGCCGCAGGTCATGCATTCGGAGAGGGCGTAGCGCATCTGTTGGTGGTCGGGTGATTCCTTGGGTCCTGGTCCGAGGTTGTAGGTGCCGTCGATGGGGACCCAGGCCTTGACGCGTTCGAGGGCGTTAAATATTCGTTGTCGGTCGACCCAGAGGTCTCGGATGACGGGGAACTTGGACATGGGTTCGAGGGTGATGACGTCGCCTTCGTTGGGTGCGTAGACGTCGATGAGGCATGAGCAGGATTGGCGGACGCGGCCGTTGATGACCATGGTGCATGCGCCGCAGACTTCTTCGAGGCATCCGGAGTCCCAGACGACGGGTGTGGTTTGTTTGCCTTCGGTGGTGACGGGGTTTGCGGCGATGTGTTTGAGGCAGGAGATGACGTTGGAGCCGGGTTCGGTGGGGACTTTGAAGGATTCCCAGCGTGAGGGTTTGCCCGGGGCGTCGCATCGTTTGATTTTGAAGATGACGGAGCGCCCGGGGACGGCTTTGGGGCGGTCGGTGGTGGGCTTTGGTGCGGGGGTTGCGGTGGTCATGGGTTATGCTCGTCGTGTCGTGCTCAGCTGGCGGCTGCGGGCTGGGGTGCTTTGGTGGTCTGTTTGGCGTCGTCGGTTTTGCCGTAGGTTCTTGGGCGTGACTGGACGAGGCCTGTTTTGACTTCGACGAACTCGATGTCGGAGATTTTGGTGTTGGTGTTGTAGGTGGCGACGGAGGTTTTCCAGAACTTGTCGTCGTTTCGTTCGGGGAAGTCGGTGCGGTAGTGTGAGCCGCGGGATTCTTCTCGGAGGAGTCCGGCTTTGGCGATGGCCTGGGCGAGGATGAGCATGTCTCCGACGGATCGGGTGTAGGAGAGTGATTGGTTGGTCCACATGGCGCCGTCGGCGAGCCGGACTTTTTTGAATCGTTCGCGGAGTTCGGCGAGTTTGTCGAGGCACTTGTTGAGGCCTGCGGCGGTTTTGACGACGGTGGACTGGGCGTTCATGATGTCGCCCATTTCGATGCCGATCTGGTAGGGGTTGTGGTCGGGGGATGCTTCGGAGGGTTCGCGGGAGGTTGCGAGGATGGCGTCGTGTTTTTCTTGTTCGGCTTTGACGGCGTTGTCGTAGACGGATTGGTTGATGGTGTCGACGGCGGGTGCTTCGTCGCGGACGTAGTTGACGACGGACTGGCCGTTGCAGAGGCCGTCGAAGATGCAGGAGAGGAGTGCGTTTGCGCCGAGTCGTGTGGCGCCGTGGTATGCGAAGTTGACTTCGCCGAAGGCGTAGAGGCCGGTGATGTTGGTCATCATGTTGTTGGGCGCGCCGATGGTGAGGCCGTGTCCGGGGTTTGCGTCGATGGGGACGGGGTTTCCGGATTTATGGGCGGGGAGGGGGGATTCGGGTTTGTAGTCTCCGGGGGTGTAGGTGGTCCAGAGTCCTCCCATGGAGTAGTGGACGGCGGGGAAGATGCGCATGGGGGTGTAGCGTGGGTTTTCGCCGACGAATTTTTCGTAGATGTCGAGGATGCCGCCGAGTTTTTGGGTGAGGTATTCGGGGTCTTTGTGTGTGAGGTCGAGGTAGACCTGGTTTGTGCCGTCGATGCCCATGCCTTCGTTGACGCAGACGTCGAAGATTTCGCGTGTGGCGATGTCTCGCGGGACGAGGTTTTTGTATTTGGGGTAGCGTTCTTCGAGGATGTAGTATCGTTCGTTTTCGGGGATGTCGGTGGGTCGTCGTTTGTCGCCGACGTTTTTGGGGACCCAGACCCGGCCGCCTTCGCCGCGTGCGGACTCGGACATGAGTCGGCATTTGTCGGCGCCGGGGATGGCGGTGGGGTGGACCTGGATCATTTCGGGGTTGGCGTATTTGGCTCCGGCCTGGTAGCAGCGTGAGGCGGCGCCTCCGGTGCAGATGACGGAGTTGGTGGATTTGCCGAAGATGAGGCCGTTGCCTCCGGTGGCCATGACGACGGCGGCGGCGCGGAATGCGCGGATCTGCATGGTGCGCATGTCCTGTGCGACGATGCCCACGCAGCGTTCGTTTTCGATGATGGGGTAGAGGAACTCCCAGAAGGTGTACTGGGTGACTTTGCCTTCGGCGGTGTAGCGTCGGGTTTGTTCGTCGAGTGCGTAGAGGAGTTGTTGTCCGGTGGTGGCTCCGGCGAAGTGGGTTCGTTTGAAGAGGGAGCCGCCGAAGAGGCGGAGGTCTCGGAAGCCCTCGTGTGTGCGGTTGAAGGGGACGCCCATGCGGTCGAGGAGGTCGATGATCCTGGGCGCCCAGTTTGCCATTTCGAGGACGGGGTGTTGGTCGGCGAGGAAGTCGCCTCCGAAGATGGTTTCGTCGAAGTGTTCGTATTCGGAGTAGCCCTGCTGGCGTGCGACTTCGTTGCAGGCGTTGATGCCGCCCTGTGCGCAGACGGAGTGGGATCGTTTGACGGGGACCATGGAGAAGAGGTCGACGGGGACGCCTGCTTCGGCGATTCGGACGCTGGCGGCGAGGCCGGCGAGCCCTCCCCCGACGACGATGACGCGTTGATCTGACATGGTGTTGCTCCGTTGCGGCGCTTGGTGGTCCGCGGCTTAGCCTTCGTTGCTGGGGTCGTCTTCGGGGTCGGCGAGGGAGTGTTCGTCCGCGGCGGCGTCCCCGGGCTGGGGCTTGCTTTCGAGGAGTTGGTCGAGGTGCTCCTGCCCGTGTTTTTCGACGATGAGTCTGGACTCGATGTCGAGTGCCTTGTCGTAATCGGCGGCGTAGGCGCCGGCGAGGGCGGACCACGCGGCGAGCATGAGCCCTGCGCCGAACGCGGTGCAGACGTATCCCCATCGTCTTTGGGCCTGGACGGAGACGGTGAGGCCCCATGTGATGGCGGCGGTCCAGAGGCCGTTGGCGAAGTGGAAGACGAGGAGTGAGACCCCGATGAAGTAGAAGAGGGAGACGGCGAGGCCCATGGCGGTGTAGCCGTCGGTGGATCCCTGGAGGGCGGCGGCGAGGGTGGAGGCGCTGAAGTCGTGGGACCACTTTGTGCCGTCGGGGACGAGGAAGGTCCATCCCCAGCGGAGTGTGGCGACGTGGTAGAAGATGAAGAGGATGCCGATGTATCCGCTCCATCGCTGGAGGGTGTATCGGCGGTTGTCCTGGTAGGCGTAGTGCTTGAGGTTGGATTTGCCGGTGGTGGCGTAGTAGAAGCCGAGGATCGAGTGGAAGGCGATGGAGACCCAGAGGGTGATCTCGATGAGGAGGAGGTGCGGGACCTGGGTGTTGATCCAGGCGACTTCCTTCTGGAAGTACTTGATGCCTCCTTCGGCGATGGTGTAGCCGTGTCCTTCGGCGCGGAGCCCGAACTTGCCCCATGCGAGTGAGGAGTTGGTGACGAGGTGGGCGATGAGGAAGACGCCGATGGGGAGGATCCCCGAGAGGGAATGGAGTCGGCGGAGGAGGAAGTGGTGCTTCTGGAGGAATCCGGTGTTCTCGCTCACGTGGTTCTCCGCTCGTGCGTGTTGTGCAGCGGGCTGATGATACTCGAATGTGGGTGGTGCTCGCTCGGGGGGCGGGTGTTCAGGATCCGGGTTTGAAGGGGTTGGGTTGTTCGTTCATGTGTTCGAGGGTGCCTTCCTGCTGTGCCTTGGCGACGGCCTTGGAGACTTCGACGAACTGGAAGCGGAGCTCGGTGAGGGTCTGGCCGAGCATTTTGGCTTCGTCCTGGTCGAGGTTGCCTTTGGTTTTGTCTTCGAGGACGGCGAGGAGGTCGATGTTGAGTTTGGCGATATCGAGGGCGACCATGGCGCGTCCGGACTCGTCGGGGAAGGCGCCCATGTACATGAGTGCCTGGGTGGCGAGCATGGAGAGGAGTTCCTGGAAGCCGACTTGTTCGGGGAGGCCGCGGGTTGAGGCGGGATCGGCCTGGTCGGCGGCGCGTTGGGCTTCCTTCTCGGCGAGTTTGGCTTTCTCGGCTTGTGCGGAGGATTTCCAGTCGTCGTCGATGATAATCTTGGGTGTGTCGTCGCTCATATGATGCGGCTCCGTTTCTGATTGGATGCTATGCCTGAACAATGTCCAACCGTGTCCGGATGTGCTCGATTCCTCGCAGTTTGTGGGTGCGTGGGTGCGCTGGTATTGGTGGGGTGTTCGTCTGGGGGCGCGTCGTCGCGCGCGTCGCGTGCGGACGCGGTGGAGATCAGCGCGTCGGA
>CBFGUD010000043.1:0-11820 GCA_965652365.1 uncultured Phycisphaerales bacterium
CCCCCCCCCGCCGCCCCCCCCCCGCCCCGCGCCCGGGCGCGGCGCCGCGCCGGCGCCCCCGGCCCCCCCCCCCCCCCGCCGCCGGCATGTGGTCGTTTCGGAGGATGATGCGGCTCGCGCCGTGGAGATCGAGGGGGATGGGGAGACGGGCGCGGCTCGGGGGGCTCCGGACCTGATCGCGGGGGACTCGGAGCTGGACGCGATCGTGCGTTCGGCGCGTGGGGGTTCGGGGATGATGTTCATCGACGCGAAGATCGGGGACATCTCGGGCAAGCCGATCTACGTGTCGAGTTTCTTCGCGCCGATCGAGGAGCGTCTGGTGGCGCTGGCGCAGACGAACGAGCCCCAGGCGTGGCAGCGGGAGATGCAGGGGATCGTGAAGCAGCGGCTCGACGACATTGTTTTCGATGAGCTGCTTCGGGCGGAGACGCTGGCGACGCTGACCCCTGAGCAGCGGACGGGGATCCAGGCGTTCATGGAGCAGTTCCGCGAGTCGCTTTTGTCGGAGCACGGGGGGAGCGCGCGGTACGCGGATCGTCGGATCCAGGAGCAGCAGGGGATCTCGCTCGAGGACGCGGTGCGTCAGAAGGAGCTGGACACGCTGGTGGGTCTGACGCTGCAGACGGAGATCAACGACCGGGTGAACGTGACGTGGCGTGACATCAAGAACCGGTACGAGCGTGACTACGAGCGGTTCAATCCTCCGGCGACGGTGCGGTTGCGGGTGATCCGGGTGCTCGAGGGGGAGGGGGAGTTGGTGGATTCGGTGACGGCGCGTCTCGGGGCGGGTGAGTCGTTCGAGTCGATCGCGCGTTCGGACGTGAACACGTTCAACCGTGAGACGGGGGGCGAGCTCGAGCGGGTGATCGACGGGTCGTTCGGGGAGACGAGTTTCATCGCGTACGGCGAGGTGAACAGGGCGATCTGGGGGATGGGGGAGGACGCGGCGCCCGGGACATGGGTGGGGCCGATCGGCGTGGGGGGGACGCAGACGTACTGGGTGGAGTACGTGGGTTCGGCGGCGGAGTCGCGTTCGCTCTACGAGGCGCAGCTGACGATCTTCAAGGAGATCACGCAGGAGCGTCTGATGGAGGAGCGTTCGTCGTATCTGGAGACGCTGATGAAGCGTGCGCGGGTGTCGAGCTACAACGAGGTGTTGGCTCGGTTGTTTTATCTGGCGTATCACCTGTACGGGCCTGGCGCGTGAGCGGCGATGGGTTGGGGGCTTTGGGATCCTGAGCGGGTGCCTTTGGGGGCGCGTGGGGAGCGGGTCGCGGGGCGGTATTTGAAGAGGAAGGGTCTGCGGGTGGTCGCGCGGAACGTGCGGCTTTCGATGGGGGAGATCGATCTGTTGTGCGAGGATCGGAGGACGGGGGCGGTGGTCGTGGTGGAGGTGAAGTCGCGGATGGTGGACGCGGGGGATCCGAGGTCGGCGCATCCGGAGGACACGGTGACGGGCGCGAAGCGTGCGAAGCTTCGGACGCTGGCGAGCGCGCTGATGCGTGACGGGCGTTTCGCGGGTCGGGGGGTGCGGATCGACGTGGTGGCGGTGGTGTTCGCGCGGGGGAGGCGTCGGGCGTTGGTGGTGCGGCACTACGAGTCGGCGGTGTGAGTTTCTTGGGGGGTGGCTTTGAGTCCGGCGCGGAACTTGGCTTCGAGTTTGGTTTCCTCGAGCCGTTCCATGTCGATGTCGGTGGGGATGATGACGGAGAACATGGAGCCGGAGCCGGGTTGTGAGACGAGCTGGATCTCGCCCTGGAGGAGTCGGGTGAGCTCGGAGACGATGGCGAGCCCGAGGCCGGTGCCGGTGTGTGCGCGGGTGTGTGAGGAGTCGACTTGTTGGAACTTGTCGAAGATTCGCTTTTGGTCTTCGGGGGCGATGCCCGGGCCGTTGTCGATGACGGAGACGCGGACGGTGTCTTCGTCGGTGTCGGAGTCGGGGAGTCGTTCGGCGCGGAGGATGACTTCGCCCTGTGTGCCCGATGGCGCGTCTCCGGTGAACTTGACGGCGTTGGAGAGGAGGTTGAAGACGATCTGCTGGAACTTCTTTGCGTCGGTGTGGACGATGGGGAGGTCGGGTGCGATGTCGAGGGTGACCTTGAGGTCTTTTTTGCGTGCGAGGGGGTGGATGAGGCCGACGAGGGCGGTGCAGGTGTCGGCGATGTTCATGGGTGTGACGTTGAGTTCGACGCGTCCGGCTTCGATCTTGGCCATTTCGAGGAGTGATTCGATCATCTCGAGGAGGGTTCGTCCTGCGGAGACGATGTTGACGAGGTAGCGTTCTCGTTTGGCGTTTTCGTCGGGGTTGTGGGCGGTTGCTGCGGGGCCTTGTTCGGCGGCCTGGGCGACTTCTCGGCGGACGATTTCGAGGAGGAGCTCGGCGAAGCCGATGATGGAGTTGAGGGGGGTGCGGAGTTCGTGGGAGACGCTCGCGAGGAACTCGCCTTTGAGTCGTGCGGATTCATAGAGGGCGATGTTGGCTTCGGCGAGTTCGGAGAGCTTGATGTCCATGGCGGCGTTGGCGCTGCGGAGTTGTTCTTGTTGGCGCTCGAGCTCGGCGAGCATGAGGTTGATGGTTTCGGCGAGTTCTTCGAACTCGTCTCCGGTGGCGATGTTGGAGCGGGTTTCGAGGTGGCCGTCGCGGACGAGTTCGGCGGTTTTCTGGAGTGAGAGGACGGGTTTGAGGATGAGTTTGGAGGTGATGGCGGCGAAGACGACGAGTGCGACGGCGAGGACGGCGATGCCGGCGGCGACGACGTAGAGGAGGTTGATGACGAGTTGCCATCCGGAGCCGTCGGATCGGTGTTCGAGGAGGACGACGGAGAGGATGTCGCCGTTTTCGCCTCTGGTGGCTCGGGCGTAGCGGTAGATGCGGTTCCATCCGGCCCAGTCGGCGTCGAAGTATTCGGCGCGGGAATCGGGGTCTTCGAACTGGTCGAGGGCGCGGGCGAGGAAGGGGGTGGCTTGTCGGTGGGCGTAGGCCTGTTCGGCGGTCATGGCGGTGATGATGGCGCCGCCGGCCTGGACGGGTTCTCCGGAGAGGGGGTGGGGTGAGAGGGACCATGTGGCGTAGACGGATCGGGCGAGTTCGCGTTCTCCGGAGCCGACGAGGCCGTTCATGCGGAGGAGGGGGAGGGAGAGGGCGATGGCGATGATGAGGGCGGAGGCGGCGCCGAAGACGAGGAGGCATTTGCTCGCGAGGGAGAGGTCCTGGAACCAGGCGCGGATGTCGTCGATCGTGGTCACGGGGCGAGTGTATCACGGGATGGCGCAAACGGTTGGGTGAGATCGGGGTGATTGGGGCGTACACTTGCGGTCCGATGGGCAAGAAACGCGTGTATCTCGAGACGTTTGGGTGTCAGATGAACGAGCTGGACTCAGAGCTCGTCGCGGGGTCGCTGACGTCTTTGGGGTATTCGTTCACGCGGGATTCTTCGGACGCGGACATCGTGTTGTACAACACATGCTCGGTGCGGGAGCGCGCCGAGCAGAAGGTGTGGTCGCGTTTGGGGGAGATGAACGTGGCGAAGAGGGGGCGGCCTGACTTGGTGGTCGGGGTCTTGGGGTGCATGGCGGAGCGGGACGGGACGGGCCTGATGAACCGGATGCCGGTGGTGGACGTGATGTGCGGGCCGGCGGAGCTGGACAAGCTCCCGGAGCTGATCGACAACGCGGTGCGGACGAAGGCGGCGCTGGCGGCGGATGATCCGGAGCTTGCGGTTCGCAAATCGGCGAAGGCGGTGGCGCTGCAGGGGAGCGCGTCGCGTCGGTCTTCGACTTTGGCGGCGGCGGGGGATTCGCTGGAGAGTCTGGATCTGGGGCGGATGGTGTCGCCGGTGGATGTGGACCCCAAGCGGAGCGCGTATGTGCGGATCACGCGCGGGTGCAACAAGTTCTGCACGTACTGCGTGGTGCCCCATACGCGGGGCGCGGAGATCCATCGTCCGCCCGAGCATATTTTGGACGAGATCAAGATGCTCGCGGACTCGGGGGTGGTGGAGATCACGCTCCTGGGGCAGACGGTGAACCACTACCGGTTCGAGCACGGGGCGGCGGTGACGGTGGACGGGGTGGTGCAGCCGCAGAAGGGGCGGACGTACAAGGGGTCGCACCATCGGGATGCGCTGGCGGGGGCGGACACGACGACGTTCGCGGATCTGTTGTACAGGATCCACGAGGAGGTCCCGGCGATCAAGCGGCTTCGGTTCGTGACGAGCTATCCGCGGGACTTCGGCGATGATGTGCTGGAGGTGATCCGGGATTGCGAGCGGATTTGCCGGTACATCCATGTCCCGGCGCAGACGGGCTCGAACCGGATGCTGAAGATGATGAACCGGGGGTACACGATCGAGGAATATGACGAGTTCATCGATCGGTGCCGGGGGTATCTGGATCAGCCCGAGTTGGGCAGGCCGCTGATGCTGAGCGGTGATGTGATCGTGGGGTTCCCGACGGAGACGGGCGCGGACCACGAGGCGACGAAGCGGATGCTCGAGCGGTCGCGGTACAAGAACTGCTTTATCTTCAAGTATTCGCCGCGGCCGGGGACGGTGGCGTATGACAAGATCCCGGATGATGTGCCGGATGAGATCAAACGCGCGCGGAACAACGAGTTGTTGGCGCTGCAGGCGCGGATCAGCGATGGGATCGCGCGCGAGCAGGTGGGCAGAGCGTTTGATGTGTTCGTGGAGGGGCTGAGCCGCAAGGAGCACAAGAAGCGCGGGACGGACGTGAAGCCCGGGTCGGGGATGGTGGGGATCACGATCAACGGGGCGGCGAGCAAGGCGCCGGTGGCGGTGATGGATGCGGCGGCGGATGGGGACGGGTTGGTGCAGTACTCGGGGCGGACGGACGGGGATCTGATCGTGTTCTTCGATGCGCCGGCGGGGCGGACGGATCTGGTGGGGTCGATCGTGCGGGCGCGGATCGTGGAGGCGGATCGTCTCAATCTGCGCGGGGAACTGGTTTAGGAATCAGCATCATCGAAGCGCTGACGCGCGCGGCGTTTGGCGGCGAGGAGGGATGACCCTTCGCTCGCGTCGGTCGTGTCGTCGCTGGGTTCGGGGGTGGTCTGGGTTGGTTGCGGTTTGCGGCGGCGTTTGCGCTCGGGTTCGATCGTGATGTGGTGATCGGTGCGCTGACGGCGCTGGACGGTTGCGAGGCGGTCGGCCTGGACGCGCTGGGTGACGGCGATGGTTTCGGCGCGGGCCTGGGCGAGCCAGCGGTCCCAGGCGAGTCGGCGGGCGGTGAGGTCGAGGAGGAAGAGGACGAGGGCGGCGAGGATGAGGGCGCGCCAGATGGGCTGGTAGGTGCGGACGGGGTCGAGGTTGGTGCGGTCGAAGATGGGGAAGGTGGGGTCGCTGAGGTCGAGGACGCGGCCGCCGGAGCGTTGGGCGAGTCGTTCGAGGAGGGCGCGGTTTGACTGGAGGGTGGCGAGTTCGCGCTGGGGGGAGACGTGGACGGCGGCGATGGTCGGGGCTTGGGGTTCGGGTTGTCCCGACTCCCCCACTACTGACGGCGAGACGACGATGACGTGGTCTCCGGGGGTGATGGCGGGGATGGTGGATTCGTACCGGCCGGGGGCGGTTTGGGTGAGGGTGGTGGTGCGTGTGGTGCCCGAGGTGTCGTAGAGGGTCGCGGTGACGGCGGCGCCGTCGATGGGGGCGCCGGTGTCGTTGATGGCTTCGTATTCGAGGGTGAGGGTGTCGTTGTTGACGGTGGCGCGGAGGGCGCCGAGGCCTTCGGTCTGGTCGCGCGCGGTCCAGGCGATGACGCGGGTCCAGAGGCGCTCGGAGGCGCCCGAGTCGATCCAGGACCGGGTCCAGCGGGAGGCGTCGGAGGTGAAGGCGGCGACGCGCCCGAGCTCGGTCTGCTGGGCGGCGAGGATGGGTTCGCCTTCCTCGGAGACGATGGGGGTCATGACGCGGGGGTCGTTTGATTTGAACTCGGTGACGACGAGCCCTGAGATGGGGGGGAGGTCGGGGAGACCCATCGTGAGGGGGGAGGTGGGCTCGAGGATGACGGGGGTGATGGTGCCTTCGCGGACCATGGGTTTGCGGAGGACGCGGACGGCTTTGAGGAAGACGCGGGGGAGGACGGAGGGGTTGACGACGCGGTAGTAGAGCCCGGCGGACTCCTGGGCGATGAGTCGCATGGTCATCTCGTCGGCTTCGTCTCCGATGGTGATGGTGGAGACTTTGATGCCTTGGGCGGCGAGTTCGCGTGCTTGGCCGGGGAGTGCGGCGGCGTTTTGGGAGGAGCCGTCGGAGAGGACGACGATGTGCTTGGTGTTGGATTCGACGCTGAGGAGTTGATCGCGTGCGAGGTTGAGGGCGGGTGTGAGGTTTGTGCCGCCGTTGGGGGAGATGGATCGGATGCGTTGTTGGATGGCTTGGGTGTCGTCGTTGCGTCTGATGGGGACGACGGTGCGGGCGGTGTTGTTGAAGGCGATGACGGCGACGTAGTCGGTGGGGTCGAGGATTTCGATGGCGCCGGCGGCGGCTTCGTTGGCGACGGCTTGCTGGGAGCGTGAGGATCCGAGGACGGCGCGGGCCATGGAGCCGGAGGAGTCGAGGACGAGGGCGACGGCGACGTGGGCTTTGACGACGTCGTCGGGGACGTCGAGCTCGAGGGGGATGATGTCGGCGAGGTCGGAGCCCTTCCAGGCGCCGGCGGAGAGGGCCTGGTCGCCTCCGACGAGGACGAGCCCGACGCCGAGGGCGCGGACGGCGTCGATGAGGGCGGATTCGGCGCGGCGGGGGACGAGGTCGCGGGGGGTGTTGACGAGGAGGACGATGTCGTAGGCCTCGAGTTCGACGAGGTCGGTGGGGATGTTTGCGGGGAGGGTGGTGTCGGTGGTCCAGTTCTGGGATTCGAGGAGGGCGAGGAGGTGGGCGGCTTGGCTTTGGGATTCGATGGATGGGATGACGACGAGGGCGCGGCCCTGGTCGCGGGCGAGGGTGATGGCGGAGGATTCGTTGTTGGCGGCGGAGGTGTCGTTGGTGGCGGGGATCCATCGGGCGCGGATGCGGTGGACTCGTCCGGCGTCGATGGGTGCGCGGACGGTGATGGTGTCGGTGCCGGGGCTTAGGGCGAGGGGGAGGTCGGTGGATGGGGAGTCGGGGTCGAGGTCGATGGGGGTTGCGTTGACGGAGAGGGCGAGGGTGCCGTGGGCGCTCGTTGTGGAGCGGAGTGTGATCTCGACGGGGATGACGGAGCCGGGGCGGGCGCGTGCGGGGGCGCGGACGGATTCGAGGATGACTTCGCTCGTGATGGTGAAGTCGATGGGGACGACATCGATGGGGGCGAGGAGGGGGAGGGATTCGGGGTCGGGTCCGGTGTTGAGGCCGTCGGAGATGAGGAGGATGCGGGCGTGGGAGTCGGGGGGGACGAGGGCCTGGGCGGCGCGGATGGCGGCGGGGATGTCGGTGCCTTCGGATGTGGGGAGGTCGAGGGAGGGGTCGGCGAGGGGGGCGGGGGTGGGTGAGGCGATGAGGCGCGGGACGGCGTCGAAGGCGAGGAGCCCGAGTCGGTCGTCGTCCTGGCGTGAGGTGTCGCGGTCGAGGCGGGTGAGGGCGCGGTCGGCGATGGTGACGGGGATGCCCTGGTCGTCGAGGGTGGTGGGTGCGTAGGCGCGGACGGAGGCGGAGGTGTCGACGAGGGCGATGACGGTGAGGGTGTCGGAGGTGCGGATGAGCTGGGGGGCGGCGAGGGCGAGGGCGAGGACGGCGAAGAGGAGGAGTCGGGAGGCGACGGCGATGAGGCGGCGGTCGGTGGAGAGCGCGCGGAGGGCGTGCCATCCGATGAGGGCGGCGAGGAGCCCGAGGAGTGCGGCGGCGAGCCAGGCGGGTTGGTCGAGGATGAGGTTCACTCGGAGGAGGCGGGGGTGGGGCTGGGGGCGTCGGAGCCGTCGGTTGTTGGGGCGGGATCGGCGGCGCGTTGTTCGACGGCGCGGAAGTAGTCGCGGACGACGTCGCGGAGTCGGCGCGGGACGCGTTGTTCATCGAGGTCTTCGTTGGCTCGGCGTGCGGCGTCGCGGAGGCGCTGGGTCGCGGGGTGTGTGGTGGAGCCCGGGGCGGGGTCGTTGTCGTCGTACCAGCGCCCGAGGGGTGTCGGGGGGTCGTCGGGGTTGAACTGGTCGCGTTGTGCGGCGTCGACGGGGATGTATTCGCGGGTGTCGGGGGGGGCGAGGGGGGCGGTTGGGTCGGAGGGCGCGGGGTCGGGGGATTGGTCTCCGGGGTCGGTGCCTTGCTGGTCGGGGCGGGATCGGTCGGGTTGGGGGGTGGGTTGTTGTTGGTCGGGTTGTTGGTCGGGGGGTCGTTGGTCGGGTTTTCGTTGGGGAGGGCGCTGGGTGAGTCGGCGGGCCTGGTCGCGGAGTTCTTCGGCGGTGCGCTGATCGCGCTGGGCGTCGGATCGGCGCTGGGCTTGCTCGCGGAGTTGGCGCTGGAGGTCGGAGGGTTGTTGTTGTCCAGGTTGGTTGGTGGGGCGTTGTTCTTGCTGGCCTTGTTGGTCCTGGCTTTGTTGGGATTCGCGTTGTTGTTGGGGGTCGCGCTGCTGGGGTTGGGCGGGGGACTGTTGTTGCTGGCCCTGCTCCTGGCCCTGTTCTTGTTGTTGCTGGTTTTGCTGTTGGCCTTGTTCCGGGTTGGGTTCGGGCTGTTGTTGCTGCTCGTTGGCGGGATCGCGCGGGGGTTGTTGTTCGTCGGGGCGCTGCTGCTGGTCTTGCGGTTGGGGTTGCTGTTGGGGCTGGTCTTGCGGTTGGTCTTGGGGTTGGCTTTGTGGGGGGGGCGGGTTGCGGAGTTGGTCGGCCTGGTCGCGGAGGGCGTCGCGGAGGCGGTCGGTGTCGCTTTGATCGGGTTGTTGGTCGGGCTGTTGAGCGGGTTGGGGTTGCGGATCGGCGGCGGGATCGCTCGGGTCGGGTTGGGGTTGGTCGGGGGACTCGTTGTCGGTCCCTGTCTCTGGCTGGGTGTCGGGCTGGGATTCGGGTTGTGATTCGGGGTTGGGGGTGGATTCGTCGAGGGCGCTGGCGAGGTCGTCGAGTTCGCGTGCGGCGCGCTGGCGGTCTTCGGGGGACATGTCGTCGAGTCGGTCCAAGGCGCGGTCGAGCTCGTCGGCCGCGGAATGAAAATCGGCGTCGGCGAGGCGCTCGCGGAAACGGTCGAGCTCGGAGCGTTCGCCGAGCTGTTTGTCGCGGAGGGCGTCGAGGCGCTCGCGGAGGGCGGTGTCCTGGGCGTGCTGGTCGGCGGCGCGCTGCTCGCGCTGCTGGGCGAGGCGTTCGATCTCGGAGGCGGCTCTGGCGCGGGCCTGCTCGGGGTCGGCGGTGTCGCTCTGGGCGAGCTCGTCCTCGAGGGCGGCGAGCTCGTCGAGGGCGCGCTGGAGCTCGGGGTCGGATTCGGGGTCGGACCGGGCGAGCTGCTCGAGCGTGTCGGCGGTCTGGGTGAGGGCGGCGCGGGTCTGCTCGCGCTCGGCGGGGCTCGCGCTGGCGCGGGGCTGGGTCGGGGCGCGGGGGGGGATGAGGAAGGCGGCGGCGAGTGAGGCGGCGAGGAGGAGGGCGGCGGCGGCGAGGCGCGGGGGCGAGGGGGTGATGGGCGCGTGGACGGGTGTGGGGGACCGCGCATCCGCGGTGGCGCGGGCGAGGGCGAGGGCGCGGAAGGCGGGGTCGGTCCGCGCGTCGAGTTCGAGCGCGGCGCGGAGGGTGCCCATGGTGCGGGCGTGGTCGTCGTAGTACCCGGCGGCGGAGGGCGGGCGAGGTCGGTGGGCGAGGGCGATGGCGGCGGCGATGCCGAGCGAGAGCACGATCGCGGCGAGGGGGACGAACGGGACGAGGGCGGAGGGCGCGAGGTACGCGAGGAGCGCGGCGGCGACGAGGGCGAGCGCGAGGGCCCAGGGGAGGAGGCGCTGGGCGTGGTGGACGAGGGCGCGGAGGAGGAGGGTGCGCGTGACGCGGCGCGTGACGGCGTGGATGGGTCGGATGGCGGGGTCGCGCGGGTCCATCGGTGTATGGTATTGGGATGGGGGCGGCGGGGTTCGCCTAGTGTGCACGATGGACGACGCGATCTGGGTGTACGCGGATGCGATGGGGGTCCTGAGCGGCGGGGGGACGCTCGGCGCGGCGCGGTCGTACGCGCTGCTGAACGCGATGCTCGGGGGGGAGCTCGGGGACGATCGGACGCGGTCGGTGCTCGCGGCGCTGGCGGGGCACGACGAGACGAGCGCGGAGCTGGCGGGGGGCGCGCGGGCGATGCGCGAGCACGTGCGCCCGGTGGCGCTGGAGCGGGAGGCGGGGACGGTGCTGATCGATACGTGCGGGACGGGGGGCGCACCAAAGACCTTCAACGTATCGACGTGCGCGGCGATCGTGCTCGCGGGGGTCGAGGGGGTGCGGGTGGCGAAGCACGGGAACCGGTCGCGGACGGGGCGCGGGTCGGCGGAGGTGCTGAGCGCGCTGGGGGTGAACATCGAGGCGGACCCAGCGGCGCAGGCGCGGTGCCTGCGGGAAGCGGGTGTGTGTTTTTGTTATGCGGTGAAGCACCATCCGTCGGTCAAGCACGCGATGAACGCGCGAAGGGCGCTGGATCACCCGACGATTTTCAATGCGCTGGGGCCGATGACGAACCCGGTGGGGGCGGATGCGCAGCTGATCGGGGTGTACAAGGCGGCGCTTGTCGAACCGATGGCGCGGGCGCTGATGGACCTCGGGGCGACGCGGGGGATGGTGGTGCACAGCGAGGACGGGCTCGACGAGGTGACGCTGACGGCGGCGACCAACGGGGTGCGGATCGTGGACGGGGGGCTGGAAGCGGTGCGGATCGATCCGGAGGAGCTCGGGCTCAAGCTCGTGCCGATCGAGGACGTGCGCGCGGGGGATGTGGAGCAGAGCGCGGCGATCGTGCGGTCGGTCGTCGAGGGGGAAGCGTCGGCGCACGCGTCGATGGTGGTGCTCACGTGCGCGGCGGCGCTGTGGGGCGCGGGGGTTGTGGGGACGGTTGAGGAGGGGATGGGGAAGGCGTGGGACTCGATCGGGTCGGGGGCGGCGCGGGGGGCGCTGGGAGCGCTGGTGCGGATCAGCAACGGGTGATCAGTCTGCGATCTCGGCTGCACGCCTGAACATGCTGAACATGAGGTGCGGGGCATTGTCGTTCATGGGAAAGCGAGAGTTGAAGTGGGGTGTGATGAGAATGGCTTCGTCGTGTTCGGCTTTGGGTTCGGGTGAGAGGATGAGGACGGCATCAACGGAATCGTGGGTATCCAGCCAAGCCCTGGTGCGAATGATCATGTCGGCGGAGTCATTGGGGATGGCTCCGATGGCGTTGCGATAAGAGGCGAGGAGCTCGATGGTGCTCTCCTCGGAGTCGGTGTCGAGGACATTGATGCCTTGATTTTTAAGGTATTGGAGGCGGTTGTTGAGGGTCTTGAGGCTCGGGGCATCGAGTCGGGTGCTGGTGTCGTCGACGAGGAGGATGTTTGCGTTGACATGGGCGAAGGGTTCGGGGCTTTCGGGGTTGTTGGGATCAAAGTCCTGATAGCGTTCGTTCCAGAATGATTCGGTTTCGGAGTGGGCTTCGGCGTAGTGGGAGACGGGTTTGGCGGCGTTGTTGCGGTACGCGACGACGCCGGCGACGACGGCGCCGATGAATCCGAGGGCGAGGACGATGACGATGGGGTGGGGGTCGTTTTTGTAGCGGGAGCGGCGGGCGCGGTGGTCGGCGCGACGTTGCTTTGTTCGTTGCTTCATCGCTCGGACGCGTGCCTGGGCGCTTCGGAGTTGTTCCTTGGCGGGGCGGCGGCCCTGGGCGGGGGTGACGCGGGGGGCGGCGGGCGCGT
>CBFGUD010000044.1:0-11710 GCA_965652365.1 uncultured Phycisphaerales bacterium
CGCCCCCCCCCGCCCGGCACACTCGGTCACCGATAACGTCCGAGAACACGGAGGCCCCCGCGCCCCGGTTCAGGCGCGTTGAGGATCCCGTTCGGGTCTCGGATGGTGTCGGCGTCATACCGATCCGGATACCGGATCGATCGTCCGTTTACAACCGTGCGTCCGGGTCGTTTCGGTGCGCCCGGAACCACTCGATCGTCCGCCCGAGCCCCTCCTCGAACCCGACCTTCGCCTCCCACCCCATCAGCTCCTTGGCGCGCGACACGTCCAGGCACCGCCGGGGCTGCCCGTCGGGCTTGCTCGAATCCCACCGGATCTTCCGCTCGATCGTGTCCTCGGTCGCGAAGCCCGTGAGCTTCGCGATCAAGTGCACCAGATCCCGGATCGTGATCTCCATGCTCGTCCCAAGGTTGATCGGGGTCGGATCGTCCATTGTCTCCGAGGCCGTCAGGATCCCGTCGGCGCAGTCCTCGATGAACAGGAACTCGCGCGACGCGCTCCCCGTCCCCCACACCTCGATGGAATCATCCCCACGGTCCTGCGCCTCGATGCACTTGCGGATCAGCGCCGGGATCACGTGCGACGAATGCAGGTTGAAGTTGTCCCACGGCCCATACAGGTTCACCGGCAGCACGTACGCGCTCTTCATCCCGTACTGCAGCTTGTACGCGTCGAGCATCTGCCACGCCGCCTTCTTCGCGATCCCGTACGGCGCGTTCGTCACCTCCGGATACCCGTTCCACAGGTCCTCCTCCCTGAACGGCACCGGGGTCAGGTTCGGGTACGCGCAGATCGTCCCCGTCTGCACGAACTTCCCCCCGCGCTCGATGAGCCCGTCCACCCGCGCCTGCTCGATCAGGTGCAGCGCCATCGCCATGTTCGCGTAGAAATACCGCCCCGGATTCTCCCGGTTCGCCCCGATCCCCCCGACCTCCGCCGCCAGGTGGATCACGAGCGTCGCCTTGTCCTTCCCGAACGCCTCGTCGTACAGCGCCACGACCGCGTCCTTCTCCGTCAGGTCGTAGTTCGCGGAGCGCGGGATCACGATCTGGTCGTCCGACACCCCCCGCGCGTGGAGCCCCTCGACGATGTGACGCCCCAGGAACCCCGATCCGCCGGTGATGATGATGCGCTGCGCCGACCAGTCCAGACCCATGCTCTCGCTCCTCTCGCGTCCAATCGCCGATGATGTCAGAACGCGATCATAGAGTCCGAGCGTCCGACCCGTCCCAGGAGCCCCATGCACGAGCCCCGCGCCGCAGCACGATCCACACGACGCGCGCCATGGACGCGCCGGGTGCTCTATCCGTCGCTTTCGCGCTGGATCGCCCTCCTCGGGCTTCTCATCGCCGCCGCCTTCCTCGCAGGACGCATCCTCACCGACACACGCCACTGGTCGCAGTACCTCTACTGGGTCCCGATCCTCTGGACCCTGATCGCGTGCTGGGGGCTCCTGCTCGTCAGCGCCCTCCTCGGATGGCGCGGGCTCCGCCCGAAGGGGTTCTTCGTCCGGGCGCTGCTGATGCTGCTGTGCCTGGGCATGACGCTGTTCGCGCTCGTGCTCGTCTGGCGCGTGCACCGCCCGGTCCTGCGCCTCGTCAGCGCGCCCCCCGAGCCCGAGCTGCGCGTGGTCCACTGGAACATCGCCGCCGATTCATTCGACACCGACGCCGCCGCCCGTTCCATCCTCGCGCAATCCCCCGACATCGCGCTCATCGCCAACGCGCGATGGGACGGGCAACGCGCCGACCTCCTCCGCGCCCTCGCGCCCCCGGCCACCGACCCGGACTCGTCCACCCCCGCCCCCACCCACACCCACACCCTCATCGGCCCGCTCCTCATCGCCGCCAACCACCCCCTCACCCACTCGGCCGTCGCCTGGCTCGACCCCAGCGCCGACCCCGACGCCAACACCCGACCCACCGGCGACCGCGGCTGGATCGTCCTCCTCGCGTTCGATCTCCCCGATCGCACGGGCCCCTTCGTCGTCTGGGTGGTCGATCTCCCGAGCGAGCCCACCCAGTGGCGCTTCGACACCGCCCGCCGGGCCGTCCACGCCGCGACGCGCCCCGGCCTCCACATCCGCGCCCGCACCGACGCGCCCGCGCCCGACCTCACCCGCGCCGACCTCATCATCGGGGACTTCAACACCCCCCGCGCCTCCGCGTCCCTCGCGCGCTTCGACACCCGCGCCCCCGCGCCCTACGCCGACGCCTTCGACGACGCCGGGTGGGGCCGCGCCCGATCCTGGACCCCGCGCCCCGCCAACCCCCTCGCACGCGCCGCGATCGCCCTGGCGGATTGGCACATCGACCTCGCGCTCGTCCACCCGGACCACACCGCCACCGGCTACGCCCTCTTCGCGCCCGTCCCCGCGGACCACCGCGCCCAGCGCGTCGACCTCCTGCTCGCGCCCCCCACGCCCCCCTGAGCATCCCCCGAATCGGGCACCCCCGAAAAGCACAGAAACCTCCCGAACGTGCCCGCTCGGGAGGTTCGCCTGTGCACAGGAAAGAGAGAGATCTCTTCTACGCTCCCGCGCCCGCGCGTGTTCGATCCCCACCACATCCCCAACACCGAATGGGATCTTTTCCCGATGCGCCGCGGGCCCTTTCCACTACGATGAACCCACCAACTCGGGGGACCGAGAACACGCGCAGGAGAGCACCCATGCGCACCCGCACCCTCATCGCCGCCGCACTCGCGATCGCGCCCGTCGCCCACGCGCAGCCCGCCGCGCCCCAGCCCCAGCACACCCTCGAAATCACCGCCGGGCTCGTCTCCCAGAACGACGGCTCATTCAACTACCAGGGCGTCCTCACCGACAACGGACAACCCGCCAACGGCATGTATTCCTTCTTCATCGAGCCCTACTCATCCCCCGACGGCTTCGACATCGCGCACGAACTCCTCTTCTTCTCCGACCCCGTCCCCGTCGTCGACGGGCTCTTCTCGCTCGACATCCAGATGGGCGCCGACCCCGACGAAGCCCGCCGCTTCTTCCGCGAGATCGGCGACGAGCCCCTCTACCTCCAGATCGGGGTGGGCACCGCCAAGGGAGGCCCGTACACCACCCTCGACACCCGCGCCAAGGTCGGATGGAGCGCCCGCGCCCAGTACGCCGGGATCGCCGAATCCCTCCGCTTCCCCTACGCGGACACCTACACCGACCCCTCCGCCGACCCGACCACCATGCTCGCGCTCACCTCCGAGTTCGGGGGCACCGTCGCGCTCCTCCGTTCCAACAGCGAAACCGACGAGCCCACCGTCCTCATCCGGGGGCGCGGGGTCTACAACGACACCTTCGACTTTCAATCCGGCGCGCTCCTCGTCGACTCGCGCGACGACGAAATCGCGATCCGCGCCGAAGGCGCCCGCTACTCCGTCGTCGGACACCACAGCGAACCCTCCACACTCCCCGGGGTGACCGCCGCCGTCCTCGGGAGTGTCGGCTTCTTCGCGTCGCCCGATATCGCCGCCGTCTGGGCGTTCAACTCCGCCGCCGGAACCTCCGCACGACTCGGGATCGAGCACTACGCGGGGGACTTCGATGGGGACGTCATCATCCGCGACGAGCTCCGCGTCCAGGACGGCGTCGCGCGGGACTTCGCGCCCGATCAACCCGCCCCCGTGGGCCCGATCGCCTACGGCGTCATCACGGCCTTCGGCACGATCAGCAGCGCCACCGCCAACCTCAACGCACGATGGGACGCGCCCAGCAGTTCCTACCTGATCTCCGTCGACGACAACTCCTTCACCGGGTTCGCCACGACCCAGGTCACCGTCATCGACTCCAACGAACCACGCGTCGCGACCACCAACATCCGCTCTGGAGAAATTCAGGTCACCATCTGGGACCTCAACTCCGGAAACATCCGCGTCCAGGACAACTTCACCGTCGTCATCTACGACCCCACCGCGGGCTCGGGCGTCGAGCGCCTCCCGGCCATCGACGACGCGGACGCGTTCATGACCCGAAACCCCGGCTTCCGGATCCAGACCCCGCCCGCCCCCACGCCTCCGCCCGCCGACGCCGCCCCGATCCCCGACTGATCCACGCTCCGAGATCGCGCGGCGAATCCGGTGCCCGGTTTGGAGAGAGGTCTCCGCTGCTGGAGTGAACGTGTTCTGTCCGAGTTGCGTATCCCCGATCGCGGCAGGAGAGGCTACCGTGACGGCATGGGACCAACCTTCTTTGTTATTGGTGCCGCCAAGGCCGCGACCTCGAGTTTGTGTGCGCAGCTCGCGCAGCATCCTGATGTCTTTCTCACGAACCCGAAGGAACCTGGCGGTTTCTCGAGTGCGTACGAAGACCGCTGGGACTGGTACATGAGTCTGTTCGAACCGGGCATGGGGGTGCGAGCCCGGGGTGAGGGCACGGTCCGTTATTCTCAGTTGGGTGTGTATCCGGATGTCGCGGAGCGCATCAAGAAGCATGTGCCCGATGCGCGGCTGATCTACATCGTGCGCCATCCGTTGCGTCGTGCTGAATCCATGTGGATCGAATGGCGCTCGATGGGGCACCCCGAATGCACGCCCGATTTCTGCGAGACCCTCCGGCGTGCTCCCGCGCTTCTCGATGCGAGTCTGTACTGGAAGCAGATCAGCGCCTATCGGGAGCACTTTGATGACGAGCAGATCCATATCGAGTTTTTCGAGGATTACCGGAAAGACCCGCGCGCGGTGCTGGGCCGATGCTTTGCGCACATCGGTGTCGATCCCGGGTTCCTCATTGAGGACCTCGAAGCGAGAAACCGCTCGGAGACAAAGCTTGTGGACACACGGCTGGCTTCGGGGCTGCGGAAGATCCCGCTGCTCCGCAAGGTGCTGGGTGCGCTTCCGGCCGGGTTCCATGATACGGCGCGCCGACTGATCAAGTCGCGATCGCCCGGGCGCCCGGAATGGAACCGGGAGACCTTGGCTTGGGCGATCGAGCATGTCCGTGATGATCCTCGACGGTTTCTCGAGCTTTACGGGAAACCGGAGGACTACTGGAATCTCAAAGCCGAAACCGGCACGGGGTCTGGGATGAAGGCGTGGAGATCCGAACGATAACACCGAATGAATCCGACCATGATTGGATCTCTGAGCGTGGGCGTCGGCCTTCGTACGCGTATGTCGGTGGTAAGCGCTGCGCCTCAATCTAGATCCATGCTTGTCTAGATGAACACCCGAATGTCTTTGTGAGCGATCCCGGACTGATCTCGATTGTGATCGAGGTCATCAGAATCCGCGTCCCGCCCGCGCACACAACGTGGACTGGGTGCGTCACCCGTTGCGCCCAAGAACGCTGGATATGAGCGGGTATCCGAGCCGGTCAACAAGCGATCCGTCAAGGAGTTCCGAGATCCGCTCGAGAGTCGCATCGTCGAACTCCGCGGCCCACTTGTGATTCAGGTAGTACTCCCGGTAGTACTCGCTGGTCTTGTCGCTATCGGAGCGCTTCGAGCCCCGTGCGACGTTCTGAAACTCGGTTCCGCCGCGGGGGATCCCCAGTCGATCAAGAAGCCCGGTGAAGGTGCCCTCCGCATCGATGAGCAGGTCTTCGTACCGAACGATCTCTCCTTTGCAACCATCGATGAGCCTGAAGTACGATGAGACCTTCGCGTTCCACATCTCGATCGTGTTGCGGTAGTTGCTCGGATGGTTTTCCCATGGCCTGCGTGCCCACGGGCGATCAACGAAGGAACGGAGATCTCCGTCGTGCGGGTCGCCTTCGTATGGTCTGCGAAACATCGAGAGGACCCACGCATAGGGATTCTTGACGAGACAGATGAATCGTGTCGAGCCGTGGCCCAATCGATGCACAGTCGAGGCTGAAGGCGCGACCCTGTGCTTCCAGCCGAGGAAGAGCGGGAATGTCGCGAAATAATACATGCTGTGGAGGAGAGGGCTATCGGTTCGTGCACGCAGCCGACCGATCTCGGTCCCCCTCAGGAGCCTGACATCCGTGTTGAGTTCGAACAGTTGGGACAGATAGTTCGTGCCCGTGTTTCGTTCGCCGTAGATCTTCACACGCATCGATATCTCCAGTACCGGGCGACAAGAGTCTATCAGTACGCCTCAATCGTTGGTATGGCGTGTCGACCGACCGGCCATCGCCCCAGCAATCGCATCGCTCATGCGACTGTGCCTCGCGTGTTGCGCCGCAACGACTGTAGCCCGTTGTCTCCGTACCCGATCAGGCGTCCCGCGTCGGGGACCTCCTCCGGAGGACCCGGGACATGCGCGAAACAATCTCGCGGGTCGGTTCACGCTCGACAATCATGATGATCGGGATATAGACCGCGGCGGAGATCAGCACGGTGACCAGAACCCTGAGGAACTCGAGCCCGACCGATCCCGAAGGCAACAACCGAGCACCCGCATACCCCAGCCCGCACGCAACTCCGCCGACGATGAGCGGCGAAGCCGTGATCCGGATCACGCGGAGCTTGCGCACCGGCGCGCCGTGGAGCGCTGCGAACGAGTACGCGATCCCCACGCAAAAGAACGAGGCGGACACGCCGATCGCGACGCCTTGCACGGATCCGAGCATCGCACCGACGATCGCGAGCGAGACCACAAGGAACGCGAGCAACCAACTCAACCGGGTGAACGTCCCGAATCGGCCCTGAGAACGGATCATCGCAGAACACGGCGGGATAAGCAGCCTCGGCACCATCCCGATACTCAGGATCACGACGAACGGGAGCGCCGGGTGGAACCGTTCCGGGAAGATCGCGTTGATCAACGGCTCAGCGACAGCCGCCTGGAGCAGACAGAACGGGAACCCCACAATCGCGAGCATCCGAAGCGCCGATGCGAATGCTCGCTGGTGGCGCGCCGTGTCCTCACGGATACTTGAAAGCGCTGGGAAGAGAATGACCTCCACGTTCTGGCTTAAAAGTGCGATCGATTGGCTCGATATCTGGAACGCATAGAAATAATGACCAACGACAGGGTTATTCACGAACGCCCGACCGAGGACGATGTAGTCCCCCTGGAACGCGATGGTGCGCGCGATGTCTGCTCCGATGAGTCTGAAAGAATCTCCGGCAAGGTACTTCCATCGACGCCACTGCGGGTCGAGACGGACTTCGGGACGGATGATGCGCCAGACGATCGCAGCCTGGAGCAACGAGACCAGGAGCAGTGGCAGCACGAAACTCATCGCGCCGAGCCCGCACCATGCGAAATAGATTGTCAGCAGCATCACGAGCGAACTGTTCGCCGCCTCGATCGTTGATCCGAGCTTGAACCGGAGCTGTGCATGGAGAATCGCAAGCGGGACCTGCCCGAGCGATGTGAAAAACGTCGCCCCTGCGAGCACCGTCGCAAGCGGGATCAACTCCTGACGGGAGAAAAACCATGCCAGCGCCGGCGCGCCGAGCAGGATCACCAAGGCCCCCACAGACCCGAGCGCGACACTGAGCCAGACCGCGGGGTTGACCCACTTGCGCATCCGCGCTTGTCGCGATATCAGCACGTCGCGGAGCCCGGCGTTTTTGAGCACCGAAACAAACTGATACAGCGTCACCGTCAACCCGAACAACGCGAAGTCATCCGGGATCAGAAGCCAGGCGAGCACCAGACTCCCCCCGAACCGAACCATCCGAACGCCGAGTGTCTGAACGAGCATGTACACGAAGCCCGTCGCCACACGATGCCCGAGCTCCGCTCGACCCGATCCATGTGCCCCGTTCGAGCCCGAGCCCTGTGCCATCGCGTTTCTCGATTCAGTGTGCCACGCGCCGTGACATCCACGCGCTCTTCATCAGATAGAACACCCGGTACACCATCGGCGTCTCCTTCGCCCACGACACCACCCGGTCCTTCACCGTGTGCGAACCGATCATCCCCCCGTCGCGCCGCAGCGTCCGCGCGTCGGGCATCAGGTGCGCCCGCGCGCCGAGCACCGCTCGCAGCGCGTCCGGATCCCCCGCGTGCCTCGCCGTCGCGTCGAGCACGAACAACGCATCGTCGATCACCGTGTCCCTGTGGAAGCGCTCGAGCACACGCGCCCGCGCACGCGACGCGAGCCGCGACAGACGCGACCGGTCCCTCGCCAGCGACAGCATCTCCCCCGCCAGCAGCGACTCGCTCGCGAGCACCACCCCCGCGTCATCATGCCCGACCACACCCCCCTGCGAGTTGTCCTTGGTCGGCGTCGACACCGTCAGGCAAGGCGTACCGCACGCCATCGACTCCGCGAGCACCAGCCCGAACGTCTCGCCCACGCACGACGTGAGCACGAACAGATCGCTCGCCGTGTAGCACGCGCGCAACGCCTCGTCCCCGTTGAGGAACTCGATCAGCACCACCCGCTCGCGCACCGCCCCCGGGAGCCCCTCCACCCGGCGCACCACCGCTCCGGGCGCGCCCACGAGCACGAGCCACGCGTCGGGCAGCTCCCCCGCGATCGACCCGAACGCGTCGACCACCGCGCACGTCCACTTGTACGGGTGGGGCTGACCCACACGCACGAACACGAACGCGTCCCGCGGGATCCCGTGCGCCTCGCGGAACGCCCCCGCCTCCCCGGGTGACGCCTCGAAAAAACGCTCCGTATCAACCATGTGCGGCACCGTCACCCCCACCGGACCGGGACGCAGCCCACGCGTCCAGTTCCGCCACCGGCGCAGACACTCGCCCGACAACTGCATGTGCACATCGAACAGGAACCGGTCCGCCGACCGATCGCACCGCCCGAAATGACTCAGCTCCGCCGTCGGCACCCGGTGCCCCATCTGCTGCGCGATCGCACGCAGCAACGCCCCGCACGAGGGCTCCGTGTGACCGTGCCGATGGAACTGGATCACGCTCGGGTTCCACGCCGCGATCTGCTCGATCAACGCCGGGTCCGTCTCCCCCTTCTCCGGGTCCGCGATGAACACCGGGCAACCCGCCTCGCCGATGCGCTGCGCGCGGTCGCCCCCGCGGAAGCGCGCCAGCACCGCCGAGCCGCGCCCAGCGCTGCGGTACGCGATCGCGTTGTTCTCCGCGGAACGCTGCGTCCCCCCGGGACCCAGGTCCTGCACGATCGTCAGGATCCGCGCCGCGCCGTCGTCCGATCGGCGCACCGGGGGTGTCGTCGATCGATCGCTCATTACTGATCGTGCCCCGAGAACTCGGGCAGCACGTGCCCCGCGTCCTTGAGCGTCTTCTCACGCGACGCGAGCTCCAGGTCGTGGTCGACCATCATCGCCGCCAACTCCTCCACGCTCGTCTCCGGCTCCCACCCGAGCTTCGCCTTCGCCTTGCTCGGATCGCCCAGCAGCAGGTCCACCTCCGCCGGACGCAGGTACCGCGGGTCGAACTCCACGTGGTCCTCGAAGTTGAGCCCCGCGTGCTTGAACGCCATCTCCGCGAACTCACGCACCGAGATCGTCCGACCCGTCGCGACGACGTAGTCGTCCGCCTCGTCCATCTGGAGCATCATCCACATCATCTTCACGTAATCGCCCGCGAATCCCCAGTCACGCTTCGAGTCCAGGTTCCCAAGGAACACCTTGTCCTGCAGACCCAGCTTGATCCGACCGACGGCCCGGGTGATCTTGCGCGTCACGAAGGTCTCGCCGCGACGCGGGGACTCGTGATTGAACAAAATCCCGCACGACGCGTGCATGTTGTACGACTCGCGGTAGTTCACCGTGATCCAGTGGGCCGCCAGCTTCGCCACCGCGTAGGGAGAACGCGGATAGAACGGCGTCGACTCCTTCTGAGGCGTCTCCACCACCTTCCCGTACATCTCCGACGACGACGCCTGGTAGTACCGCACCTGCTGCCCCGATTTGTCCTGGAAGTCCCGGATCGCCTCGAGGAGCTTGTACGCGCCCATCGCGACCGTCTCCGCGGTGTAGATGGGCATGTCGAACGACACCCGCACGTGAGACTGCGCACCGAGGTTGTACACCTCGTGGGGCTTGACGTGCTCGACGATCTTGCTCACGTTGTTCGCGTCGCACAGGTCCCCGTAGTGCAGCTTGAGCTTGGGCGCGGGGTTGTGGGGGTCCTGGTAGATGTGGTCGATCCGCTCCGTGTTGAACGACGACGCGCGCCGGATGATCCCGTGAACCTCGTAGCCCTTCTCGAGGAGGAACTCCGCGAGGTAGGAACCGTCTTGACCCGTGATGCCCGTGATCAGGGCGCGTTTCGTTTCGCTCATGGCGTCTCGATCCTGTGTACGTGAAACCGCGTGAGATGACACAACCCTATCGGCGCTTCTCGCCCCGGATTGAGCCGCGACGAATGAGTACGCCGCAACTGATGGACGGGTCGCGCGAATTGACCGGAATGGGTCCGGAATTCAGCCGCCCCGGTCGTCTGGATCCTCGTTGATCATTGGGTCCTGTTCGGATCCGGGTGCGCCCGGGGACGGATCTTTCTCGGACCCGTGCGCATCGATCCAGGGGTCCCCCTCCATCGTGTGCCTCGGGGGCGGGACCGCGCCGGGCTCGACGACCTTGCCTCGGGCAAGGTCCTTGAGCGCGATCGCGAGGAGCGCCGCCGACACCACCACCACCGACACGCGCGTCAGCATCACCACGCGCTTGGAATACTCAACCCGCGCCCACCCGAGCAGCAACGCCACGAACATCAGGATGAAGGGCTCGTGATACCGCGACCACGAATGATGCGTCGCGCTCTGGGCGGCCACGAACCCGCACACCGCGCTCAGCGCCACCCACCCACGGCGCTTGTCCAGACCCGCGCACAACGCGCCGACGATCACCGCCCCCATCGGCGCCATCGCCAGGATCACCACGCTCCGATCCGCCACCACGGGACCCGCGCCCACGATCGCCCACCACCCCGTCGAGCGCCCCGCGCCCGGGTCCGCCGACGTCGCGAAACCGACCGACACCACGAGCCCGATCAAGAACGCGCCGATCAGCGCGGGGCGCGAGTCCTTCCAGCGCGCGCACAAGACCGACCACCCCATCGGCGCGAACGCCGCCGAGAGCAGCGCGAACTGGAACAGGATGAACGCCGGGGTCGCCGGGTTCGCCCCGCTCATGTCCCCCTGAAACCGCGGCGGCGTCAGCCCGCCCCACCGATCCGCGAACCACCACACCACCCCGAACGCAGGCACCGTCAGCACCAACGCCACCACCCCCCACGCGACCCGCGACCCGAGTTTCTGCGTGACCGCAACCCCCGGATGCGCGCGCACGAACGCGGCGCACCACACCACCCCAGCCACCCACACATGGATCTGCCGCACGAACACCAACCCCACCAGCACCGCCGCGCACAGCACGAGCCGCCGAATGTTCCACGTGGAACAATGCGCCACAATCAGAACCACCAGCACCCCGATCCACCCGAGATTGTCCGGCAGAATGTGCGCGCTCGACGACAGCACGTAGATCGAGCCCAGCATGGGGAGGGTGAGGAAGAGACCCGCGAGGACCCCGCGCGACTTCGCGATGGCGGCGCTGAGGATCGCGATGAGGGCCGCGCCGATGACGGCGCTGACGATCCGGAGCTGGGTGGGCGAGTCGAACCCGAGCCGCGCGATGAGCGCGAGGAGCATGTGGTAGCCCGGGGTGGTCGCGGTCAGGGGGTTGGAGAGGTCGGGGGTCGGCCAGGCGGTGATGAGGTCGCGGATGAATCGTTCGTGGTAGGCGAAGGCGTCCCACGCCGCCCGACCGCGTGGGGGGGTGATGAGGATGATCGTGAGGGGGAGCGCGAGCGCGCCGAGGAACCCGACCACCCCGGCGGTGAG
>CBFGUD010000045.1:0-10906 GCA_965652365.1 uncultured Phycisphaerales bacterium
GGGGGAGGGTGGGGGGAGCACTGACCTGCGAAGGGCATGTCAGTGGCACGGGGTGCGGGGCACCCCGATCGAGAGCGGGTTGTTGAAGCGGAGGATGTGAGGGGGGGTTAGCAGGATTTGCACTTTTTGGATTTCTTGGCGAGGATGCGTTCGGCGTCTTCGGGGGTCATGGAGCCCTCGGCGACGTAGGCGGCGAGTTCGCGTTTGGTGCGTTCGACTTCCTTGGTTTCGGCGGTGGAGGAGATGGTGCCGAAGAAGATGGCGGAGAGGGCGACGAGGCCTCCGACGCCGAAGACGGCGGTGACCTCGTAGTTGTTGGCCATGGCGTCGAGGAAGCGGTCGAATCCGGAGGCGGGGACGGCGGCGGCGGAGGCGAGGGTGAGGGCGGCGAGTTGGTCGAGCATGGTGGGTGGTTCCGGTGCGTGGTGGGTTGGTGGTGCGGTCAGTGGCAGGCGCGGTCGCGTTTGTTCTTGGCGAGGAGCCGTTCGCCTTGTTCGGGGGTCATGGAGCCCTCGGCGATGTAGGCGGCGATCTCTCGGCGGGTGCGTTCGCGGGCGATGCTCGAGAACATGGAGGTGACGGCGTTGACGACCACGCACAGGACGATCGCGGTGGCGATGAGCGTGGGGACGAAGGCGTCTTCGTTGTTGATGAACTGTTCGAGGAGGTCGATCATGGTGTGTTCCCCTGTGGGCCGGTCGGGTTCTGACGCGGCGGATGATTGTTGGGGAGGGGGGTGCGGGGGTTTCAGGGATCGGACGGCGGAAATTGTACAGGGGTGTCCGGATCGGGGATAGAGGATTGTGGCGATGGTGGGCGGAGGGGGTGGGCGCGATCGGGTCGGAAATCGGTGTTTGGTGCGAACAAAGGGCGGAAATCGGGCGTTGTGGTGGGGAGAATCCGATCTGGTCGATTTCCGAAAGATCGGGGAGCCCGGCGGCGCGTGTGCGCCGGGGGCTCGTCAGGGATGGTTGAAAGGAGTCTGGATCGATGAGCATGCTGCAGTCACGGAACCCGGCGATGGGGGTGTTCGATCGGAAGGACGACGCGGCGTTCGGCGCGGTCGGCGAGAAGCGGACGGCGATGACGATCGGGGGGACGGTGACGGCGACGGGGGTGCTGCTGGCGATCGTGGCGGTGGCGGGGATCATCGTGTGGGGCGCGATCGACGGCGCGTACGCGGCGACGGGTTCGATCCCGGGGTGGGCGTGGCTGGCGGCGATCGGCTCGATGCTGGCGGGGCTGGTGGTGTCGCTGGTGATCGCGTTCAAGCCCAGGTCGGCGCCGGTGCTGGCGCCGGTGCACGCGGTGCTCGAGGGTGTGTTCGTGGGGGCGTTCACGTTCGTGATCCCGATGCAGTTCATCCCGCACGATCCGGCGGCGGGCGCGAACCCGAGCGCGATGATCGCGCTGCAGGCGGCGGTGACGACGTTCGCGGTGGCGGGGGCGCTTTTGGCGGGGTACGCGAGCGGGATCCTTCGGATCGGGCCGGTGTTTCAGAAGATCATGATGACGGCGCTGTTCGGGCTCATCGGGTACACGGCGTTGATCTGGATCCTGAGTTTCTTCGGGGTCGGGATCTGGAACGGGTACGCGGAGACGGGGATGATGGGGATCGGGTTCACGGTGCTGTGCGCCGGTCTGGCGGCGATGTTCCTGGTGCTGGATTTCCAGTACATCGATCGGGGCGTGCAGACGGGTCAGCCCAAGTACATGGAGTGGGTGGGGGCGTGGGGCTTGATGGTGACGCTGGTGTGGCTGTACATCGAGCTGGTGCGGTTGTTCGCGAAGCTCCGGGCGAGCGACTGAGATATCCGAGACATTGGATGAGAAGGCCCCGCTCGGTTGAGCGGGGTTTTTTCGTGGGGGCTCTTTGAATGCGGAGGGCGCGGGGAAGGCGGAGGAGAGGGACATGAACGCGAAGATCGCGGAGTCTCGAAGGAGGGAAGACGGGGTGGGGGATTGGTCGTGGTCGAGGAGACAGGGCGGTCAGAAGTCGCGTCCTTCGACGCCGGCTTTTGTGTCGTTGTAGATCGTCGGGGGTTGTTCTCGGAGTTGGTTTTGGGCGGGTGGTGATGCGTCGGCATCGTCGGCGATCTTTGCGGAGGCGTCGGCGAGGAGGACGGGGCGTTTGGACCCGGCGGCGCGGCGGGGTGGGAGATAGGGGCGTGACCGGTCATAGAACGTGGCCTTGGCGCTCGGGAACCGGACCTGGGAGTTCTTGATGGCGCGGATGGTGGGGGTTCCCGGCGCGCCCCATGTTGCGGGCGAGGCGATGAGGGTGTTGCTCATGCGGTAGCCGGGGGGGAGCCAGGTGTCTCCGGACTCATCGAGCCACGGGAGGGGTCCTGTCGCGCGTCCTTGTCCGATCCATGATTGGTAGTGATCGCGCCACGGCGCGACGTGGTGCATGAGGGTTGGCCAGCAGTAGGCCATGTCCCATGGGTTGTGGCTCGAGCTCAGGAACCCGATGGGGTCGTCGGGTGGGCCGACGAGGTACATGGCTCCGGGGGTGTGGAAGGGGTAGGCGCCCGCGGCGTCCTGGGTGTACATCTGGATCGAGAGCCCGATCTGGCGGAGGTCGTTGAGTGCGGCGATCTCGCTGGAGCGGATCTTGGCGTTTGAGAGGGCGGGGAGGGTGAGCCCGATGAGGAGGGCGATGATCGCGGTGGTGACCATCAGTTCGGTGATGGTGAAGGCGGGGGTGCGGGCGGATCGGGACATGTGTGGCTCCGGTCAGATCCACATGGCGGCCATTTGTTCGTAGGTTCCGGATGGGTCGGTGGTGGTTGTTTTGTAGGGGAGCCAGATGCCTGTTTGGGGGTCGTGCACGAAGCTCATGGTGACGAAGACGGTCATCACGGATGCGTCCGGGGCGTCGTGGTTGGGGGGGAGTGTCATCGGGATGTTGATGTCGACGCGGAGGGCGCCGGATTCGGCGAGCGGCGTGGAGTTGTAGATCCCCGGGTCGGTGATGGACGCGCGTTGTCCGCCCTGGAGTCCGACGCCGGTGGGGAGATCGCCGCGTTCGAGGATCGCGTGTGTTGGTTTGATCGCGATCTGGGCTTGGCGGTTGCGCTGGGCGAAGGCGTTCCAGAGGTTGGGATCCTCGAACATGGTGCCCTTGAGGGCCTCGGCCGCGTCGCGGCTGAGGAGCTCGGCGACGTGGCGGGTGTATTCGTCGTAGTCCGGGTCGAGGGTGAGTCGGACGCGTTCACGGACGAGGTCGCGGAGTTGATCCTCGTTCGGGAGTCGTGCGCCCTCGGCTGATGTTTGTTGTGAGAGTTTGTCGAGGGCGTGGTCGGCGATTTGATTCGCGATGCTTGCGGCGCGTTGGGGTGTTTCGGCGCTTTCGAATGTTTCGATCTCGTCGAGGCGCGCTATGCCCGCGAGATCCTGCGGCGTGTCGGGTGCGGGCGTTTGCGATGGGTTGAAGTTGAGGTAGCCGGCGGATCGGAGGGCGAATCCGATCGCGGCGATGAGGAAGATCGCGGCGAGGATGGGCGGGATCCGGGAGGATCGGTTGTGCGGCATCAGTGGAGGCACTCGTGGCCGTACATGCAGCGTGCGCGGACCCGAGGCGCGGGGTTCGGGTCATCGGTCTGGTCCCGCGTGGCGCTGGCGGCGCACATCGCTGAGATTCGGTGAGCATGAGTCGGTCGCATTCAAGTCTCCTTTCGGATCACTCAATGGCACTCCGGTTTCCCGAACCTACTTTTTCCCCAGTCTTGCTGTCAAGTCGCGGATCGGGCGTTCATAGATATTTTAGCGGGAAAAGAGGAAGTGGCAGACGTCGGCGTCTTGCATGGTGTAGTCCTTGCCTTCGATGCGGAGTTTGCCGGCTTCTTTGATGGCTTTCTCGCTTTTGTGCTCGACGAGGTCGTCGACGGAGTAGCACTCGACGCGGATGAAGCCCCTTTCGAAGTCGGTGTGGATGACGCCGGCGGCTTGGGGTGCTTTGCATCCGATGGGGACGGTCCAGGCGCGGACTTCTTTTTCGCCGGCGGTGTAGTAGGACTGGTATCCGAGGAGTCGGTAGGCGGCGCGGGCGAGTTTGCCCAGGGCGGGTTCGTCCATGCCCATGTCGGCGAGCATCTCGGCTCGTTCGTCGTCGTCGAGTTCGGCGAGTTCGGATTCGATGCGGGCGCAGACGGGGACCATTTCGGAGCCGACGGAGGCGGCGTGTTCGCGGACGCGCTGGGCGAGGGGGCCCTGGCCGTTGACGTCGTCGTCGGAGACGTTGGCGAGGTACAGCACCGGTTTGACGGTGATGAGGCCGAGGGAGTGGCGTGCGCGGATGAGGTCGGGGTCGGTGAGTTCGAGGTTGCGGGCGGGTTTTTGGGATTCGAGGACGGGGATGAGTTTCTCGATGACCTTGGCGCGTGCGATGGCGTCGCGGTCGCCGCCTTTGGCGGAGCGTTGTGCTTTGGAGAGTGCATTTTCGCAGGTCTGGAGGTCGGCGAGGATGAGTTCGAGTTCGATGGTTTCGATGTCTCGGAGGGGGTCGACGGAGCCGTCGACGTGTGTGATGTCTTCGCCGCCGGGTGCTTTTTCGAAGCATCGGACGACCTGGATGATGGCGTCGACGTCTCGGATGTGGCCGAGGAAGGCGTTGCCTTTGCCTTCGCCTTTGGAGGCGCCCCGGACGAGGCCTGCGATGTCGACGAGTTCGAGGGCGGCGGGGACGACCTTCTGTGTTTTGATGAAGGATTGGATGGTGTGGAGTCGTGGGTCGGGGATGGGGACGACGCCGATGTTGGGGTCGATGGTGGCGAAGGGGTAGTTGGCGGCGAGTGCGCCGGCGTTGGTGAGTGCGTTGAAGAGGGTGGACTTCCCGACGTTGGGGAGGCCGACGATTCCGGCTTTCATGGGTGGTGCTCCGGCGCTCGGACGAATGGGGGGAGGGTTTGGGTCGGGATGGTAGGTCGTCAGGCGCGGAGCATGAGGAGCGCGAGGGGGGCGCGTGCGGTCCAGAGGAGTGTCCGTGGCCAGTTGAGGGCGACGAGTCGGGTGTGGGCGCGGGGGTCGAAGGCGCGCTCGAGGGCGCTGTGGGCGGGGACCTGGAGGGCGAAGGTGGAGATCCAGACGAGGGCGAGGAGGATGAGGGCGGGGATGGCGAGGGTGTTCGGCGCGAGACCCAATGCGGGGATGGCGAGGGCGCCTGCGAGTTCGGTGAGCATGACGGGGGCGACGATCCATGTGGTGCGTCGCATGTGCTGGGTCTGGAAGCGTGGGTAGTGGGTCGGGTCGTCGTCGCGCGCGGCGCTGGCCATGAGGGGGTAGTGGACGAGCTGGACGAACCAGACGAGCCCGGTCATGAAGCAGGCGGCGAACGCGTGGGTGAGGAGGAGGGCGTCGCGCGCGGGGTCCATGGCGGGGCGGCTCGCGTGTGGCGGGGCGGGGGTTACGCGGGGATGGAGTGTTTGGCGTAGGTTTCGAGTTCGGAGGGTTCGATGGCTTCGAGGGCGAGGTTGACGTAGTCGGGTCGTTGTCCGGCGTGGTGGTGTCGGAGCGCGTGGAGGATGCGGCCGTGCTCGACGAGGAAGACGCCGGGCATCTGGAAGCTGTCGCCCTGGATGGGTCCGAGGATGTTTCCTTTGAGTGTGGCGTTGATGGCGCGCCAGATGGCGCGTGGGCCGAAGAGCTGGAGGAGGGTTCCCCGGGCGAGGTCGAAGGAGCGGTAGAGTGATTGGTCGGGGTCGGCGATGCGCGGGGCGTGTTCGAGCCCGTAGCGGAGGAGGGTGCGTCGTGCGTGGGCGTCGTCGGACATGTGGACGATGACGAGGTCGATGTCGTGCTGGCGGAGTTTGTGTTGTTGTTGTTCGAGGTCGCGGAGTGTTTCGCGGCAGAAGGTGCAGCCGAAGTGCCTCAGGAAGACGACGAGGGTGGGTGTGGTTTCGGATCGTTCGTAGATGGTGATGCCGAACTGGTCGTCGGCGGCGCGCATGGCGTTCTCGGGGGGTTGGGGGGGGTTGGCGGTGGCGAGCTTGGGTTGGAACTGGGACTGGCGCGCGGTGATGTAGAGGATGGCGGCGAAGGGGGCGATCCAGACGAGGTCGTTGGTGATGATGATGAAGCCGAAGGCGTTGGGGATGGTGCCCGCGATGAAGGCGGCGTAGAGGAAGCCGATGGGGCCGAGGGTCTTTCCCAGGAGCCCGACGAGGATGATGGCCCAGTGTTTGATGGGGTTGGTGGCGGCGATGAGGTAGCCGATGCCGAAGACGGCGACGATCATGCCGACGCATTGCCAGATGGCGGGGTAGAGGGGCGGGGTGGCGCCGGCGAGGTTGAAGAGGAGGTTGGGGGCGGCGACGGTGACGAGCCCGAAGAGGATGTTGTAGAGACCCGCGAGCGCGAGGGTGAGGGTCATCCACTTGGGGAAACGGTGGGACATGGGACGGGTGGTGCTCCGGAACGGGGACGCCATGGATACATCGGGTCTTCCGCGCTCGCTCGATGACCCTGCTTGTGGGGTTTCGGGCGGATAGGCGTGTCGGATTCAGGGGCTTTGGGGGCGGATCCTGGGGAGGGAGCGTAGGATCGGGCTCGACGGGTTGCCCGGGTAGCTCAGTCGGATAGAGCAGCGCTTTCCTAAAGCGCAGGTCGCAGGTTCGAGCCCTGCTCCGGGTGTTTTTATCGGGGGTTTGGTGCGAGGAGGTCGGTGTGGGCGCGGCGCGTGGTGGATCGGCGGGGTCGTTGGCGGATCGGGGGCACCTTGAGACGGAGGGTCGTCTGGGCGCGTCGCGGGACCTGGACGCGATGGGGACGCTCGAGATCCTGGCGGTGATCAACAACGAGGATCAGCGGGTGGCGCACGCGGTGCGTGAGCGGATCGGGGCGATCGGGGCGTTGGTGGAGATGGTGGTTGAGGCGCAGCGCGGGGGTGGTCGGATGGTGACGATCGGTGCGGGGACGAGCGGGCGGCTCGGTGTGCTCGATGCGAGCGAGCTGCCTCCGACGTTCTCGGCGGACCCGGATCGGTGGGTGGCGGTGATCGCGGGCGGGGACGCGGCGCTGCGGCGTTCGAGCGAGCACCGGGAGGACGAGCGGGACGGGGCGCACGGTGAGCTGGATCGTTTGGGTGTGGGTGCGGGGGATGTGGTTTTGGGGATCGCGGCGGGGGGATCGACGGCGTTTGTGCTGGGGGGTGTGGAGGAGGCGAAGGCGCGGGGGGCGGGGACGGCGCTGTTGGTGTGCTGCGCGATGGAGCGGCCGGCGTGGTGCGATGTGCTGATCGATGTGGTGACGGGGGCGGAGGTGGTGACGGGGTCGACGCGGATGAAGGCGGGGACGGCGACGAAGCTGGTGCTGAACATGGTGACGACGGCGTCGATGGTGCGGATGGGGAAGGTGTACGGGAACCTGATGGTGGATCTTCGCGCGACGAACGAGAAGCTGCGGGACCGGGGGGCGCGGATCATCGCGGAGGTGACGGGGCTCGGGCGGGGGGATTCGATCGGTCTGCTGGACGCGGCGGGGCGGGCGGTGACGGTCGCGCTGGAGATGCACGCGCGCTCGGTGGGGGCGGGGGCGGCCCGGGGGATGCTCGCGGACCGCGGGGGTGACCTGCGCGCGGTGATCGGGGACCCGCGGTGACCCCCCCGCCGGGCGGGAGTGCGCTGGATCTGGTGGGGCGGGCGCTGGTGCTTGGGGTGCGCGGGGCGTCGATGGATGATGAACGGACGCGCGGGGACGTGGAGGCGATGAAGCGGGCGCGGGTGAAGGGGGTGGTGCTGTTCGATGCGGAGTTGTCGGGGGACGATTTTCGGAAGGGGGCGGGGACGCGGAACATCGTGGATCCGGCGCAGGTGGCGCGGCTGGTGTCGGATCTGAAGCACGAGCTGGGTGACGGGACGGTGGTGGCGATCGATCAGGAGGGGGGCGCGGTGCAGCGGCTGCGGCGGGAGGACGGGTTTGTCGAGACGCCTTCGGCGCGGGAGCTGGGCGAGATGGGGGAGGCGGGTGTGCGCGCGGCGGCGCGGGCGCAGGGGGCGCAGCTTGCGGCGCTGGGGATCGGGTGGAACTTCGCGCCGGTGGTGGACTGCGCGGCGGGGGGGTCGCCCGGGGTCGGGGACCGGGGGCGGTCGCTGGGGGTCGATGCGGGGGGGGGGGGGGGGGGGGCGGCCGGGGGCGGGGGGGGGGGCGGGGGGGGGGGGGGGGGCGCCGGGGGGGGGGGGGGGGGGGGGGTCGCTGGGGGTCGATGCGGCGCGGGTGGCGGAGCGGGCGGTGTGGTGGATCGAGGAGCACGAGCGCGCGGGGGTGCGTTCGTGTCTGAAGCACTATCCGGGGCTCGGCGCGGCGCGGGTGGACACGCACGTGGGGATGGCGGACGTGACGGGGACGGATCGGGAGGTGGAGCGCGGGGTGTACGAGGGGGTGCTCGGGGCGCACGGGCGCGTGGGGGTGATGGTGGCGCATGTGGTGGACCGCGGGGTGGACGGGGAGATGCCGGCGTCGTTGTCGGGGGCGCACGTGCGCGGGGGATTGCGCGGGGGGCTGGGGTTCGATGGGGTGGTGGTGACGGACTCGGTGGACATGGGGGCGATCGCGGCGCGGTGGGGGGCGGGGGATGCGTGCGTGCTGGCGCTGCGCGCGGGGGTGGACCTGGTGCTCGATGGGGTGAACGGGCCTGGGGGGTGGAGGGAGCATCCGGCGGGGGCGATGGCGGACGCGGCGATGCGGGCGCTGCGGGACGGGGTGCTTGATGAGGGCGGGTTGGCGGCATCGGCGGCTCGGATCGGGCGGTTTTTTGGGGGTTGAGACCGAGAATTCGGGTTGTGCGGGCGGCGGAGGGGGCGGAGCGCGGATTGGGTGGCAAAGCGGGTGGTGCGGGGGCGGTTGGTGTGGTCTGGTTGTGGCATGGTGCTTGGAGAATCGAAGATCGTGAAGGCCCTTGCGGGCGCGGGTGCGCTCGGTGCGGTGTTGTTGGTGTGCGGCTGCTCGGCGTCGCATCCCACGGCGATGTGGTCGGCTCGTCCGGTGTTCAACGAGGCGGCGGGGGGCGCGACGATGGGGTCGTCGTCGAGCGTGGTGTTCTCGCCGGGTGTTGACGGGAACGCGGTGGCGCTGGGCGCGTCGGGTCCCGGGTTCGATCGCAACGACGGGCTGATGTCGGTGCGGGACGTGTCGCGGCGGGACGAGCTGCTGGGGCTCCCCGAGGCGTATGCGCCGACGCTCGATCGGCGTCGGGTGTTCCGGGGGGCGCGCCGGGCGGACGAGTATGTGTATCCGGGCGAGCCCGGGTATCGGGATCGGGGGTATCGGGGGTACCAGGGGTACCGCGGGTACCGGCGGCATCACGGGGGGCATTGATTGGGACTGGAATGATCGAAGAAGGGGGTGCGGGGGACGGGCCTCCTTGGCGTGTGTGTGTTGGTGCGTGTGCGTGTGTGTGAAAAGGGATGGGGCGCCCCTGGATCAGGGGCGCCCCAGCACCAACACCAACATGCATCGCGCCGTTGCCAAGCGTGTCGTGTTCGGGCTCCCTGGCGCGGGGGGCCCTTTGCGTGCGCTGTTTAGTCGTAGAGCGCGGCGGTCGGGGGGAGCTCGACGTTGCGGAGCTGGAGCGTGGTCTCGATGCGGAAGTTGGACTCGCTCGTGTGTCGCTCGGCGAAGAAGAGTTTGAGGTCGTAGGAGTGTCCGAGTTCGAGCCCGAGTTCCTCGGCGCGTTCGTCGAGGTTGACGGAGGCGGACTGCTGGGAGTGGACGCCACCGAGGTCGACGACGAGTTGGTTGTTGACGTAGACCCAGACGTCGTCGTCGCCGGTGAAGGTGAAGACGAGGTCGTTCTCGCGTGATTCGGGGTCGGTGTAGGAGAACTTGGTTTCGATCTCGTAGGTGAAGTGGAAGTTGTGGGTGCCCGGGGTGGCCCAGCGGAGGGGTCCTTCGGAGGGTCCGAAGCCCATGCCGTCGGCGGGCCAGAAGTACTGGGGTCGTTCCTTGGCGAAGTAGTATGAGCCGTCGGCTTGTCGGACGAGTTCGATGGAGTGGAGCCAGGAGGTGTTGACGCCCGGGACGTCGCGGAACCACTGGTTGAAGGTTTCTTCGGAGTGGACCTGGATGTCCGAGCCCCAGCTCCGGCCTTGGTCGATGAGGCCCATGTTGAAGACGGGTTTGCCGTCGGGTCCGAGTTCGTTCATGACGAGGTTCTTGGTGCCCGAGCCGGGGTAGGACTCCATGTCGGGGTGTGAGGTTTTGAAGTCTCGGATGACGCCGGTGAGGGTGATGGTCTGGGGGGCGTCGGATTGGGATTCGGACTGGGCGGAGGCGGCGGCCTGTGCGGCGGGTGCGGTGGTGATGGAGAGGGTGGCGAAGGAGCCCGCGGCGAGGGCGAGGGCTCCGGCGCTGGTGAGGAAACGACGGTTGCGGGACTGGTGCTGCATGGATGCCTCCGTTCGCGGCGTTGCGTGGCCGCTCCCCCGGGTGAGATGGGACTGGGTGTTCGGTGTGGTGTGGGCGGGTGTCATTCGTTGGTGGTCATGGCGGGCGCTTCGGACGAGGCGCTGGCGAACGCGGTTCCGATGGAGAAGATCATGGAGAGGGCGGAGGCGGCGATGGCGGCGATGAGGAGGGCGGACATGAGCTTGTTGCCCTGTTCGGCGCCTTGGAGCGTTTCGCTTGGTTGGGCTTGGGCTGTGGCGGGCATGGTCGTGCTCCGGGTCGGTGTCGTGGTGGTGCACGCATGATGTCCAATGCGGGTCGGGGCGCGGCAAGGGGGGCGGGGTGTGAATTGGGCGGAGGGGGTGGGGTTGTGACGGGGGTGCTGGTTGGGGGGAGGCGGCAATGTGAAGGCAGGAACGCAGAGGGCGCGGAGTTCACGCAGAGGGCGCAGAGAAGGCGGAGGGCAGGGGGGACGGAAAGCCCCCCTCCGTCATGCTGCGCATGACACCTCCCCCGCCCCCCGCGC
>CBFGUD010000046.1:0-10881 GCA_965652365.1 uncultured Phycisphaerales bacterium
CGCCTCCCGCCCCGCCCGCAGGCCGCGTCTATCGTCCGCCCGATGACCACCAAACCCACCCAACGCCTCCTCACGCTCCTGGCCCTCGCCGTCGCCCCCCTCATGGCGTCCTGCGCCGGATTCGCCGTCGGCGGCGCCTCCGGATCCTCCACCACCCGCTCCGCCAACAACCTCGTCTTCAACGTCGAGTACCCCATCCGTGTCTCCCAGGGCACCGACCCGAACACCGCCGACATCTACCTCACCGACCTCTCCGACGCCGAACTCAGCGCCATCTTCGCCGAGCCCCGCGACTGGTCCGGGATCACGGGCACCCTCACCCACGTCCACCTCTTCATCGCCCCCGAACCGGGCAAGACCCCCATCGAATCCACCGCCGCCTCCGCCACCATCCGCACCATCGTCATCGCCCAGGGCGAGATCGGCGTCTACGACGGCGCCGGATTCCTCCTCCCCGGGGGCTCCATCGAAGAAGGCCGCGTCTCCGCACGCGTCCGCAACGCCCCCCTCCGCCTCACCCGGCGCACCCCCGGCTTCGCCGACCCCCTCGTCACCCCCGAGATGGACCTCTCCTTCTCCGTCCGCCAAGACACCCAGGCCGCCGCCGAACTCGACGACCGCGTCGAAGCCCTCAGCGCCGCCGCCGACCCCGTCCGCGACTGACCCCGCCCCCGACCGCACGAAAAAGAACGCCGACGCTCCCGCGCCGGCGCTCGTCATCGCTCCATGCCGGGGCGTCCCCTTACGGACACCCCTCCCCGAACGCCATCAGGAACGCCGACACGTCGAAGAAATCGAACACCGTGTCGCCCGTCACGTCCGCCTGCGCCTGCAGGAACGACGACAGGTCGAAGAAGTCCACCTCCCCGTTCCCGTCGAAGTCCGCCAGACACTCGCCCCCGCTCGGGCACGAATCGTCCGACACCATGAACCGGTCGATCGCCGCCTCGACCGTCGAGTCCGACCCCTCGTCCGCGATCGTGAACCGCGCGTTGAACACGATCCCGGGCTCGAAGAAGTCCGACACCACGTACCGGCGCTGCTCCCACCCGTCGGTCGACCCGATCGAATCCACCGCGACCCACGCCAGCGCGCTGTGCGACCACAGCTCCACGAGCATCTCCTCGCCCTGGGGCGCCTCGACGTACACCAGCACCGACACCGCCGCGTTCTCCATCTCCGCGACATCGAACTGCAAAGGCGACGCCGCCGTCGTCGACCCACCGTCCACGTCGTTGCTCACCCCCGCGCCCGTGTGCAGCGCGTTGCCCGTCCCGTCCCCGTCGCTCGTCGGACCCGTCGACGCAAACGGGTTCGGCACGCCGCGCGACCACCCGCCCACGGCCGCGTCGCCCGTCACCGTCCACCCCGTGTTCGTCTGGAACGAATCCTCGAACCCGACCTCACGACCCGACAACGCGATCGCGCGCAGCGCTGACCCCGTGTCGATCCGCGGATGCGTCGTCGTGTTCCCGTCCGTGTCGTCGATCTCGAACCAGTACGACACCGCCTCCCCGCACCCCATCGCGGGAAGGTCCGCCGTGAACGACGCGCCGCCCGACGCCACGCTCGCGACGCGCGCGATCGAACCGTCGCCCGAACGCACCACCAGCTCCGGCACCCCGTCGATCGCCCGCTCGTGCATGTCCGTCACCGTCAGCACCACCGGATTCACGACATCGGGCGCCACCACCTCCGGCGCGCCCACCACCTCCGCCTCGATCAACCTCGGAGACGCCGCCCCCTGCGGGTCCGCCAGCGCCGCCTGCAGCGCCCCGTTGAACAGGTTGCACCCGTTGTTGTAGCTCGAACTCGACGTCGAACACCCCGCGTTCGTGTGGATCCCGATCGCCACGTTGTTGTTCTCGTCGAGGATCACGCTCCCCGAGTTGCCCCCCGTCGTGTCCGTCGTGTACCGCACGATGTTCCCGCTGTACCCGCGGAACGGCCCCACATGCGTCTTCTGCGCCCCGTTCCACTCCCGAGGCACCCCCGCCCCCGTCGTCCCGTACCCCGTGATCCGGATCGGACGCCCGTCATTCACGATCGGCGACGACGCCAGCACGTACGAATCGCCCTGCGCCGCCAGCGGGTCCAGCCCCGTCTGCGTGTTGTCCAGCACCCCGAAAAACCCCCAGTCGTTCCCCAGGAACGTGTTCGAGCCCGACTCCTGGATCGACGCCCCGTCCACCACGTACTGATCCGAAGGATCCGGCGCACGGTACCCCCCCGTGCTCGACGACAGCGGCACATTGAACTGGATCACGTCCCCGCCGTCCGGGTTGCAGTGCCCCGCCGTCAACATCGTCGACCCGTGATCACCGAACAACCACGCGCTGCACCCCACCGGCATCAACCGCGCCGCACGCACGTCCCCCGAAGGCAACCGATCGTCCGTCGACCCGCAGATCGACGCGGGAGACACCGGCGCCGACGCACGCACCGCCCGGATCTCCACCCGATCCTCCAGCACCGAACCGGGCGACGCCATGATCTCCACCCGCACCGCGCGCCCGTTGAAAAACGCGCTCGTGAACCCCCACCCGATCAGATCCCCATAGTCCAGGTACTGCTCCGCCCCGTCCTCGAGCGACGTGATCCGCAGATAGCTCTCCCGCACCCCCTCCCGCGCCGGCGACAGATCCACCGCCCCGAACTCGAGCCGCACCCAGTCCGCATCCGCAGGCCCGCGCACCTCCGCCGACCACACCGGACGCTGCGCCGCGTCCCAATCCCCCCCGCCGAACTCCCCCACCCGCGCCCCGTCGACCCCGACCACCGGGCCCGAATCGATCCCCACCGCGAACACACGCTCCACCTCACGCTCCGAAAGCAGCGCCCCGGGCTCCACCACCGACCCGTCCGCGATCACCCGCGTCCCACCCAGCGCGCCCGGACCGACCACACCCATCGCCAAACCCGACACCACAACCATCCGCGCGATCCGAACCATGCGAGCAACCTCCTGAAGCAACCACGCCGCAGCGAGCGCCGCAGCCGACATCCTGCAACTCAATCCACATTCCGGCCCCGAGCGATCACGACAACCCGCTCAGGACACGCCATGCGGGCACGAACGTGCCCGACGAGACTACTGCATCTCCGAATCCCGCACAACCGCGGATCCCCCAAACCCCCGATCCCACCCCGGAAACCGCCGCCTCACCCTCCACGCCCCCCACGCCGCACACGATCACGCCCGATCACCCCACCGACCGATCCCCCCCATACCACCGATCCAGCGACCCCGCGCACGCCCCCCGGTACAGCACCTCCAGCATCCCCGCATCGAGCGACCGCCCCACCAACGCCGGCGCGCTCAGCGCGTCGTACCGCTCCGGCTCCACCATCATCAGGTCCGGGTCCGCGATGTTCGACTCGCCCTCGTACCCCGTCTCGAACATCGTCCGCAGCGCCCAGTACCGCGACGCGTACAGCTCGAACGCCTCGTCCTCCGAGTTCGCCAGCCGGTTCCCGAACCGCTGATTCCCCGCATCGCTCACCCGTAGATGATCGTCGCTCGTCACGATGTCCGACCCGAACAGCACGCGCCCCTCGTACTTCTCGAGAAACGCGACCAGATCCCCGCGCGGATGCTTGCTCAGCTCCCGCACCATCCACTTCGTCGCGCTCGTGTCGACCACCAACCCCGGATGACGATCCATCAGCCCCGACAAGAACCCCAGATCCTCCGGGCTCCCCGCCATGTGCGCCCCCAGACACACGTTCCCCGTCACCTCGAGCAAACGCTCGAGCGACTCGTACTGCTGCGCCTTCGTCCCGTACCGATCCGAATCCTTGTACATCGTCGCGAACCACGTGTCCGGATCCGCCACGTGCACCATCAGCGCCATCCCCAGCGACGCCGCCTTCTCCGCCAGGCGCAGCTTCCAGTCCGAATCGAACGACACCACCTCCTCCACCCCCATCCCCAAATCCCCCGCCAGATCCCGAAGCCGCGGCGCCCCCCAGAACTTCACCATCCGCGCCCCGCGCTCCGCCCACGCGTCCAGGTTCGCCATGAACCCCTCCGTGAACGCCCACACCCGGTCCTCGTGCATGTACTCCGGGATCGCCACGAACCGGATCCGATCCCCCAGCACCTCCTTCACCACATCCGCCTCGGCGAGCTGCGTCTGCGAGTACACCCGCTCCACCCCGTACAGATCGCACACCTCCCGGTACACCCCCGCCGCCCGCGCCCCGTTGATGTGCGCGTGCGCATCGACAATCGGCACCACCGGCGCGCCCAGACTCCCCGCCTCCGCCCGGTAATCCAGCCCCAACCGATTCGCCGCACGCACCGACGCCGTTCCCATCGCCCGATCCTCCGTATCCTCACCTCGCCGCGTCCGACCGCGCCGCCCTGCCCACCATGCTAGACCCAACCGATCGTTCAGATTCCACCCCCCCCGCCTCCCGCCCCGCCCGCAGGCCGCGCATCGCCCTCGCCCACGACTGGCTCGTCGCCCGCCGAGGCGGCGAGCTCGTCCTCGACGCCATCGCCGCCCACCTCCTCAACCGCAACATCACCCTCACCCGCTGCTACACCATGTTCCGCTCCGGGCGCCCCATCACCCCCGCCATCGACGCCCTCCCCGTCACCACCGCCACCCTCAACCTCCTCCCCGCCCCCCTCCGCCGCTGGCTCCTCCCCGCCTACCCCCAGGCCGTCGCCGAACTCTCAAAGCGCCTCGCCCACGACCACCAACGCGCCCCCATCGACCTCCTCATCTCCAGCTCATCCAGCGCCATCAAAGCACTCGAACCGCCCCAAGGCGTCCCCCACCTCTGCTACTGCCACACCCCCGCACGCTACCTCTGGGACCGCCGCGACGACTACACCCTCGGCCACACCCTCAAGGACCGACTCCGCGCCGCCGGGCTCAACCGCTTCGGCGACACCCTCCGCGAATGGGACAAACGCACCGCCGCGCACGTCACCCGGTTCATCGCCAACTCCACCCACATCGCAAACCAGATCCGCACCATCTACAACCGCGACGCCCTCGTCATCCACCCCCCCGTCCGCACCGATTTCTTCACCCCCGACCCCGCCGCCCCACGCACCGACCACGCCCTCGTCGTCAGCGCCCTCGAACCCTACAAACGCGTCGACCTCGCCATCCGCGCCTGCGCCCGCGCGAACATCCCCCTCGACATCGTCGGCACCGGCTCCGCGCTCCGCGCCCTCAAGGACCTCGCCCGACCACACCCACACATCACCTTCCACCACCACGCCGACGACCACACCCTCCTCCACCTCATCCGCTCCGCCCGCGTCCTCCTCCACCCCCAGATCGAAGACTTCGGCATCACCGCCCTCGAAGCCCAGGCCTGCAACACCCCCGTCGTCGCACGCCGCGCAGGCGGCGCCCTCGACACCATCATCGACACCAAAACCGGATCCTTCTTCGACCACCCCACCGAGGACGACCTCATCCGCGCCATCGAACGCGCCCCCGAGCCGAACCCCCGCTGCAGAACCAACGCCCTCCGCTTCAGCGCCGACGCCTTCAACGCCAAACTCGACGCCGTCCTCGATGCAATGCTGACCTAGACCACCGCCCAAAGACTCACGCCTCGAGCTCCACCACCTCGCGCGACCCCGCGTGCACCACCCCCAGAACCTGACCCACGAACAACTCGTGGTCGCTCTCCAGATCCAGCCGCCGCACCAACTCGCAATCGAACCACGTCGCGCACTGAGGCAGCAGCGGGCTCTGCGTCACCAGCGTCGTGTACGTCATCGCATCGAACGGGTCCGAACCCTCGACATGCATCGCCGACCCCGCACCGTTGAGCCGCGCCCCGAACCGACGCGCGATGAACGAATCCCCCGGATCCACCACCCCGATCGCGAACGTCCGCGAATCACGGATCAACGGATCGATCGCGTGACCCTTCCGCGCCGCCACGCACAACATCGCCGGCTCAAACGCGCACACCTGCACACTCGTCGCCAGCAGCCCCGCACGCGACCCCTGATAACACGACGTCATCAAAAACACACCCCCGGGCACAAGCCCGAGCGCATCTCGCATCACCGTGTCATCCCGCCGCTCGTCCATGAGAACTCCACGCCGAACCGCCCCGCGCCACACACAGCACGCCGCACACACGATCGGCACATCGTCCCCACGAATCCTTCTCTCCACCACGACAAGGCCACACCCACCGTTCCCGGACCACCCTTTTCCACAAACCCCGCCCCAGAAAGAACTTCCCACGCGCAACAACCACCCACACCACCCCATTCCGTCCGAAAACACGACCGATCCGTCCACCCACACCCACCCCGCCTGTCCACAACGCGTGCACAATCGCCCATGCCGTGGAGCGCCCGGGTTGCATTGTGGGACAAAGTGGGCCATAATCCCACGCCATGAGCACCCCCGGAGCCCACACCAGTGCCCTTCACCGGACGAGCCAACGCGACGATCGACGCCAAATCGCGACTCGCGATCCCGGCCAAGTTCCGCTCGCGATGGGACCCGAGCCGCGACGGAGCCACCTGGTTCTGCGTGCCATGGGCGCCCACGGGCGCACTCCGCCTCTACACCAGCTCGACCTGGCACACCATCTTCCACGCCACGCAGAGCGCCCCCTCCCTCACCCCTTCCCCCGAGCGCGCCGAGCTGGAAGCGATGCTCCACTCCTCGACCGAGGAAGTCGACGTCGACGCCAACAACCGCATCCGCTTGCCCGCCTGGCAGGTCGAAGCCCTGACGCTCCCCAGAGACGTGATCGTCCTGGGCGCGGGGGACCGGATCGAGATCCGAGCACGCGAACCCTGGGAATCCACCTTCCAGGACAAACTCCAACGCATGCACGAGCTCGCCAGGCAGCTGACCGAATCGCAATCCTGAACCGCGCCCCCAAACGCAAGGAACACGCGACCTGACAAACCACCACGCCCCCGACCGCACGACGCGATCCCGAGGGGCACAAGCCACCGCTCAACGCTGAGCGACAACCGGACCGGATCCACCCGAACCCACACCAAGGACGGGACCCCCGCAAGGACGCGGGGGTCAGGGGAACGAACAGCACAGCGCCCGACGGGGCGCACGCGCAGGGAACCGGAACGAACAAGCCCGCCCGGCTCGCAACCGGGCGGGCTTTTCATTTCAACTCACATCCCAACGCAACTCAGCGCGAACCCCGAGGCCCGAACGGAGATGAGGGGGCATAGTCGTACCCACGCAGCCCCCCATACGTCCACCGATACCGGTAGTCGAGCTCCGTGTCATCACGAAGACCACCGAGCGGGATCGGGAACCGGTCGAGCGGCAGATACCGCGCAGTCCACACCCGATACGTTGGAAACTCCTCTGGACTCACGGACGATCGCGCCTCACCCGAAGCCCGCGTGTTGACCGATCCGTCGAACATCAGCTTCGCCGGACGCGCGTGGTCGTACGCAAAGTACGGATCCCCCTCCTGCGCACGATCGAACTCCTCGTACATCTGCACCTTGTTCGCCGCCCACGAGACCTGGTCCATCCTCCGCATCCCGAGCGGGATCGAGAATCCGATCGCTCGAAACAGATGAGGCGTCTTCGGTGTCGGAGCATACGTGTTGTACGCATCGTTACTCCACGCCGCAGGCACACTCAGGTAACTCGACCCGAACGCCCACAACTGCATCACCTCGATCGACCCCAGATTCGAGTATGTATCGTAACCCTGCTGGTTCGGAAAGCCGCACTGATACGGGACGGGCACGACCTCATCGCACCACTCGAGATACCCCAGCGGATCCAACCGCCACGCCCCGTACAGCTCATCCTCCGGATCCACCCACACCTCACCCCCCACATTCCCCATGAACTCCGCGAGCGGGATGTGGTTGTACCGACGATGCACGAGAATCTGGTACGGCCTCCGGATCGCACCCGTACCCGAGATCCGCCCCGTCTCCTTCTGCAGGATGTACTGCAGCTGAGCCGCCGCCGCGTCCTGGTCGTTGGAATAGACCTTCGTCTTCCCGTTCTTCAGATTCGGATACTCGATCCCCGCCCGCCACGAAAAACTCGGGATCGCACCCGCGTTCACCATCGAATACGAAGCCGAACCCTGACCGATCACCATCAGGTTCCCCTCGCTGCTCGCCCCCCGCGACGCGCCCCGCACCTCCTTCATGATCGGCGCGAACACCGCCGTCGTCGAAGCCAACACCCCGACCAGACACACCAGCTCCACCAACGAAAATCCTCGACGTCCCATCAAGATCCCCTCTCGAAAATGAAAAAAGGCCGCAGACTCGCGGCCAAACATAACGCATCAATCACAATCAATCAACGACCATTCCCCGTAATCATCCGAACATAATCGACACCCTGCAGACCGCCGAACGTCCACCGATACCGCTGATCCAGCCGCTCATCCTCCCCGAGCCCGCTCAAGGGCACCGGGAACCGATCCAACGGCACGTACCGCTGCGTCCACGGCTCCACCGGGCGCGGTGCACCCTCGAAATCGAAGAACTCCGGATTCGAACCCGACCGCGCATCCCCGCTCGCGAGCGTGTTCACCGAACCATCGAACATCAGCTTCGCCGGGCGCGCCTCGTCATACGCGAAGTACGTGTCCTGCGCCCGCTCCCGATCGAACTCCTCGAACAGCATCACCTTCATCGTCGGAGAGCGCACCTCGTCGAAGAACCGCTGCACCACGAAGTCATTCGTCGGCCCAGCCCCCGGCGCGATCGTGAACAGGTGCGGCGTCTCCGTCGTCGGCACATACGTCGCCCGATCATCGAACAGGTACGCCGCGGGCACCAGCTGGTAGCTCGATCCGAACGCCCACATCTGCGCCACCGACGTCTCCGACCACGTCGCGATGTCGTCGTACCCCGGAAGCACATCGCAATCCCGGTACGGCACCGGGTTCGCCAGCCCGCAGTTGTCCTCCAGGTACCGCAGCGGATCCGATTGCCAATCCAGCAACTGCCCGTCCGCCGGATCCACCCACACCGGATCGCTCACGTTCCCCCCCATGTAATCCGCGAGCACCAGGTGCGAGAACCGACGATGCATGACCCGGCTGTTCGGGAGCAGGATCCCCCCCACCCCGTTGATCCGACCCGTCGCACGCTGCAGGATGTTCTGCGCCTGCGCCCCCGACGCCTCCGCCTCGCTCGCGTACACCCGCTCCTTCCCGTTCTTCAGATTCACATACGGAACACCGGGCTCCCACGTGTACGTGAAGATCGCGCCCGCGTGATCCTGACCGTACATCCCCGCCGTCATCCCGATCGCGCGCAGGTTCATCTCGCTCGAGACGCCCCGCGCGCCAGACCGCGACCCGTGGAGCATCGGCCCCATCACCGCGCCCATCGACGCCACAACCGCCACCACCGCCGCGAGCTCGACGAGCGTAAAGCCCCGCAAACGCCTTGCGTGCATCCGTTCCATCGTGAGACCTCCTTGGTGCTGCCCCCACAAGGAGTGTGCGTGTCCCGCGCCGGACCGATCGTCCCCGGATCCGGCGCTCACCCCCAGCATACAAGAAAAGAAACCCCCGCAAAGAAGTTTCCGCAACAGAACTCAGACGCCCCGCGAACCTCAAACCGAACCCGCTCACCCCGCATCGCGCATCGGACGCCGCCTCCGCCGCCGCAGCGGCCGCACCGCCCCCGCCACCACCGAATCCGGGAACTCCGCCAAGAGCGCCGCCGCGCACATCGCGCACACCGCGCTCCACCCACGACCACGCGCATCCCGCACCCGGATCGCCCGCTTCGCCGGGCGCGAACAGCACGGACAGATCGCCACCGGATGACGCACCCGCGCATCCTCCGCCCCCCCAGCCCCCGCCGCCCGGTACAACGCCTCGGGCGCATCGGTCCCGATCAGCTCGGGCTCCCCGCTCGGACGCACCGGCTCGTAGATCACCGCCGTCCCCTCCGCATCATCGCCCACCTCGAGCGCCTCCGCCCCGAGCGCCCCCGTGTCGATCCGATCCGCGTTGTCATCAACGAACTCGTACATGCAAACCCCGCAACGAACAAAGAGACCCTCACATGTCGTCTATCGGGATCAGCGCCCGACAGTTTCACGCGCGATCGAATCCCCGCGGACATTCCATCGCACCTTCTCGGACCCTCCGAGCCCCGCGCCCCGATCAGCGAGCACGGAACATCAAAAACAAAGACCCCGCTCGCAAGGAGCGGGGTCGTGTTCTTCAGAAAATTATGACGCGTGACGCGCCAGCGCTGAGCTTAGTAGCGATCGCCGCCGTAGCCGCCGCCGCCGCCACCGCCGTAGCCGCCGCGGCCACCGCCGCCGCCGCTCCGACCGCCGCCGCCGCCGTAGCCGCCGCGACCGCCGCCGCCGCCGCCGTAGCCGCCGCCACCGCCGCCGTAGCCACCGCCGCCGGAGCGCGGACGATCCTCACGAGGACGCGCCTCGTTCACGACGAGCTGACGACCCTCGATATCCGAGTTGTTCATCTTCTCGATCGCCTCGCGACCGCTCTCGTCGCTCATCTCCACGAAGCCGAAGCCGCGCGAACGACCGGTCTCCCGATCCATGAGCACCTTCGCCGACTGAACGTCGCCGAACTCACGGAACATGTTCTCAAGGTCCTGGTCCGTCACGGACCACGGCAGGTTGCCGACATACAAGTTCATCAGATTCTAAATCCATCGCCCGAAACGTGTCATGCCAATCGAGAGTCCGGGCAACCCGCTCGTCTGGTCATCGCCGCGATTGACTAGGGCTCGCGACCGCCCGTCCGCCCATAGTCTACCACCCCCGGGTTCACCCCCACCATCACTTTCCGCCCGCGACCACCCCAATTCTTCAATTCACAAACAACCCACACTCAACAACTTCCCACCCCCCCCCGCCCGCCCCCCCCCCCCCCCCCCGCCCC
>CBFGUD010000047.1:0-10430 GCA_965652365.1 uncultured Phycisphaerales bacterium
GGGGGTGGGGGGGGGCGGGCGCGGCGGCTGCCGGGGCCGGGGGGGCGCTGGTGTTGGGGGGGGCGCGGTTGTGGGGGGGGGGCCGGGGGACGTTGAAGGCGGTGTGCGGGTGGATTTGGGTTGGGTGGGGGAGGCCGCGGCTTTGGGTCGTGGTTTTTTCTTAGGACGGGGGTTAGGAAACAGAGGCTGGGAGAGCAAGGAAATGACCCAATCGCATTGCAATCAGGTATCATCCGCCCTCAAAAAGCTCTTCAAGGGTTTGCGATGCCGAGTTCGCTCGCTGCCGCATATCATCGAGCAAACTTAACAAAATTGATGCCGATCCCAGTTGATATATTTTTCGATACTTACCTAGCTTTTTTATCATTTCAAGTGCGGGCGCACATTCTTCGATCGGCAAATGGCTCTTTCCGTTACATAGTGTGGCAAACTCGAGTTTGAATTGCTCAACCTCAGCAGCAGTCAAGCCCTCGTCCTCATGCTGAGACTCGAATGCCTCTGAATACTCTCGCTTTATGAAATCCAATGCCGCAGCATTTGGGGAACGCGATGTATGACCAATTGGAAAGTACTTTGAGTGCGCGTCAACAATTAGTTTTTCGCACCAAAAATTAAAATAGGCAAACAACTTTTCATCATCATTTGATAACGGCTTAATCGCCGACTCCAACTCTTCAAGAATTGGAATGAGCACCTCTCGCTCAACAATTGAAGGACGCATCTCCCAAAGCAGCCTTAGCACAGCATCCGATTTAGATCTTTCAAGCAAGCTGGGATAGGCCCTCTTGCGAAAAGACTCTTCAGAATTCAATAAGAACCTTGCTGCATAATATTCTTGAAATGACCTGTGTGTATATGTATAGAGCAGTCCATCTTTCACAAGTACGCACACGGAGCGAGTCAGATCTTCTAGATAATCTGAGCTATCGAACTCGACACTAGCAATATTCCTGGACCGAGACAGATACATTTCCGAGTCCGTATGACTGAATGAGACCAGCGAATCCCACCAGGTTTGAAACGAAAACGATTCAAGAACCTGCTCAAATTTATCTCTTTGCAGTTCAGCTGCGAGCCTCCGCGTGTACCCATCCTTAGTTGCATCATGCTGATTCCAGAGTGCGTCAAACACTTGAGAGTAAAATAGGTGATTCTTGTTTGGCACGCTCGCGTTGTGCGAGTAAGTGATTAACATAATAGTTAGCAACAGAGGATTGGAAAGAAATGACTGATGAGTGAGATATAGACTCGATTCAACATCTGTCATGAATCGGAGCTTGTCACCATCATTGTAATCAAGCCTGGTCAATAATGCCTTGATCTTGTCTAGCTCGAAAGGCTTAACGTCAAGCGTGGTAAAGCCATCCCAACCGACAAACCTGTCGTCCGGACGCGAGGTAACGACGATAGGCATTCTGGAAAAACTATCTCTTAGAGCTTGGATTTCTTTCGCTATCGAGCTTCGTTTTTCAGACACCACTTCGTCAAGGCCGTCGAGCATAAGTGCGAAGCTGCCTTGCTCAAATGCATACTCCAGGGCTGACTGCTTTAAATCTATCGGTGACAAATCTATACTGCGGTACAGGACATCATTAAGAGTTGTACCATTAGAGTTTGTGTCGCGAAGATCTATAAAAATTGGGACATAGTCCGTATTTACTATCGTATCAATAAAAATATGTCTAAGCAGGATAGACTTGCCAGACCCGCCTGTACCAGTGATCACGCAATGTCGAAATGTGTTATACAAAACTACGGCATCCACATCATCTATTGTTTCTCCATCATGCTCCAGATCATGTGGTATATAAAAATCGTACAGAAATCGCGGGTCTCGACGATACAGAAGAGTCTTAACTCGGCTTCGCTTAACAAACTGATCGTCAAGATACCTTGTAAAAACTGTGCCAAGTTTAACTCTGGCGTGATCCACCTTTTCTTTTGCGGTGCCACACAGCGCCGATGCCAAACCTTGTGCGGATCGTGCAATAAGATCTGTGACGACACGTGAGTAATCGATTTCTGGTATACTGGTCAAGGATGGTCTCCTAGCAACATATGATTAATCAATCACTCGTTCTGCGTTGCGAATTTAGCCCATATGACTAATCACGTCGTCTCCGAACTCGGAGCATTTGCGGAGGGTGGCGCCTTCCATTTGGCGTTCGAAGTCGTATGTTACCGTCTTGGCGGCGATCGCGCCTTCGATGCCTTTGACGATGAGGTCTGCGGCTTCTTGCCAGCCGAGGTGTTCGAGCATGAGGACGCCGCTGAGGATGACAGAGCCCGGGTTGACCTTGTCCTGGTTTGCGTATTTGGGGGCGGTGCCGTGGGTGGCTTCGAAGATGGCGTGTCCTGATTCGTAGTTGATGTTGGCGCCGGGGGCGATGCCGATGCCGCCGACGCAGGCGGCGAGGGCGTCGGAGATGTAGTCGCCGTTGAGGTTCATGGTGGCGACGACGGAGTATTCGGCGGGGCGGGTGAGGATCTGCTGGAGGAAGGCGTCGGCGATGACGTCTTTGATGATGATGTCGTGGGGGGCCACGGGGGGAGCGTCGGAAGCGACGGGCTGGAAGCCCGTCCCACGAGAACCGGGGAGGGGGGTGCCGGCTTTGATGACGTGCCAGGGGCCGCCGTCGAGGGGGACCGCGCCGAACTCGTTGGCGGCGAGCTCGTAGCCCCACTTCATGAAGGCGCCCTCGGTGAACTTCATGATGTTGCCCTTGTGGACGAGGGTGACGGAGTCGCGGTTGTGGTCGATGGCGTACTGGATGGCGGCGCGGACGAGGCGGGCGGTGCCTTTTTGGGAGACGGGTTTGATGCCGAAGCCGCTGGTCTTGGGGAAGCGGAATTTTTCGTAGCGTGAGGCGAAGTGCTTTTTCATGAGCTTGCGGAACTCTTCGCAGTCCTCGGTGCCCATCTCGAACTCGACGCCGGCGTAGATGTCTTCGGAGTTTTCGCGGAAGATGACCATGTCGGTGAGGTCGGGTCGTTTGACGGGGCTCGGGACGCCTTTGAACCAGCGGACGGGGCGGAGGCAGGTGTAGAGGTCGAGGATTTGGCGGAGGGCGACGTTGAGGGAGCGGATGCCGCCGCCGGTGGGGGTGGTGAGGGGGCCTTTGATGCCGACGAGGTAGGTTTTGAAGTCTTCGAGGGTTTGTTCGGGGAGCCAGTCGCCGGTTTTGTTGAAGGATTTTTCGCCGGCGAGTGTTTCGTGCCATTCGATTTTGCGGTCGGAGCCGTAGGCCTTGTCGACGGCGGCGTCGAAGACTTTGACGGAGGCGGCCCAGATGTCGGGTCCGGTGCCGTCGCCTTCGATGAAGGGGATGATGGGGGTGCTCGGGACGTGGAGGCCGGCGTCGGTCATGGTGATGGGTGCGGCGTTGGTGGTGGGCATTGGGAGGGCTCCGTGTGGGGAGGGTGGTGTGCGTTGGTGAATGGGGATTGTATGCGGGATTGGTGGGTGGTTGCGGGGTTTTTTGGGGGTGCGGGGGGAGTTCGTGGCGGGGCGTGGGGGGTGGTGTTTGGGTATGATGGCGCGGCGTCGGTGTGCGGTGCTGGGGACTTTCATGCAAGGAGATGTATGAGCACCATGACGATTGCCGGTGATCTTTCGGGGCTGATCGATCGCGTGGATCCGGGGGTGTTGTATCGGTCGGCGATCGAGGAGGTCGCGGAGTCGATCGGTCCGGTGATCGAGGAGAACCCGCGGTATCGCAAGGCGCGGGTGTTCGAGCGGCTCTTGATCCCGGATCGGGTGATCCGGTTCCGGGTGGAGTGGGTGAACGACGAGGGGGAGGTGGAGCTCAACCGGGGGTGGCGGATCGAGCACTGCAACGTGCTGGGGGCGTACAAGGGTGGGCTGCGGTTTCACAGGACGGTGACGGAGGACACGCTGCAGTTTCTGGCGTACGAGCAGTGTTTCAAGAACGCGCTGACGGGTCAGCCGATCGGCGGGGGGAAGGGGGGGAGTGATTTCGATCCGAAGGGGAAGAGCGAGAACGAGGTGATGCGGTTCTGTCAGTCGTTCATGCGTGAGTTGTATCGGCACATCGGGGCGAGCGTGGACGTGCCGGCGGGGGACATCGGGGTCGGGGGGCGGGAGATCGGGTACTTGTATGGGCAGTACATGAAGATCACGAAGACGCGCGACGGGGTGCTGACGGGCAAGCCCGAGGGGCTCGGGGGGCTCCCGGGTCGGACGGAGGCGACGGGGTACGGGTGCGTGTGGTTCACGGAAGCGATGATGAAGCACCGGAGCGAGAAGCTCGCGGGCAAGCGGGTCGCGATCTCGGGATCGGGGAACGTGGCGCTGTACGCGGCGGAGAAGGCGCACGAGCTGGATGCGAGGGTGGTGTCGTTGTCGGACTCCGGGGGGGCGCTGATCTGCGAGCAGGGGCTGAGCGGGGAGCAGATCAAGGAACTGATCGAGTTCAAGGAGGTCGAGCGCGGGCGGCTCAAGGACTGGAAGGGGGACGGGTGCGCGTTCTTCAGCGAGGACAAGCCGTGGAAGCACGCGGCGTACGACGTGGCGCTGCCGTGCGCGACGCAGCACGAGATCGAGGAGCCCGATGCGACGGTGATCGCGGACGCGGGGTGTCTGTTCGTCGCGGAGGGGGCGAACATGCCCTGCACGCACGGGGCGCGCGCGGTGTTCCACGATCGTGGGGTGACGTTCGGTCCCGGGAAGGCGGCGAACGCGGGGGGCGTGGCGACGTCGTGTTTCGAGATGTCGCAGAACGCGTCGCACAGCGCGTGGACGAAGGCGCAGACGCTCGAGAAGCTCGAGGGCGTGATGCTCGATATCCACGAGCAGTGCGTGGCGCACGCGCCGAAGGAGAACGGGATCGTGAACTACGGGGTGGGCGCGGACCGGGGTGGGTTCGTGAAGCTGGCGGAGGGGATCATCGCGATGGGGGTGTGATCGGGGGCGATGTTCTGGAAGCACTGACCTGAAGCAGGTCGGTGGCACGGGGGTGTGATCATGCGATGGCGCGGATGATGGTTTCGAGCGCGCCCGTGGCGATGGGGGTGAGGGCGTCGGGGTAGTCGTAGTCGCTGGCGTGGAGGGGCGGGGTGGTGGTGCCGGCGCCGATGCCGATGAGCATGGTGGGGCCGAGCTCGGTGAGGCGGCCGACGTCTTCGGACCAGGGCATGGGGGCGGTGCGGGTTTCGTGGTCGAGGGCGTGGTCGCGTGCGGCGGCGAGGACGGCGCGGGCGAGGGTGGGGTCGTTGATGGTCGCGGCGAAGCGTTCGTGGATGGTGTGGGCGACGGCGCAGTCCTGGGCGCGGGCGTGGATGGCGCTCAGGGCGCGGTCGAGGAGGGCGTCGAGGTCGTGGTCGTGCATGGCGCGGAGGGTGGCGCAGAGGGTCGCGGATCCGGGGGTGATGCCGAACTGGTGGTCGTCGCCGGACGCGAGGTGGGTCGGGGTGATCAGGGCGCGGGCGAGGTTCATCGCGCGGGGGAGGGTGGGGAGCTCGTCGACGAGCGAGGCGGCGATGGTGAGGGCGGAGCCGCGGGGGCCGGGCTGGGAGGAGTGGGCGGTGTTGCCGGTGATGACGGCGCGGAGCCCGAGGGAAGCGGGGCACATGGGGCCCTCGATGAGGACGAGCTTGCCTAGGCCGACGGCGGGGAGGTTGTGGACGGCGAGGACGCGTGTGGCCTGGTGATCGGGGATGAGGGCGCGGAGGTCGGGGTCGCCCAAGAGCGCCTGCGCGCCGACGCCGGTTTCCTCGGCGGGTTGGAAGAGGAGGACGAGGCGGGTGTCGGGGAGGGGGTTGGTGTGGAATCGGTGGGCGAGGGCGCAGGCGATGGTGGTGTGGCCGTCGTGGCCGCAGGCGTGGGCGACGGCGGGGATGGTGGAGGTGTGGGGTGCGCCGGAGGTTTCGTGGATGGGGAGGGCGTCGGTGTCGGCGCGGTAGACGATGGTGTTGGTGGCGCCGGGATTGATGACGGCGGCGAGCCCGGTGTGGGCGAGGTGCGGGTGGGTCTCGGCGCTGGGGGCGATGTCCGCGAGGAAGGCGGCGATGCGGTCGTGGGTGTGGTGCTCGGCGCCCGAGAGCTCGGGGTGCGCGTGGAGGGCGCGTCGGAAGCTTGTGAAGGGGTCGGCGGTGGTCATGGCGCGGAGCGTATGCGCTCCGAGTGCGGGGGTCAGGCGGGGCGGCGCTCGAGGTGGTTCTTGAGGTCTCTGCGGAGGTACTCGGTGGTGTTCCAGTAGATGACGAGGGTGACGAGGGGGCCGAGGAAGAGGAGGGGGAAGCCGAGGACGGCGATGAGGGGGCCGGACCAAACGAAGTGCCTGGTGCGCTTGGTGAGTTTCTTGTTGCGGAGGAGGCGGGCGAACCAGTTGAGGTAGCGGACCTGGGCGATGAAGGAGATGAGCATGACGATGTAGAGGAGGAGGGAGAGGACGAGGGACGCGATCTCGACGGGGCCGAATGTGGGCGGTTGGTTGCCCGTGTTGGTGAAGAAGGAGAGCGGGAACATGAGGAGGGTGACGGCGGCGAAGATCGCGAGGGTGATGCGGTGGAATGAGCGTCGGTCGCCCGCGTCGAGCATGGGGGGGATGTCGGGGAGCGGCTGGGCGAGGGTCCACCAGCCGGAGAGGATGAGGAGGGTGAGCCCGTGGTTGAGGGCGGCGGCGGCGACGGTTACGACGCGGAGTTCCATCGCGCTGAGACTCGCGGTCGCGAAGGCGACGAGGATGGTGGTGGCGATGACGGCGACGACGTAGATGAGGATGGTGACGGTGACGGTGCGGAAGCCCTTGTGGACGCGCTGGAGCGATTGGGTGTCGACGTGGGCGAGGGCGCCCTGTCCGATAGAGGCGAGGGCGGGGGTGCCGCACTCGGGCAGAGGGATTGGGGGTCGGTGTCGGTGAGGTTGTATTCGCAGCGGACGCAGGTGGAGAGGATGTTTGAGCCGCACTCGGGGCATGTGCCTTTGAGGTCGAGGCCGGCGAGGTTGTAGTCGCAGGTTGGGCAGTTGAGGCTGTTGGTGGTGTCGGTCATGGGGCGAGTGTACAGGATGGAGTGGGTGGAGGTCGGGGAGATCCTGCTTTGCCTTCGGGCAAAGCAGGGCACCCAGATGAGCGTGTGTTTGTGTGAAAGCGCCCCGCTTGGGGCGGGGCGCTTGGGAGGGGATTGGGATGGAGTCGCCCGCTTAGGCGGGGCTGGGGAGGGTGTCGGGGGGGGTGTCGGTTTCGGGGTCGTCGATGGGGCGTTGGGTTTTGGGGGCGTGGGTGACGCCGTCCTTGGTGGAGCCGGTGTCGGCGGAGAGGAGGTCGGCGACGGTGGAGCGCCCGAGGGCTTCGCCGCGCATGAGCTGGTGGACCTCGTCGGCGGTGAGGGTTTCGTGTTTGAGGAGGGCCTGGGCGACGTCCTCGACCTGGGACCAGTGTTCGAGGAGCATCTTCTCGGCTTCGGCGTAGGCGTCGTCGACGAGCCGCTTGACTTCCTCGTCGATGAGTCGGGCGGTGTCCTCGGAGTATTCACGGTCGGACATGTACATCTCGCGCGAGTCGTGACCGGCGTGTGTGACGAAGCCGATGCGCGGGGACATGCCCCACTCGGTGACCATGTGGCGCGCCATGCTGGTGATCTGGGTGATGTCCATGGCGGCGCCGGAGCTGACGTCGTCCATGGCCTTGGCTTCGGCGATGCGCCCGCCGCAGAGGACGCGCATGGTGGCGCGGAGCCATTTGAGGGAGTAGCCCATGCGGTCCTTCTCGGGGAGGGAGAAGGTGGCGCCTCCCGCGGATCCGCGGGGGATGATGGTGACCTTGTGGAGGGGGTCGGCGTCCTTGAGGAGGGCCTGGAGGACGGCGTGCCCGGCTTCGTGGTAGGCGACGAGCTTGTTCTCGTCCTTCTCGCGGACGCGGGACTTGTTGGCGCGTCCGAACTTGACCTTGTCGCGTGCTTCCTCGAGGTCTTCGTGCTCGATGAAGTCCTTGTTGTGCATGGTCGCGCCGATGGCGGCTTCGTTGATGATGGCGGCGAGGTCCGCGCCGGAGAACATGGGGGTTCCGCGGGCGATCTTCTGGAGGTCGACGTTGGGTCCGAACTTGACCTTTTTGGCGTGGACCTTGAGGATCTCGAGGCGGCCCTTGACGTCGGGGAGGGGGACGGCGATCTGGCGGTCGAAGCGGCCCGGGCGGATGAGGGCGGGGTCGAGGACGTCGGGTCGGTTGGTGGCGGCGATGACGATGACGCCGTCGCCGGACTCGAAGCCGTCCATTTCGACGAGGATGGCGTTGAGGGTCTGCTCGCGTTCGTCGTGTCCGCCCGTGGTGAAGCCGCCGCCTCGGCGTCGTCCGACGGCGTCGATTTCATCGAGGAAGATGATGCAGGGTGCGGAGTCCTTGGCTTGTTTGAAGAGGTCTCGGACGCGGGAGGCGCCGACGCCGACGAACATCTCGACGAAGTCTGAGCCGGAGATGGAGAAGAAGGGGACGTCGGCTTCGCCGGCGATGGCTTTGGCGAGGAGTGTTTTGCCGCAGCCGGGTTGTCCGGAGAGGAGGACGCCTCGGGGGATGCGTCCTCCGAGCCGTGTGAATCGTTTGGGGTTTTTGAGGAACTCGATGATCTCGGTGACTTCGTCCTTGGCTTCTTCGATGCCGGCGACGTCCTTGAAGGTGATGCCGGTCATTTCCTTGGTCATGGTGCGGTGTCGTGACTTGCCGAATGAGCCGAGCATGCCCGCGCCCCCGGCGGCGCCGCGCATGGATCGTGCGATGAGGAACCAGAGGACGGCGAGGACGAGGATGAATGGGCCGACGACGTAGAGGAACTGGACGAGGCCCGAGGTGGGTTTTTCCTTGACGTTGCCCCCGGTGAGTTCGTAGACGCGCTGGGCGATCTGTTCGCGGGAGGTGACGGTGATGGGGACGCGGAGGGCGGGGTTGCGTCCTTCCTCGACGGCGGATTCCTTGAGGGTCCCGAAGACGGCGGAGTCGGACATGAGGACGGAGTCGGTCTTGATGTCGCCCGCTTCGTAGTGGGCGGCGAACTCCTTGAAGGTGACCTCGCGTCCTTGCTGGGCGCTGGTGAGGAACATGGCGAGGAGGAAGACCATGAGCATGAGGACGACGAACCCGAAGGCGCCGCGTGAGCGTGGCGGGGGGGGGTTCTGGCCGCCCTGTTTGTTTCGGCGCGCGGGGTCGGCGTCGGGGGCGGCTTTCCTGGGGTCGTTTTTGGACTTTTTGGGATCGGGCATGCTCGTCCTGGGTGGTGTGGTGTCGCGCGGGTGCGAGGGGGGTATCGGTCCGTTCGCACCCGGTCTTCCCTGCGATGCGGCGATCCGGGCGCGGGGCGCGCGGATCGGCGTGGTTCATTGTAGATACGACGCGGCGGGGGCTTCGGATCGCGCTTCGTTCGGTTCGTGTTACCAGCGGGCGCGGAGCTGTTCGACGAGATCGCGGGCGAGTTCGTCGATGGCTTCGCGCTGGGCGTGCTCGAGGCGCTCGCCGATGCCGCGTTGCGGAACGAAGGTGGCGGTGGCGCTGAAGGCGCCGCGCGCGGAGAGGAGGTCCCCGGTGCGGTTGTCTGCCCATTCGTAGCGGATGGAGAGGGTGACGCCCTGTTCCTGGACGAGCCCGGTCCGGGGTGTCTGGGAGAGCTGGGTGAGTCGGTGCTCGGTGAGGGCGCCGGTGAGGGTGGTGTCCGCGTTGTCGGTGCGGGCGATGCGCCAGGGGGTGCGGGTCTGGATCTGTTTGATGATGGCGTCGGTGAGGGCGACCTCGAGCCCGCGTTCGATGGTGGAGTTCTCGAAGATGGGGACGGCGATGGTGCGGACGGAGTCGTCGTAGGCGACGCCCATGGCGTACCCGCGGGTGGGGTCGGAGGCGCAGGCGCCCAGGGGCGCGAGGGTCAGGAGGATCGCGATGGTCAGGAGGGCGCGGGTCATGCGTCGGGGCCCGGTTCGGGTTCGCGCTGCTCGTCGAAGGTGAGCCATCCCTCTTCGAGCATGAGGTCGAGGGCTTCGTCGGCGGCGAGGGTGGCGGGGTGCCTGCGGATCAGGCGCGCGAGGATGAACTTTGCGGAGGTGGGGTCGTCGGTCTTGAGGTACCAGCGTGCGGTGTCGAGCGCCTGCTGGGCGGCGGATTCGTCGATCCACGCTTCGAGCCCTTCGGTGATCCCGGAGCGGATGGACTCGGCGGGGAATCGTTCGCGGTATTCCTCGATGAGGAGCTTGGCGTCGAGGAGCCCGGCGCCGTCGTATCTCGGGCCTTTGAAGCGTGCGATGTTGCACTCGATCTCGCGGAGCATGGCGAAGCGGGTCTGGTCGGACTCGGGGAAGTTGGTGCGGAAGATCTCGTACATCTCGGCGGCGAGCTTGAGGTCGCGGCGCTGGTAGTAGTAGTTGGCGAGGTCGAGGGCGGCGCGTTCGGCGAGGGCGGAGCCCGGGAGGCGTTCCTGGACGCGGATGAGGA
>CBFGUD010000048.1:0-10403 GCA_965652365.1 uncultured Phycisphaerales bacterium
GGGCTCGGATCCGGGTGGGGGGGGGGAGGGGGGTGATTCTCGGACCTTCTTTTTCGTTGGATTCTGGTGGTTCCGCCGATGATTTGGATGGCACACTGTCGTATGGCACGCGTGTTGCATGCGGTGTGGTTTTCGTGGTCCTGAGCGAGAAGTATGCGGTTCGAGACGTCCCAGCAGATGAAGCTTGGCCAGCAGATGAAGCTGGCGCCTCGGATGATCCAGTCGATGGAGATCCTGCAGATGCCGCTGGCGGAGTTGGCGGAGCGTTTGGAGCAGGAGCTGGAGTCGAATCCGACGATGGAGATCGCGGAGCGTGAGGACGCGGGGGTCCGGGAGGACGATTCGCGCGCGAGCGACGGGGAGATGACGATCGACTCGAACGGGGAGTCGGACTTTGCTCGGCTCGACGAGTACGAGCACACGAATCCTGAGGCCGCGGATAATTTGTATGAGCGGTCGTGGAAGGGTGAGGAGTACCAGGGTCGGGCGGGCTCGGGGTCGGGTGGTGGGGGGGACGGGGATTCGAAGATGGAGGCGATGGCGCAGGCGCCGGCGCGGGGGGTGTCGCTCGGGGAGTCGCTCGAGCGTCAGTGGGCGCTGGTGGATGTGGATGAGCGGGTGCGGGCGTTGGGGGAGACGATCATCGGGGCGCTGGATGAGGACGGGTATCTGCGGACGGATTTCGGGGCGATTCTGGATACGGCGCCGGAGTCGGTGAAGGCGCTGGAGCCGAGCGATTCGGACTGGGAGTCGGCGCTTCAGGCGTTGCAGTTGTCGCTCGAGCCGGTGGGGGTGGGGGCGCGTGATGCGCGGGAGTGTTTGTTGATCCAGATCGACGCGGAGCTGGATCGGGTGGTGTCGCCGGAGCGCGGGGGGGAGTCGCGGGATGATGGGGAGGATCTGCTGGCGGCGCGTCGGTTGGTGGCGGATTTTTTCGAGGAGTTGATGAAGAATCGGCTGCCGAAGATCGCGGGGAAGTCGGGGATGGATCTGGAGCAGATCAATCGGGCGATCGAGGTTCTGCGTCGGTTGTCGCTGGCGCCGGCGCGGGTGGAGCACGCGAGCGACGCGGCGGCGATTTTCCCGGACGCGATCGTGGAGTACGACGAGGAGGGGGACCGGTACGTCGCGCGGTTGACGAGTGGGAGACTCCCGGATGTGCGGATCAACCGGGAGTACGCGCGGATGGTCGCGGACCAGGGTGTGGAGTCGGGGGACCGGGAGTTTTTGCGGAAGAACCTGTCCAATGCGCAGTGGCTGATCGATGCGATCGGTCAGCGTCGGCACACGCTGCTGCGGGTGGTGAGCGCGGTGGTGGACGAGCAGCGGGAGTACTTTGATTACGGTCCCGAGTCGCTGCGGCCCTTGCCGATGAAGACGATCGCGGATCGGCTGGGGATCCATGTGGCGACGGTGTCGCGTGCGGTGAGCGAGAAGTACATCATGACGCCCAGGGGCGTGGTGCCTTTGCGTTCGTTCTTTTCGGGGGGATTGGCGACGGACGCGGGTGAGGACGTGAGCGCGAACGCGGTGAAGGCGATGATCGAGGAGCTCGTGGAGGGGGAGGACAAGGCGAAGCCCATGAGCGACGAGGCGATGGTGAAGGTCTTGCAGGGGCGCGGGGTGGATATCGCGCGCCGGACGGTGGCGAAGTATCGGGATCAGCTGGGGATTCCGACGGCTCGGATGCGGAAGCAGTTCGCGGGCTGAGCGGGGCGGTCGGACCCTAGACTTGGCCCATGGCGCTGCTCGAAGCGATCAACATGCGCAAGGCGTACAGCGGGCGGACCGTGGTGGACGGGGTGTCGCTGGAGGTGGAGCACGCGGAGATCGTGGGGCTCTTGGGGCGGAACGGGGCGGGGAAGACGACGACGTTCCGGATGACGATCGGGATGATCGAGCGTGACGACGGGCGGGTGATTTTCAACGGGACGGAGGTGACGGGGCTCCCGATGTACAAGCATGCGCGGCTGGGGATGGGGTATCTGTCTCAGGAGCCGAGCGTGTTCGGGCGGCTCACGTGCGAGCAGAACCTGCTGGCGATTCTCGAGACGCTCAAGCTGTCGCGGGGTCAGCGGAAGACGCGGGCGGCGGAGCTGCTGGCGCAGTTCGGGTTGACGCACAAGGCGAACGATCCGGCGCGGACGTGCTCGGGGGGTGAGCGGCGGAAGCTGGAGATCGCGCGGGCGTTGGTGACGAATCCGAAGCTGATTCTTCTCGATGAGCCGTTCTCGGGGGTGGATCCGATCGCGGTGGAGGATCTGCAGGACGAGATCCGGCGCTTGACGGAGCGGGGGATCTCGATCCTGATCACGGACCACAACGTGCAGCAGACCTTGCGTGTGTGCGACCGGGCGTACATTCTGGATGGTGGGAGGGTGCTGGCGGAGGGGACGCCGAGGTCGCTGATCAACTCGGAGCTGGTGCGGCGGGCGTATCTGGGGTCGATGTTCCGTGGGGACGAGTTCGACGAGCGGGAGGTCGGTGGGGCGCGGGTCCGGGTGGAGGCGAGCGATGCGTAAGGGTGCGGGCGCGGTTGTCGGGGTGTGTGCGTTGGTGATGTTGTCGGGGTGTATCGAGCGGCGGATCCGTGTGACGAGCGAGCCGGGCGGGGCGCGGGTGTATCTGAATGACGAGCCGATCGGGGTGACGCCCTGCGAGGCGCGGTTCACGTTCTACGGGACGTACGACGTGCGGGTGGAGCTTGATGGGTACGAGCCGATCCACGAGCCCAGGACGGCGCATGCGCCGCTGCATGAGTATCCGGGGATTGACTTCGTGGCGACGGCGCTGCCGGTGGATTTCGAGAACGTGATCGAGTGGGATTTCGTGATGGTCCCGGTCGAGGAGACGACGGATCCGGAGGGGGCGCGGGAGGAGCTGATCGAGCGTGCGGACGAGCTTCGTGGGCGGGCGATCTCGGGGGAGTGAATGCGGGGGGGGGGATCAGTAGGGGGTGGTGCCGAGTGCTCGGGCGGGGGTTCCGACGGCGGTGACGTTGGGGGGGATGTCTTCGACGACGGTGGAGCCGGCGCCGATGGTGGCGCCGGGGCCGATGGTGCGTCCTGGGATGACGGTGGCGTTCGCGCCGACGAGGGTGTGGGCGCCGACGGTGACGGAGCCGCAGAGGACGGCTCCGGGTGCGATGTGTGCGTTGGTGTCGACGAGGCAGTCGTGTTCGATGATGGCGCCGGAGTTGATGATGGCGTGTGCGCGGATGCGTGCGCTGGCGTGGATGATGGCGCCGGGTCCTATGTAGACGCCTTCGCTGATTTCGGCGTCGGGTGCGACGGAGGCGCTGGGGTGGATGAGGGGCGGCGCGGCGCGCTGGACGTCTCGTGCGATGATGGCGCGTCGGGCGCTGAGGGTGCCGAGGGCGAGGATCCAGTGTTCGGGTCGGGAGTCGATGAAGTCGGCGATGGTGCCGAGGTGGTCGGGGGCTTCGGGGCGTGTGAGGAGTCGTGCGCTGGGGTCGTCGTCGTAGAGGCCGAGGATGGGTGTGTCGGTGAGCTGGGCGCACTGTGCGACGACGGTGGCGTGTCCGCCGGCGCCGATGAGGATGATGGGGGTGGTGCCCATGGGTGCAGTATCGTCGATGGGTGTGGTTTCGCTCAAGCGGCAAGTGGTGGGGGTTGAAGAAAGAGTGGGTGAAAGAAAGAACCACCCCCGGGGGGGTGGTTCTTGGGGTGGAATCGACGCCGGGCTGTAGCGCAACCCGACGCCGGGTGGGTAGGAAAGCATCGCTTCCGCGTTCGTTCGGACGCCTTGGCGTCCATGGCTCTTCTCACTCCCACCAATGACGAACGCGTCTACCCGGTTGTGTGTCTCGGTCCGGTGCAAGAGAGAGTGGGCCGAGACGATCGCGCGAAAGGCCGCGACGGCGGCGGTTTTCGCGTTCACCGGGAATGTACATCGGTGGGCGGGATCCGCCACCGAATCGGTGCTTTCGGGTGATTTTTTTCGCGAACGTTGCCCGTTTTCACGCGAATAATGGGGGTATGAGCGTCCCTGTCACGATCGCGGCCGTCGGGTATCTGAATACTGCGCCTCTGGTGGAGGGGCTCGATTCGCATCGGGACGTGACTCTGATCCGGGCGGTGCCGTCGCGGATCGCGCCGATGGTTGGGTCGGGTGAGGCGGACATCGGGCTCATCAGCGTGGTCGATGGTGCGCGGGTGGATCCGGACCTGGTGGTGATTCCGGGTGGGATGATCGGGTGCGACGGGGCGACGCTGACGGTGCGGTTGTTCTCGAGTGTCCCGATCGATCGGATCACGCGGGTCCATGCGGATACGGATTCGCACACGTCGGTGGCGTTGTGCGACGTGGTGCTGCGTGATGCGCACGGGGTGGAGGCGGAGTTCGTTGATTACGATGTTCGGGAGCAGCGTTCGGAGGACGATTGGCCCGAGGCGCTGCTGATGATCGGGGACAAGGTGGTGACGGGGTCGCCGCCGGCGGTGCGGTATCCGCATCAGATCGACCTGGGTGCGGCGTGGAAGGGGCTGACGGGGTTGCCGTTCGTGTATGCGGCGTGGATGTGTCGGCGCGTGGACATGGACGAGCAGCGGATCCATGACGCGGCGCGTTTGCTCGAGCGGGTGCGGCTCAGGAATCGTGAGCGGATCGATTGGATCGTGACGCATCATGCGCAGCGGCTGGGGTGGCCGGGGGATTTGGCGAGGCGGTACATCGGGGAGTTGTTGCGGTTCGAGATCGATGATCGGGCTCGTGAGGGGTTGGCGTTGTTCATCGCGCGGGCGCACGGGCACGGGCTGGTGGAGCGTGGGGTGCTGGACTGGGTGGCGTTGGGTTCGGGGTCGGCGTGCCCGCGCTGAGCCGCGTCAGGACGGGTGTGATTGCTCGTCTGGGGGACGAGCTGCGGTTCGCGGGTCGGGAGACGTTGCGTCGTCACATCGAGCGGATCGAGCAGCTCGCGACGCTGATTGATGAGGAGGGGGTGTATCCGGAGGACTTCGTGGTGTTCCGGGTGACGGGGTATCGGCCGGAGATCGGGGAGCCGGAGCTGATCCCGGGGGCGGCGCTCTTGGGGGATCTGTCGGCGTTGGCGGAGCGTTTGTCGGAGTCGGCGGGGTGGACCCCGGGGGCGTTGGGTGGGGGGTATGTGAGGATCGACGAGTTGGCGGCGCGGTGGGGGGTGAGCCGGAAGACGATCGAGCGGGCGCGGCGGCGTGGGCTGGTGGGGGTGCGGGTGGATCTGGGGTCGGGTCGTCGGGGGGTGGTGTTCTCGGCGCGCGCGGTGGAGCAGTACGAGGCGCGGTATCCGGAGCGGATCGAGCGTGCGGGGGCGTTCACGCGGTTGTCGGGGGCGGAGCGCGGGCGCGCGGTGCGTTGGGCGCGCGGGTACGAGCGTCGATTGGGGTGGAAGTCGTCGCGGTGCGCCGAGCGGATCGCGCAGCGTTTGGGGCGGAGCCGGGAGAGCGTGCGCCGGGCGCTGCTCAAGCATGACGAGGGGGCGGAGGATCCGGTGTTTCATCGTCCCGCGACGCCGGACGGGTCGGCGCCGCGTGCGATGCTGCGTCTGGCGCTCGAGGGGAAGCGGAGCGGGGCGATCGGGGCGCGGTTCGGGGTGCGGAGCGCGACGGTGAATCGGGCGATCAACCGGGAGCGTTTGGCGTTGATCGTCGGGTCTGGGTTCGCGGGTGATCCGGGGGTGGCGTTTGATGGGCGTGTGCTGGAGGATCCGATCGTGCGTGAGGGGTTGGGCATTCAGGCGCCAACGACGCTCGGGGGGTTGATCGCGTCGATGCGTGAGCAGCGTGCGGCGGTGGTGTACGAGCAGAACGCGCGTGCGGCGGCGTGCGTGGCGCTGTCGGCGCGGATCGGGGGTGAGCTGGGGTCGATCGATCACGCGTCGCCTTCGGGGGCGGCGCTGGACCGGATGGAGACGTGGATGCGGTGGATGGTCGCGCTGCGGCTCGCGTTGGTGTCGACGCAGCTGCATCTGGCGCTCGAGACGATCGAGCAGCGGATCGGGGGGGAGCTGGGGTCGCTGGATCCGGCGCGGGGGTCGGAGCTGGCGCTCACGTCGATCGACGCGGTGCACGAGGCGGTGCGTCGGTTCGATCCGTCGGCCGGGGGTCGGCTCGCGGCGCGGGTGTCCTTGGCGCTGGCGCGGGTGGCGGCGCGGATCGATGATGTGGCGCCGCGGCGTGAGCCCGGGCGGGCGGCGCGGCTGCCCTCGATGGAGCACGGGGTGGAGGCGTGGACGGATCGGATCCGGTCGCGCGTGTGGTGGGTGCGGCCCGCGGCGGTGCGGGGGGGCGTGCTCGATGCGCTGGGGGAGACGGACCGGATGATCCTGACGCGGCGGCACGGGTTGGACGGGGGGCGTCCGATCACGCTGGCGGAGCTCGGGGGGGTGCTCTCGACGACGGCGCAGGGGGCGCAGCGGATGGAGCGGAGCGCGAGGAGGCGGGCGCACGAGGCGATGCGTGCGATGGGCGAACAGGTCCCGCACGAGGGGTGATGTTGGAATAGTCGGCGGGCTTCGGGGTATTGTCTGGTGATGCTCGTGCGTTCGTTCATCGCGTTTGTGCTTGTCTGGGCGCAGTCGGTGGCGCTGGTGGGGTTGCTCCCCGCGGGCGGGTCGTCCGGTGCGCCCGCGGACACGATGGACTGCGTGCTGTGCGAGCTGGCGATGGCTTCGGGCGATCGGTCGCTCGTGGACTCGTGCGATTGCGGGTGTTTGTCCTCGACGGATCGGATCCCGGATGCGCCCGCGGGTGTTGTTCTGGGGGTCGAGCGTGTCAGCGCGATGCGTGCTCCCGAGCGGGCGTCGCTTGTGCGTGTGGACGCCTCGGAGCGGGATGCGTGTTCGGCGTCGATCGTCGATGATCGCGCGTCTGTTCACACGGATGTGCTGGGGTTCCTCGCGTTGATCGGGGTGTGGTTGAACTGATGTCCGCGCCCCCGGTGCGCGCCGCGTGCGCCGGGTTGTGGCCGTTCTTTCTGTTCAACCGAACCACGGATCCGCGTACCGCATTTGTGCGCGGCGAGGAGCATTTCCATGACGTTTCATTTGATGACCAGTGCTGTACTTCTTTCGACCACGCTCGCGCTGGGCGCGTGCGGGGGTTCACAGGCGCGGACGGACCCGGACACGCCGGTTGTGTCGAGCGAGCCGGTGGTCGCGACGGGCGCGACGATGCGTGTCGACGGGCTCGGGTGCCCGATGTGCGCCGAGAGCATCGCGATCCTGATGGACAAGGTCGAGGGCGTGACGGGGTCGCGCGTCGATCTGGGCACGGGGACGGTGCATGTCGATCTCGACGGCGAGACCCCGGTGTCGGCGGAGGCGCTGCGCCGGGCGATCGACGACGGCGGGTTCACGTTCCGTTCGATCGAGTTCGAGGGCTGAGCCATGGGTATGAAGCACGGCGCAGGGGCGCTGTGCGCGATGGGCGTGTTCCTGATGGGCACGCCGATCGCGCATGCGCAGGAGTCGGCGCTGGTCGATGCGGCGACGCAGCCCGCGAAGGGGCGCGTGACGTGGCGTGAGCAGGCGCGGTTCGAGCGGTTTGATCTCGGCGGCGAGCGGGTCGATCAGTGGACGATCGATACGCGGTTGACGCTGGGGTTGTCGAAGGATTGGTCGGTGGCGCTGAATGTGCCGACGATCGATCGGGATCGGAGCGCGCCGGGCGCGGACGATCGGTTCGGGCTCGGGGATGTCACGCTGACGCTCAAGCACCGGTTCTGGCAGCATGATCCGGGGCCGATCGATACGAACCGGTTGGCGGTTGTGGGCGGGCTGCGATTGCCCACGGGGACGGACGGGCTCTCGAGCGGGGGATACGACCCGTTCGTGGGGCTGACGTTCACGCGGGTGTCGGGGCGTCACGGGGTGAACGCGTCGGCGCGGTATCTGTTCACGACCAGCGGGGAGGGCGCGACGGGCGCGAGCCCGGTGGTCGAGGCGGGGCAGAGCGGGGCGGATCTATTCACGTTCGAGTCGTCGTATCTGTACCGGTTGTCGCCGGGGGAATACACGAGCGAGACGGAGTCGTCGTTGTATTTCTCGGTGGAGTCGATCCTGGACTGGGACACGGACGGCGATATCGACTGGCGGGTTGCGCCGGGGTTGCTGTACGAGGCGCGTCGGTTCACGGTGGAGTTGTCGCCGATCGTGCCGGTGGCGCGGGACGTGGATCGACGCGCCGAGCGGCAGTGGGGGGTGGCGTTTGGGTTGCGTGTGTTGTTCTAGCGGATTAGACCTTCGAGACGCGGGTTTTGACGTTGTCGAGGACGTTCATGAAGTTGATGTAGCCGTCGTAGGGGGAGTCGTAGGGGGAGAAGTATTTGTGGACGTCGCCGTCGGCCCAGTACTTGGTGCACATGTAGTAGAAGTGGTCGCTGGTGGTGAGTTTGCGCCAGTCGGTGACGATGTGGCTCATTTCCTCGGCGCGTTTGGTGTCGCCGGCGGATTTGATCTCGGTCATGCGGTCTTTGAGGATTTTCTCGACGCGGTAGGTTTCTTCGAGGGCGTTGTGCTGCATGGCGTTGCCGCGCCATGCGGTGAGGTCCCGTTCGGTGTCGGCCCAGGAGGTGTAGTCGGGGACGTCGTAGACCCCGACGGGGGGGAACTGGGCGAGGGCTTCGCTCGGGGTGATGAAGTGGTTCTCGGATGAGCCGTCGGCTTTCTTGGCGACGTCGAAGATGGCTTCGGGGAGTTTTTCGAGGAACTTGAAGATGCCTGTTTCGGCCCATTGGTGTTCGCCGAAGGTTTCGTAGTCCATGAAGAGGTTGCAGAGGTAGCCGTCGCCGTTGATCTGGTGGACCCACTTGGCGAATTTTTCGGCGGAGAGGGGCCATTCCTCCCAGCCCTTGTTTCCGAATCGGAAGGCGATGTCGTCGGAGAGTTTGTAGTTCTTGAGGAGGAGCCCGAAGTCGGGTCCGTTGTCGCGCGTGAGGGGGGTGCCGTCCTGGGCGGGGGGTGCGTAGACGTAGTTGGGGGAGCGGTAGCCGAGGTGACGGTCGACGCCTTCGCAGATGGCGCCGAGGAAGCGCGGGGAGCCGTCGGGGTTGGTCATGGAGGCGAGGTGTCGCGCGAGTTCGTTGGAGTAGATGAGCTCGGTGTTTCGGAAGACTGTGGGGGTCTGGCCGAAGAGGTCCTGGATGCGTTTGGTGTGGGCGTTGATTTGTTGTTCGAACTCATCGCGGGAGTAGATGAAGGAGAGGGAGTGGTAGTCGGTTTCGGCGACGAACTCGCAGCAGCCGGTCTGGGCGAGCTGGACGAAGAGGTCGAGGACGTCGGGGCAGAACTTTTTCCACTGGTCGATGACGGTGCCGGTGAGGGCGTAGGCGACGCGGAAGTTGCCTTCGTGGCGTTTGATGAGGTCGAGGATGAGTTTGGTGGTGGGTCGGTAGCACTTGTTGGCGACTTTTTCGCAGATGCTGCCGTTGGCGTCTTCGTCGAAGTAGAAGGGGTCCGTGTGGAAGACGGAGTAGGGCTTGAGTCGGTGTGGTTGGTGGACCTGGAAGTAGAAGACGGTGGATGCCATGGCGGGGTCCCCGGGGTGTCGGGTGGGTGTGTGGATTGATTCTCGTCTAAAGGGTGTGTTGTTGCAAGCCTCTGGGAACCCAATTCTTGTGTTTGTGGTTGGCAGTCTGCCTCATCATCGTGGTATTCGCGGTTCGGTGTGATTGGGCTGTCGGCGGTGGTGCGTTCCATGTATCCTGTCCACCATGTTCGCGAAGATCTCGTCGTATTTGGGGCATCGGAGATGGAAGCGCACGTGGGATGCGCGGGTGCGCGCGATGGAAGAGCATCTTGGGCCTAGCAGTGACATGGTGCATCATGCGCTCATCCCACTGTTCATGGGCGGGAGCCCAGATATGATTGAGTTTCCAAGCTACTGCGATGGGCATACCTACGCGACTGCTGAACTGACCGATCCTCACGATCGGGATTGCCCCGCTGGGGCATGCGAGTTCGTGGTCTGCACAAGGACTTCTGTGGACTGGTTCGGTGCTTGGCTCACCGGTTTCACACACAAGTCGGTCGAGCACGTTTTCGAGGACGGTGATGTCTGGGATTTCACGGACGATCCTGATGGATCTCCGTTTGGTCCCGAAGCCTTCATCACGCTCGAGTTGACGAGTCAGCAGAAGCCGCTTCGCTACATGGGCAAAAATTACCGATTGATGTTGATCATGAATTTGACGCGTGACGAGCTGGACTACATCGATACCAACGGCAAATCAGAGTTCATCGAGCTGTTGCGTCGGTCCAAGGCTTATCCGTATGCGGATCCCAATCGTGAGTCGATCTTGGCGTCGTGACTTGAAAGTTGCTCAGGTTTTCATGGCGCTGAGCTGTGCGACAGCGACGACGCTGAGGATCATGACGGGGATGAAGACGCCGATGGTGGTGGGGAGCC
>CBFGUD010000049.1:0-9988 GCA_965652365.1 uncultured Phycisphaerales bacterium
CGCGCAGGGCCCCCCCCCCGCGGGGGGGGGGGGGGGGGGGGCGGGTGGGGGCGGGGGGGGGCGGGGTGGGGGTGGGGGTGGGGCGGGGGGCGGGTGTGGCGGGGGGGGGGCCGCTGGTGGGGGCGGCCTAAACGGATCGGTGGATCCGGGATCGGGCGCGTGGATTGATGGGGGGTGGGGGGGGTGGGGTGTTTTCTTGGGGATGGGCGGGGTCGGAGAAAGTCGGGATCGGGGGGTGTTCGGGCTTGCGCGTCGGCGCGTAGCATGGAACGCAGAGGCCTTGCGCTGGTATGCATCCTGAGGTGGACACGCCGGGCGTGGCGTGGTGACGGGTGCGAGCGCTGCCGCGGAGATCACGATGACATATGGACTGGTCGCGGCGCGTGTCGCGTTGATCGTTTGGGCGGGTTTCGGAATGATCGTTTCGACTGCGGATGCGCAGGACGGTCCGCCGCCGGCGCAGGTGTTCGTGGAGACGGCGGGGCTCGAGGAGCTTGTCGATGCGCGTGGGGTGACGGGGGAGATCCGTTCGCGACGTCGCGCCGAGCTCGCGGCGCAGGTGGCGGGGCTGGTGCTGGAGCTTGAGGTCGAGGAGGGTGACGCGGTGACGCGGGGATCGGTCGTCGCGCGGCTCGACGACGAGCGTGCTGTTGCGGTGCTGGACCGGGCGAAGGCGGAGATCGAGACGGCGCAGGCGGAGGTCGAGCAGCGGACGGCGGAGCTCGACGAGGCGGAGCGTGACCTGGGTCGTCTGCGTGAGCTCGAGGATCGCGGGTCGATGAACCCGGCGGAGATGGACGGTGCGGTGACGCTGGTGGCGTCGCGCCGGGCGCTGTTGGCGGCGGCGCGGGCGGACCTGCAGACGGCGCGCGCGGATCTGCGCCTGGCGGAGCGGGAGCTGCGGGACATGACGATCGAGGCGCCCTTCGACGGGCGCGTGGTGGTGAAGCACACGGAGGTGGGGGAGTGGCTCGGGGTGGGGGACCCGGTGGTGACGATCGTGTCGCTCACGGAGCTCGAGGCGCGGATCGACGTGCCCGAGTCGTTCCTGTGGGCGCTCGAGGCGTCGGAGGATCCGGTGCAGCTGCGGCTGCCGGCGGTTCCCGGCGCGATGGAGGCGGAGGTGGTCCGGGTGGTGCCCGAGGCGGATTCGTTGTCGCGTCTGTTCCCGGTGCGGCTGAGGGTGAAGGACCCGGAGGGGGTGCTGCGTCCGGGGATGTCGCTGACGGCGATGGTGCCGACGGGGAAGAAGGAGGCGCTGCTGACGGTGTCGAAGGACGCGATCCTGCGGAACGCGGCGGGCGAGTACGTGTATATCAACTCGGGGGGCGTGGCGGCGGTGGCGCCGATCGAGCGTCGGTTCGCGGTGGGGAACCGGGTGGTGATCCGTTCCCCGATGGTGCGCGAGGGTGTGCAGGTGGTGGTGGAGGGGAACGAGCGGATGTTCCCGGGTCAGCCGCTGGTGATCCTGAATGGTGATGGCGTGTCTGGTGGCGGCGGTGGTTCGGGCGAGCAGGGTGGTGTGGGCGGTACGGAAGGCGAGGGCTGATCGATGGGGATTCTTCGTTGGTGCATCGAGCACCCGGTGTCGGTGACGGTGGGTGTGCTTCTGCTGGTGTTCGCGGGGCTGATCGGGCTTCGTGAGATCCCGATCCAGTTGACGCCGACGGTGAGCAAGCCGCAGATCGCGGTGACGACGCTGTGGCCCGGTCGGAGCCCCGTGGAGGTGATCGACGAGGTGACGAAGGAGCAGGAGGAGTTCCTCAAGAACATCACGAACCTGGAGACGATGTCGTCGTCGACGGAGGAGGGGCAGACGGTCATCACGCTCGACTTCATCGTGGGGGCGGACATCACGCGGGCGCTTCAGGAGGTGTCGGACGCGTTGCGTCAGGTGCCGAGCTATCCGGACGAGGTGGACGAGCCGACGATCGTGGCGGCGGACGGTGCGAACTCGCCGAGCGGTGCGATCGCGTGGATCATCATTGATTTTGATGACGAGGATCTGGAGAAGCACGCGGGGTACGACCTGACGACGCTTTTCGATGCGCTCGACAAGGAGGTGAAGCCCTTCCTCGAGCGGATCGAGGGGGTGGCGCAGGTGAACATCTACGGGGGTCGGGAGCGCGAGGCGCGGGTGTACGCGGACCCGACGGCGCTGGCGCAGCGCGGGCTGAACCATATTGATGTGGTGAACGCGCTGCGCGCGGAGAACCAGAACGTGAGCGCGGGGTCGATCAGCGAGGGGAAGCGCGAGTACCGGGTGCGTTTGACGGGGCGGTTCGAGCGTCCGGAGCAGGTGATGGACACGATCGTGGCGTACCGGGACGGGAAGCCCGTGTACGTGCGCGACGTGGCGACGATCGACCTGGGGCACACGAAGCTGCGTGGGTTCGTGCGTTCGCTGGCGCGTCCGGCGATCGCGATCAACGTGATCCGTCAGAACGATTCGAACGTGATGGACATCATGGAGGAGCTCAAGATCCGTCTGGAGGAGGTCAAGTCGGACATCCTGCCGAACATCGGCGGGAACTCGGCGGCGGGCCCGGTGGGTCCGGATCTCCGGCTGCGTCAGGTGTACGACGAGACGACGTACATCGAGAGCGCGATCTCGCTGGTGACGCAGAACCTGTGGGTGGGGGGGGCGATCGCGGCGGGGGTGCTGTTGTTGTTCCTGCGTTCGTGGCGCGCGACGGGGATCATCGCGGTGGCGATCCCGATCTCGGTGGTGGGGACGTTCCTGGTGCTTTTGGCGCTGGGTCGTTCGCTCAACGTGGTGTCGCTGGCGGGGCTGGCGTTCGCGGTGGGGATGGTGGTGGACAACTCGATCGTGGTTCTGGAGAACATCGATCGTCGGTTGTCGCGTGGGGAGAGCGCGCCGCGCGCGGCGCTGCTGGGGGGCGCGGAGGTGTGGGGTGCGATCGTGGCGTCGACGCTGACGACGGTCGCGGTGTTCATCCCCGTGCTGACGATCCAGGAGGAGGCGGGGCAGCTGTTCCGCGATATCGCGATCGCGATCGTGGCGTCGGTGACGCTGTCGCTGATCGTGTCGATCTTCGTGATCCCGACGGCGTGCTCGCGGTGGCTCAAGGCGCCCAAGGAGCGCGGGAGGTTCGCGACGGCGTTCAAGTCGTTCTTCGGGCTCACGGTGCTGTGCCAGCGGGGCGTGGACTTTCTGGGGTGGCTGATCCGCAAGACGGTGACGGGGGTGCTGGGGTGGACGCTGCGTCCGGCGCTGATCGTGGTGATGGCGGGGCTGAGCGTGTGGGGGTCGTTGGCGCTGATGCCCCCGATGGACTATCTGCCCGCGGGGAACCGGAACCTGGTGTTCGGTGGGTTGTTGATCCCGCCCGGGTTGTCGCTCGACGAGCGCGAGTCGATCGCGGAGCGGATCGAGGAGCGGATCTATCCGTACGCGCAGGCGGACATCGACGACCCGGGCACGATGGCGGGGCTTCCCGACATCCAGATGTTCCCGGGGATGCCGATTTTCGATCCGGTGCCGATCGACAACTTCTTCATCGGTGCGTTCGGGACGAGCATGTTCGTGGGGGCGACGAGCCAGGACGAGCAGGTGGTGATCCCGGTGGCGCACCTGCTGACGAACGCGATGTCGACGATCCCCGACGCGTACGGGGGCGCGGGTCAGTCGTCGCTGTTCTCGGACTTGCGTGGCGAGGGCGCGATCCGCGTGGAGATTCTGGGTCCGAACCTGGACCACGTGAAGAGCGCGGCGACGTTCATGTACAACATCGCGGGGGGGAAGTACGGGTTCCAGAAGGCGACGCCGGCGCCCGCGAACTATGCGCTCGAGCAGCAGGAGATGCGGATTGTTCTGAATGATCTGGGCCGTGAGCTGGGGCTGACGAACCAGGGGCTGGGCGTGGCGATCCGCGGGCTTTTCGACGGGGCGTATGTGGGGGACTTCACGCTCGGGAGCGAGGCGATCGACCTGGTGGTGGTGCCGCTGGGTGGGGAGCTGGATTATCTGGAGCGGCTTCAGGACATCCCGATCGCGACGCCGGCGGGTCCGGTGGTGCCGGTGAGCAGCGTGGTGGATTTCGTGCCTTCGATGTCGCCTCAGGTGATCACGCGGATCGAGGAGCTCCCGAGCATCGCGATCGGGATCACGCCGCCGGAGGGTGTGGCGATCGGGGAGGCGATGGCGTGGATCCAGGAGAACATGATCGACGCGGCGCGTGACGCGGGTCTGATCGATCGGTCGATGCGCGTGCGGCTCGAGGGTTCGGCGGCGGATCTCAACAAGATCCAGACGGCGATGTTCGGTCAGGCGCCCGAGTCGGGTGTCGGGGCGCAGGCGGGCGGCGGCGGGTCCGGCGGCGGCGGGTGGGGCGCGGGCGCGGTGCTCGCGGGGCTGATCGCGGCGGTGACGCTCGCGGTGTGCGTGGGTCCGATCGTGCGTTCGACGCGCGAGGGGAACCCGCGGGTGGGGTACGGGATCGTGGGGGCGCTGCTGATGGCGTTGATCCTGGGGGTGCTGGCGCTCACGTTCGCGGGGTCGCCGCAGCTGATGACGGCGCGGATGGTGTGGGCGCTGCTGGTGACGTATCTCTTGATGTGCGCGCTGTTCGAGAGTTTCCTGTACCCGTTCGTGATTTTGTTCACGGTGCCTTTGGCGATCGTGGGCGGGTTCGGTGGGCTGGCGATCGTGCACTGGTGGACGCTGCAGGACCCGACGAAGGCGCCGCAGCAGCTCGATGTGCTGACGATGCTGGGGTTCATCATCCTGATCGGTGTGGTGGTGAACAACGCGATTTTGCTGGTGCACCAGTCGCTCAACTTCATGCGCGGCGAGGAGGGGAACGCGCCGATGGGCGTGACGGACGCGATCGTGGAGAGCGTGAAGACGCGGACGCGTCCGATTTTCATGTCGGTGCTGACGAGTGTGGGGGGGATGCTCCCCTTGGTGCTGGTGCCGGGTTCGGGGTCTGAGATGTATCGTGGTTTGGGCTCGGTGGTGGTTGGTGGTCTTTTGGTGTCGACGGTGTTCACGCTGCTGCTTGTGCCGCTGGTGTTTTCGTTGGTGATGGACATGCGTGCGGGGCTGCGTCCCAGGCACGCGGGCGCGATCGATACGGTGGACCTTGGTTTGACGGGAGCGGCGAAGGCATGATGAAGCTGATGCGGGTGATCGGGGTGTGCGGGATGGGGCTGGTGCTTGGCGCGTGCTCGTCGGCGTCGACTCGGAGCGCGCACGGGCTGGTGGACGCGGCGCTGGTCGCGCCGGGCGCGGACGACGGGTTCGATGCGACCGCGATGACGGTCCATCGGGGCGATGCGTCCGGGGCCGCGAGCTTTGATGAGGTGGTCGAGGCGCTGTCGGGCGTGGACGTGGTGCTGGTGGGGGAGGTGCACGGGCACGAGCGGGGGCTTGATTTCATCGCGACCTTGTTCGAGGCGCTCGCGGATCGGGACCCGGGGTTGGTGGTGTCGATGGAGTTCATCGAGCGGGACCATCAGCACACGATGGATGATTATGTGGGCGGATTGATCGATCGAGAGACGATGGCGGCGGAGACGCTGCGGAGCGCGAGCAACTTCCCTGTGGGGCATCAGCGGATGGTGGAGCGGGCGAAGGCGGACGGGCGGCGGGTGGTGGCGGCGAACGCGTCGCGCCCGTACGTGCGGATGGCGCGGACCGAGGGGTACGAGGCGTTGTCGGCGCTCTCCGACGAGCAGCGGGCGCTCTTCGATGTGCCCTCGGCGCTCCCCGAGGGGGGGTACGCGGATCGGTTCAAGGAGGCGATGGGGGCGATGGCGCTGCACGGGGGGGACGAGATGGTCAGCTCGTTCCTGCGATCCCAGGCGCTGTGGGACTCGACGATGGCGGCGAGCGTGGCGCGGGAGGTTTCGCGCGGGTCGCGCGTGTATCACGTGGTCGGGCACTTCCATGTGGACTTCGCGCCCGAGCCCGGCGGGTCGGCGATGGTGGGGTATCTGCGCGAGCGTCTGGGGGATGATGTGACGATCGGGTCGATCGTGGTGCATCAGCACGAGGGGGAGGGATTGTCGCTGATGGGCGATGACGTGGGGGTGGCGGATTTCGTGGTGTATGTCGATCCGATCGAGTGATTGACGAGCGCATGAAACGGCCCGCTGAGCGCGGGCCGATCGGGGTGGTGGGTTGTCGAGCGGGGGTCAGTTGTCGGGCGTGTAGTAGGAGGGTTCGGCGCTGGCGTTCGCGTCGTCGCGGTAGGTTTTGGGTTCGACGGGGGTCCAGCGCTGCTGGGGGTCGGGGAAGGTTTTGTCCTCGATCTCGGCGGGTGGGTATTCGACGGGGTCGCGGAGGGCGACGCGGAGGAGGCGGGAGTCGGCGGGGGGGACGGCCATGCGGTTGTCCATGCGTGCCCAGCGCTTTTCGGCGTCGTAGATGACCCAGTCCATGATGTCGGGTCGTTTGGGGGAGCCGTCTTTGACTTTGTTCTCGCGGAAGCGGAGGGAGACCTTGGAGCCGATGGGGACGTCGACGGTCCAGAGGGGTTCGTTGTCGCGGGTGTCGTAGAGGGTGACGGTGAGGGGCTCGTAGGGGGAGGACATGTAGGTGTAGGTGTCGTCGGAGAACATGTTGCCGCCGGGGGAGCGGACGAAGTGCTGACCGGCGTAGTCGCAGCCCTGCGTCGTGAGCATGGCGGCGGCGCCGGAGAGAGCGGCGAGAAGGGTGATCGCGCGTCGCGTGGTCATGGAGGGGGCTCCTGGCGCCTCGGGTTCAGAAAACAGGTCCGGTCGATCTTATCGGCTTGATTGGGCTGGGGCTTCAGCGGGATGTACGATCGGGTTCATGGCTCGTTCGGGAGATTTGCGATGTCGGATCAGATGATTTCTGGGGCGTTTCGGGTGGGTCACGGGTACGACCTGCACCGATTGGACGCGCTGGCGCCCGATGGGAAGGGGCGCCCGTTCGTGCTCGGGGGGGTGCGGATCGAGAGCGCGATCGGGCCGGTGGGGCATTCGGACGCGGACGTGCTGATGCACGCGGCGACGGACGCGCTGCTGGGGGCGATCGGGAGCGAGGACATCGGGCAGCTGTTCCCCGATGACGAGGCGCGCCACGAGGGGGAGGATTCGAGGGTATACCTGGAGGAGGCGATCCGGCGGGTCCGGGCGATGGGGTACGGGCTGGTGAACCTGGACGCGACGGTGGTGTGCGAGCGCCCGAAGCTCAAGGGGCACAAGGCGGCGATCCGCGAGAACCTGGCGCGGGTGCTGGGGGTGGAGGTCGGGGCGGTGAACGTGAAGGGGAAGACCCACGAGGGGGTAGACGCGATCGGGGAGGGGCGCGCGATCGAGGCGCACTGCGTGGCGTTGATCGCTCGGGTGTGAGGGGGGGCGATGGCGTGTATACTGCGTGAATGACAGGGAAGTCGGGACATCCGGTGCGCGCCATCGCGCTCATGAACCAGAAGGGCGGGGTCGGGAAGACGACCACGGCGGTGAATCTGGCCGCGGGGATCGCGCGGCAGGGTCGGAAGACGCTGCTGATCGATCTGGACCCGCAGGCGCACGCGTCGCTGCACCTGGGGGTGGAGGAGGACGATCGCCCGAGCGTGTACGACCTGCTGCTCGAGCCCGAGCACGGGGTGGGGGGGTGTGTCCGGAGGGTCGACGAGTGCCTGGACATTGTTCCGGCGGAGACGGACCTGGCGGCGGTGGAGACGGAGCTGTCGGGGCAGCCCGATCGGAACAACCGGTTGGCGCAGGCGCTGTCGGTGGGGGACACGGACCACGAGTTCGTGCTGTTCGATTGTCCGCCGGCGCTGGGGCTGCTGACGCTCAACGCGCTGGCGGCGGCGAGCGAGGTGCTGATCCCGATGCAGGCGCATTTTTTGGCGCTGCAGGGGGTGAGCAAGCTGCTCGAGACGGTGGGGCTCGTGCGTGAGCGGGTGAACCCGGATCTGCGTGTCGCGGGGGTGGTGCTGTGCATGCACGAGCAGCAGTCGAACCATGCGCGGGAGGTGGTGGAGGATCTGGAGCGGTTCTTTGATGGGTCGCGTGAGTCGGGGGCGGCGTGGTCGAGCGCGCGGGTGTATCGACCCGCGATCCGGCGGAACATCAAGCTCGCGGAGTGTCCGAGTTTCGGGCAGACGATTTTCCAGTACGAGCCCAAGGCGCCGGGGGCGGAGGATTACGAGGCGCTGGCGAAGTCGGTGGTGCGGGAGTGGGATCGGGCGCTGGCGGTCAGCAGCGGGGGCGATCTGAGCGAGGCGGAGATCCGGGTGCTGCGCGGGAACGAGTCTCCGGTGGCGCGCGACGCGACGGCGGGGTGAACCGATGCGCGTGGGGTCGTTGATCTGGCGCGTCGTGTTCGTGGGCTGCACGGCGGCGCTCCTGGTGGCGACGCACTGGCCCGGGCTGGCGATCAAGGGGCCGATCTCGAGGACGGACCTGGTGATCCACGCGGGGGTGTTCGCGGCGTGGACGCTGCTGCTCGGGCTCACGGGGTGGGTGCGGACGCGCCGGTTGGTGCTGATGGGGGTGTGCTTCGCGATTTTCGATGAGACGACGCAGCCCATGTTCTCGAGGGTGTTCGACTGGTGGGACCTTGGCGCGGATATCGCGGGGGTGCTGATGGGGGCGGGGGTGTTTTCGGTGTTGTTCGTGCGGACGCCGCGCGATGGGGCGGACGCGTGAGCGGGGGGGACGGGTCGATCGGGCGGCACACGCGCGTGGTCGCGGGGCTGACGCTCGTGTCGCGGGTGATGGGGCTCGTGCGCGACCTGGTGACGGTGCGCGTGTTCGGGGACACGGTGGTGGGGTCGGCGTTCGCGGCGGCGTTCGCGGTGCCCAACATGTTCCGGCGCTTGTTCGGGGAGGGGGCGTTGTCGGCGGCGTTCATCCCGGTGTACACGCGGCTGAGCGATGAGGACCCGGATCGTGCGGGGGCGCTGGCGACGCTGACGATCGGGATGCTGGCGCTGGTGACGGGGGTGATCACGCTGGTGATCGAACTGGGGGTGTGGGGGGTGATTTTGATGGCGCCGGGGGACGAGGATCGGGTGTTTTCGCTCGAGCTGGTGATGGTGATGCTGCCGTTCATGCCGATGATTTGCGTGGCGGCGATTTTGGGGGGGATGCTGCAGACGCACGGGCGTTTCGGGCCTTGGGCGGCGGCGCCGGTGCTGCTCAATGTGTGCGTGATCGGGGCGTGCGTGCCGTACTTTTTGATGGAGGGCGCGCAGGCGCGGTCGTTCGCGTTCTATATCGGGATCGCGGCGGTGGTGTCGGCGGGGTTGCAGGTGGTGTGGTCGCTCGTGGCGCTGAAGGGGTTGGTGAAGTGGAAGCGGGGGGTGGATGAGGTGCGGGGCGAGGCGCGGGCGATGCTGCGGCGGATGGTGCCGGTGATGATCGGGCTGGGGACGCTGCAGCTCAATACGTTCGTGGACACGCTGATCGCGATGTACCCGAACTGGGTGGGTGGGACGATCGGGGGGCGCGAGTATCCGCTGGATGGTGCGTCGAACGCGGTGCTCTTTTATGCGCAGCGGCTGTACCAGTTCCCGCTGGGGGTGTTCGGGATCGCGGTGGCGACGGCGGCGTTCCCGGCGCTGGCGCGTGCGGCGGGGGATCCGGCGCGGTTTTCGGGGATGCTTCGGCGCGGGGTGCGGTTGAGTTTGTTCATCGGGCTCCCGTCGTCGGTGGGGCTCGTGTGTGTTGGGCCGGCGTTGGTGCGGGTGCTGTATTCGGGGGGGGATTCGGGGTTCAGCGACGCGGGGGCGGCGCGCGCGGGGTGGGTGCTTGTGGCGTACGCGACGGCGGTGTGGGCGTACTCGCTGAATCAGCTGTTCACGCGGTCCATGTATGCGCGTGACGACATGCGGACCCCGATGCGGATCGCGCTGGGGATGGTGGGGGCGAACGTGGTGCTGAACGTGGTGTTGATCTGGTGGCTCAAGGAGGCGGGGCTCGCGGTGTCGACGGCGGTGTGCGCGATGGGGCAGTGCGTGCTGCTGGCGCGGGCGGCGAAGCGGGG
>CBFGUD010000050.1:0-9312 GCA_965652365.1 uncultured Phycisphaerales bacterium
CCCCCCCCCCCCCCCCCCCCCCCCCCCCCCCCCCCCCCCCCCGCCGCCCCCCCCCGCCGGGTTGGTCATGCGCTGGCTCCGGATCGTTTGGCGTCGCACCAGGCGCGCCACTGCTCACGGACGGCGGCTTCCCACTTGGGGGTGTAGGCCGCGGCGTCGAGGAGCGCGGAGCGGGCGACTTGCTTGCGGAGGTCGCGGCGGGCTTGCCCGGAGCGGTGGCCCTGGTCGATGTGGGCGAGCGCGAGGTCGTGGTATTCGTCGGGGGAGGTCGCGGTGAGCCCGTCGAGCCCGGCGGCGCGGAGGAGCGAGGCGCTGACGCGTCCGGCGTGGGAATCGCCCAGGAGGGTGAGGACGGGGACGCCCATCCAGAGGGCTTCGCAGGTGGTGGTGGTGCCGGTGTAGGGGAAGGTGTCGAGCGCGAGGTCGATCTCGTCGTACATGGCGAGGTGGTCGGCGACCGAGTCGGCGCGGGCGCGGAGGTCGAGGCGCTCGGGGTCGATGCCGAGCGATCCGAAGCGTTCGATCAGCTCGTCGCGGAGTTCCTGGTTGGCGAGCTTGCCCGCCTTGAGGAGCAGGCGCGTGTTCGGGCGATCGTTGAGGATCTTGGCCCAGCACGCGATGGACTTCTCGGAGAGTTTCATAAGGTTGTTGAAGGACCCGAGGGTGACGGGGCGCGCGGGGTCCGGGTCCCGGGGGGTGGGCGCGTCGTCGGTGGGTCGGTAGCAGAGGAAGCAGGGGTCGAGGCGGACGAGTCTTTCCGAGGCGAGCGCGTCGGCTCGTGGCGCGGGGTCGGTGATGTCGTCGACGAAGCGCGCGTCGATGGTGCGGACGCCGGTGGTGTTGGCGTATCCGATGTGGGTGATCTGGACGGGCGCGGGGCGCATGGCGAAGACGCTGAGTTTGTGGCCGGAGAAGTGGCCGTTGAGTTCGATGAGGACGTCGATGCGTTGTTCGATGATGCGGTCGCGCATCTCGAAGAGGGTCATGCCGAAGCAGTCGTGCCAGCGGTCGCAGTGGCGCTGGAATCGGGCGGTGACTTCATCGGTGGCGTTCGAGGTCATGAAGCCGTGGAGCTCGATGGAGGATCGGTCGTGGTGTTCGAGGATGGGCTCGAGGAAGTAGGCGATGGAATGTCGGCGGAGGTCCGGGGAGAGGAGCCCGACGCGGAGTGTGCGTTCGGGGTCCGGGCCGTTGTCGTGGTCGGATTTGGCGGGGATGTGCGTGGCGATCGCGTCGCCGAAGCGGGTGTGGGCTTGGTAGACCTGTTCGGGGGTGACGGCGTCGTCGTAGGAGTGCGCGAGCGCGTAGAGGTTGAGGACGTTGGGGTGCTGGTCGAGGGGCGGCGGGGGGTTCTCGAGGAGCTCGATCGCGCGCCGGGCGCGGGTGGTGTCGAGTTCGAGGAGGGCGAGGTTCACGAGCGGGTCGGGGAAGGTGGGGTTGCGCTGCCAGACCTTGGTCATGACGTCGCGTGCGCGGGTGTAGAGCCCGAGTTCCGAGAGGGTGTTGCCCAGCCCCGAGAGCGCGCCGGGGTGGTCGGGGTGGATGGAGAGGGCTTTCTCGTAGAGCGCGCGGGCGCGGTCGTGCTCGTCGGCGCTCGCGTGGATCGAGGCGCGGGTGGTGAGGATGTCCGCGTTGGTCGGGTCGAGCGCGATGGCGCGGTCGGCGTGGAAGGCGGCGCGGTCGCGTTCGCCCTGCCCGGTGAGGATCATGGCGAGCATCGCGTGGAAGGCGCCGATCTTGGGGTGTTTGGCGAGTTCCTTCTCGACGCGCGCCCGGGCGGGGGCGATCTGCCCGCGTTGGAAGAGGGTGTGGATCTCGCGGAGCGACTTGATCTGGGGCGCGGTCAGGGGTTTGGGTTTGCTCATGGGAGACTCCCGATCGCGGGGTTCGTCTCCAGGAGCGTGCGTGCGCGTTCGCGGGTGTGCGCGTCGATCTCGAGCGCGTGGTCGAGCGATTCGAGGGGCTCTGGGTCGGTGGCGTCGAGGACGCGCTCCACGAGGGGGGTGATGCGTCCGAGGGTGATGCGGTTGTCGAGGAAGGCGCGGACGGCGACCTCGTTGGCGGCGTTGAGGACGACGCCTTGGGTCCCGCCCTGGGCGATGGCGCGGAGCGCGAGGCCGACGGCTCGGTGTCGGTCGGGGTCGAGGGGGCGGAGCTCGAGCGATCCGAGCGTGCCCAGGTCGAGGGGCGTCATGGGCGCGCGGGCGCGGAGGGGGTGGGTGAGGGCCTGCTGGATGGGGGCGCGCATGTCGGTGGGTCCGATGTGCGCGAGGACGCCCGAGTCGCGGGTCTGGACGAGCGCGTGGATGGTGGACTGGGGGTGGATGACGGCGCCGAGCTGGTCGGCGCGGAGCCCGAAGAGGTGGTGGGCCTCGATGAGCTCGAGCCCCTTGTTCATGAGGGTGGCGCAGTCGATGGTGACCTTCGCGCCCATGTCCCAGGTCGGGTGGGCGAGCGCCTGGTCGGGGGTCGCGTTGAAGAGGTCGTGGTCGCTCGCGTCGCGGAGGGCGCCGCCCGAGGCGGTGAGGGTCACGCGGACGATCTCGTCGCTCAGCGGGGTGGGGGGTGTGTAGGTCGGTCCCATGATCGCCAGGGCGCACGCGTGGACCCCGGCGTGCTCGGAGTCGACGGGGAGGATGCGCGCGCCCGAGCGCCGGGCGGCGTCGATGACGAGCGCGCCCCCGGCGACGAGGGACTCCTTGTTCGCGAGGGCGATGTCGATGCCCAGCTGCGCGGCCCTGAGCGTGGAGCGGAGCCCGGCGATCCCGACGATCGACGCGACGACGAGGTCGGGGGCGGCGGCTTCGATGAGCTGCGCCGCGCTTTCGTGGCCGACGATGGCGCCGGCGGGCGCGTCGGTCGGGGTGTCCGCGATGGCGAGTTTCGCGTTCGGATGGCGCGAGGCCTGGTGCGCGAGGGTGCGCGCGTTGGATCCCGTCGCGAGGGCGACGACCTCGTAGCGCGTGGGGTGCTCGCCTCGTTCGCAGAGCGTGTTGAGGTGCGCGATGACGGCGAGGGTCTGGGTCCCGATGGATCCCGTGGAGCCCAGGATCGCGACACGGCGCACCGGCGGCGGCGTGGGCGCTCGCTCGTCGTGCGTGTCGATCATGGGGTCGTGCTCCTGGTCGTCAACGTCCTTGGCGCTCAGTCACGGTCCGATGGGAGGTCGCTGGCGCTGATGCGTCGTCGCGCGCCCGAGTAGAGCCCGCGCCGGCGGGGTTTGGGCGCGACCTCGCTCGATGAGCCGCTCTTGGGCTGATCTTTGTCGGGAGCGGGCTCGGATTTCGGGGGCGATTTCTCGGGCGACGCCGATTCGGGGTCGCCCGAGGGTTTCTTTCGGCGCGATCGGCGGCTCTTTTTCTTCGGGGCGTCCTTCTCGGATGCTTCTTCGGGCTCGTCGTCGGAGGGTTTGGTGGGCTGCTTGGCGGGCTCGTCCTTGGCGGGTTCGCTCGGGGCGGGGGCATCGGCGCTCTTGCCGCCCTTGGCGGCGCGTCGGCGCGAGCGTCGCTTGGCGCGCTTCTTCTTGCTCGCGTCGTCGTCGCCGGATTCGTGCTCGTCGTCCTGGTCGGACGCGTCCTCGGTCTTGCTCGAGCCGCGGTCCTTCGCGTCGTCCGAGTCGCGGTCGTCGGCGCGGTCGTCCTGGGTGTCCGAGTCCTCGTGCGAGCCGCGTCGGCGGCCTCGGCGGCGGCGTTTGCGCTTCTTCTTGCCGGAGCCCTCCGAGTCCTCGTCGTCGAGGGGTCGGGAGTCGTCGATGGGGAGCTCGGCGTTCTCGGCCGCGTCGGCGCGTTTGGCGAACTCCTCGGCGAGTTTGAGCACGGTGGTCTCGTCGCCTTCCTCGGTGGGGTCGACGGCCCAGGATTCCGCGCCTTCCTCGGTGTCCTTCCATTCGACGATGGTGGGCTTGGGGCGCTGCTGCGTGGCGATCTTCTCGACGTCCAGGTCGTTGCCGTTCTCTTCGTAGGCGTAGATCGCGAAGCGTCCGACGCCGAGGGTGTCGACGACGCGGACCTCGATCTTCTTCTGGGACATGAGCTCGACGCGGACGAGCGCGGATCGGCGGGTGGAGAGGAGCTCGCTCGCGACGCGGGGGGACACGACGAGCTCGACGCGCGCGACCTTGGGGTGGTCGACTATGGCGGCGAGTTCGCGGATCGCGCTGTCGGCGACGGAGCCCGGGCGTTTGACGAGCCCGCGTCCCTTGCAGACGGGGCACTCGGCGAAGTGCTGGGATTCCATGGACCCGCGCATGCGCTGGCGCGTCATCTCGAGGAGCCCGAAGGGCGAGATGGGCGCGACGGTGGTCTTGGCGCGGTCGCGCTTGAGGCGCTCCTTGAATCGGTTCTCGATCTCCTTGCGGTGCGACGCGTGGCGCATATCGATCATGTCGTTGACGACGAGCCCGCCCAGGTCCCGGAGGCGCAGCTGGCGGCAGATCGCGTCGACGGCCTCGAGGTTGGTCCTGAACGCGTTGGTCTCCGCGTCGCGGGCGCTGCGGCTCTTGCCCGAGTTCACGTCGATCGCGACGAGGGCCTCGGTCTGGTCGATGACGAGTCGTCCGCCCGAGGGGAGGGGGACCTCGCGGGCGTGGATCGCTTCGATCTGTTCCTCGACCCCGAAGGCGTGGAAGACGGGCGCGGTCCCGGCGTAGTGGGCGAGCTTGGCCTGGGCGCGCGGGGCGGCGATCTTGATGAAGCGCGCCACGCGCTTGAGCGCCGGGAGCGAATCGATCACGACCCGGTCCATCTCGGAGGTGAGCAGGTCGCGCACGGTGCGGAGGAGCAGGTCCGACTCGGTGTAGAGCAGGCGGGGCTTCTTCCCGCCCTTGCGGCGCTTCTCCATGTCCGACCAGAGGCGCTTGAGGTACGCCAGGTCGCGCTTGAGCTCGGTCTTGTTGCGGTCGAAGCCCGCGGTGCGGAGGATGAAGCCGAAGCCCTCGGGGAGGTCGAGGGCGCCGAGGATCTCCTTGGCGGCCTTGCGCTTCTCGTCGTCTTCTTCCTTCCGGGAGACGCCGGTCTTGTCCATCCCGGGCATCATGACGAGGAAGCGCCCGGGGATGGAGAGGTAGGAGGTGAGCGACGGGCCCTTGGTGCCGACGCCTTCCTTCTGGACCTGGACGATGATCTCCTGCCCGCGTTTGAGGGCTTCCTGGATCGGGGGGCGTTGGCGGTGGGGGGTCTTTTTCCCGACGCGTTCGACCTTGTCGTCGCTGTGCTTGGAGAAGTACTGGGGGTGGAGGTCGGTGATGTGGAGGAATCCGTTCTCCTCGCCGCCGAAGTCGATGAAGGCGGCCTGGATCGCGGGCTCGACGTTCGCGACGCGTCCGACGTAGATGTTCCCGACGCGCGAGACCTTGTCGGTGTGCTCGGAGAAGAACTCTTCGAGGTTCCCGTCCTCGAGGATCGCGATGCGGCAGTCCTCGCCTGGGACGTAGTTGACGACCATCTCGGTCCGGGGTCCTTTGGACGATCCGGAGGAGGAGGACGACGACTCCTTGGCGTCGTCGGTGTCGTCCTTCTTGGCGGGGGACTTCTTGCGCGTGGTCTTCTTGGTGCTCGCGGCCTTCTTGGTGGGCTTCTTGCGGGCGGGTTTCTTCTTGGTCGTGTTGGAGGGATCCGGCTCTGCGGCGTCGGGCTCGGTCGGCGCGTCGGTGCTGTCGTCTGCGTCGGCGTTGTCCGGGGCGGCTTTCTTCTTCGTGGCTTTGCGCGTTGCTTTTTTGCGGGTGCGTTTTTTCTTGGGTGTCCCGGTGTCGGATTCGGTGTTCGGCGTGGTTGCGGCGCCGGTGTCCTCGGCGGGTTGCGCCTGGTCTTCACCCTTGGGTGCGTCTGTCATCGTGTTGTCCTTCGTGGACGCGTCGCGCGGGTTCGCTCGGGTCCTGTGGACCTTGAGCGTGGTTCGTGCGCGTTGGCGCGTGCGTCTGGCGCATCGCTCGCGTCGGGTTGAGCGCCGGGGGTGTTCGGGGCGTGCCGCACGCTCATCGCCGCGGATAGCCGCGGGGGCGGTTGCGAGACACGCGCCGTGTTCCTGGTCGCGTGGTTTGTGTCCGAGGTGTCAGCCGACGGGACGCCCGTCGAAGGCCTCGGGAACGATCTTCTTGAGCCGGTTGAGCACGTAACTGCTCGCTTCCGACTCGGAATCGAACGAGATCGCTTTTTTGGCGATGCGTTCGCAGCGTGCGACGGAGAGCCCCCGGATCGCTCGTTTGATGAGCGGGAGGGAGGACGCGGTCACCGATAGGGTACGCACGCCGAGCCCGATCAGCAACGCGGCGAACGCGGGGTCGGCGGCGGACTGGCCGCAGCATGAAACGGGGATCCCCCGTCGGTTCCCCGCCCGTGCGACGTCCCGCACGAGGCGGAGGACGGCCGGGTGGATCGGTGTATACAACGACGCGACCCGTTCATTTGTTCGGTCGACGGCGAGGGTGTATTGAACCAAGTCGTTGGTTCCGACCGAGAAAAAGTCGACTTCCCGTGCGAAGGCGTGGGCCATCAGGGCCGCGGCGGGGACCTCGACCATCATCCCGACCTTGATGGAATCATCGAACGCGATGCCCTGCTCGCTCAGTTCCTCCATTTCCTCGTGGAGGAAGTACTTCCCGGATCGGAACTCCCCGATGTTGGTAACGAGGGGGAACATGATCTTGATGGGCCCCAGGGCGCTGGCGCGGAGGATGGCGCGGAGCTGGGTCCGGAACATTTTCTGGTTTTTGAGCGAGTAGCGGATGGATCGGAGCCCGAGGAAGGGGTTTCGCTCGGGGATGGCTTCCTGGAGCTGGGTGTATTTGTCCGCGCCCAGGTCGATGGTGCGGATGACGAGCTCGCGTCCGTCGAGCATCTCGACGCATTTTTTATAGGACTGGTAGTGGTCTTCCTCGGTGGGGGGGGTCTCTCGGGTGAGGTAGAGGAACTCGGTGCGGTAGAGCCCGACGCCTTTGCCTCCTTCGTGGAGGATGTCGTCGATCTCGTCGGCGAACTCGATGTTGCCCAGGAGGTCGATCTCGACGCCGTCGGTGGTGACGGCGGGGAGGGTCGCGAGTTCGTGGAGCTCGAGTTTGGCTTCGCGGGCGCGTTCGATGGCGCGGGCGTAGGTCTCGAGGGTTTCGGTGTCGGGGTCGAGGATGACGGTCCCGCGGGTGCCGTCGACGATGATGGTTTGTCCGTCGCGGACGCGGGAGGTGATGTTGCTCAGCCCGACGACGGCCGGGAGCGAGAGGGCGCCGGCGACGATCGCGGTGTGGGAGGTGCGTCCGCCCAGGTCGGTGACGAACCCGGTGACCTTGTCGCGGTCGAACCCGGCGGTCTGCGTGGGGGTGAGGTCGTGTGCGACGATGATGGAGTTCTCGTCGAGGGTCGCGGGGTCCAGGGCGGTGGCGCCGCTGAGCTTGGTGAGGAGGCGCGACGCGAGGTCGCGGAGGTCGTCGACCTTGGACTGGAAGGTGGAGTCCGGGTGTTTGGCGAAGCGCTGCGCCAGTTCGCTGAGGGTCGAGCTCGTCGCGTATTCGGCGCTGGTGAGGTCGTCGCTGATTTTATCGCGGATGGGTTTGAGGATGGAGGGGTCGTTGAGGGCGCCGATGTGGAAGAGGAAGATTTTGGCGGCTTGTTCGCCCATCTCCCCGGTGGCTTGTTCGTGGAGCGCGTCGAGGTCCGCGATCGCGGCGCGTCGCGCGAGTTCGAAGCGTTCGAGCTCGGCGGGCGCGTTGGCCTGGTCGATCGAGGATCTGGGGACGCGGAGGGATCTGTCGTGCTCCATGAGCGCGACGCGTCCGATGACGAGCCCTTTGGAGACCGGGATGCCGCGTAAACGTTTCATCGGATCGGGCGATCGTAGCGGACGGGATCGCCCCGATGGTCCCCCGGGGGGGACCGCTTCTCGGACCCGTTGCTGGTGGGGTTGACCCGACCGGTGGGGTGCCGAATGATATGGGATCGGATCCGTCAGCGCCGACGCTTCGGCGCGGGGAACGGATCTTCGCCTTTGCTGATCGCGCGTGTTTGTCGCGAGAGCGTCGGGCGGAGCATGGAACAACACAGTCGATGACCCTGCTGACTGGCATTCTGGAATGGCCTGCGCGTACCGAGGGACGTGTCCGCGTGGGGGAGGGTGCGCCCCTGCCCGATGACATGGGCGACGAGCCCTTCGTCCCGATCAAGTTCGGGGAGGAGCTCCCGCTGCGTGACGGGCTGCGGGTCGAGGTCGAGGTGGAGATGAAGAAGCCGCGTCGGCGACGGCGCGGGAAGAACTCCGGGTCCCGCAAGCCGCGTCCGGTGGTCGAGCGGTTCATCACCATCGAGGGGATGACGCCCGAGGAGTTCGCGAATCGCAAGGCGTTCGAGGACCTGACGAGCATCGACCCGGAGCCGATCCTGACGCTGGAATACAAAGGGTGCCCGCCGGCGTGTCGTCTGATCGATATGTTCTGTCCGATCGGGCGTGGTCAGCGCGGGATGATCGTGTCGCCGCCCAAGGCGGGGAAGACGACGCTGCTCAAGGACATCACGCGCTCGGTGCTGACGAACCACCCGGACGTGAAGGTGTTCGCGCTGCTCATCGACGAGCGCCCCGAGGAGGTCACGGACTTCACCCGGGAGTTCCACGGGACGGTCAAGCAGCGCGACGGCGAGGCGCCGTGGGACAAGCCCTGGAAACAGGACGCGATCGAGATCATCGCGTCGAGCAACGACCACGACATCCAGCGTCACATCGAGATCTCGACCCAGACGATCGAGCGCTGCAAGCGCATGGTGGAGAACGGGGAGCACGTGTTCGTGGTGCTCGACTCGCTCACGCGCCTCGGGCGCGCTTTCAACCGATCGGGCAAGCACGCGAACTCGGGGCGCACGATGTCAGGGGGGATCGACTCCAAGGCGCTCGAGATCCCCAAGCAGCTTTTCGGCGCGGCCCGCAACACCGAGGAGGGCGGGTCGCTGACGATCATCGCGACGTGCCTGGTCGATACGGGCTCGCAGGGGGACCAGGTGATCTTCGAGGAGTTCAAGGGGACGGGGAACATGGAGCTGATCCTCGATCGGAGGATCGCGGAGAAGCGGTTGTTCCCGGCGATCAACCTCGCGGCGTCGGGGACGCGCAAGGAGGACAAGCTGATCGAGCCCGCGGCGCTCAAGACGATCACGGCGCTCCGGAGGCGGATGATGAACATGCCGCCGCCGATGCAGGTGGAGCAGCTGCTCGCGGCGCTCGATCGGTTCGAGACCAACGAGGACCTCGTCGGGAAGGGTTGACCCCACGGGGAGCGGGGCGGGGGGGGGGGGGGGCGGGGCGGGGGGGGGGGGGGGGGGGGGGGGGGGGGGGGGG
>CBFGUD010000051.1:0-9221 GCA_965652365.1 uncultured Phycisphaerales bacterium
CGTCGATGACTTCGAGGGCTTTGAAGGGTTTGCCTTCGAGCATTTCGAGTGAGGCGCCGCCTCCGGTGGAGACGTGGGAGAGTTCGGCGGCGACGCCGAAGCGTTCGGCGGCGGCGGCGGAGTCGCCTCCTCCGACGATGGTGGTGGCGTGGTTGTCTTTGGTGGCGGCGGCGCAGGCCTGTGCGATGTGCTTGGTGCCGACCTTGAAGGGTGCCCATTCGAAGACGCCCATGGGGCCGTTCCAGACGATGGTTTTGGAGGATTTGATGATGGTGGCGTAGTGGGTTTGTGTTTTGGGTCCGATGTCGAGGCCCATGAAGTTGTGGGGGATCTGGTCGTCGAAGACTTCGATGTCGCCGGCGGTTTCGGAGAAGGCGGTGGAGCAGATGTGGTCTTCGGGGAGGTGGAGGTCGACTTTGGATTCGGCGGCGAGGTCGAGGATTCGTTTGGCGTCGTCGAGTTTGTCTTCTTCGACGCGGGAGGCGCCGACGTCGTGGCCGAGGGCTTTGAGGAAGGTGTAGGCCATGGCGCCGCCGATGAGGATGTTGTCGGCTTTGGGGAGGAGGTTTTCGATGGCGGGGAGTTTGTCGGAGACTTTGGCGCCGCCGAGGATGACGGTGAAGGGGCGCTCGGGGTTGGCGAGGGCGGCCGAGAGGTAGCGGATTTCGCGTTCGACGAGGAATCCGACGACGGTGGGTTTGGTGCCCATGGCCTTGGGGACGGCGTACATGGAGGCGTCGGTGCGGTGGCAGGTGCCGAAGGCGTCGTTGACGTAGACGTCGGCGAGGTCGGCGAGTGCTTTGGCGAAGGTTTCGTCGCCGGCTTTTTCTCGTTTGTCGAAGCGGAGGTTCTCGAGGACGACGATGTCGGCGTCGTTCATGGCCTGGACGGCGGCTTTGGCTTCGTCTGAGACGGGGAGTTGTCCGGGGCATTTGGCGTCGGTGCCGAGGAGTTCGGAGAGTTTTTTGGCGACTGGTTTGAGGGATTGGGCTTCTTCGTAGCCGGTGCCTTCGGGTCGTCCGAGGTGGGAGATGAGGATGGCGCGTCCGCCGCGGTCGATGACGGAGCGGATGGTGGGGATGGCGGCCTTGATGCGTCGGTCGTCGGTGATGGTGGCGTTGTCGATGGGGACGTTGAAGTCGACGCGGATGAGGACGTTCTTGGATCGGACGTCGATCTGTTCGATCGTTTTCTTGGGCATGGCGCGTCTCCTGTCGTTGGATCGGTTGCGTTGGGGATGGTAGGGGGTGGATGGAAAAGACGGCGGCCTTGCGCGGGCGCCGTCTTGGGTGCGGTGGTGTGTCCGCTTCCTGACGGTCGCGGCTCGTTGGGTGGGGTGGGGGGGTTAGTCGCTGAGGATATCGGGGGCGCGGTTTCGGATGGAGGGGCCGCCCTTTTTGAGGAGTGATTCGCGCATGCGTGCGAGTTCGGCTCGGACGGAGGCGTCGATGAGTTGGTCGCCGATGCGGATCTTGATGCCTCCGAGCATGGAGGCGTCGGTGTAGGGGTGGAGGATGACTTCCTTGCCGAGTGATTCGGAGAGTTTGTGCTTGATGCGGTCGAGCGCGTCGGGGGCCATGGGTGTGGCGGTGAAGACGTCGACTTCGACGCGGCCGTAGCGGGCCTGGACGAGGGTGTCGAGGGCGCCGGCGATGGCGATGATGTGTCCGAGGCGGTCCTTGCGGTTGAGCTGGCGGAGGAAGCTCAGGGTGAGGGGGGAGACTTTCCCGGCGAGCATGGTCTGGAGGGAGGCGTCGCGTTTGGAGGCGTCGATGAGGCGGGAGGCGAGGAACTCGGAGAAGTTTTTGTCGGCGCGGGCGATCTCGAGGATGTCCTCGATCTCGCCGAGGAGGTCCTCGGGGGAGAGGGAGGGGTCCGCGTCGGCGAGCTCGAAGGCGGCGGTTGCGTAGAGCTTGGCGAGCGCGTCGGGCTTGGTTTCGATGAGGGGCATGGGTGGGCTCCGATCGCGGATCAGGCGTTGACGGACTTCATTTCCTGGAGGGATTCGTCCATGAGGCGCTGCTCGTCGGAGGCGGAGACTTCGCGCTGGAGGATCTTGCCCGCCATGATGGTGGCGATGTTGACGGACTCGGCGTAGAGCTCGGAGAGGGCTTGCTTCTTGGCGGCTTCGATGTCGGCCTTGGCTTTCTCGCGCATGTCGGTGAGCTCGGCGTCGGCCTTGGCCTTGAGCTGGGCGGCGAGGGCGGACTGCTGGGCGCGGGTTTCGTCGAGCATCTTCTGGGCCTGGGCGCGGGCTTCGGCGAGGTTCTTCTCGTACTCGTTGAGCGCGTCCTTGGCTTGCTTGCGTGCCTGCTCGGCGGCGGCGATCTCGGAGGTGATCTTCTGGTTGCGTTCGTCGAGGCCTTGGGTGATTTTGGGCCAGACGCTGGTGGCGAGGATGGCGAAGACGATGAGGAAGACGACGATGGCGGTGACGGCGGAGGCGATGCCTTCGTTGGGTTTGGCGATGGGGGAGGCGGCGTCTGCCGCGAGTGCGGGCGCGGCGGCGAGGGCGGCGAGCGTGAGGGACGCGATGATGAGGAGTGCGGAACGCTTCATGCCTGGTCTCCTTGAGGCGGCGTGACGTGAATGGTCGGCGCGTCGTGTTTCGGGCGCGCCGGCCTGTGTGTTGTGTATCAGGCGAGGCCGACGAGGAGTCCGACGACGACGGCGAAGAGGGTGGCGCCTTCGATGAGGGCGGCGGCGAGGATCATGTTGGTGCCGATGGTGCCCGAGGCCTCGGGCTGGCGTGCGATGGACTCGAGTGCGCCCTTGCCGACGAGGCCGATGCCGAGGCCGCCGCCGAGGACGGCGATGCCGGCGCCGATGGCGGCGAGGCCCTTGCCGATGTTTTCGACGGCGACGCCGTCCTGTGCGAGGGCGGAGGCCGGGCCGAGGAGCGCGAGGGCGGCGGTCGCGAGGGCGATGTTCTTGATGAGCTTCATAGCCGATTCCTTTCTGTGGCCGAGCGTGTCGAGTCTTGGTTGTTGCTCGGCCTGACCTGAACTGTTGCGAGGAGCACTCCACTGAACCCCGAGACCGTCTCGGGGGGATTTCAATGGCCTTGGGCGGCTCCTCACGAAGCCCGAGGCCCGACAAGTCGGATCACGCGAGTCCCGCGTGTGCGATTTCGTGCGCTGTTTCGTGTTCGTGATCGTGGTGGTGTTCGAGGAGGGAGATGAAGACGGTGGTGAGGAACATGAAGACGAATGCCTGGAGGAATGCGACGAAGAGTTCGAGGAAGTAGATCGCGATGACGGCGATGGTGGAGACGATCCCGATGGGGAGCCCGAGGAGGAGGTTTTCGGAGCCGAAGCCCGAGGACCCTGCGAAGCCGAGGAGGACGGCGACGAGGATGTGGCCTGCGGTCATGTTGGCGAAGAGACGGATGGCGAGCGCGATGGGTTTGATGAAGGTGCCGAGGATCTCGATGGGGATGATGATGGGCCAGACGAAGATGGGTGCTTCGGCGGTGAGGTGCTTGATGTAGCCCCCGAGCCCGAGTTCCTTGATGCCTGCGGCGTTGATAACGATGCCCGAGACGATGGCGAGGGCTGCGGTGACGTAGATGGACTGGGTGGCGGTGCCTCCGATCCATGCCATGTGTGCTTTTTTGTCGGCGGGGTTGGCGAGGTGCCATGCGTCGAGGAGGGGGACGAGCCCGAGGAGGTTGTTGACGAGGATGAAGAAGAAGAGGGTCCAGAGGAAGGGCATGAAGCGGTCGGTGCGTTTGCCGAGGAGGGGTCGGACGGTGTTCTCTCGGAGGTAGGCGCAGATGACCTCGATCATGTGGGCGAAGGGGTTGCTCGTGATCCAGCGTTTGTGGCCCTGGGCGTCGGGTCCGGTCTTGACGGAGGCGGCGACGGCGAGCCCGACGACGAGGAGGATGATGGCGGAGAGGATCATGTTGGTCTGGATGGCGGACCAGATCCAGAAGCCGTCTTCGGTGGCGACGGCTTTGTGGTTGATGACGTGCGCGACGGGGTCGGCGGCGGCGAGGGTGATGGATCCGAACATTTACGCACCCTCCGGGGTGGCGCCGTGGACGTGGGTGTCCCGGGCGGCGCTGGATTGATTGGCTTGTGCTGATTGGATCATGGCGACGATCGTGAAGACGTCGATGATGAGGACGGCGACGAGCGCGGTGACGAGGGTGAGGAAGAAGGCGAAGCGGTCGGGGGAGAAGAGGAAGAAGATCACGAGCGCGAAGGCGAGGGCGAACCCGGCGCGGAAGATGGTTCCTCCGAGGACGGGGACGGCCCATTGCTCGATGGGTCTGGGGGGGAGGAGGTTGAGGACGAGGAGGGTGGCGAAGACGCTCATGAGCGCGGGGGCGAGTGTCCAGAACGCGGAGGACATGGGGAGTGACTGGGTGGAGGCGATGAGCGCCCCGGCGAAGGCGATGAGGAGACACGCGAGGACGCTCGAGGCCGCGAGGCGCGGGATCGGGAGTCGGATCGGGTTTGAAGCGTTGGTATCGCTCATGTCGCTGTGCGTGGTGTGTTCCGGGGTGCGTGCACGATGGGTGCGGGGCCCTTGCTGCAGGGCGAGAACCATAGGGCTGTGGTTGCGGATCGGCGAGCGATTCGGGGTCTGAAAGTGCCCAGAATTGGCATGTCGGGGGGTGGGATTCGCGTGTCGCAGGAGGGGTGGGGGAGGGGGGGTCAGGTGTCGGGGTCGCCGTCGGTTTTGGGGGAGGAGCGTGTTTGCTGGGTGTTGAGGCGGAGCGCGTCCTTGATGAAGCGGTAGAACCCGACGACGAGCCCGAGGAGCGCGAGGGTGATGGTCCAGAGGAGCCCGGTGTTTGCGAGGTAGTCGATCCCGTAGCCGAGGAGTCCCATGCCGATGAGCCCGTAGAGGGGGTCGAGGGCGATGGTCCATGCTTTGCCCATATTGATGCGGTCGGTGCTCATGGTGCTTTCTCCGCTCCCTGACGGTCGCGGCTCGTTGGGGGGGTCAGCCTTGGAGTTTCTGGTAGGCGAAGGTGCGGGCGTGGGCGGCGGCTTCTTTGACTTTGTGGAGGTCTGGGCCGGAGCCCTGGGCGGCGCTGGGGCGTCCTCCGCCTTTGCCGCCCATGATGGCGGTGGTTTCGCGGATCCAGTCTCCGGCTTTGAGGCCGCGTTTGATCATGGGGTCGGAGACGGAGGCCATGACGGCGACGCGGCCGGAGGCGGTGTCGGGGGAGATGACCATGACGGCCTTGTTGGGGACGGCTTTCTGGATGGTGGAGACGGCGGATTCGAGGGCGGTGCGGTCGGATCCGAGGTCGAGGGTGGTGATGATGATGTCTTCGTTTGAGCCCTTGGCGGCGTTGGCGATGCCTTGGGCGAGGGACTGGGCCATCTGGGCTTGTTCGGCGGCGGCGGCTTTGGCGTGTTCCTTGAGCTGTTTGGCGTATTGCTCGAGGTTGTCGCGGATGGCGTGCTTGCGGGCGGCGGAGATCTCGGCGGCGTCGACGGCGGCGGTGAGGTCGGTGTGGGACTGCTTGAGGGCTTTGGGGTCGAGGGTTGAGAGGGCCTTGGCCTTGGCTTCGAGCTCGTCGGCGTGCTTGTTGGCGGCGAGGGCGGCGTCGTGGGTGAGGGCGGTGATGCGGCGGGTGCCTTTGGCGATGCCTTCTTCGGAGACGATGGCGCAGCGTTTGGCGGGTGCGGTGGAGGGGAGGTGGGTGCCGCCGCAGAACTCGATGGAGGCGCTGCGCCATGCGTCGTTGGTGGGGTTTGCGAGGAGCTGTGGGATTTCGATGCCGATGGAGACGACACGGACGGGGTCGGGGTAGGTTTCGTCGAAGACGGCGCGGAGGCCGGCGATGGACTTGGCGGTGCTCAGGGGGGCGGGTCCGGTGTAGACGGTGAGGTCCTGGTCGATGGCGTGGTTGATGATGGACTCGGTCTGGGCGAGCTGGTCGGGGGTGAGGGGTTGGTTGTGGGTGAAGTCGAAGCGGAGTTTTTCGTCGGTGACGAGGGAGCCGCGTTGGTCGACGCCCGGGTCGTTGAGTGCTTCGCGGAGTGCGAAGTTGAGGAGGTGGGTGGCGGTGTGGTTGGCGGCGATGAGTTCGCGGCGTTTGGGGGTGACCTTGCACGAGACGGTGGCGCTGCAGGCGATTTTGCCTTTGGTGACGCGTCCGGTGTGGATGACGTAGCCGCCGAAGGTCTGGACGTCTTCGACTTTGAAGGTGGCGCCTGTTTTGGCGCAGCGGAGTTCTCCGGTGTCGGCGATCTGGCCGCCCATTTCGGGGTAGAAGTTGGTGCGGTCGAGGATGATGGCGACGGGGCGCATGGAGGCGTTGGTGCCCGAGGCGTGGTCGTCGAAGTTGTGTCCGTTCCAGATGGCTTTGACGGTGGCGTTGATCTCGCGTGATTCGAACTTGGCGGAGTCGTCGGTGGGTTTGACGTGGAGGTGCTGGAGCTGGGCGATCTGTTCGGCGCGGAGGTCGAGGCAGGGGCCGTCGGATGATTCTCTGCCTGAGGCGCGGGAGCGTTCTTTTTGCTCGGCCATGGCTTTGTGGAAACCATCCATGTCGGCAATGAGTCCAATCTCTTCGGCCAGAATCTGCGTCAAGTCGGCTGGGAAGCCGTAGGTGTCATAGAGCTTGAAGATTTGATCTCCCGGCAATACCGGCTGAGTCTTGAAGAGTGATTTGACCAGTTCAGAGAACCCCGGTGCGGTGAAGCTTGTTTCTGGGCCGATTTCATTCCCATACTCATCGTTGTACTTTAAATCCAAGCCCCAGGCAGCTTTGTTGCTAGCCCGGTAATGGCTTTCTGGAAGATCGTTGCCACTGCTTGTCCAACTGCATTCGACTCTTGATTTCTCGAAGGGAATTCCGTTGGGTACAGAGTCGCTCTTGAATTCGAAATGAGTCGGGTCGAGTTCAGTACTCGTGAAGACGTTGGCTGCAGCTTGGTAGAACATCGCAAGCCCGGACTCGAGGGTCTTTCCGAAGGATTCTTCTTCGTCTTCGATGATGTCGTAGACGCGTTGGGGGTCGCTCTTGAGTTCGGGGTAGGCGTCGCCGAGCTGGTCGACGACGGTGGGGGCGAGGGATGTGAGGAAGCCCTGGGGGGCGTTGAGTTTTTGGCGCCCGTAGCGGACGGCGCGGCGGAGGATTCGGCGGAGGACGTAGCCGCGGCCTTCGTTGGAGGGCAAGCCGCCGTCGGTGATGGCGATGACGAGGGTGCGGATGTGGTCGGCGATGACGCGGTAGGCCTCGTCGATGCCGTCGGTGTCGTCGGCGCCGACCTTGCCCGTGTAGGGGCGGGCGTTTGTGAGCTGACGGAGTGTGTCGAAGAGGGGGATGAAGATGTCGGTGTCGTAGTTGGAGCGGACGTCGTTGAGGACGGAGACGATGCGTTCGAGCCCCATGCCGGTGTCGACGTGTTTGGCGGGGAGGGGGCGGAGCTCGCCCGAGTCGAGTCGGTCGAACTGGATGAAGACGTTGTTCCAGATTTCGAGGACGTCGGGGTCGTCGTGGTTGACGAGGTGGGCGGCGTTGCGGTTGCCGATGCGGTCGTAGTGGACTTCGGAGCACGGGCCGCAGGGTCCGGTGTCGCCCATTTCCCAGAAGTTGTCTTTCATGTCGCCCGGGAGGATGTGGTCTTCGGGGAGGTACTTGGCCCAGATGGCTTTGGTTTCGAGGTCGGGTGGGAGGTCCTGTTCGGGGTTGCCTTCGAAGTAGGTGGCGTAGAGGCGGTCGGGGCTGATGCCCCAGACCTTGGTGAGGAGCTGGAATGACCAGGCGATGGCGTCTTCCTTGAAGTAGTCGCCGAAGGACCAGTTGCCGAGCATTTCGAAGAAGGTGTGGTGGTAGGTGTCCTTGCCGACGTCGTCGAGGTCGTTGTGTTTGCCGCCGGCGCGGATGCATTTTTGGGCGTTGACGGCGCGTTTGAGTCCCTGGAGCGGGGAGGTGGGGTCGAGGGTGCCCTGGAAGATGGGTTTGAACTGGTTCATCCCGGCGTTGGCGAAGGTGTCTCGGAGGGAGGGGTCGCCCGTGGGGCAGGTGGTGGAGGAGGGGACGAAGGTGTGCGCGCGTTCTTCGAAGAAGGCGATGAACTGGCGGCGGATTTCGGCGCTGGTGCGCTTGGCGGTGGTGGTCTGGGACGGGGTGGTCATGCGTGGGCTCAGGGCTCGGGGAACCGGGGGGGGGCGGGGGTTTCGGGCGCGTTTGGCGCGCGGGAGCAAGGATGGTATGCGATGGTTGGGGGATGCTGCGGGGGATGATCGGACGGTGGGTCGGACAAATCCGCGTTTTTGGTGGTCGGGACGGGGATGTGCGTGTCTGATTGGGTGTGCGGCGGATCGGCTGCGCGGGAATGGAAGCGAAAGGACGGTTCGTGACGATCGATCGGCTCCAGGTTGTGGCGGTGCTGTGTGTGTGCGGGGGCGTGGTGGCGTCGTCGGCGCTGGGGGGGATCCGTCGTCATGATGTCGCGGATTCGGAGTATCTGTCGCTGGCGCAGCAGAGCCAGTTCGGGGCGACGGCTCGGTTCCAGATCTTCACGGACGCGGGGACGACGCGCTCGTGCTCGGGGACGCTGATCGCGGACCGGTGGATCCTGACGGCGGCGCACTGCACGACGGGGGCGACGAACGCGGGGGGCTACATCGCGCAGGTGGGGGGCGAGTTCGGGATCGCGGAGGAGGTGATCGTGCACCCGGAGTGGAACGCGAACAGCATCACGGCGGGGTTCGATCTGGCGTTGGTGCGGTTGTCGAGCCCGATTCTCAGCACGAGCGCGGCGGGGCTGTACTCGGGGTCCGATGAGCTGGGGATGGTGGGGACGGGTGTGGGGTACGGGGCGACGGGGACGGGGTTGTTCGGCGAGGTGGTGGGGACGCAGGGGATGAAGCGCGCGGGGACGAACGTGATCGATGCGCTGGGGTCGGACCGGGGATGGAACGGGTCGCTGTTGATCACGGACTTTGATTCGCCGCTGCGGGCGGAGGATTCGACGTACGGGGATTCGTCGCCGACGGGGCTGGAGTACCAGGTGGCGGGGGGGGATTCGGGGGGGTCGCTGTTCGTGGAGACGCAGGCGGGGTGGGTGCTTGCGGGGGTGACGTCGTTCATCAACTCGGTGGACGGGGATCCGGACGGGGATTACGGGGATATGAGCGTGTATACAAGGGTTTCGGATTACGAGGACTGGATCCGGAGCGTGATCCCGGCGCCGGGGAGCGGGGTGGTGCTGGTGGGGGCGTTGGGGATGGCGGCGCGTCGTCGG
>CBFGUD010000052.1:0-8776 GCA_965652365.1 uncultured Phycisphaerales bacterium
GGGGGGTGGAAGCGGTTGGATGTGCGATAAGTGGGGGCGGTGCAATTGGTTGACCGGTGCGGGGGTGTGGGTATGATCCTTTCCCGCCCGGTCGAGAGGCCGGGCGTTGTTATGCCGCTGTAGCTCAGTGGTAGAGCGCACCCTTGGTAAGGGTGAGGTCGAGGGTTCAAGTCCCTCCAGCGGCTTTGGTCGTCGCTCGGATGCGACGGCGGGAATGATATTGATGCGTCGACTGGTGTCGGCGTGGGAACTTTGACGAGCGGCCCGAGGCGCATGAGCTGACGCGGCGGCCGCGGCAGCAACCAGTTGAGGGAAGAATCATGGCGAAAGGCGTATTTGAGCGGACCAAGCCGCACGTGAACGTTGGGACGATCGGTCACATCGACCACGGCAAATCGACGCTGACGGCGGCGCTGGTGGCGCGTGCTGCGGCGAAGGGTTTGTCGGAGGGCAAGTCCTACGCGGAGATCACCAAGGGTGGTACGGTGCGTGACTCGAACAAGACGGTGACGATCCACTCGTCGCACGTGGAGTACGAGACGGAAGCGCGTCACTACGCGCACGTGGACTGCCCGGGGCACGCGGACTTCGTCAAGAACATGATCACGGGTGCGGCCCAGATGGACGGGGCGATCCTGGTGGTCGCGGCGGACTCGGGCCCGATGCCGCAGACCCGTGAGCACGTGCTGCTCGCGCGTCAGGTGGGTGTGCCCTACATCGTCGTCTTCATGAACAAGGTGGATCTCGTCGACGACGAGGAGCTGCTGGACCTTGTGGAGATGGAGATCCGCGAGCTGCTGGACAAGTACGACTTCCCGGGGGACGACACCCCGGTGATCCGTGGTCAGTCCAAGGCCGCGCTGGAGAACCCGAGCGACGACGCGATCTGCGCGCCGCTCGACGAGCTGTTCAACCAGCTCGACAACTACATCCCCGAGCCCGAGCGCGAGAACGACAAGCCGTTCCTCGTGTCGGTCGAGGACGTGTTCTCGATCAAGGGTCGCGGCACGGTCGCGACGGGTCGCGTCGAGCGTGGTCAGGTCAAGGTCGGTGACGAGGCGGAGATCGTCGGTCTCCAGAAGCACAACCAGAAGACCACGATCACGGGCGTCGAGATGTTCAACAAGACGCTCGAGTCCGCGATCGCGGGCGACAACTGCGGGGTGCTGCTGCGCGGCGTGGAGAAGGACCAGATCACGCGTGGTCAGGTCATCTGCAAGCCCGGTTCGATCACCCCGCACACGAAGTTCAAGGGCCAGGTCTACGTGCTCACGAAGGAGGAGGGCGGTCGTCACACCCCGTTCTTCGCGGGTTACAAGCCCCAGTTCTACTTCCGCACGACGGACGTGACGGGCAAGGTTCTGGAGCTCTACGGCGACGGCGGCGCGAAGGCGGAGATGTGCATGCCCGGCGACAACGTCACCATGGAGATCGACCTCGAGGACAAGCCGGTGGCGATGGAGAAGGGTCTGCGTTTCGCGGTGCGTGAGGGCGGTCGTACGATCGGCTCGGGCACGGTGACCGAGATCCTCGAGTAAGTGATTTGTGACAGGGGTCCGCGTCGAGCGGGTCTCTGATTCGAGTGAACGAACGGAGTTTGCTCGATTGGCAGAGCGTTTCGCGGCCCGGGTACGAGAGTGCCCGGGCCGAGGTTTGGAAGCGAATCCTTGTGCGCCGCAGTGGGCTGACGGCGTGCGATTGAAAGTGGAGGCCGACGATGGCCAAGAAGAAGTCGCAGGCGCGCGAGTACGTGTGGCTGCAGTGCAGCGAGACGGGCGATCTGAACTACCGCACGAGCATCAACGTGAAGGGCGGTATTGATGAGAAGCTCAAGGAGGGGATGAACAAGTATTCTCCTCGTCTGCGGAAGCACACGCTGCACAAGATCAAGCGGAAGTAAGAGAGGGGCTGGCCACTAGCCACGAGGGGCTAGGGCCGGAGAAACCTTTCTTGCTTCCCCCTGTGGCTAGTCCCGAGCGGCTAGCGGCTCGCTACGGCAGTAGCTCAGTTGGTAGAGCAGTGGATTCCAAATCCACCGGTCGAGGGTTCGAGTCCTTCCTGCCGTGCTTTGATGGTCGTGTCCGCTGAGGGGCGCGTGGTCACGGAAAGAGGTTGATTGTTCATGGCGCTCGGGATCTACAAGCAGGGTCAGGGCTACTGGGTGCGCGTGCTCACGGCGGTGTTCGTGGGTGTGCTGATCCTGGCGGGTGCGCAGTGGGCGTGGAACCAGGCGGGCGCGGTGCGGTTGCCTCCTCGGTCGTGGACGTTCTCGCTCGTCGACGCGCGGATGGCGGAGCTGCCCCAGGCGGGGGACACGGTCGTGCTCATGGGGTACATGGGCGCGAGCGAGGAGGTGTCGGAGCTGGGTCGCGCGAGCGTGGAGTCGTACTCGGACGATCGGGGCTCGAGCGCGACGCTGGTGGCGGTGAACTTCTCGAGCGAGACGGTGCGCGACACGGCGGGGGACGCGGTGCGGGTGGTGATCGAGAGCGCGGGGGGCTCGGGGGAGCTGGGCGGGGCTTCGGTGCGTGGCGCGTCGTCGACGCCGATCTACCCGATCGAGTATCTGCAGACGGGGGCGGCGGGGCTGGTGATGCTGCTGGGGGCGGTGGGGCTGCTGATCTTCGTCGGTTCGAACAAGCGGAGCGTGGAGTTCCTGGTGGCGACGGACGGGGAGATGAAGAAGGTGAACTGGTCGAGCTATCGCGAGGTGAAGGGTTCGACGATCGTCGTGATCGTGGCGACCTTCCTGATCGCGGGGCTCCTGTACGGCGTGGACATGATGTTCTCGTGGGTGTTCCGGACGATCGGGGTCCTCGAGAGCTGAGCAGCGCGCCGACGCGTGGGAGCGGATGATGAACGACGAGCACATGAACGATCAATCGGGCGCGGACACGCAGGGTGGGTCGGCGCAGGAGAACGGCGCGCCCGAGGGCGCCGCGGAGTCGTCCGCGCCGGCGTCGCCGAGCTTCGCGGCGTCGGGGACGAAGGTGAAGGACCTGCGCGAGGACACGCCTGCGATCGAGGGGAAGATCGGCCAGGACGAGCCGCTGGTGCAGGAGGGGATGCAGTGGTTCGTGCTGCGTGTCGCTTCGAACAAGGAGAACTCGGTGCAGCAGACGCTGCTGCGGAAGATCCAGATCGAGGGGATGACGCACCTGGTGGGTCGTATTCTGGTGCCGACGGAGAAGATCAAGACGATCAAGGGCGGGAAGACGAAGATCAAGGAAGAGAAGCTGTACGCGGGGTACGTGTTCGTCGAGATGCGTCTGGAGGATGACGGTCGGATCCCGCAGGACATCTTCTTCCTGATCAAGGAGACGACGGGGGTGGGGGACTTCATCGGGACGGCGGGTCGTCCGACGCCGATGCAGATGCACGAGGTCGAGAAGATGCTGCTCGATTCGCAGGCGCCCGAGGACGAGCCGACGATCCGGTTGTCGTTCGAGAAGGGCGAGAGCGTGCTGATCCGCGAGGGCGCGTTCGAGAACTACGAGGGCACGGTGGACGAGTTGTTCCCGGAGAAGGGGACGGTTCGTGTGCTGGTGTCGATCTTCGGTCGTCAGGCGCCGGTGGATCTGGAGGAGTGGCAGATCGCGAAGGTGGACGAGGGCTGAGCTTGGTTCGATGATTGAGATGTTCGGGGACCCGTCCGGTTGGGCGGGTTCTTTGTTTTTGGGGTCGGGCAATGGGCGATGGGCAATGGGCAATGGGCAATAGGCAATGGGAAAGGCGGAAGGCAGAGGACGGGGAACGCAGAGGGCGCGGAGGTCACGCAGAGGGCACAGAGAAGAGAAGACGGTGGGTGGCGGGTCGGGGGCGCGAGAGGGCATGAGAGGGCATGAGAGGGCATGAGAGGGCATGAGAACGGGTGATCGGGTGGTTTCCCCAATTGGGATAGTTTCTCTGAAACTGCTCGGAAACCGGTGGACTGGGGTTGGTGCGGGGGTAGGGTGGGGGGCTTCGGTCGGGTGTGTCGGGCGCGGGATGTGCTTGGCGCGCATGTGCTTGGCGCGGGATGTGCTTGGCGCGGTCGGCGGGGCGTGGGATGATGATGGGCCGGCGCGGTGTCGCGTCGGCGCGGGAAACGGCGCTGCGTGTGCGCGCGGATCGACGGCGGGGATCCGCCGGGGAGGTGCGGCATGGTGCGTGTGATGCTTCGTGGGTGCGTGGTCGGGGCGTTGGGGCTGGTCTTGGCGTCGGGGTCGCTGGTCGGGTGCGGGGAGGTCCGGACGGAGAACGGGGCCCGGTTGTACGACGGGTTCGGGAACTACGGGCGGGCGGTGACGACGGATTCGCGCGCGGCGCAGCGCTGGTTCGACCAGGGGATGCAGCTGATGTACGGGTTCAACCACGACGAGGCGGTGCGTTCGTTCGAGATGGCGGCGCTCGAGGACCCGGATTGCGCGATGGCGCACTGGGCGATCGCGTATTGCCAGGGGATCAACATCAACGATCCGGCGATGACCGACGAGCGTTCGGCGCGCGGGCGCGAGGCGTGCGACACGGCGCTGGGGCTGCTCGACGACGAGACGGCGGTGGAGAAGGCGCTCGTGCATGCGCTCTCGGCGCGGTACGAGTATCCGGCGCCCGAGGACCGGAAGCATCTGGACGAGGCGTACGCGGCGGCGATGGGGGAGGTGCACAAGGCGTACCCGGGGGATGATGATGTGGCGGCGCTCTATGCGGAGTCGCTGATGAATCTGCAGCCGTGGGATTACTGGACGAGCGACGGGTCTCCGAGGGGTCGGATCGGGGAGATCGTGGGGGTGCTCGAGGGGGTGCTGGCGCGGAACCCGCGTCATCCGGGGGCGAATCACTTCTATATTCATGCGGTGGAGGCGTCGGCGGATCCGGACCGGGCGGTCGAGGCCGCGGATCGGTTGACGGGGTTGGTGCCCGGATCGGGGCACCTGGTGCACATGCCCTCGCATATCTATGTGCGTGTGGGTCGGTACGAGGACGCGGCGGCGTCGAACGAGCGTGCGATCGCGGCGGACCGGGCGTATTTCGAGAAGGCGCCCGCGCCGGGGTTCTATTCGCTGTACGCGGCGCACAACGTGCATTTCCTGGCGTTCGCGTCGATGATGAAGGGGGACTACGGGACGGCGTTGCGTGCGGCGCGGGCGCTGGAGTCGTCGACGCCCGAGGCGAACCTGCGCGAGCTGGCGGGGCTGATCGAGGGGATCATGCCCACGCAGCTGCACGTGATGATCCGGTTCGGGAAGTGGGAGGCGATCCTGGAGGAGCCCGATTATCCGGAGTGGCGTGTGATGTCGCGCGCGACGTGGTCGTACGCGCGGTCGATCGCGTGCTCGGCGCTGGGTCGGACGGCGCAGGCGCGGGAGGAGATGGCGGAGTTCGAGCGGCGCGTGGCGTTGGTGCCCGAGGAGTGGTACGTGCTCAACAACCGGGTGCACGACGTGCTCCCGATCGCGCGGGCGATGATGCGGGGCGAGCTGCTGTACCGGGAGGGGAAGCACGACGAGGCGTTCGCGGCGCTGCGCGAGGGGATCGCGTGGGAGGATTCGCTGGTGTACGACGAGCCGCCGGCGTGGATGCTTCCGGTGCGTCATGCGCTGGGGGCGCTGCTGATGGGCGCGGGTCGGGCGTCGGAGGCGGAGGCGGTGTACCGCGAGGATCTGTCGCGGAACCGGGGCAACGGGTGGGCGCTGACGGGGCTGCGCGCGTCGCTGGTGGCGCAGGGGCGCTCGGAGGAGGCGCGGATGCTGGATCGGGAGATCGGGCGCGCGTTCGCGAGCGCGGACACGTCGGTGACGTCGTCGTGCTTCTGCGAGCCCTGATCGGGAACGGTTCCGGTTGCGTGCATGTCCCGGGCGCGGATGGTCGATGACGTGTATGCCCCGGTGCGGGGCGCACGGCGTGGATACGCGGACGGGAGCAGCGGGCGATGGCGGAGCGCGGATCGAAGAAGGCGGGCTCGAAGGTAACTGTTACGGGCGCGACGGGTGCGAGGAAGCGGGGCGCGAAGAGGGCGGGCGCGGGCGATCGACCGGCGCGGCGCTCGGCGCGGATGATCTACGCGTTCGGCGCCAGAACCGACGGCGACGGGTCGATGAAGGAACTGCTGGGGGGGAAGGGCGCGAACCTGGCGGCGATGACGGAGATGGGCTTGCCCGTGCCCCCGGGGTTCACGATCACGACGAGGGTGTGCGCGGACTACCACGCGAACGGACAGCGGCTCCCGAGCGGGCTCATGGACGGGGTGGGGCGCGCGATGCGGGCGCTGGAGCGGCAGCGCGGGAAGCGGTTCGGGGACGAGTCGGACCCGCTGCTGGTGTCGGTGCGTTCGGGGGCGGCGCGGTCGATGCCGGGGATGATGGACACGATCCTGAACCTGGGGCTGACGGACAAATCGGTGGAGGGATTGGCGCGCGCGACGGGGAACGCGCGGTTCGCGTACGACGCGTATCGGCGGCTCATCGCGATGTTCGGTGACGTGGTGATGGGGGTGGACCACGGGCTGTTCGAGGCGGAGCTGGGCGCGGTGAAGCGTGAGCGCGGGGTGGAGAAGGACACGGACGTGGACGCGGCGGGGCTCAAGGACCTGTGCGCGCGGTTCAAGCGGGTGTACAGGGAACGGGTGGGGCGCGGGTTCCCGCAGGACCCGCAGAAACAGCTCGAGCTGGCGATCCGCGCGGTGTTCGATTCGTGGGACACGGAGCGCGCGGTGCGGTACCGGCGCATCGAGGGGATGGCGGGGCTCTTGGGGACGGCGGTGAACGTGCAGTCGATGGTGTTCGGGAACACGGGCGACGACAGCGCGACGGGGGTGGCGTTCACGCGGGACCCGTCGACGGGGGAGGACGTGCTCTACGGGGAGTTCCTGGTCAACGCGCAGGGGGAGGACGTGGTGGCGGGGATCCGGACGCCCGAGCCGATCAGCGCGATGGAGGATTGGAACAGGGACGTGTACAAACAGCTCGTGGGGGTGAAGGGGACGCTCGAGGCGCACTACCGGGACATGCAGGACATCGAGTTCACGGTGGAGCGTGGGGAGTTGTTCATGCTCCAGACGCGGACGGGCAAGCGGACGGGTGCGGCGGCGGTGCGGATCGCGTGCGATCTGGTGAAGTCGAGGCGGGTGACGCGGCGCGAGGCGCTGATGCGGATCCCGGCGGGGGATCTGATCCAGTTGTTGCTGCCTTCGTTCGATCCGGTCGCGGCGGCGCGGGCGGACGTGATCGCGACGGGGCTGCCCGCGTCCCCGGGGGCGGCGGTGGGTCGCCCGGCGTTCAGCGCGGCGGAGGCGGTGGCGCGCGCGGGCGCGGGGGAGTCGGTGATTTTGGTGCGCAAGGACACGAGCCCGGAGGACGTGGACGGGATGCACACGGCCGCGGGTATTTTGACGAGCACGGGGGGGATGACGTCGCACGCGGCGGTGGTGGCGCGGGGGTGGGGCAGGTGCTGCGTGTCGGGCGCGGGGTCGGTGGTGATCGACGAGTCGGGCGGGACGCTGTGGGTGGGGGATCGTGTGTTCGGTCGCGACATCACGATCTCGATCGACGGGTCGACGGGGCGGGTGATGCTGGGCGCGGTGGGGACGGTGGAGCCGGAGATGGGCGGGGATTTCGCGACGGTGATGAAATGGTCGGACACGGAGCGGGTGCTGGGGGTGCGCGCCAACGCGGACACGCCCGAGGATGCTCGGCGGGCGCGGGCGCTGGGGGCGGAGGGGATCGGGCTGTGTCGGACGGAGCACATGTTCTTCGGTGCGGAGCGGATCGCGCTGATGCGCCGGATGATCCTGTCGCGGGATTCCGGGGAGCGGGTCGCGGCGCTGGCGGCGCTCGAGCCGATGCAGCGCGAGGACTTCGTGGGGATTTTCAGCGCGATGGACGGGTTCCCGGTGACGGTGCGGCTGCTGGATCCGCCCTTGCACGAGTTTTTGCCGGGCGATCCGGCGACGGTGTCGTCGCTGGCGGACGCGATGGGGGTGACGCACGCGGAGATGTCGCGTCGGATCGGGGCGCTGCACGAGACGAACCCGATGCTGGGTCACCGGGGGTGCCGGCTGGCGATCACGTACCCGGAGATCCTGGACATGCAGGTGCGTGCGATCACGCTGGCGGCGATCGAGTGCGCGGAGCGGAAGGTGCGCGCGAGGCCGGAGATCATGGTGCCGCTGGTGGGGGTGCGGAGGGAGCTCGCGGTGCTGCGTGAGCGGGCGGAGGGGGTGATCGCGCGGACGAGGAAGGAGGCGGGGTACCGTGGGCGGTTGACGATCCCGATCGGGACGATGATCGAGGTACCCCGGGCGGCGCTGGCGGCCGGCGATATCGCGCGGGAGGCGGATTTCTTCTCGTTCGGGACCAACGACCTGACGCAGCTGACGTTCGGGTATTCGCGTGACGACGTGAACACGTTTTTGCCGGGGTATCTGGCGCAGGAGATTCTGCCCGGGGATCCGTTCTCGTCGCTGGACATGGAGGGTGTGGGGCGGCTCGTGTCGATGGCGTGCGAGGAGGGGCGGCGCGCGAACGCGGGGTTGAAGCTGGGGATCTGCGGCGAGCACGGGGGTGACCCGGCGAGCGTGCGGTTCTGTCACGGGGTGGGGTTCGGGTACGTGAGCTGCTCGTCGTTCCGGGTGCCGATCGCGCGTTTGGCGGCGGCGCAGGCGGCGATTGCTTCGGGGGGGTAGGGAGAAGAAGACAGAAGACATGAAGATGGGTACGCAGAGGGCGCAAAGGGGCGCAGAGGCGCAGAGAAGGCGATGAAAAGGGGGGGGTGATGCGTGGTGGTTGGCACTGACCTG
>CBFGUD010000053.1:0-8736 GCA_965652365.1 uncultured Phycisphaerales bacterium
CACCGCCCCCTGCGTCGGCGCCACGTTGTACGACCCCCCGAACGGATCCGACCCCGCCCGCACCATCGCGCGCAGGATCGCCTCGACCCGATCGAGCCCCCGATCATCAAACACCTGCGCGAACCGTCCACACATCCCCCCACAATACCACCCTCCTCCCGCCCCGATCCCCCGCATGGCTTGTGCTAAACTCCCAGTTCCATGCCAGAATCCAACGAAAACGCGACCGCCACGCGCTACGACGCCACCCTCGCCGACGCCATCGAATCCAAATGGCAACGCTACTGGGACACCCACAACACCAACCACGCCCCCAACCCGGGCGACCCCGACTTCGACCCCGCCAAACCCAAGTTCTACGCCCTCGACATGTTCCCCTACCCCTCCGGCGCCGGGCTCCACGTCGGACACCCCGAGGGCTACACCGCCACCGACATCATCTCACGATACAAAAAAATGAAGGGCTTCAACGTCCTCCACCCCATGGGATGGGACGCCTTCGGCCTCCCCGCCGAGCAGTACGCCATCAAAACAGGCGTCCACCCCGAAGTCACCACCAAACAATCCATCGACAACTTCCGACGACAGCTCAAACGCTTCGGCTTCTGCTACGACTGGTCCCGAGAGTTCGGAACCATCGACCCCGAGTACTACACCTGGACCCAGTGGATCTTCCTCCAGATCTACAACGCATGGTTCGACACCGACCTCAACCGCGCCCGCCCGATCCAGCAACTCATCGACGAACTCGAGTCCGGCCAACGCACCGCCAAACTCAACCCCAGCGCCACCGAATACACCGGCGCCGGAGACCTCCCCGACGGCACCGACGCCGGCCCGTGGGACACACTCGACCGAGAAACCAAAAAAGCCATCATCGACTCCTACCGACTCGCATACCTCTCCGAGCAAACCGTCAACTGGTGCCCCAAACTCGGCACCGCCCTCGCCAACGAAGAAGTCATCGACGGCCGCTCCGAACGCGGCTCCTTCCCCGTCTTCCGCAAACCACTCCGACAATGGATGTTCCGCATCACCGCATACGCCGACCGACTCCTCGAAGGACTCGAAGACCTCGACTGGCCCTCCTCCACCAAAACACAACAGTCCGAATGGATCGGACGCTCCGTCGGCGCGGAAATCGACTTCCCCATCCTCGACCCCACGGGCACCCCCATGGGCGAAGCACTCCGCGTCTTCACCACGCGCCCCGACACCATCTTCGGCGCCACCTACATGGTCGTCGCCCCCGAACACCCCCTCGTCGATCTCGCCGCCGACTTCGCGCCCCCCCAGCTCGACGTGAAGCGACTCAACGACTACGTCCAGTGGGCACGCAACCGCACCGACATCGAACGACAGGAGAACAAAGAAAAAACCGGCGTCTTCCTCGGACTCCACGTCACCAACCCCGCCACCGGAAACCCCATCCCCGTCTACACCGCCGACTACGTCCTCATGGGCTACGGCACCGGCGCCATCATGGCCGTCCCCGGACAAGACCAACGAGACTGGGACTTCGCCAAAGAACACGACCTCCCCATCGTCCGCACCGTCCAGCCGCCCGAAGACTTCGAAGGCGAGGCCTACACCGGAACCGGACCCGCCATCAACTCCGGCTTCCTCGACACCCTCGACATCAAACAAGCCAAAGCCACCATCATCGAATGGCTCCGCGCCAACAAATACGGCGCGCCCAAGGTCAACTACAAACTCCGCGACTGGCTCTTCTCCCGACAGCGCTACTGGGGCGAGCCCTTCCCCATCGTCTTCGACGAACGGGGAGACCACCACGCCGTCTCCGAATCCACCCTCCCCGTCGCGCTCCCACCCCTCGCCGACTACGCCCCCGAGGAATCCGACGACCCCCAACCACTCCTCGCCAAAGCCAAGGACTGGGTCCGCACCACCGCCAAAGACGTCGGACTCGACCACGAGTTCCCGCCCGACGCCCCCATGCGCCGCGAAACCAACACCATGCCCGGATGGGCCGGCTCGTGCTGGTACTACCTCCGCTACACCGACCCCAAAAACACCGACCGATTCGCCTCCAAGCAAGCCGAGTCCTACTGGCTCGGAGACAACGGCGTCGACCTCTACATCGGAGGCGCCGAACACGCCGTCCTCCACCTCCTCTACGCCCGCTTCTGGCACATGTGCCTCCACGACCTCGGCCACGTCTCCTCACCCGAACCATTCCGCAAACTCTTCCACCAGGGACTCATCACCTCCTTCGCCTACCAACGCGCCGACAAAACACTCGTCCCCATCGACATGGTCGAAGAACGAGAAGAAGGCCGATACACCGAGATCGAAACCGGCGACCCCGTCGTCCAGATCACCGCCAAGATGTCCAAGTCCCTCAAAAACGTCGTCAACCCCGACGACGTCATCGCCGACTACGGCGCCGACACCTTCCGACTCTACGAAATGTACATGGGCCCCCTCGAAGCGTCCAAACCCTGGAACACCCGAGACACCGTCGGCCTCTTCCGACTCCTCCAGAAAATCTGGCGACTCTGCATCAACGACGACGCCGCATTCAAAACCACCGACACCCCCGACGAACAAACCGAAAAACAACTCCACCGTCTCATCCACAAAGCCGGAGACGACATCGAGAAACTCTCCTTCAACACCGCCATCGCCGCCATCTTCGAGTTCGTCAACGCCGCCCAATCAAGCAACCAACCCCTCACCGAAGACCAAGCCGACCGCTTCATCCGCGTCCTCGCCCCCTTCACCCCACACCTCGCCGAAGAACTCTGGGAAAGACTCGGCCGCCCCCCCAGCGTCACCACCCAGCCCTGGCCCGACTACGACCAGTCCAAACTCACCGACGACGAGATCGAGATCCCCATCCAGGTCATGGGCAAGCTCCGATCCACTATCATGCTCCCCAAAGACGCCGACAACGCGACCATGGAAGCCGCCGCCCTCGCCGACGAGAAAATCCAGAACTTCATCGCCGGCAAAACCGTCCGCAAAGTCATCGTCGTCCCCGGCCGCCTCGTCAACATCGTCGCCAACTAACCCCCCTCCCCCGCGCACCACCGACCCCGTGCCACTGACCTGCGCTTCGCAGGTCAGTGTCTTCCCATATCCAACCAAACCAACCGATTCCCGGTGCCATGGCCCTGCGCAGCAGGGCCATGAACCAACCGCCCCCAATGTCTCCTCTCCTCCCCCGGGCTTCCGGGGGAGGTGGCCCGCGCCAGCGTGACGGAGGGGGCATTCATGTCTTCTCTTCCTCCCTCCCCCGCCGCCGGGTGCCCTGCTTTGCCTCGAAGAGCAAAGCAGGAACAAGTTGCCCCCGATGTCCTCTCTTCCTCCCTCCCCCGCGTGCGGGGGAGGGCCGGGGTGGGGGTGTCTTCTTGCCTTCCCCCTCTTGACATCGATGACTCCTGCCCTCTCCGCGCCCTTTGCCGGGTGCCACGACTCGCCGCTTCGGCGCAGTCGTGCTCTTGAAGACCTTCCGCAGACACCACGCTCTGAAAACCCCACGCCGCGCCACCCCGCCTTCCGCCCTCTCTGCGCCCTCCGCGTGAACTCCGCGCCCTCTGCGTTCCCGCCCCCCCGCCTTCCCCCCTTGCCCCTTGCCAATTGCCCATTGCCCCCAACACCCCCCCCCCACCCCCACCCCCCCCAACCCCAACCCCAACGACACCTACACCTCCCCCCTCGCGACCCGAAACGCATCCCCCGAGATGTGCACAATCTGGTCGCCACGACACAAGTTCACCACCTGGCGCAAAATCTGGCTCGCCGTCGCCACCGCCCAAAAACACTGCGGCCTCGACATTTCGGGCGACCAACTCGCCGAAATGCGAGCCAACCTCGACGTCACCGACGACGACCTTGCGCTCGCCGCCAAATACGAAAAAGAACTCCGCCACGACGTCATGGCCCACGTCCACGCCTGGGGAGACAAATGCCCCAAAGCCCGCCCCATCATCCACCTCGGATGCACGAGCCAGGACGTCGTCTGCAACGCGGACCGCGCCTGCCAACTCGACGCCCTCCTCCTCATCGCCAAAAAACTCCGCCGCGCCATCGTCGCGCTGGCCGACACCGCCGACAAATGGAAAGCAACCCCCACGCTCGGCTTCACCCACTACCAAACCGCCCAACCCCTCACCGTCGGCCGCCGCGCCGCCGGATGGGCCTACGAACTCACCCTCTGCCTCCGCCGCATCGACAACCACACCGACCACTTCGAATCCCGCGGCTTCCGAGGCGCGACCGGCACGCAAGCATCCTTCCACAACCTCTTCGATGCCGACCCCGACCGCATCGACCGCTTCGAACGCGAAGCACTCAAAGACATCTTCACCGAACCCCTCGCCTACGACCTCACCGGCCAAACCTACCCACGCGTCGCCGACACCTTCATCCTCGCCGACCTCGCCTCCATCGCCGCCGTCCTCCACAAAACCGCCACCGACATCCGACTCCTCTCCAACCGCAAAGAACTCGACGAACCCTTCGGCAAAAACCAAATCGGCTCGAGCGCCATGCCCTACAAACGAAACCCCATGAAGTGCGAACGCATCTGCGGCCTCGCCCGCTTCGTCATCAACCTCACCGGCAACGCCTACGACACCGCCGCAACCCAATGGCTCGAACGCACACTCGACGACTCCTCCAACCGACGACTCTCCCTCCCCGAATCCTTCCTCGCCCTCGACGGCGCCCTCGACCTCATGCACCAGGTCGCCTCAGGACTCGTCGTCAACGAAGCCATGGTCCGCAAGAACCTCATGGACGAACTCCCCTTCCTCGCCACCGAAAACATCCTCATGGAAGCCGTCAAAGCCGGAGGCGACCGACAAGACCTCCACGAAAAAATCCGAGTCCACGCCCAAGCCGCCGGCCACCGCGTCAAACAAGAAGGACTCGACAACGACCTCATCGAACGCCTGAAGTCCGACGAGTCCTTCGCCTCCGTCCACCATCTCCTCACCCCCCAGGCCCTCCTCGACCCCATGCAATACGTCGGCCGCTCCGTCGAACAAACCGAACGCTTCATCAAAGACGTCGTGCAGCCCCTCCGCAAGAACTACGAAAGCGACCTCGAAGCCCTGGGCTCCTCCGACCGAGGCGTCTAATTTCTACGCTCCTCCCCCGGGCCTCCGGGGGAGGTGTCACGCGCAGCGTGACGGAGGGGGGTGTCTTCTCTCCTCCCCCGGGCCTCCGGGGGAGGTGTCACGCGCAGCGTGACGGAGGGGGGTGTCTTCATGCTTTCCCCCCCTCATTCTTCTTCCCCGCGCTTGGTACCCCGCTTTGCGGCCAAGCCCAAAGCAGAAACAAGTTGCCCCCAATGTCTTCTCTCCTCCCCCGGGCTTCGTGGGGGGCGGGGGAGGTGTCACGCGCCGCGTGACGGAGGGAGTATCTTCATGCTTCTCCCCTTCTTTCTGACTTCTCTGACTTCTCTGTGTGCTCTGTGTGCTCTGTGGTCAATGTCTTCCCCCCCATGTCTTCCGCCTTCTCTGCACCTCTGCGTTCCGGTCTTCCCCCTCTTCTGCCTTCCCCCATTGCCCATTGCCTATTCCCCATTGCCTCCCCCCTCACTCCTCCTCATCCGAATGAATCTCCCCATTCGCCAGCGCCACCACCCACGGCGTCCACAACGTCACGAACGTGATCGCGAACAACAAGAAAGCAATCGCGAACTCACCCACCCCGCACGCCGCACCGATCGCCGCCACCACCCAGATGCTCGCCGCCGTCGTCAACCCCTTGATCGTCCGCTTCGAATGCAGGATCGCGCCCGCGCCCAGAAACCCAACCCCCGAGATGATGTACGACACCACCCGCGTCGGATCCCCCCGCACGATCGCCGGATCACCCCCATCCGCGATCAGCTGCTCGCCCATCATCGCGAACGCCGCCGCCCCCGTCCCGATCAGGATCATCGTCCGGATATCCGCCGGCTTATCCGCCCGACCACGCTCCCACCCCAGCAAACCACCGAACAACGACGCCATCAACAACCGCACCAACGCCGCCGTCCGCAGCGGATCCCCGGGCTCCCACGCCCCCGCACGCACGAGCGACCCCAACACGTCCCCCAACCCCGCCATGACACAAATCGCTTCCATGAAGAAAGTATAAAGGAAACGTTAAGACAATTCTCCCCAACCACCCCTCACACCCCAAAAACCCGGATCCCACCCCACCCTACCCCACCCCAGATCCCCAGTTGACGCCCAAGGACTCCATGCGCCGGGTACCGGGCGCCACGACTCGCCGCTTCGGCGCCGGGTGCCCCGCGTTGCCGGGTGCCACGACTCGCCGTTTCGGCGCAGTCGTGCTCGTGAAGACCTTCCGCAGACACCACGCACTGAAAACCCCAAGCCGCGCCACCCCGCCTTCCGCCTTCCGCCTTCTCTGCGCCCTCTGCGTGAACTCCGCGCCCTCTGCGTTCCCGCCTTCCCGCCTCCCCGCCACCCCGCCTTCCCCCATTGCCTACTGCCGCCCCCCGTCCCCCTCCGGCAACACCTCCCCCTTGAGCACCGTAACCCCGACCAACACCACCAACGTCATCCCCAAAAGCACGAACGCAAGCGTGAAAAGCCCGAACCCGCACGCGATCCCCAGACTCGCCGCCACCCAGATGCTCGCCGCCGTCGTCAACCCCCGCACATGACCCCCCGACTGGAGAATCGCCCCCGCGCCCAGAAACCCGATCCCGCCCACGATCCCCGACAACACCCGCAGCGGATCGAACCGCACATCATCCACCGCCACCAACGCCGTGATCTCCACGCTCGCCAGCACCACCCCCGCGCTCCCCAAGGACACCAGCGCCATCGTCCGCAGACCCGCCGCCTTGTTCTTCTTCTCCCGATCCCACCCGATGCACAACCCCATCACCAGCGCCAGACCGGACCGGATCAGCATCTCCGTCAGACTCAAGGGCTCGATCATCCCCCACGCTACGCCGACTGCGCCCCCCCGTCACAAAACCGCGCCCCCCAACCGCCATACTCAGTTCACCGACGCCGACACCCGCACCCGCTTCGACGCGTGCACCACCCGCGCCCACTCCTCCTCGCTGAACTGGTGCACCCCGTGCTCCGACGCGAGCAGCACCAGCTCCGCACGCGAATGCGTCCCGAGCTTCTGATGGATCGAGTTGATGTGGTTCTCCACCGTCTTGGGCGACCGGTGCAGCCGCTCCGCGATCGACGCCGTCGTCTCCCCCCGCGCCACCTGGTGCAAAACCTCGAGCTCACGCGTCGTCAGCGCCGCGAACCGCACGAAATGAGGCGTCGGCAGCAGCGTGAACCCCCCCGTCCGACCCACGCACGACATCGACTTCGCGTCCGAGATCACCGCGAACGTCCCCTTGTGACCGAACGACCCCTCGTCGAGCGGGAACACCGTCACCAGCATCCGCGAATCCACGCTCAGCATCGTGTGATGCACCACCTCGTCACGCTCGATCACGCTCCGCAGCACCCCCTCACGCTCCCGCGCCGCCTCCGGGCTCACCCGCTCCGTCAGCCGCGTCCCGAGCATGTCCCCCGGATCCTCCACACCCTCGAACACACCCTCCACCGTCCGCGACGTCCACACCACACGCAACGACTCGTCCCGGGCAAGGCACACCAGCCCCGGAATCGAGTCAAACACCGCGAGGTCGTCACGTCTGATACGCCGCACCGGCGAATCGCTCATATCGAGAGTCCCCAGGAACATATTTGAGACGCCCGAACACGAACGTGGGCGGAGAGATCATCGAATATAAAGGCCTCCCGAACCCTGTCCACCCCCAAACACACCGGAATCCACGGGTTTGAGTGTTTTCCCCCGAAAAAAACTACGCTCAACCCACCTTATGCACGACCCGGCCCCTCCGCACGAACCCGAGTCGCCCCCGCCACGATCCGCGCCCACTCCTCCCTCGAAAACCCTTGCACCCCGCACGCCGACAACCGAGCCACAAGCTCCCCACGCGTCCGCGTCCCCAACTTCCGATGGATCGAGTTGATGTGGTTCTCGATCGTCTTGGGAGACCGACTCAACGCCCCCCCGATCGCCCCCGTGCTCTCCCCCCGAGCCAAAAAATACAACACCTCGAGCTCCCGCGTCGTCATCGCGGACAGCTCACCCAGCCCCGGCATCGACAACACCGGGATCTCCCGCTCGCCCCCCAACCACGCATCCATCGGCGCACCCTGCACAAAAGCCAACACACCCCGGTGCCCGAACGCCCCCGCATCAAGCGGAAAAACCGTGCACAACATACGAGAATCCGCGATGAACCGATAGTGACTCTCCACCTCCTCCGTCTCCATCACCCGCCGATACACCCCCTCACGCTCCTCCGCCGCCGAACGCGTCAACACCTCCCTCAAAGTTGTGCCCTCAAGCCCCTCGAATGACCCAACTTTGTGTATGACCCGCAGATACGACCGCGTGCACCACAACAACCGCAACCCCTCATCCCGCGCCGCCCCGATCACCCCCGGAATCCGATCGAACAACGCGAAGTCATCCGGCCGCACCCGACGACCCAACCCCGACGCCCCCGCAACATCACCCAAATCCTGTCTCACGCGAAATCCTATCCAACAGAAAACCACGGATCCCCCGAACCACCAAAACAAACGAACACCCGAAGCATTCAACTTCCGCAACCAACCTGAGCAGTTCGCCAGCAGCCCACAAGCCCACGCTGCATCCCCACCCAACAGACAAGGGATCTGATACGGTGCACCCAAGGAGGCC
>CBFGUD010000054.1:0-8551 GCA_965652365.1 uncultured Phycisphaerales bacterium
CCCCCCCGAGGGGACCGCGGCCGGACCATCGACCCCGCCCCCAACACCCTCGCCCTCATCCGCACCGACCCCCCCGCCGACGAATCCCCCAACGTCCTGTCAACACACACCGTGTTCCAAGGACGCGTCCACGACTTCGACTTCGCCATCGTCCGACTCCAAGACCCGACCCAAAACTGAACGATTCCGACCCGATTCCGGGCGAAATCACCCCCGCCACCAGTTGCACCAGACCCCCGATTTCGGTACCCTCTCCCCCTCAGGACTGGCAGCTTTGGGACACGTGGAGAGAGGCCCGTCCCGGGGCTGCCAGTTTCCTCTTTTCACCCACCCACACCCCGCGCCCCGCCCCTCACCGCGCCAACACCCGGATCGGGATGATCGCCTCGCTCGTCGTCTGACGAACCAGGTCACGCATCACCACCTTCAGGTGATACCGACCCGCCCCCAGCGTCCGCGGCAGCGTGATCTGATTGATCAGATAAAAATCACGCACCTTGTTCCGGCTCGTCTCCGAGATGATCTCCGCCGCACGGTTCCACGTGTTCAGATCATCCGCCACGTGATACAACTCCAGCCGCTGCGACAACTCCACCTCGTACCGCGGCTCCCCGTCCGTCCCCGTGAAATCCCGATACCCGAACCGGTCCACCTCCGTATACACAATCATCTCCTGCGCCACCCCCGCCACGAACTCGTTCGCCGCGAACGGCTCGTACCGCCCGAACCCCTGCACGCTCGTGCACAGCTCCGCACGCGTGATCCGCAAACCCGCCTTCTCATCAAGCTCCGCCTTCACCCGATCCAGCACCTCCGACACCTCCGCCGGCGACGCGATCGACCCCGAACCCGACACCGACCGCAACACCTCCCGCGCCGCGGACAACGTCGCCATCTCCGAGTTCGACAGCACCCCCTGCTCGTGCAGCCCCTCCAGATTCCCCGCCCCCATCGCATCGAGCGCCGCCAGATCCGCCGCCGCCACGCCCGGGTTGTCCGACTCCCGCGCCAGCGTCGTCAGCACCTCCACCAGCTCCGACACCAGCTCCGCCTTGCGCACCTCCGGGTCCACGGGGACCGGATCCGCCGCGGGCACATCCTCGGCCTTCGCCTCAACCGCATCCGAACCCGCCGCCTCGGGCTCACCCGCCGCCGCCTCGCCCCCCGACCCGACGCCCGCCTCCTCGCCCGCCCCGTCCTCGCGCTCGCTCATCGCCGCGCTCAGCGAAAACGAATCATCGATCCCCGCCGATCCCGTGTCCGGGCGCTCGTCGAGCACCGGCGCCGACTCACGCACCACCGGCTTGGGCTCCCGATCCTCCTCGGTTGAACCGATCGCCACCCGCTCGGGCTCCAGCGCCGGCGCCTCCGTCCGACCCCGCGACGCCGCATCGAGCTCGCGGAAATACCCCTCGATCAAGCGCGCCGACTCCTCGACCTTCGCCCGCGTGCTCGTGTCCTCCGCGACGCGACCGATCTCGTCGGGGTCCGCCGACACCGGCGCCTGATCCCGGCGCAGCGCCGAAAGCGACGTATCCACCCCCCCATCCCCCTCGAGCTCTGACCCGGGCTTGGGCTTGAGGATCCCGAAATGACCGCACCCCCCCAGCGCGACCACGCCGCCAGCGACGAGCACAACAATCGGGAACGGGCGCGATCCGGCGCGGCGGGTCATGGCGAGCCTCCTGCTCTGGGTCCCGGATGGATCATCGGCCAAGCGGGCAAAATCATACCACGATCGCGTTTCCCCCGCCCCGCAAGCGCCACGATCAACGCACCGCCATCGCGAACTCCACCGCCAAACGCTCCAGCAGCACCCGCGGGTCCACCGACGACGACTTGATCGTCAGGTCCGCGTCGATGCACCGATCGAACAACCGACGAGAACGCGCCGCCCCCGCACGCTTCGCCGCGTGCAAAATCACGTCCCGGCTCTCCCCCCACAGCCGCAGCTCCTTCGCGATCGTGTTCGCGTTCACACCCCGCGCCATCCCCTCGCTCGCGCCCACCAGCTTCCGCGCCAGATCCGAACACGCGAACACCGCCGGCACATGCGTGTCCTTCGCCCCGTTCCCCAGGATCACCCGCAGCTCCCGGATCGTCCGCTCCAGATCCCCCGACAACAAATGCGACTGCAGCGACCACACCTCCTCCTCGCGCGTCAGCCCCACCAGCTCCGCCACGTGCCGCTCCGTGATCGCCCCCGAATCGCCCGCCGCCGTCGCGAGCTTCCCCAGCTCCCCGTCGATCCGACCCAGGTCCGTCCCGAGCCGATCCACCAGCATCGCCGCCACCCGCATCGACACATCCACCCCGTACTGACGCTTCGCGCGACCGATCACCCACTTCCCCGCCGTCCCCTCATCCACCGCGTCGCACTTGATGACCACCCCCACCTTCCCGATCGCCTTGTCCAGGTTCCCCTTGTGCCACGTCGAACCACGCAGCACCAGCGTCGACTGCCCGTTGGGCGCCTCGGCGTACTTCTGGATCAGCGGGCGCGTGTCCGCGTTCACGAACGAATCCGCGTCGTCCACCACCACCATCTTGTGCGTGGACATGAGCCCGAACGACCGGCACTCGTCGAGCACCTCCGCCGCGCTGCACGCCGTCCCGTCGAACCGGAACGTCTCGATCTCCCCGTGCGCCTGCTCGAGCGCCGCGCGCAGCGCCGCCGTGTAGTGCGTCCGGAGGAACAACTCCTTGCCGTACAGCAGCACCACCCGGTGCTCGGGCCCGGGCGCGCCGGGCGCGGATCTGGACGTTGACGACGCTCGCTTGGCCACGAACCCATGGTACGCGACCCCGACCACGGATATCGTGGACCCATGCCGATGCTCACGGTCATCTACGGCCCGGACGAGGGACGCGAATACCACCTCCCCACGGGTGAACCCCAACTCATCGGACGATCGAGCGAAGCACTCCCCATCACCGACAACACCGTCTCCAGGCGACACGCCGAACTCACGCCCGACGGCGACGTCTGGTACGTCCGCGACCTCGACTCCAACAACGGCACCCACGTCAACGGCGTCCCCATCAAGGACCGCATCCGACTCGTCGACGGCGACGAGATCACCGTCGGCACCACCACCCTCCTCTTCACCAGCAGCCAGGACAAACCCGCCTCCCCCGTCATGCTCACCGACGACGAGGAGCAAGAGGTCGACGTCGAAGCCGTCCTCCCCTCCTCGGGCGACTCCTACATCGGTGAAGGCGTCGACCCCGCGCTCGTCGCGATGGACCACCTCCGCGTCATCTACACCCTCACCTCCATCACCGCGCGACTCATGAACAAGCGCGAACTCCTCGAGCAGGTCATGCTCCTCGTGTTCAACGAGTTCAAACCCGAACGCGGCGTCATCATGATCCCCGGACCCACCCCCGAATCCCCCATGGTCCCCGGGCTCATCCACTACGCCTCGCCCCCGCAGACCGAAGAAGCCGGCAAGATCCACGTCTCGACCACCATCCTCCACGCCGCCATGCAGGGCGAGGGCGTCCTCTCGACCAACGCCATGCAGGACCCGCGCTTCGCGTCGGGCGACTCGGTCCAGCGCTACCAGATCCGAAGCGCGATCTGCTCGCCCATCACCTTCGGCGACCAGACCTTCGGCGCGATCTACATCGACTCCTCCACCGTCCACCACGCGTTCAACCGCGAACAGCTCGCGCTGCTCAACGCGATCGGGCAGCACACCGGGCTCGCGCTCGCCAACGCCGACGAGCACCTCAAACGCGTCACCTCCGAACGCATGGCCGCCATCGGGGAGACCGTCGCGTCGCTCTCGCACTCGATCAAGAACATCCTCCAGGGGCTCCGAGGCGGCGCGGACGTCGTCGAGATCGGGCTCACCAAGTCCGACCTCGACACGGCGCGCAACGGGTGGGGCATCCTGCGCCGCAACCTCGACCGCGTGTCGGCGCTCACGATGAACATGCTCGCGTTCGGGCGCAAGCTCCAGCTCGAGCTCGAGCTCGCCCAGATCAACAAGATCGCCCAGGACTGCGCCGAGCTCCTCGAGCAGCAGTGCGCCGAGCGCCACGTCGCGCTCATCGTGGACGCCGACCCCGAGATGCCCCCCATCGCCGTCGACCCGTCGCTCATCCACCAGGCGCTGATGAACCTCCTGACCAACGCGATCGAAGCCGTCCCCAACGACACGGGCGCCGTCACCGTGCGCGTGTCCTTCCACGAGTCGCGCCCCAACACGAACACGCCGGGCGCGAAAACGCGCCCGGCGGTCACGATCAGCGTCATCGACAACGGCCCGGGGATCCCCGAGGACAAGCTCGCCTGGATCTTCGAGCCCTTCAACACCACCAAGGGGCTCAAGGGCACCGGGCTCGGGCTCGCCGTGACCAAGCGCATCGTCTACGAGCACAAGGGACGCATGCGCGTCGAGAGCACCCCGGGTCAGGGATCCATCTTCCGGATCATCCTCCCCGCGGACCTCGACGAGCAGCTCGACCCGAGCGCGACGAGCAACCGCCAGGGCGCCGACTCGATCGGGATGGGTTGATCACGCCAGGTCGAAGACGAGGAGTTCGGTGTCTTCGTCGAACGTGAGTTCGAGCCCGGATTCGTCGGAGATCGCCGCGCCGTCGCCCCGGGTGAGCGCCGCGCCGTTGACGCGCACGGACCCGGACACGATCTGGACCCACGCGTGGCGGCCGTCGCCCAGCGCGTAGCTCGCGCGGTCCCCGGGCCGGAAGACGCCGGCGAGCATGCGCGCGTCCTGCTGCATGACGAGCGACCCGTCGCGCCCGTCCTCGCTCACGAGGGTGTGGAAGCGCCCGGGCTCGTCGTGGACCTTGGTGCGCGTGCTCTCGTGTGAGGGCGCGAGCCCTTGCTCGCGCGGGATGATCCAGATCTGGAGCAGGTGGACGGGTTCGTCGGCGGGGTTCATCTCGGCGTGGGTGATCCCGGACCCGGCGCTCATGCGCTGGATCATGCCGGGGGTGATGTCCTCGACGTGGCCGAGGGAGTCTTTGTGGCGGAGGGTGCCGGAGACGGGGTAGGTGATGATCTCCATGTCGCGGTGCGGGTGTTCGGAGAATCCCATGCGCGGGGCGACGACGTCTTCGTTGATGACGCGGAGGTCTCGGAAGTGGGTCCAGTCTCGGTTGATGTATCGGGCGAAGGAGAAGGTGTGGCGCGCGTCGAGCCAGCCGTGGTCGTTGGCGCCTCGTTCGGTGCTTTTGCGGATGGTGATCATGGTGGGCTCCTGTGGGGTGGATGTTCCACGTGGAACATACTTGTTCCAACAAACAATACCGTGCGGGGGCGGGGTATTCCATGGTGGGTGTGGTTTATTTGTTGAAACAGATTTTCGTCGCTGAGAACCGCGATTCCGGGTCGCGGCGGGGGTTTGGGGCAAAGCAGAGGGGGCTTCCGGCGCAGGAATGGGGGGTTTGCGGCGTGGGAATGGGGTTTGGGGGCGGGAGAGCGGAGTCGGGGGCAGGTGAGTCGCGGGGTCAGGCGGGGGGGCCTTGGGTCCACCGGCGGGCGGCGCGGGCGACGCGTTCACCAAAGAGCTCGGCGGTGTCGTGGTCTTCGGGCGGGGGTGTGGTGTCGGTGGGCGCGTCGTCGGATTGGGTCATGAGGCCGAGGTAGGCGCTCATGCGGTTGATTTTGGGGTCTGACATGATGCCCTGGGAGACCCAGATCATGGAGTGTTGTGCGGCGAAGACGGAGAGGGTGATGAGGGTGTTGAGTTTGTCTCCCGAGAGTCCTCCGGCGTTGGTGAATCCGGCGGCGAGTTTGTCGCGCCAGCGTTGGTGGTACCAGACGGAGCCGCTGGCGTCCATGAATCGTTTGAAGCCGGCGGTGACGGTGCCCATGTAGGTGGGGCATCCGAAGATGATGGCGTCGGCGGCGTGGAGGGGGTCCCATTCGGGGCCGAGGGTTCGGTTGGTGGGTGACTTGAGGTCGTCGGCGTTGATGAGGAGGGCTTCGACCCCTTCGACGCGCTGGGCGCCGGTGTGGACGGACCGGGCGACGGCGGCGGTGTGGCCTGCGATGGAGTGGTAGACGATGGCGACACGGGTCATGCAGGGTCCTTTCGCGGGTCCTGCTCGTGTTCGCGCGGGTGTCGGGCTTTTTCGAGGAGTCGGCTGAGGGTGTCGAGTTCGTCGGGGGTCATGTGGGCGAGGAGTGTGCGGACGGTTTCGTGGACGTCGGACTCGATGCGGTCGAGGAGTGCGAGGCCTTTTTTGGTGATGGCGACCCAGACGACGCGTTTGTCGCGTGCGTCGCGGGTGCGTTTGACGAGGGCCTGTGTTTCGAGTCGGTCGACGAGTCGGGTGACGTCGGGCATGCGGACGACCATTTCGCATCCGATTTCGGAGGCGCGTGCGCCTTGGGTTTCCCCTCGGGTGTGGCGGCCTCGGAGGATGCGGAGGACGTTGTAGGAGGCGGGGGAGAGTCGTGGGGTGAGGGATCGGAAGTAGGTGGATTCGGCGCCCGAGAGTTCGGCGGCGGTGCGCATGAGGTTGAGGTAGGCCTCTTCTTGGGGGCTGGCGAAGGGTGAGCGTTTGTTGATTTGTTCCTTGAGGGTTTTGGGCATGTGGGGGAGGATATGTCTGTTGGAACAAGGATTCCATGCTTCCGGGCGTTTGGCGCGCGATACGTGTCATCGGGTGTCTGTGGTATCGTGGTGGAACTGAACGAGGAGGCCGTCCATGTGTCGAACGTTGATTGTTGTTGTTCTTGCGTTGTTCGTGCTGGTGCCGGTTGCGGCGGCGGGGTCGGTGGTGGTGCATGCGGGGACGCTGTATGCGGTGCCGGGGGAGGCGCCGATCCGGGAGGCGACGGTGGTCGTGGTGGACGGGCGGATCGCGGAGGTGATCGAGGGGTATCGCGGGCTCGAGGATCTGGACATGGATCCGGGGACGCGGGTGATTGATTTGAAGGATTCGTATGTGACGCCGGGGCTGATTGATTGTCACACGCATCTGACGGGGCAGTCGGTGCCTGTCTTTGAGCGGATGCGTCGGGCGATGGAGGAGACGGAGGCGTACGCGGCGATCGACGGGACGGTGTATGCGCGTCGGACGCTGCTGGCGGGGTTCACGGCGGTGCGGAATGTGGGGTCTCCGGGGCAGACGGGGTTGGCGCTTCGGGACCGGATCAACTCGGGGATGATCGATGGGCCTCGGATGTATGTGAGCGGGCCTTCGGTGACGGTGACGGGTGGGCACGGGGACGGGACGAACTCGATGTCGCCGGTGCTTCGTCCGGAGCGGGGGGCGGAGACGGCGCCTTCGGACGGGGTGGCGGAGGTCCGCAAGGCGGTGCGGGCGCGGGTGCGGGAGGGTGTGGATCTGATCAAGATCACGGCGACGGGGGGTGTGCTCTCGATGACGGCGGCGGGGGTGGATCAGCAGTTCTTTGATGACGAGCTGGCGTCGATCGTGGAGGCGGCGCGGATGATGGGGCGGAAGGTGGCGGCGCATGCGCACGGGGCGGGGGGGATCAAGGCGGCGCTGCGGGCGGGGGTGGATTCGATCGAGCACGGGAGTTATCTGGATGACGAGGCGATCGGGTTGTTCGTGGAGACGGGGGCGTATCTGGTGCCGACGATCCATGCGGGGAAGTACGTGGCGGGGAAGGCGGAGGAGCCCGGGTATTACCCGGAGGCGGTCCGTGCGAAGGCGAGCGCGGTGGGGCCGGTGATTCAGGACGCGTTCGGTCGGGCGTACAAGGGGGGGGTGAAGATCGCGTTCGGGACGGATGTGGGGGTCGGTGAGCACGGGACGAACGCGCTGGAGTTTGTCTATATGCACGAGGCGGGGATGACGGCGGAGGATTGTTTGATCAGCGCGACGGTGAACGCGGCGGATCTGATCGGGGCGAGCGCGGACATCGGGACGATCGAGGCGGGGAAGTACGCGGATCTGGTGGCGATGGCGCGGGACCCGATGGGGGATGTGGGTGCGTATCAGGATGTGTGGTTCGTGATGAAGGGGGGGGGAGGTGTTCAAGGGGGAGTGAGTGATTTCGGGGCGCGGACGATCCAACAATCGGTGATGGAACACGTGGGCCGATCGGTGCCGGAGCATGCGGATGTGGTGATTGTCGGCGCGGGGGCGGCGGGGTTGATGTGCGCGGTGAGCGCGGGGCGGGCGGCTCGGGCGCTGGGGGTGGCGCGTTCGGTCGTGGTGCTCGATGGGGCGCGGAAGATCGGGGTGAAGATCCTGGTGGCGGGGGGCGGGCGGTGCAACGTGACGCACGAGCGGGTGGTGCCCAAGGATTACAACGGGTCGAGCGCGGGGGCGATCAAGAGGGTGTTGTCGAGGTTCGGGGTGGAGGACACGGTGGGGTTCTTCCGGGAGCTGGGGGTGGAGCTCAAGCGGGAGGAGACGGGGAAGCTGTTTCCGGTGACGGACGATGCGCACACGGTGCTCGATGCGCTGGTGGGGGCGGTGCGGGACGCGGGGGCGGTGGTGCATCATCCGTGCAAGGTGCGCGCGGTGGAGGATGACGGGGAGGGCGGGGTCGAGGTGCGGGTGGATGGGGGCGCGGTGCGCGCGGGGCGGGTGGTGC
>CBFGUD010000055.1:0-8116 GCA_965652365.1 uncultured Phycisphaerales bacterium
CGCCGCAACACGCTCCCCCGTCACCAGATACAGATACTCCGTGTTCCGCAGCTTCCCCACCGTCCCCACACGCTCCCCCTTCGGATTGTGGATCCCGATCTGCGCCCCCACGTACCGCTTGAAATCCCGCGCGATCGTCAGCACCTCCCCCCGCGCCCCCAGAATCTCCTCCATCACCGAGCGCCCGATGTACCCCTCGTCATTGAACGACACCAGGATGTTCGGGCTCTCGATCGCCCCGATCAGCGCCCGCAGCGCCCCCTCCGCGCGCACCTTCGAGTTGTAATCGCTCTTGCGCTCCCGACAATCCACCCGCTTCCGCGCCACCCCGTACACCTCGGGCTTGTCCCACCGAACCAGCGACTCCCAGATGTGGTAGTTCCCCAGATAACTGTGCTGGTTGTACGGCGGATCCAGGTACACCAGATCCGCCTCCCCCCCGATCGCCTTCGCCGCATCGAGCGCATCGCCCATCATCGCCCCGCACCGACCCGAGCCCGGGCGCTCGAGCACATCGGGCATCCGCAGCTCGATCCCGTTCATCGCGCGCGGCGCCCACGACTTCAGATACGCCATCTGCACACCCGTCGTCGAATCCACCCGGTCCGCCGCCTCCATCAGCGACACGAGCACCACGCTCTCCAGCTCCGGATCCAATCCCTTCCGCGCGATCGCCTCGCGCATCGCGTCCACCCGCGCCCCGTTCTCGGGACGGAAAAATCGCGCCCCCTCGCAGAACGTCGCCGTGAAATACCCCGGATCCCCCTTCATCGAGTTCAACTCCTCGATCAGCATCCGCGCCCGGCGCTCCACCCTCGACCGATCGCTCTGCACGTAACACCGCGCCAGACAGTGCGCATACGCCGCGCTGTCGTTCGCGATCACCCGGTACCCCATCCCCTTGAGCGCATGACCCACCCGCGACGTCCCCGAGAACAGATCCGCCACCGTGCGCACACCGGGAACGCTCCCGATCAGCTCCACGATCGCCGGCGCCAGCACCCGCTTGGACCCGATGTACTTGATCACACACCCCGTATCGACCCGCCGACGCGCGATCCATGAATGCACGCGCCCCATCCCCTACCATCCCGGCGCACACCCAACACGAAGGAGACCCCCATGCCCTTCACCCTCGGCATCGGCGACAACGCCCCCGACTTCTCCCTCCCCTCCACCGACGAACACACCTACACCCTCGCGGACTTCGACGACGACGTCCTCGTCGTCTGCTTCACCTGCAACCACTGCCCCTACGTCGTCAACTCCGACCAGACCACACGCGCCACCGTCGAAAAATACCGCGAACGCGGGGTCCGCTTCGTCATGATCAACAGCAACTCCGCCAACACCTACAAGGAAGACGACTTCCCACACATGAAACAACGCATGGCCGAGCACCGCTTCCCCTGGCTCTACCTCCGAGACGAATCACAGGACACCGCCCGCGCCTACGGCGCCCTCCGCACACCACACTTCTACGTCTTCAACAAGGAACGCAAACTCATCTACACCGGACGCGCCATCGACAACCCCCGAGACCCCTCCGCCGCCACCACCCGAGACCTCGAGCAAGCCCTCGACGAACACCTCGCCGGCCGCGCCATCACCACACCCGTCACCAACCCCGTCGGGTGCAACGTCAAATGGGACGGCCAGGACCCCCACTGGATGCCCGCCGACGCCTGCGACCTCGTCTGATCGCCAACCGGTTCGCGACACCCCCGTGCCACTGACCTGCGCCCCGCAGGTCAGTGCCCCCACCCACGCCCTCGCCTTCCCCATTGCCTACTGCCCGTTCCAAAAAAAGAGAAGCCCGGGGCAACATGGCACCCGGGCCTCACGCACAGGACTTGTTGGGGCCGAGCAAACCAACGCTCGCTCAGCCATCTACGGAACCAACGCACACACCGGATCGTGTATTCCACGACTTCATCGACCGGATACGCGAAATAGGGTGTCCGCCCCCGTTCACGCCGCCCAGTTCTCGTCCTCGAGCACGTCGAACCCGCACCGGAACAGCTTCATCTTCTTCGCCGCCTCCGGGTCCGTGAACGTCAACCCCGCCTCCCACTTCCGGAACCCCACCTTCTTCATCCACGCCACCCGCACGTCCGCGAACCGCTCCGCGTCCTCCGACAAGATCGTCAGCTTCAGCTCGCCCCCCTCCTCGACCTTCGGATTCTTCACGAACACCACCCGCACCCCCGTCGCCGAGAAATCCAGCACCTGACCCGCCGGGTCGCACAACAACCGGCGCGCCACGAACCGAGGGGACCCCCGGTCCTCCTTCTTCCCCTGCGCCTCCACCAGCTTCGCGATCGCCGTCCATCGAGACATGCCCCCCTCATCGACCATCCCAGCCCCCCACTCCACCCCTGATTTCTGCCTTCTCAGCCCCTCCGCGCCCCTCTGCGCCCTCTGCGTACCCGCCTCCCTGCCTTCCTGCCTTCCTGCCCTCCCCATTGCCTATTGCCTATTGCCCATTGCCCATCGCCCATCGCCCATTGCCCATTGCCAAATTAATGCAAATCCGTTTGCAATAGCGCTTGAGAATGCATTATCATCCGCATCATGCGCCCCCACGCCTTCACCCTCATCGAGCTCCTCGTCGTCATCGCCATCATCGCGCTCCTCATCTCCATCCTCCTCCCCTCCCTCTCCAAAGCCCGCGCCAGCGCCCAGCGCGTCGTCTGCCAGTCCAACATGCGCCAGCTCGAGCTCGCCCACTCGATGTACCAGAACGACCACGACCAACGCTTCATCGACGCCGCCCTCCCCCACGGCTCCCTCGCAGGAGACATCCGAAACACCTGGCTCATCACCCTCCAGAACTACGGCGCCGCCCCCGAAGCCCTCTTCTCCCCCGCCGACCGCTCCGTCTGGCGCTCCATCGACGACGTCGGCCAGGACGAAGGCGCCACCCTCGATGACCTCCGCGCCTGGTTCGCCCAGCACGAACCCGAGCTCACCGACGACGACTTCACCAACGACCCCGACACCCCCGCCATCGCGCGCCTCACCTCCTACGGCCTCAACAGCTACACCGCGCGCTCCGTCGCCCCCTTCCTCAACCCCGACCCCGTCACCGGCCGCATCCTCGACGCACGCAGCGCCTACGACCGCGCCCCGCGCATCGCGCGCCCCTCGCGCACCGCCCACTTCATCATGATGACCCCAGTCTCCCGCGCCTTCGGCGAACCCGACCTCTCCACCCCCGGATACGCCAAAGCCGACCACGTCCACCCCGACGAGTGGGACCTCCCCTTTCTCGGCCCAGATTCAGCACCCATCCTCGCCAGCGCCCAGATGTGGCTCAGCGCCCACGCCGGAGACCCCACCTCCCCCAGCGCCCAGTCCAACGTCGCCTTCCTCGACGCCTCCGTCCGCACCCTCCGCTTCGACGAGCTCTACCAGGACACCACCCACAACCTCTTCCACCCCCGAGCCCACGACCCGAACTGATCCCAAGGAGACCGAGCCATGCGCACCGCCGCCCTCATCGCCTCGCTCGCCGCACTCACCACCGCAGCGAGCGCCCAGTCCCTCCACAACACCGACTTCGTCCTCGCGCTCGAGGACAACACCATCGTCACGGGCGCCGTCGACCCCGACTCCGGAGACCCCGTCTTCCCCCGGCGCGTCATGACCGCCATCCTCGGCGCCGAGGGCTTCCCCAACTTCACCAACAACCCCGGGTTCAACGCCGTCCTCGGGTCCCTCACCCCCGGCATGACCATCGGCTTCTCCATCCTCAGCGCCCCGCGAGAGTGGGACCCGATCGCCATGAACTTCGACACCATCGCGACCGACACCATCACCGTCCGCGCCGCCGCCCAGAACATCAACGCCCCCCAGACCGACACCCGCGTCGAAGGCATCGCCTTCGGGCAGGCCTCCACCAGCGCCAGCGCCTCCTTCCACCACCACATGCAGTACCTCGTCAACAACGCCCAGGGACCCGCCGTCGAGAAGGTCCTCCTCCTCGAGCTCGAGCTCTGGTCGGGCAACACCACCGCCCAGCCCTCCGACCCCATCTATCTCCTCTTCGCCCAGGGCAGCGCCGTCTCCGAGCTTCAGCTCGCCGCGGACTACGTCGAGTCCACGCTCGCCGCCCCCACCTGCCCCGCCGACTTCACCGCCGACAACCAGCTCGACTTCTTCGACCTCTCCGCCTTCCTCACCGCCCTCGGAGACGAAGACCCCAGCGCCGACCTCAACCCGGACAACCAATACGACTTCTTCGACGTCAGCGCCTACCTCACCCTCTTCCAGCAGGGATGCCCGTAAACCAATCCAGAATCCACCGACCATTCCCAAGGGGTTGGGAATCCCTCAGGAGCAGAGAACCATGACCAAGCACACCACCGCCGCGCTCATCGCCGCATCGCTCACCACCACCGCCCTCGCCGACGGCGGCGACTACGGCCTCACCATCATCGAAGGCACCACCGCCGTCGGCATCGGCGACCACGACGAAGGCACCATCACCAACCTCGGCGAGCGCGTCTTCCTCGCCGACATGACCCTCACCGCCCCGAACTGGTACGCCGACGAACCCGGGATCTTCATCGAACAGGGCTCCCTCCCCGACAACACCCAGGTCAGCTTCACCCTCGTCGGTTCCCTCCAGTACTGGGACGGCACCGGCGCCGTCAACTTCACCCAAGCCGCCAATACCATGACCGTCGCCTTCGGCCCCGCAAGCGCCACCACCTCCACGGACGCCTCCGACGTCGCGGGCTTCAGCATCAACTACGACGCCGACACCCCCGGCGGCTTCGACGAGCACTACGACCACACCATCGACGCCACCGCCCCCCAGGGCATCTACCTCCTCACCTCCACCTTCACCCTCTCCGGCGCATCCGCATCCACCACCATCTTCACCCTCTTCAACGCCGGCCTCGACGAATCCGCCCACGACCTCGCCGGCGAGTACGCCGAAAACGTCCTCGTCCCCGCCCCCAGCGCCCTCGCCCTCCTCACCCTCGGCGCGCTGGGCGCATCGCGCCGCCGCCGCAACTAATCCACGGCTCAACGACACCCAACCCCCTACCCAACCCCCACACCCAACCCAGCACCCGTGCGCCCCGTCGGCGCCGGGTCGCTTTCATTCCCTACCCTCCATTCACCCATGCCCACCTTCGACCCCCACAAAAAACGCCTCACCCGCATCGCCTGCGCCGAGCACGTCGTCCCCTACCTCCGCGCCGAGGTCGAAGCCCTCGGCCACGACATCCAGGAAGAAGACAAAGTCTCCGTCGCCATCGGCGCGACCCTCCCCCAGGCCCTCAACCTCACCCTCCACCTCCGCACCGCCCAGCAGGTCTACTGGCTCCTCGACCGCTCACGAGTCCCCTCCCAAACCGCCCTGGGCAAATGGGCCAGCACCATCGCCTGGGAAGACCTCATCCCCAACGACTCCTACCTCACCATCTCCTCGAACATCGACCACCACTCCGTCACCAACACGATGTACCCCAACCTCCTCCTCAAGGACGTCATCGTCGACCGCATCCTCGAGCGCACCGGACAACGCCCCGACTCCGGATCCGACCGCTCCGCCGTCGTCATCCACCTCGTCTGGAAAAACGACCGCGCCTGGATCTACCTCAACGTCAACGGCCAACGCCTCTCCGACCGCAACTACCGCAAACTCCCACACCACGCGCCCATGTCCGAAACCCTCGCCGCCGCCGTCCTCATGGGCATGCAATACGACGGCACCCAGGCCCTCGTCAACCCCATGTGCGGCTCAGGCACCCTCGCCATCGAAGCCGCCCTCATGATGTCAGGCCGCGCCCCCGGGCTCCTCCGAAACGACGCCAGCGCCCTCCACACCCTCCTCGACCTCGACGACGAATACCTCGACATGCGCCGCCAGGCCCGCAAATCCAAACCACCCATCCGCGACCCCCTCCCCATCATCGCCACCGACCACGACCCCGACGCCATCAACGCCGCCGAGCGCAACGCCAAAACCGCCGGCGTCGACCACCTCATCACCTTCGAAGTCTGCGACTTCCGAGACACCACCATCCCCAAACTTCAGCCCCACGAATCCGGGCACGTCATCCTCAACCCCGAGTACGGCCTCCGCCTCGGAGAAACCGACGAACTCAAACAAACCTACCGCAACATCGGCTACTTCTTCAAAGACCAATGCCGCGGCTACACCGCCCACGTCTTCACCGGGAGCAAACCCCTCTCCACCCACATCCGCCTCCGTGCATCAAACAAGCTCCCCTTCAACAACAGCAACATCCCCTGCCGCCTCCTCACCTACGAAATGCACGACTCCCCCCCCCCCCAAAAACCCAACACCCCCCACACCAACCCCACCCCCAACGACCGCCCCCCCAATCCCCCTCAGCCACCAAACTGAAAATCTCCTCCCCCGGGCTTCCGGGGGAGGTGGCCCGCCGCAGACGGGACGGAGGGGGAATTCTCCTGTATTCCGGGTGGCCGTGACTTGCGCCTCGCAAGTCGCGGAACAAGTCGCCCCCGATGCCGTCCCCCCGCTCCCGTCCCCGACGGGAGCGGGCCGGGGTGAGGGCTCCAATCCCTACAGACTCGATCCCACACCAAATCCTCATCCCCATCTACAATCCACAAATATATGCCCGAAAGACACTTAGCGCCCGCACCTCCTGAGATATGCCGAATCGAATCCCAACGGACACGAACAAATGATCAGCTTACACGTATACTGCACGAAAGGAGACCAAGTTGACATACAAGACATACTTCGCGATCCTGTTGATTTTGTGCTGCACCATCACTGCCAATGCGCAGGATAGTGCAGAACAAACTCCTGAATCGGTACTCTCAGAAGAAGTTCAAAAGGTAGTCTTCCGCAAAATTCGAACACTTGTCGATGATGGAAGCCAACTCGTCTCGCTCTATAAGAAACTTGCTGAGGCACCAGAATCGACATCGATCTGGCAGCCACGCACCGCGGACAAATCTGAGATCCAGTCCCGAATCAACAGACTCGCTGGCAAGGTCGAAGAGATCCTTCTCCCTTCTGAGTTTACCGATTTCACAAGGGAGTACAGAGACAAAAAGGATCGCATACAAGCAATCAAATCCGAGATTATCGAACTTAAAATCAGCCGCTTCTCCGCACCGGAAAGCCAGACGTACTTCCAGAGCATCTTTACTGATTCAAAGGAATCGATCGACACAAGCATCGCTGAACGAGAAGAGAAAATCAAGACGCTTGAGGCCGACATCGAATCGCTGATCGCCTCATACTCTGAGCACATCTACTCCGCCTATGGAATCCGCCTAATGCCCGAGCAACTCGTTGTCCTTTTGTCGCGAATTGACGGCGAAGACATAGCGAGAGCAACGGCCATCGTAGGCGCGACCGGTGATGTCCTACGCGGCCTTGAAATGCAACTCAACTCGATTGAATCCATTGATACCGCGAGAAAGTACTACGCGATCACAGTTCTCGCCCGAGAGGCTCTCGTACATCTCTGGAATGACCATCATGCACAGTATGACGAAGACTGGATTCCCCAAATTGACGAACTTGATTCCGAACTCCACACACTGATTGAAGCAAATCGCGCAGCGCTTCGATCCGAATCATCTGAAGATCGAAAGAGTGTCCTTCGCAAGAATATCGAGGCGAACGAGTTTAGTCTCCGGGTTCTCCATGACTACAAACTAGCACTCGTCCAACAACGAGATCGGGTGAGTGAAATTCTATCCGAAGCCCGCGCAGATTTGGATGTCGCAAGGCTGACACTCGAGACCGTTAGCGCTAGCAGCGACCTTCTTAGCATCATCAAGCAAAGCCAAGATGATTATCGTGCCTTGATGGAAGTCCAACTGCCTGACATCCGCGCATTCCAAAATGAAGAACTTCGAAATGAGTACGACAGGATCACCCAGAAACTGAATCAGTAGTTACCCGCATACTCTTCCTTGCCTGCAAGGGCGAAGCAAGAAGCCAGTTGCCACCAATCTCTTTCCTATCCCTCCCTTAGAAAAACGCCGGGTGCCCTGCTCTCCCCCGAAAGGGTAAGCAGAAACCAGCTGCGCCCAATGCCTTCTCTCCTCCGTCGGGCTTGGGGGGGCGGGGAAGGTATCATGCGCAGCA
>CBFGUD010000056.1:0-8061 GCA_965652365.1 uncultured Phycisphaerales bacterium
ATACGTCGAGAACGTCAGAAACCGCGCATGATCCGGACGGTTGATCCGCTTCATCAGTCAATCCTAGACAAATCCAGCGGTACTCGAGTCGCGGAACGGATGCTCTTCCGTGCCAAAGCATTCGAGGATCCAACACGCCCGATCCCGAACTTGCCGAAGCGCCGAGTTCGGGCCACCCAGCCGGTCATGACGGATCAGCCGGGTGTCCCGAACTAAGAATCAGAGATCACAAAAGACCCCCGGGTGGCCGTGACTTGCGCTTCGCAAGTCGCGGAACGGATGCTCTTCAATGACCAAACCCCTGATGGCCCGGCACGCCAAACCCGAACTTGTCGAAGCGCCGAGTTCGGGCCACCGAGCCGGTCATGACGGGTCAGGAGACGGCGCGGTTGTCGTTGGGGTGGTCGGGGGCGCGGAGGGCGGCGCGGGGGCCGTTGGGGCCGGGGATGATGCGGGCGGCGACGGCGGGCTCGCTGAGGAGGGGGGTGACGAGTGGGCGGAGTTCGAGCTGTGCGGCGGGGCCTTTGCCTGGGGCGGCGCGCATGGCCTGGTCGACGTCGATCGCGCCGAGGGCGCGGGATTTGGTTTCGATGAGGCAGCCCTTGATGCGGGCGCCGGTTTGGAGGTCGAGTGCGTGGGCGCGGATGCCGCCTTCGATTTCGGCGGTGGGGGCGATGGTGGCGCGGCCGCCGGCGATGCACATGGCGCGGACGCGGCCTTCGATGGTGAGGTCCCCGGAGCAGATGATGAGGTTGGCGAGGACCTGGGCGTGCTCAGAGATGTGGACGGAGCCGGTGGTCTGGATGGAGGTGCCCCAGTGGCCGGTCTGGATGTGGTGGTCGAGGAAGTGGAGTTGGCGGGCGCAGTGGGGGCAGGATCCGGTTTCGGCGAACGAGTTCTGTTCGGAGTGTTTGGCGCATCGGTAGCAGACGACGTCGCGTTTGGGCGGGGGTGCGGATCGCGGGGCGGCGCGGTCTCGCATGAGGAAGCGGGGTGGTCGGAAGAAGGAGGCCATACAGAATTGGCCGGCCCGGCGCGTTGCCATGACCGGCCAGGGATGGGTGGTCGGGTGGGCGTTTCCGCCCGTGGTTCATGGGTGTGTCGTGTTACGCGACGTCGTGTGTCTGGTTGGCCCAGGGGGGGGTGAGTTCGACGTGGGTCGCGAGGTTTCGTTTGGGTTCGGTGGTGGTGGCCTGGGGGCGGGAGGTGTTGGTGTTGTTGGGGGTGCCGGTCATGTCCTGGGCGTGGGGTCCGACGTTGCAGTGGCCGACGAAGGAGGCGCCTTCGGCGACGACGAGGGTGCCGGCGGTGAGGTCGCCCTGGACCTGGGCGTTTGCGGTGAGGGTGAGTTGGTCGTGGGCGGTGATGGGGCCGGAGACTTTGCCGTCGACGATGACGCGGTTGGCTTCGACGGCGGCGTTGCAGTTGGCGCCGTTGCCGATCTGGACTTCGCCCTGTGCGGCGATTTTGCCTTCGAAGTTGCCGAGGATTCGTGCGGACTTCTCGAAGAACATCTCACCCTTGATGGTGGTGTCGGGTCCGATGACGGTCATCTCGGGGGCGTTGTTGTTGGTGGTGTGCGGCGTTTGGTTGCTGGACATGGTGATCCTCCCGATCACGAATTGGGGTTCATGGCGCGGGTGTTGCGCGTGCACGTGAATCGCCGCGGGCCCATCCCGTGGTGGTGTGTGCGTGCGCGGGTGCGCGGATTTGGGTTGTGGTGTTGGCTCCGCCCTTGGTCGCCTTCCTGGCGTTGTTGGGGATACATCGGCGGGGTGGGGGTTGTGACTGAAGTATGGGTTGTGCGGATTGGGGAAATTGTGCGGATCGTCCGGGGGGGTGCGGACTCGGGGGCTTTTGGGGGGTGGGCTCGCTCGATTGTCCCAATTGTGCGGGGGATCGGGGCGGTTTGCCGATTTCGGGGAGATGGCCGCAAAGTCGAAATCGAAGCGATCGTCGCGCCCGTATCGGGTGAAGGATGGGTCCGAGGCGCCTTCGGAGGGGGTGGTGCTGGCGCGGAGGGTGGGGTGGTTGGTGCTCGGGGCGCTGTGGGTGTTCGTGCTCGCGGGGCTGGTGTCGTTCGATGCGGGTGATGCGCCGACGCACGCGGTGTATCCGGTGAACGCGGCGACGGCGAACTGGACGGGCCCGGTGGGGGCGCACGTGAGTTATGGATTGCTGCGGGTGGTGGGGCTGGGTGTGGTGGTGCCGATGGTGTTCACGGGGGTGATGCTGGGGCTGAAGATCGCGGGTCGTCCGATGACGCAGCCGGGGGTGCGGGCGCTGGGGGCGCTGGTGGTGACGAGCGCGCTGTGCACCTTGCTGGGCGTTGTGGTTCCGGACTGGGGGGCGCTGCCCGGGATGAGCGGGGGGACGGTGGGGATCGTGGGTGCTGGGGAGTTGGTGCCTCGGTTCGCGGTGCCCGGGACGCTGGTGTGGGTGGGTGTGCTGGCGGTGGTGGGGCTGCTGGTGATGTGCGACAAGTACCTGTGGGTGGTGCCGATGGAGCTGTGGCGTCGGATCGCGCCGGGGCTGGCGGGGGCGGCGGCGCGGGCGAGCGCGGCGGCGGAGTCGGCGGCGGGCCGGGCGAACGCGACGGCGGATTCGGCGAAGGGGAGCGCGCGGGTCGGTCGTGCGAAGGCGGGGGGGCTGATGGCGGGTCTGCGCTCGATGCTGCGGAAGACGCCTCGGGTGGCGTTGGTGCGCGCGAACGACATCGACGAGCACATGGTGGAGGTGAAGCCGGCGCGTCAGGAGGCGGAGGCGGTGCGTGCGGCGAAGCCGAGGCGTGTGGTGAAGCTCGAGGCGCAGACGGCGGTGGAAGACGAAGAAGAGGGGCTCGAGGAGGAGGAGGCGGCGGGGGCGCCGCAGGTGTTCGATCGGGACAAGCTGCGTGAGAAGATCGAGGCGCTTCCGGTGCGTTTCGCGCAGGACAACAAGATGCTCGCGACGGACGAGGATCTGGCGGAGTTCCAGAACGCGCAGAACCTGGAGGGGTACCGGTTCCCGACGATGGAGCTCCTGGAGGAGCCGGAGATCGGGTTCAACGAGAAGCTCGAGCAGCTGGTGCGTGGTCAGGCGGAGGCGCTCGAGCACTCGTTGATGCAGTACAAGATCGACGGGGAGGTGGTGGACATCGAGAGCGGGCCTGCGATCACGCTGTACCACATCCGGCTCGCGCCGGGGACGAAGGTGTCGCAGATCAACGCGATCGAGAGCGATCTGGCGCGTTCGCTCAAGGCGGTGAACATCCGGGTCGTGGCGAACATGGAGGGGCGCGACACGATCGGGATCGAGGTCCCGAACCCGACGAAGGAGCGTGTGCGGCTCAAGGAGCTGATGAGCAACCGGGATCTGTTCAAGGAGATGAAGCTCCCGATGTTCCTGGGGAAGGACGCGGCGGGGGATCCGTTGATTTCGGATCTGACCAAGATGCCGCACATGCTGATCGCGGGGACGACGGGGTCGGGCAAGTCGGTGTGCATGAACACGATCATCATGTCGTTCCTGTACACGAAGCGCCCGGACGAGCTGAAGCTGGTGCTGGTGGACCCGAAGATGGTGGAGATGTCTCAGTTCAAGGACATCCCGCACTTGATGTGTCCGGTGGTGACGGAGATGACGAAGGCGGCGGCGATTCTTGAGTGGGCCGTCACGAAGATGGACGAGCGGTACGAGCTGCTTGCGGACGCCGGGGTGCGGGATATCTCGGGGTACAACGAGCTGGAGGTCGAGGAGCTCAAGGAGCGTCTGGATATCAAGACGGAGGAGCAGCTGGCGCGGGTGCCCAAGAAGCTGCCGTACATGGTGTTCATTATTGATGAGCTCGCGGATCTGATGATGACGAACAAGGAGGTGGAGGGGGCGATCATCCGGATCGCGCAGAAGGCGCGTGCGGTGGGGATCCACTTGATTCTGGCGACGCAGCGTCCGCAGGCGAACGTGGTGACGGGGCTGATCAAGTCGAACATGCCGTGCCGGATCGCGTTCAAGGTGGCGAGCGGGATGGACTCGCGGATCGTGCTGGACCAGAAGGGCGGGGAGCTGCTGCTGGGTCAGGGGGACATGCTGCACCTGTCTCCGAGCAGTCACAAGCTGTCGCGCGCGCAGGGGACGCTGGTGGACGACAAGGAGATCCGGAGGGTGGTGCGGTTCCTCAAGGACATCGCGGGCCCGAGCTTCGAGCGTTCGCTGATGCAGGTGAAGGGGGAGGGCGCGACGAGCGACGAGGACCGGATCCAGGCGACGCAGAACAACTCGAGCGCGTCGCTCGCGGCGGCGCAGGAGGACCCGATGTTCGATCGGGCGGTGGAGATCGTGCTCGAGACGAAGCGCGGGAGCGTGTCCCTGCTGCAGCGCCGGCTCGCGATCGGGTACACGCGCGCGTCGCGGCTGATCGACCTGATGGGGATCGCGGGGATCATCTCGGATCACAAGGGGTCGGTGGCGCGGGACGTGATGATCTCGATCGAGGAATGGGAGCTGATGAAGGAGATCGCGGAGGAGATGCGCCGCGAGCAGGAGCGCGGGGGCTCGGTGGAGGATCCGCACCAGACGGTGATGTTCGATGCGCGCGGTGGGAGCGAGGCGGAAGCGTCGGATGTGGACGATGTGCCGTTCGATGCGGACGGGCACGAGCTGGCGGCGGTGGAGGTGCACGCGCAGGGTGTGGACGTGGTGGTCGTGGATGAGGATGAGGACGACGGGGAGATCGGGGAGTTGGAGGAGGACATCGACGAGGAGGTGGAGGGCTCGGTCGATGAGGATGAGGACGAGGAGGAGTACGAGGACGACGAGGACGACGAGGAGGAGGACGAAGACGACGAGGAATACGACGAGGAAGACGAGGACGAGGATGAGGACGAAGAGGACGGGGATGATGAGGAGGAGTACGACGAGGAGGACAGCGTCGAGGAGGAGGACGAGGAGGTCGAGTACGAGTACGTCGACGAGGACGGGAACCCGATCGACCCGGCGGACCTGGAGGACGGGGAGTACGAGCTCGAGGACAGCGACGAGGATGAAGAAGAGGACGAGGACGAGGAGGAGGCGGTCGACGAGGGGGACGAGCGGGCGTTGACGGCTCGGGGGTGATGTCCGGGCGGACTCGTCGGGATTTTTGCGTGAAGTGAACGGTATCGCGGGGGTGGCGCGTTCTGGGCCGGGTGTGGCGCGTGCCTGTGGGGTGTGAAGCGGGGAAGGGCGAAACTGGATGGGGGGGATCCCATAGAAATAGGATGGATGAGCGCCCGGGTGGGCGCGGGGTGTCGCGGATGCGATGCCGATGCATGCAACTCAGGACACGGCGCGCGGTGCGCGGGCGTGGAAAGGACGGATCGATGTTTCTGACGACTCGCAACGGCGCGGCGGCGTTCACGATGGTTTCGGTGGTGGGGGTTTCGGCGATGACGCTCTCGGCGGCGGCGGGGACGCCGGCGTGTTTGTCGTTGGTGCCCGAGGGCGCCAAGGCGGTGGTGGTGATGCCCGATCTGGGGGAGCTGCTCACGGACATCAACACGGTGAACGCGATGCTCGGGGAGCAGGGGGCGCCGGAGCTGATGTTCATGACGTCGATGGTTCGGGGGATGCCGGGGATCGATGTGTCGGGTTCGGCGGCGGTGATCCTGGATATCGATCCGGCGGATCCGACGGCTGATCCGGACGGGATCGTGCTTGTGCCGGTGAATGATTTCGGGGCGCTCACGCAGGGCCGGAGCGTGGAGAACGGTGTGGTGCCTTTCGACATGGGGGGCGGTCCGACGCTGTTCTGGCGTGATCTGGGGTCCGGGTACGCGGCGATGAGCAGCAACGCGGAGCTGCTGCGTGGGTTCGAGCCCGGGGACCGCGACGGGGCGTCGGTGTCGTCGATGCTGGGCGCGGCGGGATCGCGCGGGGTCGAGTCGAACGACGTGTTCGTGATGGTGGACCTCGAGGCGCTGCGCCCGATGATGATGGAGGGGATGGAGTCGCTCGAGGCGCAGGGCGAGATGCTCGAGCTGATGATGGGCCCCGAGGCGGCCAAGTCATTCGACGCGATGATGAACGTCTACCGGACGGCGGCGCAGGACGGGCGGATGCTCATGAGCGGGCTCAACTTCGACGAGGCGGTCGGGTTCTCGGCGGACTTCGGGCTGCAGTTCAAGGATGGGAGCGTGTCGGCGGCGAAGTTCAACAACGAGGGGAACGCGGGGGCGTACATCTCGAAGATCCCGCAGACGGACTTCCTGTTCGCGATGGCGTTCGACCTGTCGGGCGAGGGTCTGCGGTCGATGCTGTCGGGGTACGGGGAGATGATGCAGGGGATGGACGCGTCGGGCGCGATGGGCGCGTTCGACATGAAGAAGCTGATGACGATGTACGACGGGGGCGCGATGGTGATGGGCGCGAGCGACGCGATGATGATGCAGGGGATCTTCTCGGGCGCGTTGTTCTACGGCGCGTCGGAGGACCCGGGCGAGATCGTGGACGTGATGCGGTCCATGTACGACAACATCGGCGAGTTCGAGCAGCCCGGGCTGTCGATGACGGGGTCGATGAGCGCCGAGCCAAGGCAGATCGCGGGCGTGGACGTGTACGAGCACACGATGCGGATGGAGCTCGACCCGAGCATGATGGGCGGCGGGGGGATGGGGGGGCCGAACCCGCAGATGATGATGCAGATGATGTACGGCCCGAACATGGGGCCGAGCGGGTACCTGGCGCGGGTTGACGGCGGTGTCGTCGTGACGATGTCCAAGGACGAGGCGCTGCTGACCAGGGCGATCGAGGCGACGCGCGGCGAGGGGTCGCTGAGCGCGAGCAGCGGGATCGCGGCGGCGGCGGCGCTGCTGCCCGAGAACCGGGTCATGGAGATGTACGTCGGGGTGGACCACATCATGAACATGGTGGGCCCGATGGCGATGATGTTCGGCGCGATCCCCGAGTTCCAGCCCGTGGGCTCGCTGACCCCGATCGCGATGGGGATGACGGCCGACGGGGGCGCGGTGATGATGCGCACGGTGGTCCCGACGGCGACGTTCAAGGCGATCAAGGACATGATCCCCGAGAACGCGATGGGCGCGGGTCAGGACTGGGACGAGTACGAGGATGAGGACGACGACGACTCGTTGGACTTCTGATCGGGCGTCGGCGCTTGATTCCGTGCTCATGGCGCGTTTTGATGCGGTGTGGGCGCGACGAGCGACATCTGGATGATCGATGACGCGAGGGCGGTCCGGTTGGATCGCCCTTGTCTTGTGGGGATCCTGAACATCACCCCGGACTCGTTCAGCGACGGGGGGGTGTACGACACGCCGGCGCGGGCGCTGGATCGCGCGAAACGGCTCGTGGACGAGGGCGCGGACATGCTCGACGTGGGTGGGGAGTCGACGCGCCCTGGCGCGGCGCGGGTGGGGGAGGTGGAGCAGATCGCGCGGGTGGTGCCTGTGATTGAAGCGATCCGGGGGGCTGGATTGGATGTTCCGGTGTCGGTGGACACGACGTTGTCGGGGGTGGCGCGGGCGGCGCTCGATGCGGGGGCGGACGCGATCAACGACGTGAGCGCGGGGTCGGAGGACGGGGGGATGCTGGCGCTGGCGGGGGCGCGGGGGTGCGGGGTGGTGCTGATGCACCGGCTGCGCCCGCCGGGGGAGGATTCGTATTCGGATCGGTATGCGCGGGCGCCCGAGTACGGGGACGTGGTGGGCGCGGTGCGCGGGGCGCTTTGGGCGCGGATGGAGGCGGCGCTGGGCGCGGGGGTGGCGCGGGAGAAGATCGTGCTCGATCCGGGTCTCGGGTTCGGCAAGTCGGTGGGGGACAACCTCGCGCTGATCCGGGGGACGGGGGAACTGCTGGAACTGGGTCGGCCGATCTATTCGGGGATCTCGCGCAAGAGCTTCGCGGGGCGGGTGGGGCTCGGGCGGGATTCGGAGCCGGCGGAGCGCGACGCGGCGAGCGTGGGGCTCGCGGTAGTGCACCTGATGATGGGGGCGCGGATTTTTCGGGTGCATGATGTGGGGGCGCACCGGGGGGTGCTCGACGCGGCGTACGCGGCGCTCGTGGGGTGAATGTCCGATGCGCGTG
>CBFGUD010000057.1:0-7627 GCA_965652365.1 uncultured Phycisphaerales bacterium
TGGGGGGGTTGAAGGGGTGGGACTTTGGAGGGTGAGGGGGGAGATGTTGGTTTGTGGACTGCTTTGATGTGTGGGGCTTGGAGGGCTTGGTGATGGTGAGTCGGCGCGGGTTTTCGTTGTGGGAGTTGTTTGCGGTTGTTGTAGTGGTGTCGCTCTTTTGTATGTTCCTTTTCGTGGTATATCTGCCTGCGCAGGGACATAGCGGGAGCTCGCCGAATGTGGTGGCGCAGGCGAATCTGCGATCGTTCAATACCGGCGCAGCGAACTATGCGAGTGACAACGGCGAGTTGATCGCTGGGTTTTCCTGGTCGGTCGGTTCTGAGTATGTGGATCTTGGGACCGGTGAATCGGTGAACCCGGAGACGACTGGAGAAGCTTGGGGGCGGCAAGCGCAGAACATATTGCAACGAGCGACTGGTCGGATCTCGGACGAGGATCGGATGTTGTTTACGGATTCGGTGTCGGTGCTTGCGCGGTATCAGCATCTGCCGTTGTTGGACTATCTGACGGATGTGCAACCGGAGCCGATTGCGGCTTCGCCGTTCGATCGGTCGTTGCAGGATTGGCAGGGCGATCCGTTGTCGTATCGGGAGGGTGGTTCCGGGATGCCCAATGCGGATGGGATACCCGAGGAGCCCGGATGGGAGCGTGCTGGGGTGTGGGGTGAGGAAGCGGTGGTGCAGTTGTGGCCGTTCGCTTCTTCGTATCAGGTTGTGGCCACTGCGTGGCTCGATGATGAGGATCCGGCGTATGAGCCCCGGATGGAGTCGCCCTTTGGGATGCGGCGGTTGGGGGAGGTTGATGCGGCGCTCGGTGGGCGGAAGCTGCACGAGGTGGCGCATCCGGACGGGAAGGTGTTCATGTACGAGGAGTTCGATCGGTTCACGGACCCGGACGGCGTGTTCGTGGGGTACGACGACGCGATGGTCAATATGGCGTTCTTTGATGGGTCGGTGCGTCAGTATCGCGCGGGGGATGGAACGTCGGCGCGGGACGTGGGGGATCCGGGTCGGGTGTGGCGGCAGGCGTATGTGCCGATGGATGGATTTCCGGAGCCCGAGGGTGGGCTCGGGGAGATGCGGTTGTTGGACTTGCGGTTTCGTTGGACGGTGGGGGGTTTGAAGGGGATGGATTTTTGATGTGGAGTAGCGTGGTTGGTGTGCGATGCAGGGGAGGGGTCCCCTGCAACCCCTCTTGATGCGGGAAGGCGCCCTCTCCGTCACGCGGCGCGTGACACCTCCCTCGGAAGCCCGGGGGAGGAGAGAAGACATTGGGGGCAACTGTTCCGCGATGAGCCTTTGGCACATCGCGGGCACCCGGCCCACACAAGCCCGGGGGAGAGAGAAGGCATCGTGGGTGATTGGTTCCGCGACTTGCGAGGCGCAAGTCACGGCCACCCAGAAGCCAGAGTTCACCCCCTCCGTCACGCTGCGCGTGACACCTCCCCCGGAAGCCCGGGGGAGGAGAGGGGACATTGGACGCAGCCGTTCCGCGATGAGCCTGCGGCACATCGCGGGCACCCGGGGGAGGTCTTGGGGGGTTGAAGGAAGAAGGAGCGGGGGAGGGGGAAGGCGAGGGGTGGGAGCCCTCACCCCGGCCCTCTCCCGTCGGCGACGGGAGAGGGAGGAATGGTTAGTCGTTTTGGATGGGGACGATGTCGCTTGGGGCGAGCTCGAGGGCGACGGGGTCGCCGGGTTTGGGGTGGACGGTGGAGTTGGAGCCGTAGGGGTTGAGTTCGGCGATTTTGATGTGGCCGGCGCCTTTGAGTTCGACGATGTGCTGGGCGGTTTCTCCCAGGTAGGCGGATTCGACGACGGTGGCGGGGAGGGTGTTCGGGGTGCCCGGGGCGCGGAGGGTGATGGCTTCGGGGCGGACGGAGACGAGGCAGTCGCGTTGGGGGGCGTGGTCGAGGGTGGCGATGAAGCGGCCGGCGTCGATGGCGAGGGTGGCTTGGTTGTTGTCGTAGGTTTCGGTGGTGGCGTGGATGAGGTTGGTCTCTCCGAGGAACTCGGCGACGAACTTGGATTTGGGCTGGCGGTAGAGCTCGACGGGGGTGCCGAGCTGGACGACTTTGCCCTTGCGGAGGAGGGCGACGCGGTCGGCCATGCTCAGGGCTTCTTTCTGGTCGTGGGTGACGTAGACGGTGGTGAGGCCGGCGTCTTTGCAGATGCGGCGGATCTCGAGGCGGAGGTCGTTGCGGAGTTTGGCGTCGAGGTTGGAGAGGGGTTCGTCGAGGAGGAGGACGTCGGGGCGGATGACCAGGGCGCGGGCGAGGGCGACGCGTTGTTGCTGGCCGCCGGAGAGTTGGGTGGGTTTGCGGTCGGCGTATTCGTCCATCTGGACGGCGGCGAGTGCTTCTTTGACTTGTTTGTTTCGTTGTGCGGCGTCGACCTTGCGGACTTTGAGGCCGAAGGCGACGTTGTCGGCGACGGTCATGTGCGGCCAGAGGGCGTAGGACTGGAAGACCATGCCGGTGTTTCGTTTGTTGGGCGGGTCGTGGGTGACGGTTTTGTCGTTGAAGGCGATGGAGCCCGAGGTGGGGTCGATGAAGCCGGCGATCATGCGGAGGAGTGTGGTTTTGCCGCAGCCGGAGGGGCCGAGGAGGAAGAAGAGTTCGCCGGGTTCGATGGTGAGGGAGAGGTCGTCGACGGCTCGGGTGGCGGAGGGGCCTGAGCCGAAGGCCTTGACGAGGTTGGTGATTTGGATTCGGGTGCCCATGGGGTCGGAGTGTAGAAGCCGTACACGTGGTGGGCGACCGAGTAGTCAATCTGCCTGATACAGGAGCTTGCAAGACTCGATTGTTTCAGAAAGTTCGGGCATCTTTAGAACACGTGCAGCCCAAATCATGAGGCAGTTATCGAAAATTTTTGCCTTGTATTGAGATTCGAGAGAGGCCGAGTTTTGAATGGCGAGCAAATGTGGCTTGTATCTAGCTTGATATCCTATGTCATAAAGATTCTGGTAATGCTTCGCCTCTTTGCGATGATTTTCGGCCATGTATGTAGAGCGTTGGCTGTGGTGCTCAAAGCATTTGCCGTCATTGTGATATGCAACAGCCTCGATAAGATGCATGCCTGCGTAAAAAAGGAGGATGCATTTAGCGCAGATACAGTCGTCTTGAGCATTGCTGTAGCAAGCCAGATGCTCTTTTACACAGGAGATGTGGGTGTCAAAGTTTGGCGTCATCTTGCTGCGTGTAGACAGTCATTCGCTTGTCAGTTTTGACCACGAGTTCGTCATCGCCTGCACGGCAAGCTGGGTAAGTGTGGAACGCGATTGACATATCAGGAAATTTGGCGTGGATGTCTACTGCGAACTCACTCATAGCGTCGGCAAAATCTGTGTCGCGGTATTCGCCAGCCGTTGCAAATTCGCAGGCCCATCCAGTGAACTCAAACCCAATAATAGCATGTGTGATAGTAGAATTTTCTTGGCAAAATTCCTGAATCATATCCATCAAGTTTTCAACTTGTCTAACTATCTTTCCTCTGGCTTCTGTTTCTCGCTGGAATCGCTGTGCAGCTGTCATGGCCTCGACGGCACCAGTCATAAAACGATCGCCGTTTTCATTGAATACAACAGCATCATGGATGGACGTGTCAACCTGCGCAGCTGAAATCTTGGCGCGACCATAGCGCTTTTGATTGTGCTGGGTGGTTTCGTTGTCCGTCATGGACGTATTCCTCTCGATCCTTGGGCGGATCTTTCGCAAAATTCCGGGGGACTAGTTCGGGCCTTAATCGTACGGGAGTATCGACGTTTAAGCAAGAAAACTGTGAATTGAGTGCGTGGAATACCGGTGATTCAGGCTATCGGCAAGATTATCCGGGACAAATTGCGCACAAATTCAGGACATTTTGGGGGTAGATGTACGGCGTTTGTTGAGTAATTGCTCCGCTTGCTGGTCCTCATCATGCATTTCAGCTGCGTGGACGTAGTCGGGGTGGATTGTAGATGATTTGGCACCGGGGGGGGTGGCTTTGGTGAAGGGGGCGAGGCGGGCGTGTTCGTGGATGGTCCAGTAGTGGGCGAAGGAGGCGTCGAAGGAGAACTGTTTCATGTGCTCGACGGCGGACTTGGACATGCGCTCACGGAGGGCGTCGTCGGTGGCGATCTGGACGATGGCGTCGGTCCAGGCGGCTACGTCGTCGATGGGGAGGACGTAGCCGGTGTGGTTGTGGTCGATGACTTCCTTGGGGCCGCCTTGGTTGGTGGCGACGACGGGGACGCCGGAGGCCTGGGCTTCCATGACGACCTGGCCGAGGGTGTCGGTGGTGGAGGGGAAGGCGAAGCAGTCGCACGAGGCGTAGAGGGCGGCGAGTTCGGGGCCGTGGCGGAAGCCGAGGAAGTGGGCGTTGTGTCCTTCGAGGCGCTTGGCCATCTTCGTGCGGTATGGGCCGTCGCCGATGATGACGAGGTGGGCTTGTTTGCCTGCGGCTTCGATGCGTGACTTGATGGTGGGCCAGAGGTCGGCGAGGAGGGGGAGGTTTTTCTCGGTGGAGACGCGGCCGCAGAAGAGGATTTTGATGGCGTCCTGGGGGATGTCGTGCTGGTCCCAGATGGTGGGGTCTCGGAGCTCTCGGGAGAACTGTTGGTTGTCGAAGCCGGGCTTGAGTTTGACGAGTTTGTTCTCGTCGAGCCCGAGGTCTTTGAGTCTTTCGGCGTAGTCGCCCGAGCGGGAGAAGACGGCGCGGAACTGTTTGTAGAAGAGGGACATGAACTGTTTGCAGATGGTGGTGGAGACGTGGTCGTTGAAGAGCTCGTCGACGTAGGCGGGGAAGTCGGTGTGGTAGACGCCGACGACGGGGACGCGCATGAGTTTGGCGGCGAGCATGCCGACCATGCCGACGGGGCCGGGGGTGGAGATGTGGATGACGTCGGGGCGGAGCTCGTCGGCGGCGCGGAGCATCTCGAGGAGGGGGGGGAGGGCGAGGTCGAGGGTTTCGTACTTGGGCATCTTCATGGCGAAGATGGGGGTGAAGTTGCGGACGTTGGGGGCGTCGGCGACGGTGGGGGGGAGGGGGATGCGTGAGGAGGTGAAGACGGTGAGGTCTCGGTTGTTTCGGCGTGCGGTGTTGGCGGTGTTCTGGATGAAGCGGCAGACGCCGTTGACGTCGCAGAGGGTGTCGGTGAACTTGAGGACGCGTGTGGGGCGGGTTGTGTCCTCGGGGTTCTCGGTGTTGGTGTGTTTGGCGAAGTCCTGCACGAAGGCGCGCTCCTTGTTCTGGCAGTAGAGTGACACGATATACGGGAGCTGCGCCAGCTGGAGCATGGCGTAGGTCTGGAGTTGTTTGGCGAGGTCTTTGTAGTGTTTGTTCGCGAGGGCGCTGGGGATGGTGCCGTTGAGGGTGGCGGACATCGTGGTGATGAGGTCGGCGACGAAGGCGGCCATTTCGTCGTGCTGGGAGACGGGTGGGCCGGCGGACCAGGTGTCGGGGTCGAGGTTGGCTTTGAGGGATGGGTGTCGGTCGAGGGTGTGCTTGAAGTCCTTGAGGAGGAGGTGGAGGGTGGGGGAGGCGCGTTTGCGGCGTTTGATCTCGAAGGGGACGGCTTTCTTCCAGGCGTACTCGGCGATGAGTCGTGCTTTGGTGGGCGCGGGGGCGGTGGCGCCGAAGAAGCGGAGGACTTTGGCGGAGGCGTAGCGTCCGGCGGGGGAGCGTTTGTGGTGTCCGGTGCGTGCGAAGTGCTGGGCGCCGACGGTGGTGATCTGGTGGGCGAGGAGTGCGGCGTGGCCTCCGGCGCCGGCGGCTTGGGCGAGCCCTTGTCCGATTCGTTTGACGAACTCGGCGGCGTTGACGGGTTCGCTCGCGGCGAAGGGGATCTGTGTCCAGGTGCGTCCGATGTTGAGGAGGGCGTGGTCGTCGGAGCCGGCGGTTTGTCCTTTTTCCCAGATGCGTGGCCAGTGGGGGGTGATGTGGTGGGTGTCGATGAGGCGCTGGATTTTCGAGGGTGTGAGGGAGGCGGCGTAGCGGGCGATCTGGGTGTTGAGGGTGTTGTCGTGGGCGCCGTTGATGGTTTCGAAGTTTTTGAAGAGGAGGGCGCACCGTTCGATGTGCCAGGGTGTGAGTCGCGCGTTCTGGACGTAGAGGGGGTGGGCGAGCGAGTGGGGGAGGCGGTGCTGGGCGAGGAAGGCGGCGAAGTCGTAGACGTCGTCGCGGAGTTTGAGGGTGGTGATCTGCTCGTCGAGCTCGGGGGTGAGGTTCCAGACGAGGACGTGGAGGAGGCATTGGTCCTCGGGGAAGCGGACGGAGACTTCCTGGCCGACGACGAAGTCGGGGTAGTCTTTGTGGATGAGGGTCATCGCGCCGGCGATGGTGTCGTGGTCGGTGATGGTGACGAGGTCCATGCCGCGCGCTTTGGCTTGTTCGTAGACGGCTTCGGGTTCGGAGTATGACTCGGGGGCGCCGACGATGCCTGCGGCGGCGATGACGGGTTTGGCCGAGGCGCGGGAGTGGACGTGGGTGTCCATGCGGACGAGGCGCGTCGTCGTGCGGTCGATGGGGGTGTCCGGCAGATCGCGGTGGTGGGTGTTGATCGCGGTCATGGCGCTGTTCCCTGGCCTTCCTTGGCGGGGGGATCCGGGTCGTGGGTGTGTTGGACGGACGGATGGGATCGGGATGGTGGGATGGCGCGTGTAAATCTAGCAACTGCATGGGGATGTGGGTGCGTGTTCGGGATGTATTCATGGAAGCTTTATGGTGGGGGGTGTGGGTGTGAAGGGATCTGAATGGTGGGGGCGGGGAGGGGCAATGGGCAGTGGGCAGTGGGCAATGGGCAATGGGCAATGGGCAATAGGCAATGGGGAAGGCAGGAAGACAGGAAGGCAGGAAGGCAGGAAAGCGGAGATCGTGCGGAGGGTGCGGAGAAGAGAGGTCGGGGGGGGGAAGATAGATAGACCTCCCCCTCCGTCCCGCCTTCGGCGGGCCACCTCCCCCGGAAGCCCGGGGGAGGAGAGGAGGCATTGGGGGCGTATGACGACCTGATTTGGGCTTTGCCGCGGAGCGGGGCACCCGTTCGTCGTCTTCGGCGCGGTCGTGTCTTTGGGGTGGATTGAAGAGCACGACTGCGCGGCGAGCCGCGAGTCGTGGCACCCGGCAATGGGGAATGGGCAATGGGGAAGGCAGGAAGGCGGGAAGGCAGGAAGGCAGAGGACGCGGAGATCGTGCGGAGGGTGCGGAGAAGAGAGGTCGGGGGGGGGAAGATAGATAGACCTCCCCCTCCGTCCCGCCTTCGGCGGGCCACCTCCCCCGGAAGCCCGGGGGAGGAGAGGAGGCATTGGGGGCGTATGACGACCTGATTTGGGCTTTGCCGCGGAGCGGGGCACCCGCTTGTTGTTCGGGTGGTCGTGGGGAGCACTGACCTGCGAGGCGCAGGTCAGTGGCACGGGATTCGGGATGTGGGGGTGGTGTTGTGGAAGGAAGCAGCCCCACGCCGTGGGGGGGACGGCGTGGGGCTGGTGGTTTCGGGGCCGCGGCCCTGGTGCGTCGGCGTGGGCTCGGCAGACCGCGCCGGCGCGGAGTGATGGGTGGGCCGCGGCGCCCGAGGGACTTCGTCGGGGGGTGTGGATCGGGCGCGTGATGAGTAGGCGTAACGGGGGCGTGTGGATCCAGTGTGTGTCGGGGATCGT
>CBFGUD010000058.1:0-7467 GCA_965652365.1 uncultured Phycisphaerales bacterium
GGGGGGGAGGGGGAAGAGGGGTAGGGGGGAAGGCGGGGCGGGGGGGCTAGTTGAGGGGGGCGACTTCGACTTTGCCGGCGGGTTTGTCCATGATGGCGAGGCCCATGGCGGAGAGGGTGTCGCGGATCTGGTCGGCTTTGGCGAAGTCTTTGGCTTGCTTGGCCTGGGCGCGCTGGGTGAGGAGGGATTCGATTTCTTCGGAGGGGGAGACGCCGGGTTTGTAGATGGCGATACCGGATTCGGATTCCGTGGACTCGGTCTGCGCGAGGGCGAGGACACCGAGGATCTGGTCGATGGTTTCGAGCGCGCGGGCGTCGGATTGCGCGGGCTCGGGGGTCCGTTTGATCCAGGCGTTGATCGCGCCGATCGCGCCGGCGATGTTCAGGTCGTCGGAGAGCGCGTCGCGGACCTCGATGAGGATGGCGTCGTCCTCGTGCCCGGGTTCCGCGGCTTTCGCCTTCTCCATGAACGCGCGCCAGCGCGAGACGGTCCGCGCGCTGTCCTTGAGCCCCTGCATGGAGAAGTCGGCGTTGGCGCGGTAGTGGGTTTTGATGAGTTCGAGGCGGATCGCGGCGGGGTCGATGCCCTGGGCGATGAGCTGGCGCGGGGTGTGGAAGGTGCCTTTGGATTTGGACATCTTCGCGCCCTCGACCATGAGGAAGCGGGGGTGGAACCAGTGGGTGGCGAAGGTGCCCGAGCCGGTGAAGCAGCAGGACTGGGCGATCTCGCATTCGTGGTGGGGGAAGATGTTGTCTTCTCCTCCGGAGTGGATGTCGATGTGGGCGTGGGTGTCTCGGGCGGCGGCGAGCCCTCCCTCGACGAGGCGCTCGAGGGCCATGGCGGTGCATTCGATGTGCCATCCGGGGTAGCCCTTGCCCCACCCGGCGCATTGGTCGTGGTCGGGGGCGTCCCACTTCATGGTGTGGGATTCGTCTTCCTTCCAGAGGAGGAAGTCGGCGGGGTGTTTCTTGAGGCGTTGGTTCGCGTCGTCGACGCGCCCTCCGGCGCCGCCTCGGAGTTGGTCGAGGGTGTTGCCCGAGAGGGTGCCGTAGTCTTTGAAGGATTGGACGTCGAAGTAGACGGCGCGGGAGCCGGGGTCGCCGCTGGTGTAGGCGGAACCGTTGTCGAGGAGCTGGGCGATGACGCCTTTCATCCCCTCGACGTGGTCGGTGGCGCGGGGCATGAGGGTGGGGTCGGTTTGTTGTTCGATCGCGACTTTGAGCCCGAGGGCGCGGGCGTCTTCGAGGAAGCGCTGTGTGTAGAAGGAGGCGATGGCGGCGGGGTCGGTGGGGTCGATGTTCGCGTCCGCGGGGAGTGTGCCTGCTTTTTTGGCTTGGAGGAGCCGTTGTTTGGCGACGTCCATTTTGTCCTGGCCTGAGCCGTCGGCGGAGTGGTCGTCGGTCATGTGTCCGACGTCGGTGATGTTCATGACGTGTGTGACGGTTCGGGGGCCCTGATGCGGGGTGCCTTGTTCGTCGAGGATGGTGCAGAGTGGTGATTCGAGGAATCGGCGGAGGAGGTCTGCGGCGAGGAAGGAGCGGAAGTTTCCGATGTGCGCGTCGTCGTAGACGGTTGGGCCGCAGGTGTAGAAGGTGACGTGCGTGGGGTCGTGTGCGACGAAGGGTTCGACGGCTTTGGTGCGTGTGTTGTAGAGGTTGAGGGTCATGGAAGGGGATGGTAGGGAGTGTTCCCCAATCGGGCGAAAACCGGGTTGATGGGGGGGTTCATTCAATCTGAATGTACGATGAAGGCGTAGGGTTTTTGGCTGCGCGGTCCGCGAGACTGGATCGTCGGCGAATCCACAATCCCGAGTGCTGAAGCTCTCTCCATTCCATGACAAGGCGAGGATGCTGTGGTCGATATGCAAGAACCCGAGACAATCAACATGCTCCGTGCCGAGCCGGGCACGGGTGTTTCCGTGCTCGATCCCGAGGGCACGATCCAATACGTGAACGACGAGGCGCTGCGGATTTTCTTTGACGGGAAGATCAAGCGTGAGGAGATCGTCGGCAAAACGCTCCACGAGGTCGGGTTCCCCGACGCGTGGATCCAGGAGCGTCTGGAGATCCTGCGTCAGGTGGCCCAGACGGGGAACGAGTATCTGTTGCGGACGATCTGGAACGGTCGTCAGCAGTTCAGCTGGATGCGTCTGCTGGACTCGGACGGGGGCGATGCGCGGATCCTGGTGATCACGCGGCGCGTGAGCGCCGGTTCGGAGGCGGAGCACCTGCGTCAGAGCGGTGTGAGTCTGGTGGACTCGAAGGTGACGCAGCTCGGGAAGCTCGATGTGCTGAGCCGGCGTGAGCTGGAGATCCTGGCGCTGATCGGTCAGGGGATGTCGATCAAGGAGATCGCGGAGCTGATCCATCGCTCGACCAAGACGGTGGAGAACCACCGGATCTCTTTGGGTCAGAAGCTCAAGATGTCCAACCGGGTGCAGCTCGCGACGATCGCGCACGAGGCGGGGCTCAAGATCGATGATTCGTCGCTGACGCGCGTCGAGCTCAAGAAGATGGACGCGCACAAGAAGAACTGAGGGCGGGGTCCCGGCGCGGGATCATTCGGATTCTGAGACGACGGGGGCGGGTGTAACGCGGAGTCGGACGACGCGTGTCGGTTCGGCTTCGAGGACCTCGATGGTCATGCCGTGGGATGAGAAGGACTCGCCCTGGTCCGGGATTCGGCCCAGGGTGGTGTTGATGTATCCCGCGACGGTGTCGTAGTCGTCGGATTCGGGGAACTCGAGCCCGAGTTGTTCGAGCTCGTCGTTGGCGTCGTCGATCTCGGTGCGTGCGTCGATCTCGGCGCTGGTTCGGTGGACGTCGAGCTCGACCCCACCGGGTTCGTCCTCGGGGTTTTCGTATTCGTCCTGGATCTCGCCGAAGATTTCTTCGACGATGTCCTCCATGGTGACGAGCCCGGAGGTGCCGCCGTATTCATCGATGATGATCGCGATGTGGACCTTGGCGGCGAGGAGCTGGGTGAGGAGCTCGCGGATGGTTTTGGTTTCGGGGACGAAGGTGGGTTCGCGGAGGATGGCGCGGAGGTTGAAGGGCTTGGACTTGGGGTCGTGGAGTGCGAGCCAGCGGAGGAGGTCCTTGGCGTAGAGGATGCCGACGATGTGGTCGAGGTTTTCTTCGTAGACGGGGACGCGGGAGTGCCCGTGCTCGTTGATGAAGCGTTGGACCTCGAGGAGGTCGTCGGTGTAGGCGAGGGCGTCGACCTCGGTGCGGGGGGTCATGATGGATTCGGCGAGGGTGGTGCGGAACTCGACGACGGCTTCGAGCATCTCGCGTTCGGTTTCGTCGAGGTGTCCTTCGCGTTCGCCCTCGGAGACGACGGACATGAGCTCGGCGTTGATCTCGTCCTGGGGGGTGGCGTTGCTTGTCCCGGCGAGCCGGCGGACGACCTCGTCGATGAAGCGCTGGAGGAGGAGGAGGGGCATGCAGACGGCGTGGATGGCGCGGATGGGGACGGAGAACATGGCGACGGCGTGCTCGCCGACGTGGTTGGAGATCCCGAGGGGGATGAGGAGGGCGACGATCCAGTTGACGATGGTGGCGAGGGCGAGCCCGAAGACGAGGCTGCTCGCGCTGATGTAGGGCTCGTCGCGGAGCCCGGAGACCCAGGCGACGCAGGCGAGGGCGGTGACGAGGTTGATGGCGATGCGGACGATCGCGATCGCGGCGGCGTGGCCGTCGGCGTCGTCCTCGATGGCGCGGAGTCGGCGCGAGCGCGCGGACTGCTCGTCCTTCTCGATGATGGACGCGAGTCGTGCGCGGGAGAGGGTGTGGAGCGCGAGGGTGAGCGAGGAGAGGAGGGCGCCCACGACGACGAGGACGCTGAGGATGAGGAAGGTCCAGCCGGGGCTCGGGATGGTCATGAGGGCGCTCCCTTCGCGCGTGTGGCGTAGATCGGGGGGAGCCCGATCGCGCTGAGGAGTTCGTCTTCGCGCGCGTGCATGCGCGCGTGGTCTTGTTCGCTTTGGTCGTCGTAGCCCATGCAGTGGAGGGCGCCGTGGATGCAGTAGAGGGTGAGTTCGTGCTCGAGGGGGTGCCCGAGTTCGTGGGCGCGTCGTCGGGCTTCGTCGGCGCAGACGATCAGGTCCGTGTCGAGGGGGTCGGATTCATCGTCGCGGAGGTCGTAGGTGATGACGTCGGTGGTGGTGGGGTCGTTGTGGGAGCGCTGGTGGGCGCGGGTCATCTCGTCGTCGTTGACGAGTTTGACGCGGATCTCTCCGGTCGCGCCGGCGCGGGCGAGGGCGCGGGCAGCGAGGTCGCGCATCGCGTCGCGGACCCGGGGTGTGACGAGCGCGTGGTCATCGATGACGATCAGTGTGATCGCGGGATCGGGGTGTGATGTGGACCGGGCGCGAGACTCGCGCAAGGGAGGTCGGTCGTCGTCGGCCTCGCTCGGAGGCCTCGGAGATCGGGTGTCGTCATCCATCGACAGGTGTCTCGTCGCGTCGCGTTCGGGCGCGACAACGCTCGCGCCGCCGCGCGACGCCGCGCGGAGAGGATGACATGCTATCGCTCCGGCGCGTGTGTTCCAGTATGGATATCCACAGCTTGCGCAAGAAAAACAACGAACATAGGCCGAACACTGTGTTCATTCTGTCAAGCTGGGCAAGGTTTTCGGGTGAAAAGCCGATAATGTTTCTTGAACGAACTTGATTCCGATCATTCTATCAAGATCTCTCTCTCCTCCAGCGGGGCGCCGACGAAACTTGGCGCCCTGCTTTCTTTTTGTTTGGGTCCGGATCGGAGAACCGGGGCGGGTGCGGTGAGGTAGGATCCCGACCGCGCCGGAAGGAGACTGGGATGAGTGAGGCAACGAATCGGGTCCTGGTCACGGGGGCCGCGGGGTTTATTGGATCGCACGTGTGTCGTGCGCTCTTGGCGCGTGGGGATGGTGTGGTGGGGGTGGACAACTTTGATCCGTTCTATGCGCGCTCGATCAAGGACGCGAACCTCGAGTCGATCCGCGCGGATGGGACGGATGGGCGGGGGGGGCGGTTCGTGTTCCGGGAGCTCGACATCTGCGATCAGGATGGGCTCACGGCGCTGATGCGCGATGAGGGGGTGACGAGCGTGATCCATCTGGCGGCCAAGGCGGGGGTGCGCCCGTCGATCGCGGACCCGGTGGGGTATGCGCGGGCGAACGTGATGGGGACGCAGTCGGTGTTGTCGAGCGCGACGGACGCGGGGTGCGACCGGGTGGTGTGCGCGTCGTCGTCGTCGGTGTACGGGAACAACGAGAAGACGCCGTTCGGTGAGGACGATCCGGTCGAGCATCCGATCTCGCCGTACGCGGCGACGAAGCGCGCGTGCGAGCTGATGAGCGAGACGCACCACACGCTGACGGGGCTGCCGATCGCGAACGTGCGGTTCTTCACGGTGTTCGGGCCGGGGCAGAGGCCTGACCTTGCGATCGCGCTGTTCCTGCGGAAGATCGCGGCCGGCGAGCCGATCCGGATGTTCGGGGACGGGAGCACGTCGCGTGATTACACGATGATCGACGACATCGTGGCGGGTGTGCTCGCGGCGCACGAGCGGATTGTCGATCATGGGTGCCGGATCTGGAACCTGGGTGGGGATCATCCGATCACGCTGCGTGAGCTGATCGGGACGATCTCGGACGTGGTCGGGAAGGACGCGATCATCGAGCAGGTGGAGACGCAGCCCGGTGATGTGGAGCGGACGTGGGCGGATCTGACGCGGTCGCGCGCGGAGCTGGGGTATTCGCCGTCGACCCCGATCCGGGCGGGGATCGAGGCGCAGTGGCGCGCGTATCGGTCGGCGCCGGGCGGGGTCGGCTGATTTCGATGGCGCGTGGCAAGCCGGTCATCCGGGTTCTGAGGCACCTCGCGCGGACGGGGGGGACGCTTGTGACGAAGTGCCTGGGGTCGATGGACCGGGTGGTGGTGTTGTCGGAGCTTCACCCGAAGAACCTGTCGGTGACGGCGCCGATGGCGCAGGCGGTGGAGTGGTTCGGGCTCGTCGAGAAGAGGCAGGTGAGCGCGTGGGCGGCGAAGAAGGGGCCGACGTTTCTGCAGTTCGTGGCGGCGTGCGAGTCCGGGGCGTCGCGGCGGGGTGATGCGTTGGTGCTGCGGGACTGGTCGCATCTGGACTATTACGGGCTGCCGTACGTGGCCGAGCCGGGGATGGGTTCGGATTTGATTGATGCGGTGGGGGGCGCGTACGAGGTGCGTGTGGCGTGCACGACGCGTCATCCGGTGGACCAGTACCTGTCGCTGCGGACGCTGAAGGTGATCGGGGAGGTTGATTTGGATCTGTTCCTGCGAGGGAACCTCGCGTTCGCGGCGTACGCGCGTGCGCACGGGTATGTGCGATACGAGGATTTCACGCGCGAGCCGGACGCGAAGCTGCGGGAGATCTGCGCGATGCTGGATGTGGAGTTCGATCCGGGGTACGCGGATCGGTGGTGGTCGTACGAGCAGGTGACGGGGGACGTGAAGCGGGGGAACAGCCGGGGGGTGCGGGAGAACGCGATCCGGCCTTTGGAAAGGAAGCCCGTGGACGAGGGGGTGCTCGCGATGTTCCGCGCCGACGAGCGGTACGGGCGGATCTGCGAGATGCTGGGGTACGAGCCGTGATCAGTCGGCGTAGCCGAACTCGTGGAGTTCGTGTTTGAGTTTGGTGTTGAAGAGCTCGTCGAGTTTGGGTGCGATCGCGTCGAGTTTCTGGTTGGTGGATCCGGCGTTCATGAAGTAGAGGCCTTTGCTGGTGGCGCGTTTGTCGCCGACGAAGAGGCGTTTGGTGAGGTCCTGGTCGGGGGCGTGTTTTTTCTCGCGGATCTCGAGGGCGCGCATGGCGTCGAAGGCGCTGGCGCGGACCGCGTTGTCGATGCGTGCGTCGTCGAGCGTGACCCCGAGGAAGTCGAGCATGGCGACGAGGGCGGCTCGGGGGTCGGCCTTGAGGTCCTCGTAGCGGAGCGCGAGGACGGGGAAGCGTTCGGTGGTGCGCCAGGAGCGTGCGTGGGAGGCCCAGGTCCCGAAGCCGAGCTGTTTGTACATGGGGTCGCCGGCGTTTGCGATGAAGGCCTGGGCGTAGGCGCGGTCGGGGAGTTGTTGGTCGGTGACGCCGGTGAGTCGGTGGTAGTTGAGGGCGCTGAGGAGGACGTCGCGGGGGTTGCGGATGATGTGGATGGCGCCGCGGGTGTTGGTGAGCCGGGGGTGCGCGTCGGTGAGCTCGAAGTGGGTTTTGCAGAGGAGGGGGAGCGCGGGGTCGGGCGGGTCGAGCTCGGAGGTGCGGTGGATGTCGGCGATTTTGCGGTTGATGTCGATGGAGCGCTCGGGGGGCCCGTAGAGGGCGGCGTAGAGCATGAAGCGGACCCAGGTGTTGCCGCTTTTGGGGTAGGAGGAGATCCAGGTGATCGGGGGGGTGGGGGGGGGGGGGGGGGAGGTCGGGTTGGTCATGCGCTGGCTCCGGAGCGTTTGGCGTCGCA
>CBFGUD010000059.1:0-7317 GCA_965652365.1 uncultured Phycisphaerales bacterium
CGGGGGTGGGTTAGAGGGCTTGGAGGGGGGCGCGGGATTCGTCGGCGTCGTCGGCGACGCGGAAGCCCGAGGATTTGTCCCCGACGCGGAGGATGGCGACGGTGGACTGGGCGAGGATGGCGCCGAGGGGTTTGCCGGCGACGAGGAGGACGGCGTCGCCGTCGTTGACGATGCCCTGGGTGAGGAGGTATTGCTCGACGTGCTCGGTCCAGTCGCGGAGTCGGCCCTTGCCCGGGGGGTGGGTGAGGACGGGGGTGACGCCGCCGTAGAGGGCCATGCGGCGTGAGCCGATGGGTGAGGAGGTGTAGGCGAAGATGGGGACGCGGAAGTTGTTTTGTGAGAGGTAGCGTGCCATGCCCCCTCGTTCGGACCAGACGGCGACGGCCTTGGCGTTGAGTCCTTCGGCCATGTGCCAGACGCCTCGTGCGAGTGCGGCGGAGCGGAAGGGGTATTCCTTGAGGTCGGCGGGTGCGCCCTGGTCTGTGGCGAGCTCGTCCATGCGTGATTCGGAGACCTGGATGATGCGTCGCATGGTCTCGACGACGAGGTCGGGGTGTTTGCCGACGGCGGTTTCTCCGGAGAGCATGACGGCGTCGCAGCCGTCGAAGACGGCGTTGGCGACGTCGGAGGCTTCGGCGCGGGTGGGGCTGGGGGACTCGATCATGGACTCGAGCATCTGGGTGGCGACGATGCAGGGTTTGCCCTGCTGGTTGCACTTGGCGAGGATGTGCTTCTGGACGACGGGGACCTTGGCGACGTCCATCTCGACGCCGAGGTCTCCTCGGGCGACCATGATGGCGTCGGCGGTTTCGATGATCTCGTCGAGGTTGGCGACGGCCTGGGGTTTCTCGACCTTGACGACGACGGGGATGCGCATGCCGACTTCGGTCTCGGCCCAGGGGAGGTCCTGGGTGCACCACTGGTCGAGCTTGTCGATGAGGGTCTGGACTTCGGCGGCGGTGCGGACGAAGGAGAGGGCGAGGTAGTCGACGCCCCGTTCGACGGCCCACTTGGCGCATTCCCAGTCGCGGTCGGTGATGGCGGGGAGGTCGAGGTCGGATTCGGGGAGGTTGATGCCCTTGGAGGAGGTGATGCGCCCGCCGACGGTGACGGCGCATTTGAGCCATGCGCCTCTTTCCTGTTCGATGGCGAGCATGCGGATGGCGCCGTCGTTGATGAGGACGCGTTGTCCGGGGAGGACGTCGTCGTAGAGCTGGGTGAAGGTGGCGTCGAAGGTGGCGCGGCCTTCGACGATGGCGGCGGTGCCCTGTCCTTTCTTGAAGAGGACGTGGTCGCCTGTGTTGAGGATGATGCCGCCCTCTGGGTCGATGTCGGGGACCTTGAGGACGCGCATCTTGGGGCCCTGGAGGTCTCCGAGGATGGCGATGGGTCGTCCGGCGCGGTCGGCGGCGGCGCGGACGTTTTTGAAGCGGACGTCCTGGTCTTCGAGGGAGCCGTGGGAGAAGTTGAGTCGGAAGACGGAGACGCCCTGCTCGATGAGTTTGTCGAGCATTTCGGGGGAATCGGAGGCGGGCCCGAGGGTGGCGACGATCTTGGCGTGCGCCGGGATGGCGGCGTTCTTGATCTCGAACGTGGGTGAGGTCGCGTGAAGGGTCATCGGGGGCTCCGTGTGATGCCCAGAGGATACACGCGCCGAAACTGTTTCGTGGGGAGGATGCATCGGGGTGGGCAGAATTCCCGAAGGCGGGTTCGATGGGGTCAATGATCCATCGCGCCGGCGTTGCGGGATCGGCGCGCGAGAGGAGGACGGATGTCGGAGTCGGTCGCGATCGTGACGGGTGCGGGGTCTGGTGTTGGTGAGCGGGTGGCGCGGATGCTGAGCGGCGCGGGGTGGCGGGTGGTGCTCGTGGGTCGGACGGCGGACACGCTCAAGGCGGTGGCGGGCGTGCTCCCGGGGGAGTCGCGCATCATCAGCGCGGACGTGGGGGTTTCGGCGGATCGGGCGCGGATCATCGAGGGGACGCTCGAGCGGTTCGGGCGGATCGACGCGCTGGTGAACAACGCGGGGCTTGCGATCTACAAGCCCGTGGATCGTCATGATGAAGATTCGATGATGGCGCTGTTCAACGTGAACGGGATCGGGCCGGTGGATCTGGCGCGTCGGGTGATCCCGTCGATGCTCGAGCAGAAGTCGGGGGTGGTGGTGAGCGTGGCGTCGATGGCGAACATCGATCCGTTCCCGGGGCTCGGGATGTACGGGTGCGCGAAGGGGGCGCTGAGCGTGCTGCCCAAGGCGATCGTGAACGAGTACGGGAAGAGGGGGATCCGCGCGTACACGATCTGTCCGGGCGCGATCGAGACGGGGATGCTGCGTTCGATGTTCAGCGAGAAGCAGCTCCCGGAGTCGGCGACGCTCGATCCGGAGTTCGTGGCGGAGCGTGTGGTGGGGTGCGTGACGGGGGAGGAGGACGAGCCGAGCGGGTCGGTGATTGCGATGCCGAGCCATTGAGGCAATGGGCAATAGGCAATAGGCAATAGGCAATGGGGTTGCATACATAGCACTGACCCGCGAGGCGCGGGTCAGTGGCACGGGGGTCGGGATGTTCGGTGTGGTTAGACGGTGGTGGTCGCGGTGGAGCGGACGTGGAGTTCGTGGAGTTGTTCGTCGTCGACGACGTTGGGGGCTTCGCACATGAGGTCCTGTCCGGTCATGGTTTTGGGGAAGGCCATGACTTCGCGGATGTTGTCGGTGCCGCACATGTGCATGACGAGGCGGTCGAGCCCGAAGGCGATGCCGCCGTGGGGCGGGGCGCCGTAGGAGAGGGCGTCGAGGAGGAAGGAGAACTTGAGTTTGGCTTCGGCTTCGGAGAGCCCGAGGAGCTGGAAGACCTTGGCCTGGACGTCCTTTCGGTGGATACGGATGGAGCCGCCACCGATTTCGGAGCCGTTGCAGATCATGTCGTAGCCGTCGGAGACGATGGACTCGATGTCGTCGATGTTGGACGGGTCGGCGCTGAGGAAGCGCTCGAGTTCGTGGTCGGAGGGCGCGGTGAAGGGGTGGTGGAGCGCGTGGAAGCGTCCGGATTCCTCGTCGTGCTCGAACATGGGGAAGTCGTAGACCCAGAGGAAGTTCCACGCGCCTTCGGGGATGAATCCGTGCTCGCGGGCGATCTTCTGGCGGAGCTCGCCCAGGGCCTTGGTGACGATGCTGTAGGTGTCGGCGCCGAAGACGACGGCGTCGCCGTCCTCGAGGCCGAGGCGCTCGATGAGGTCGGGCTTGATGGAGTCGAGGAACTTTCCGATGCCGGATTCGAAGGCGCCGTTGACGTATTTGGTGGTGGGGATCCCTCCCGCGCCGAAGTCCTGGGCGAACTTGGTGAAGGCGTCGGTGGTTTTGCGCGTGAAGGCCTCGGCCATTGCGGGGACGCGGATGGCTTTGACGACGCCCTTGGGCTTCTCGAGCGCGCCCTGGAAGACGCCGAAGTCGGTCTTGGCGGCGAGATCGGAGATGTCGACGAGCTTGAGGTCGTAGCGGGTGTCGGGTCGGTCGATGCCGTAGTCGTTGATCGCGTCCTGGTAGGACATGCGGGGGAAGTCGGCGAGGTCGATGCCCATGATCTCTTTCCAGAGGCGCTTGGCGAAGCCCTCCATGACGGCCATGACCTGTTCGCGGTCGGCGAAGGCCATCTCGAGGTCGATCTGGGTGAACTCGGCCTGGCGGTCGAAGCGCGGGTCCTCGTCGCGGAAGCATTTGACGATCTGGAGGTAGCGGTCGCACCCGGCGATCATGAGGATCTGCTTGAAGAGCTGGGGGGACTGGGGGAGGGCGTACCACATGCCTTCCTGGAGGCGTGAGGGGACGAGGAAGTCGCGCGCGCCCTCGGGTGTGGAGCGGCAGAGCATGGGTGTCTCGATCTCGAGGAATCCCTGCTCGTCGAAGTAGTCGCGCGTGACCTTGGTGACGCGGTGGCGCGTGCGGAGGATCTCCTGCATGCGCGGGCGGCGGAGGTCGAGGTAGCGGTATTTGAGGCGGGTTTCCTCGGCGGGGAGGTTGGACTCGTCGCTCGGGACGAAGGGGAGCTTGGCGGTTTTGGAGAGGATCTCGAGCTCGGTGGCGAGGACCTCGATCGCGCCGGTGGGGATCTTGGGGTTGGCTTTGTTGCGGGCGCGGACGGTGCCGGTGACGCGGATGCAGTCTTCGTTGCGGAGTTTGTCTCCGGCTTCGACGAGTTCCTTGGGGGCGTCATCGGAATCGAACACGACCTGGGTGATGCCGTCGCGGTCTCGGAGGTCGACGAAGACGAGCCCGGAGCCGTGTCCGCGGAAGGCGTTGACCCACCCGGAGAGGGTGACGGTGTTGCCGGTGTTGGATTCGTTGAGTTGGCCGCAGGTATGGGTGCGTTGGGGCATGGGGTCCGCTCCTGAGCGAAACAAAGACCGGGCTCGTGGGCCCGGTCGGTGGCTTGGAAGCGGATTGTAGTCTCGGCGTGTCAGAAAGCGCCCATGAGGGTGAGGGCGAGGACGCTCAGGGGGATGGCGGCGAGGTATCCGAGGACACCGATGTAGAAGGCGGCTCCGGAGGATTGCTCGGCGTCGTGCTCGGTGAGGGTGTCGCCGTGCTGGAAGGTGTCGTTCGGGTTTGCATTGAGCTGTGTCATCGTGTCCTCCTTTCTCGGTTTTGGACTCGTGTTGACGCGGTTGGAACGTGTTTGTTTCGACGGGTATTTCGGGTCGATTCGCGTGCGCGGCGGGGTGTTCCTGTGGGAGCGCACGGGAGAACCGCCCTGCTCGCGCGTGAGCGTGGTTTCCTGTGAAAGAAAAGTGCGCGTTGGCGGCGGCTTACTTGGCGTTGGTGAGGACGTCGGCGTTGAGGACGGCGATCTCGGGGTGGTTTCGGTAGTACCCGTCGTAGTCGAGCCCGTAGCCGACGACGAACTCGTCGGGGATCTCGAAGCCGACGTAGTCGGCGTTGATGTCGACCTCGCGCCGGGCTTTTTTGTCGAGGAGGACGGCGGTGCGGAGGGAGGCGGGGTGCTGCTCGTTGATGAGCTGCTTGACGAGGGCCATGGTTTGGCCGGAGTCGAGGATGTCGTCGACGACGAGGACGTGCTTGCCGGCGAGGTTCTTGGGCATTTCGGAGGCGAGGTGGGCGCCCTTGGAGGTGACGGAGGCGCCGGGGTAGGACTTGACGGAGGTGAGCCCGAGGGAGAGTTTGACGGGCATGGAGCGGATGAGGTCGGCGCAGAAGATCATGGCGCCGGTCATGATGGGGATCAATGTCACACGCCCCTCGTCGAGGGGCGTGTGGCCGTCCTTATCGAGGTCCCGTTCGAGATCGGCGACGATGTCCGCGGCGAGCTCGTCGACGCGCTGGGCGATCTGCTCTCGGGTGACGAGTGTGCGTGCGATCTCGGGGAACATGAGCGAGGGTAGGCGTTGGAACGCGTCCTGGTCATGCGATCCCCGGGGGATCGGTCAGCGGGTCACGGGCAGCCGAGGGCGAGGTCCTGGAGGAAGGCGCTGATGTCGAAGAAGTCGAACTGGGTGTCCGCGTTGTAATCGGTCTGGTTGACGAGGAGGGTGCTGATGTCGAAGAAGTCGTAGACGAGGTCTCCGTTGAGGTCTGCGGGGCATTCGCAGATGTCGGGGACCCGGTTCTCGTCGGCGTCGAGGATGCCGTCGGCGAGGTCGATGACGTCGGGGACGCCGTTGGCGTTGCAGTCTTCGAAGAGGGGGTTCGTGCCGATGCTTCCCGTGGTGGGTGCGGAGGTGCCGGGTGCTCCGTTGCCCGCGGGTGCGCCGGGGTTGGCGACGTTGAGGAGGAGGGCGCGTGTCTGGACGGTGAGGGCGCTGGGGTTGTGGAGTGCGATGGATGCGCCGCCCGCGCCGCCTCCCCCGGTTCCGCCTTGTCCGCCGTTGCCTCCTCGGCCTCCGGCTTGTCCGTTGGTGGCGTCGTCTTGTTCGTTCGTTCCGCCGTAGGGGGAGCACAAGCCGCCGGCGCCGCCTTGTCCTCCGAGTTGTCCGGGGGCGCCCGGTGCGCCCGCGCCGCCTGTGGCGCTGGTGAGGGTTGAGTCGAGGACCATGATGTCGGCGTTGGTGATGGAGGGGCTGATGAGGAGCGCGATGGAGGATCCTCCGGAGGTTCCGGGTTGTCCGCCTAGTCCGCCTTGTCCTCCGGCGCCGCCGCCGCCTCCGGAGCCGCCGAAGGAGTCGCAGCTGGTGGTGCCTCCGCCGCCTCCGCCTCCCCCACCGCCGCCGCCGCCGTGCTGGCCTCGTGCGCCGAGCTGGGCGATGGTGCGTTGTGCGGGGAAGATGAAGGGGATGGCGCCGGCGCCTGTGTTTCCGTTGAGTCCGTTGGATCCGTTGCGTCCGCGTGAGAACGAGACGCTGCAGGTGTTTCCGAGCCCGTCTGGTGCGCCGCTGCCTCCGCTGCCGCGGAGCGCGGGGTTGTCGGCGTTGAATCCGTCGAAGCCGGGCGATCCGTTTGCTGTGGCGTGTCCTGCGTTGCCTCCTCGTCCGCCGCCGGAGCCCCAGCTCGAGAATCCTCCGCTGGCTCCGAGGGGTTGTGAGCATCTCTCGCAGCCGAGGAAGTTCGAGTCTTCGCATCCGGCGCGTCCGCGTTGTCCGGGGCTTCCGTTGCTTGCGGGCGAGGTCCAGTTCGCGCCGGGGGATCCTGAGCCGCCGATGCCGGCGACGATGTCGCAGTCGTAGACGAGGAGGGAGGCGGTCGCGTTGATGACGCGGAGCCCGATGGAGCTGCGTGAGTTGGAGGAGGGCGCGTGGGGTGCGAAGATGGTGATGCGATCGAGGACGGCGTGTGTGGCGGTTGCGTTGGCGTTGAGGGTGAGCCCGGCGGGGTTTTCGAGCGGTTGGCCCGCGTTGTTGGATTCGAGGATCGTGGGGAGGGAGGACTCGTCGCGGGTCCAGGTGACGGGGTCGTAGGCGCCGTGGACGCGGATGGGATCGTTTGTGGTGATGTCGTGGGCGGGCGCGGTGTAGAGCCCGGATGCGAGGATGACGGCGTCCTCGATGTCGTCGTCGAGGTCGAGGCGGGCGAGGGCGCCGGCGAGGGTCCGGACGGGCTGGGACTGGGTCCCTGGGGCGGCGTCGTTTCCGGTGTCGGCGCTGACGTAGACGGTGCTGGTCCCGGCGGCGGCGGCGAGGGCGAGGGTGGAGGTGAGGAACGCGGAAACGAGGACCGGACGTGTCGTCTTCATGATCTATCCCTTCGGGCACGGTGTGCGTATCAGGAGCGATCCAACGGACAATCGCGCTGCTTGACACATAGTGAGCGATGGCGGTCGCTCGTGCGCCCGGGGGATGGGGTGTTTTCTTCAGATTTTTTCGGGGGAGGGG
>CBFGUD010000060.1:0-7228 GCA_965652365.1 uncultured Phycisphaerales bacterium
GGCCAATGGGCGGCGGGCCCCGGGCGCGCGCGGCGGGCGCCGGCGCGGGGGGGCCCGCGCGGGGGGGGGGGGCGCCGGGGGTGGGGGGAGCGCGCGTGCTCGGATGCGGGGGACGGGGAGGCGCCGGTGAAGCGGGTGCCCAAGGGTGATGAGACGATGCAAGCGATCGACGGCGCGGTGAGCGCGTCGGCGTCGATGCTGTACCTGTCGATGTTTGTCTGGCGCGGGCGTGGTCTGGACATTGGTTCGGACGGGCTCGGGCGCTGGGCGCTGGTCGGGACGGACGACCCCGGGTCGAGATCGATCGGGGTGCCGACGCCGCCGCCGCGGGGGTGAGTGGTTCCGCTCCGTTTCCGTTTTGATTGCTGATTGAACTCTGGACTGATTCTGTCCTCGGTGCGCGGTTGCCGCGTGGGAGGTTGGTCATGGTGTCTCGTGATGATGCGCGGGTGCGCGGGCGGGGGGGCGCGTTCACGCTCATCGAGCTGCTGGTGGTGATCGCGATTGTTGCGCTCCTGATCGGGTTGTTGCTCCCGTCGCTCAAGTCGGCGCGCGGGAGCGCGTGGTCGGCGGTGTGTCTGACGCGGATGCGTTCGCTCGGGCAGGCGGCGGGGTTCTACTGCGACGACAACGCGGACGTGATCCATCGGTCCAAGCACAGCGTCGGGTTCTCGGGGATCGCGCCCTGGTCGGTGCAGGTGTATCCGTACCTGACGGGGCGCGAGTTCGAGGGGTCTTCGGATCTGTGGCAGGATGGTTCGTGGTTCAGCGCGACGAACGGGTTCTATCGGTGCCCGCACGATCGGCGGGTGAGCCCGATCGATCAGCCGGGGTTGCCGTTTGATACGGTCGCGATCAGCTACGGGCTCAACGTGTACTACGAGCTGCGGATGGAGGAGATCGATCCGGGGCGTCGCGCGGGCGACGGGCGGGAGCCCTATAGGAAGCGCATGAGTATCGCGCGTCCTTCGGGGACGGTCCTGTTCGCGGAGATGAAGGACACGATGAGCGCGGATCACGTGATGGCGCATTACTGGCGCACGCGCGGGGTTGCGCCCGGGTACGAGGTCGCGATCGATCGGCACGGGAACGGGGCTGGGTATGTGTTTCTGGATGGTCACGCGGCGACGGCGTCGCTGGGTGATGTGTACGACGCGGAGAGGGAACTCGATGCGTGGGACCCGGGCTCGCGTTGAGCGCCGGGGGGTTTGACAATGACAACAACTCTCGATGAGAGGATTTCGATATGAAGACGATGATGATTGGCGTGATGGCGTTTGGTTCGGTGTGCGGCTCGGCGATGGCGGGGCTGCCCAACCTGCACGGGATGCCCATGGAGCACGTGATGCTTTCGTTCGAGGACGGGGTCGTGGGCGCGCACGCGGGGCCGACGGCGGCGGACCCGGTGCTGATGCGCCGGTTCGCGGGCGAGTCGTACGACGGCGCGGCGAGCGTGCTCGACGGGACGTACTACTCGGACCAGTACGGGTGGCTCGCGGACGGGTTCATCTCGCTGGGCGCGGACGAGTTCATGTGGATCGAGCGGGTGTCGTCGACGGCGGGGCTCGACGTGTACGAGGGGGGGATGCGCATGATGCGCGAGTTCCACTCGTACGACGCGATCCTCGGGACGGACGGGTCGAGCGATCGGTGGATGTGGGGCGGGACGATGACGCACAACTGGTACAGCGCCGACGCGCCGGGCGATTACGCGGCGACGTACTTCGTGTACGTCGGTGACGCCAACGGCGATGCGTACACGCGGTACCGGGGCGCGGCGGTGACGCTGTATTTCAGCGCGGTTCCGGCTCCGGGCGCGTTGGGTCTGCTCGGTCTGGCTTCGTGCGGCGCGATGCGCCGGGGGCGGTGAGCCATGCTGCGAATCATCTTTGCATTGACGGTTGGTGCGGTCGGGTCGTCGGTGTTGGCGAGCGGGCCCACGCTGGGCGGGCCGATGAGCCACTTGCTCGTGACGGTGTTCGATCAGCGGGTGTTCATCTGGTTCGAGTCGCCGGGGCTGAGCACGGTGACGATGCAGCGCGCGGGCGATGACTTCACGGGCGCGGCGTCGGTGCTGAACCGCACGTCGTACAACGCGCAGTTCGGGTGGCTGGCGAACGGGTTCATCTCGCTGCCTCCGTCGTCGGGCGTGTTCGTGCGTACGGTGTCGAGCTCGGTGCACCTGCGCGTGTACGGGCAGGACAGTTTCGCGCCGATCCTGGGGACCGACGGGTCCTCGGATATGTGGCGATGGGACGGGCGGATGACGCACAACTGGTACGCGAGCGACGTGGTCGGGCCGATGCGCGCGGTGTACGAGGTGTACGTGGGCGATGCGCTGGGCAGCCCGCTCGACGGGTGGGTTTCGGGTGTCGTCGAGATCGGGTTTGATCCGTATCGGGATGTGCCCGGTTCGGTGCGGGTGCTCGACGGCGCGTTGGTCGGCGCGGCGCCGGCTCCGGGTGCGCTGGTCGTGCTCGGGTTCGGGGCGCTCGGCTTGGCGCGTCGGCGTCGGTAACCCCTGCTCGATGGGGGACCTTCGGGTCTTCCCGCGTCGCTCCCCCACTGCTGTGCGGGCATGATGCGTCCGGGCTTTGTGCTCGGGCGCTTTCTTTGCGCGCGCAGGATTCAGGGTGATCGCCTACGCTCGGGTCATGATGACTGAGGACGAGCGACAGGCGCGGTACCCGAGACTCCCGACGGACACGGACAACGGGCTTTTGTTGATCATTTCGGGGCCTTCGGGTGTGGGGAAGACGACGATCACGCGCGGGGTGGAGCGTTCGTTCGGGGATTCGGTGTTCTCGGTGTCGGCGACGACGCGCGCCAAGACGGACGCGGACACGGAGGGGGTGGATTACCACTTCGTGGGGGATGATGAGTTCGATCGGATGATCGCGGAGGACGCGTTTCTGGAGTGGGCGGACGTGTTCGGGAAGCGGTACGGGACGCCCCGCGCGTGGGTGGACGAGCAGCTGGCGCGGGGGCGTTTGGTGATTCTGGAGATCGACGTGGACGGGGCGCGTCAGGTGAAGGCGAAGAAGCCCGAGGCGTTCGCGATCTTCATTCTTCCGCCGAGCGAGGAGGAGTTGCTGCGTCGGTTGCGGTCGCGCAAGCGCGAGAGCGAGGCGCAGATCCAGAAGCGGTTCGCGGAAGCGCAGCGGGAGATCCGCGAGGCGCGGGAGCTGGGGATCTACGACTCGATGCTGGTGAACCGGGATCTGGACGAGTCGATCGGGCGGGCGGTGGAACTCGTCGTCGGCGCGCGTCGGCGCGCCGGCGGCGGATGAGTGTGTGGGGATGGGGGTTCAGGCGCAGTCGGAGCCGCCGCAGCAGGCGTCCATGGGGAGGAATCGGAACTCTTCCTTGGTGATTTTGCCGTTCTCGACGGTGTAGTCGGCGACTTCCTTCATTTTCATGCGGGGCATGGAGCCGTCCTTCATTTCCATGTCGAGCTCGAAGATGACGGAGAATCCGTTCTGTCCGATGAAGGGGCCCTGTATGTCGCAGCCGTAGACGGTGGTCATGTTCTGCCACTGGCGGTATTTCTCGATGACCTGGTCTCGTCCTTTGAAGACTTTGCCGTCGCCTTCGATGGAGGTCCAGTTGTCGGCGAAGTGTTTGTCCCAGATCTTGGTGTCGTGCTCGACGTAGTCGGTGGATTCGTTGCCCGACTTGCAGTGGGTGACGAGGTCCTTGGCGATGGTGGCGATGGTGGTGTTCTGTGTCGCGGTGGTCATGGGTGTGTCTCCTGCGTGTGTGGATGCGCCCTTGCGCGTGTTTGGTGTCTGGTTGGATGATACCGCGCGGGGGGCGTGACGCAAGGGGGTTTGCGGGAGATTGCGCGCGATGGGTTCAATCGGGCGGTGCGGGGGCGTTTGTGGGGGACGGGGGGGCGGGGGCTGCGAGCCCGAGTGCGGTCTCGAACCAGGGTTTGAGCTCGCGGCGTTTGTCCTTGTGGCCCTGCGCGGTGACGAGCGGGACGCGGGTCTTGTTGTCGAGGACGGCGACGGCTTCGTGGATGTACCAGGTCTCGCGGTGGGCCTTGCCCTTGGATCGGAACTTGGGGATGGATTCGATGGTGACGTTCTTGATGGCGTCGAGGGCGTAGGTCTCGGAGCCGTCGGCGCGGGCGAGTGTGCGGGTGTCGTGGTCGATGATGATGCGGCGCGCGGGGTCGATGCGTCTGAGGACGGCGCGGGTCGTGAAGAGGACGGCGACGAGCGCGCAGATCGCGAGGGCGGCGAGGACGTAGGGCCAGGGCGCCATGAACCCGCCGGCGAGGAAGAGGAGGGGGAAGGTGCAGGCGAAGGAGGTGATGGCGAGGGCGATGAGGAAGACGGAGACGGGCGCGAGGCGCTGGTCGCGGAGGACGAGGCGCGAGGGGGTTCGGGACGCGATGATGGGGAGGGCGGCGTGTTCGTGCTCGGGCGCTTTCAGGTGCTTGATGTTCCGGAGGAACCAGAGGGCGAGGCACAGGAGGAGGGCGTTGAAGGGGAGGAGGACGATGACGACGGTGCTGGGGAAGGCGGCGTTGGAGGTATCGATGACGGACCGGGAGGGGTCGCTCGGGTCGATCCAGATCTCGATGGTCTGACCGATGGTGTAGCGGCTCACGATCTGCTCGACGCTGGCGCGGTCGGGGTGGGCGAAGTCGATGAAGGAATAGCGGTCGCCCTGGTGCTCGGTCCCGGCGACGGTGTAGGTGTATCGGATGTCGGGTTTGTAGTTGACGGAGGTGCCCGCGCGTCGGCCCCCGGATCTGGAGGCGACGCGCTCGACGGACGACGCGGTGACGACGGCGGGGTGGGGGGTGAAGGTGCGGCGCGCGTCGTACTGCTGGTAGAGCTGGTACCCGAGCATGAGGTCGAAGAAGAGGATGAAGGACCCGAAGAACGCGGCGATGATCGCGAAGCACCCGATGTTCTTGGTGTTCAGGTGGACCATGCGCGGGAGCCCCTCGTTCGATCGGATCGTACGGGCGTGTATTCGGATCCGTCGCGGCCCGGTTGCACGCGGTGCGCGCGATCGGGGGGGGGGGGGGGGGGGGGGGGGTAAGGAGATGGTGAGCGTGGGGGCTTTGGCGCCTCGGTGCATGGTGGCGAGGGTGAGCTGGGCGATGAGCTGGTCGGCGAGTTGTTCGAGGGATCTGGGGAGTTGGTCGCCGCCGGCGGTTTGGGGGTCGAAGTTTTTGGTGGGGTTTCCCGCGTCCATGTTTTGGCGGAGGGCGGTGTTGATGGGGATGGATCCGAGGAAGGGGATGCCGAGGCGCTGGGCCATCTGTTGGGCGCCGCCTCGCCCGAAGATGTCGTATTCCTTGCCGTCGTCGCCGATGAAGTAGGACATGTTCTCGACGGCGCCGAGGATGTCGACGCCGAGGGATTCGAACATTTTGGTGGCACGGACGGCGTCGTCCTGCGCGACTTTCTGTGGTGTGCAGACGATGACCGCGCCGGCGAGTTTGACGGACTGTGCGAGGGTGAGGGGGACGTCGCCGGTGCCCGGGGGGAGGTCGATGATGAGGTCGTCGAGCTGTCCCCATTCGGTGCGTTCGATGAGTTGGTGGAAGGCGCCGTGGGCCATGGGGCCTCGCCAGATGAGTGGTTTGTCGGTGTCGACGAGTTTGCCCATGGTGATGGCTTTGACGCCGTGGACGAGGAAGGGTTGGAGGACGGATTCGATGACGTTTTGGTCGAGTGCGCCGAGCCCGAGCATGGTGGGGAGGGATGGGCCGTAGATGTCGCCGTCGAGGACCCCGACGCGTCGTCCCTTTCGCGCGAGGGCGACGGCGAGGTTGACGGCGACGGTGGATTTGCCCACGCCGCCTTTGCCCGCGCCGACGGCGATGATGTTGTCGACGCCGGGGACGCCCGAGGCGCTTTTGTTCTGGGGCGCTTGCTTGGGCGCGGGCGCGGACTCGGCGGAGGACTTGGGGTCGGATTTGAGTCGGAGGACGGGGTTTCCCGCGTGGTCGACGAACTCGACGAGGAGCCCGAAGGGGTCGAGGTTGTGTTCCTTGGCGAGGGAGCGGACGAGGGTGTCGATGAGTTTGGCGAGCGACGAGAGTGTTTCGCGCGGGGGCTGGGGGGCGCCCGCGCCCATGCCCTGGGTGTAGCAGAGTCGGACGGAGGCGTCGGTATCGCAGACGGCGATGTTGATGACGCAGCCGCGGGAGACGATGTCGGATCCTTCCGGGTGGGCGACGGCGGTGAGGGTGTCCTTGATCTGGTCTTTGGTGAGGGTCATGGGGGCTCGTTCGGTGGGGTCTGGAGGGGGGTCGGGAGGGGGGACGGGGATGGTGTGGATAGGTCGGCTTTGTCGGTGTGATCGACACAACCGGACCTGCGAGGGATCATAGGGGGAGCGATGGGAACCCGGGCGTGGGCGTGGCATGTGCAATAGGGGTCGGCGTGTCGCGTTGGGCGGTGGTGCGTGGAACAGTGGCACGCGAGCACGGAGCCAGGGGCTCCGGGAAGGAGTTGGCATGAAGTCGGCACGCAACGGTTGGATGCTCGGCGCTGCGGCGCTTCTCGCGGTGAGCGGGACGGCGCTGGCGCAGGACGCGAAGGACGGGGAACTGCTCAAGGGCCCGGAGATCGTGGAGAACAGCGGCCCGGACGGGGGCGCGACGATGAGCGGGGACGCGAAGAAGGATCGCACGGGGGCGCTGCGGTTCCAGAGCTACATGCGGGCGCTGCGCGTGATGCACAAGGCGTCGGACGAGCAGCCCGAGCTCGCGCTGAGCGAGGAGCAGGAGGCGTCGATCCGCGAGATCGCGCGGGCGCACCGTGAGGAGATGCGGGCGTTCATGGAGGAGCACCGCGAGGAGCTCGAGGCGCTGCGCCCGGAGCGCGGGGAACGTCGGGGCGGCCCGGACGGTCGGCGCGGCGCGGGGGACGGCGATCCGATGATGATGGACGGCGAGCCCCGGGGCGAGCGGCCGAGCCCGGAGGAGATGCAGCGCCGGCGCGAGGCGCTCGCGGCGCTGATGGCGCGGGCGCCGTCGGACGAGGACGCGAAGAAGGCGTTGTGGGACATTCTGAGCGAATCGCAGCGCGAGTTCGTGACCAAGGACGTGATGCGTCAGCGTGAGCAGCGCGAAAAGCGCATCGACGACGCGATGAAGCGCCCGGGCAAAGAGGAGATGAAGAAGGGCGATCGGCCCGAGCGGCGTGAGCGTTTGCTGCGGAAGAAGCGTGGTGAGCGTGGGGGGCGCGGTGGGGGCGGG
>CBFGUD010000061.1:0-7136 GCA_965652365.1 uncultured Phycisphaerales bacterium
CGTCGATCCCTTGATCGTCCCCCCGCCGTCCTTCCGGCCGCGCCCCGTCAGCCGCGCCAACGCCGACCGCGACACCGACTCCCGTTCCTCCCCCCCTGAACCCCCCGAGCTCCCCGTCCCCCGATCCACGTGCACCACGTACGCGCCGATCTCCCGGTAATCCGATTCATCGAGCACCGGGATCCCCCGGCGCGCCTCGACGAGCTCGATCGACACCGCCTCGTGCGCATCCTCGACGCTCGACCCCGCGAGCCTCGCCTCGTCCACGCGCACGATCAGATCCACGTGCCCGAACACGTGCCCGAGCGTCGCCATGTCCTGCATCAGCGCGATCCCACCGCTCCGCTCCCACACCCGCTCGAGCACCCCCTCGATCGCCTCGCGCTTCCCATCATCCGCCGCCAGCGACCCGATCCGCACGGGCTCGCCGAACATGAAGTCCACCATCGCCGCGACGCGCCACCCGATGTCGTTCTCGATCACCACCTCGCGCCGCTGACGCTCCGGCCCCACCCCATCGACCCGCGTCCCCTTCACGCGCCTCGGGAGCCCCACCTCCTGCGCCATCCGGTACCAACCGACCTGCGAATCCGCGCCCAGCGCGGACCCCGATCGCCCGACCAGCTCGAGCGGGTTGCGAAAGTACGACCACAGCCGCTCCATCACCGGCAGACCCCGAGCACGGTGCGCACCCACGAGCGCCGCCACCGCCGTATCCACCCGATCCGAATCCTTCGACAACACCGCCCCGAGCTGATCAGACATTCCCGCCTCCGCTTCCCTCCGTGCAACATCGCACGTTCACCCCATGCCCCGCCCGGCCCCCACCGTGCGCACAACCCCCGTCACCCCGCGCGCACGAAAAACGCGCAACCCCATTGGCCGCACGCACTAAAAATTCTTTTCAACTTCTCGCCAAACGACCCGCCCCGCGCGCGATTCCGTGCGCACAAACCGGGTCACCCATCCCCCGGGTCAACCGATCAGACCACCTCGACCCGCGAGTATTGATCCAGGTTCACCGTCACCAGCTCCCCGTCGTCCTTCCTGAGCTCCAGACGATCGAGCCACAGCTTCTTGTCCTTCGCGTGCGCGAACCACGACCCCGTCTTCTGCTGACCCATCCGCAGGATCACCCCCTCCACGCTCGTCGTGCCCGTCCCGCGCTGACGCACGATCTGCTGGACCACGCGCACCCGCGACCCCACGTCGTATCCACCCGATCGCGCCTCGTGCATCCCGTCCTGTGTGATCTCGGCAGTGCTCATGGCCGTCATCTTACGCCCCAACCGACCCGATCGCCGACCCGATCTCTTCCGCCGTCCGACGCGCCTCCGCCTCGCTCGGCGCCTCCACGATCACACGCATGATGGGCTCGGTATTGCTCGCCCGCACATGCGCCCACACCCCCCGATCATCCCAGTCCACCCGGATCCCGTCCTGCAGATCCACCCGCGCGGATCCATCCCCCCCGTACACCGCCGCCAGATGCGCCACCACCGGCTTCGCATCCTCCTTCTTCGCCAGCCCCGACTTCGACTTGAGAATCGTGTACCCCTTCGCCTTCACCTCCTCCGTCGCCCCCATAGCGTTCACCATCCCCACCAGCTCCGACACCGATTTCCCCGTCCGCGACATCAGCGACAGCACCATCGCCATCCCTCCGATCGAATCGCGGACCAACCCGATCTCGGGCCAGATCACACCACCGTTCCCCTCACCCCCCATCAGCACCTCGCGCCCCTCACCGATCAACCTCGTCATCGCCTCCACCACATTCGCCTCACCCACGGCCGTCCGCACAACCTCCGCCCCGTACCGCTTCGCCACATCGTCGATCATCCTCGACGTCGACAGATTCACCACGAACACCGGCCTCCCCTCTCCCAGTCCTCGGTGGGACGGGCTTCCAGCCCGTCGCTCCCCACCCTCACCCCCAACCCGCGCCTCCATCAGCGCCACCGCGCACAACACCAACGTGTACTCCTCCCCGATGTACGCGCCACGCTCATCCACGATCGCCAACCGATCCGCGTCAGGATCCTGCGCGAACCCCACGTCCGCGTTCAGCCCCGGCACCGCCCCGCACAACCCGCCATCCCCCGACAGATTCTCCCTCGTCGGCTCCGGGGTATGCGGAAACACGCCCGACCCATCCCCCGCAAGCTGCACCACGTGCGCCCCGAGCAACCGCAGCAACCCCTCCGCGGCCTCCGCACCCGAAGCATTCACCGAATCGAGCACGACCCGCATCGACTGCGCCCGGACCTCCCCCTCCGAGTCCCCCACGAGCGCCTCATACCTCGACCGCGCCACACTGCAGTGAAACAGCACCGGATCCACACTCCCGATATCCCCATCCCCCACATCCATCAGCGTTCCGAGCTCCTCAGCCCGGACACACTCGCCCTCCGAAGCACGGAACATCGCGATGATCTCGTCCGCCTCATCCTTCGACGGCGCCCGCCCCGTCTGCTCCTGTTCATCACAGATCAAACACTTGAGCCCGTTCCACTCCGCCGGGTTGTGACTCGCCGTCACCACGATCGCGCCCGACGTGACCGGGTCCACCATCAACCCCGCCGTCGGCGTCGCGACCACATCGATCGCGCGCACATCCAGCCCCGCCCCCAAAAGCCCCGTGATCGCCGCGTGGTACACCATCTCCCCGCCCGCGCGCCCGTCCCTCGCCACCACCACCGAGTCCCCACCCCGCGCGAGCAACCACCGACCAAACGCCCCCGCATACCGAACCGCAATCTCCGGCGTGAGCGACTCCCCCACAACCCCCCGCAGCCCGCTCACACCCAGAATCAATCCCGATCCATCGCCCATCGCACACCTCCGTTCGTCGGCCCCAACCTTACGACCCCTCCCACCCAAAGATCGCCCCTATCCTGCGCTCCCATGATCGACACGCTCATCAACGCACTCTCCCTCAACAAATACTTCGGCCTCGATATCGCCGCCGCCACCTTCATGTTCCTCTCCATGTACCGACTCGGACACCACAAAAAGGACGGCTTCGCCCTCGGCGCCCTCGCTTCCCTCTGCTGGATCGCCTTCAACATCCTCGCCGACTCCCCCGCCGGGGTCGTCGCCAACGCCGTCATCGCCGCCATGGCCCTCCGATCACTCCTCCTCTGGCACAAACCGAACGCCCCCGTCCCCACACCCACCACCGAACCCACCACCACGCAGGAACCCCAATAACCATGTACGCCATCCAGGTCGCGCACGAGTTCTGCGCCGCACACGCCCTCACCATCGCCGGCGCGAAGGAACCCATCCACGGCCACAACTTCCGCGTCAAAGCCCGAATCGAGACCAAAGAACTCGACCACGACGGGTTGGTGTGCGACTTCCACACCGCCCACGAGACCCTCGTCGACATCTGCGAACCCTTCAACAACAACAACCTCAACGCCATCCTCCCCTTCGACCGCACCAACCCCAGCGCCGAGTACATCGCGCGCTTCATCGCCGACGAGCTCGCCGACCGCCTCGACGCCTCCATCGCGCCCGCGCGCGTCCACTCCGTCTCCGTGACCGAAGCGCCGAACTGCGTCGCGACCTACACCCGCGATTGACGTCCCCATAACGCGCAGGGCGCACAATCCGCGCACGGATCGTTCACCCCACCCGAAAGCACGACCCCATCCCACGACTCCGACAAAACCCGCCCCATCCGGGTGCCGATCCCATGCGCGCACCAGGACACGGCGCCGTGTCCAACAGCACACGAACCACGCATCGAAAGGCCGACACCCATGAGCTTCTTCACCCCGTTCGCCCCCACCACCCCGTTCAACACCTTCCCCGCCTTCACCGGCCTCTCCAACTGGAACCCCGGCTGGAACCAGGGCTGGAACCAGGGCTGGAACCCCAACTTCAACCAGGGTTTCAACCAGGGCTTCAACTTCAGCAACTCCCCCTTCGGCTCCAACTGGAACACCCCGTTCAACACCAACTGGAACTGGAACACCCCCTTCAACCCGTTCGGTTCGAGCGCCTTCAACCAGGGCTTCAACGGGTTCAACGCCTTCTCCGGGCTCAACCAGGTCCCCGGGTTCCAGAACGTCAACCCCACCTTCAACCCGGGCTTCAACTGGAACACCCCCTTCTCCGGGTTCGCCGGCTTCCCCGGGTTCAACAACCCCTTCTTCGCCCAGGGCTTCAACTTCAACAACACCCCCTTCGGCTTCGGCTTCCCCTACAGCTTCAACTACTGGAACAACGACAACACCGAATCCGGGAAGACCAACTTCCCCAACACCCCCTTCGGCTTCAACCCCTTCGCCGGCGCTCCCAACACCAACACCCCCGTCCCCCAAGCCGCCTGATCCGCGACCACTCCGCGATCACCGAAACCCGCGTCCTGATGGGCGCGGGTTTCTCGTGCGCTCACTCGGGCTCCACGAACTCGATCGAGAAGTGCGCCCCGCGCGCGTACCACGCCCCCATCGCCTCGTCGACCTCCCCGAGCGTGATCGCGGCGTAGTCCGCTCCGATCGTCCAGAGCGACTCCACCCCCTGCCCGTACACACCAAGCAGCGCCAATCGACGCGCCCAGTACGACGGATCATCCGCCGTCCGATCCAGCGCCCGCGCGATCCGATCCTTCGCCCACGCGAGCTCCTCCGCCGTCGCGCCCTCGTCCGCGAGCCGCGCCATCTCCTCACCGATCATCTCCAGCGCCCGCGCCGAACCCGCCGCGTCGCACCCCACCCGCGCCGCGACGTACGCACGCCCCGGCGTCACGTCCGACAGCACCAGCGCCCCGTACGACCCGCCGCCGAGCCCCATCGCCTCCGCCCCGCGCTCCACGCGCTTGCCCAGGATCATCGACCCCACCACGAGCGTCCGCACCGAATCCAGATCCCCCGCATCCCCCGACGAGAACCCCATCGCCACCCCCGTGCGCCCCGACGGATCCACCACCCGCACCACCCCGCGCCGAGCCGTCGGATCCGAGCCCGCTTCGACCCCGCGCGCGTCGTGCTCGTTGTCCACCACCGCGCCCAGCACCGGCGCCACCTCGCGCAGCGCCGACTCCGCGTCCCCCGAAGTCACGATCCCAACCTCGACAAGCCCATCGCGCACCCGATCGCGCCAGAACCCCAGCGCCGAACGCGCATCGACCCCCGCCCCCAGCACGCGCGCCGAGCGACGCCCCGGGTCGAACCCCATCGCCCGCGCGATCCCGACCTCGATCGCCGACCTCGACACCCCCACCGCGATCTCCCCGCGCGCCGCCTCGCCGCGCACCGCGTCCACGAGCGACGCGTCGATCCGCAGGTCCATCAGCAGCGCGTACGCGAGCTCCGCCGCCCGCCCGAGCGACGGCCCCGGACCCGTGATCTCGATCATCACCGAGCGCACCGAATGCTCCACCCGCACCCGCAGCCCGTACTCGCTCAGCAGCGCCCGCATCTCCGGATCCAGACGCGAGCGGATCGTCGCCCCCTCGATCGCGCGCGCGATCACGTCCGTCACCCCGTCCAGCGATTCCCCCGGCGCCTCCGAGAACCCCACGTGCACCGCGAGCGTCGCCGTATCCCCCGCCCCCCCCATCGATCGGTGCCTCGCCCAGATCCCGTTGCTCAGGCGCGCCTCCACCACCCCCGAAGCCCCATGAGACCGGACCTCCTCCACGCGCCCACCCGCGCGGATGTTCTCCGCGATCGAACCCGCCATCGCGCTCGCCCAGCGCGCCCCGATCGGCTCCGGGTCCACCCCCGACGCCTCGCGCACCACGCGACGGATCGCCTCCTCCCGAGCACCCTCCACCGAATCCACCACGACCACCACCCCGGGATCACGCCCACCGATGAGCGACCGGATCATCGCGTGCACCTCCGCCTCGCCCACCCGCGCCACGCACGCCTGCGCTTCACCGAGCAGCTCCCCCAGGTCCACCAGCGGCCGACCCGCGCTCATGAGCCACACGATCGCGTGCGCACGGTCCTCCGCCGTCGATCGCATCCACATCTCGCGCTCCGTCGAGAGCTTCTGCGTCAGCGCCGCACGCGCCCGCTCGAGCTCCTCGCCCCCCACACCGTCCCGCACCAGGCGCGTCCGCTCGATCAGCAGCGCCCCGAGCGCCTCCGCCCACCCGTCCCCCTCCATCTGCACCACCAGCTGCGCGAACCGCGCCTCGGGCGTGATGTCGCCCACCTGCACCCCCGCCGTCGTCACGCTCGCGAGCGCCGCGCGCACCACCCGGTTCACCCGCGACCGCATCGCCTCCCCCGCCAGCGCGATCGTCACCAGCTCGTCCACCGTCCCCCCGTCCATCCCCTCGATCGTGTTGCGCCCGAACCACACGAGCCCGATCTCCGTCCCGTCCAGACGCGCATCGTGCGCCGTCGCCACCCGCCCCGACACGTCCGGCGCCCCCGTGTCCACCCCATCGAGCGCCCCGCGCGGATCGCGCGCCACATCCCCCATCGCCCGGCGCGCCGACCCCACCGCCGCCTCCGCGTCGATGTCCCCCACCACCAGAACCGTCATCGCCCCCGCGCGCCACGCGCGCCCCATGTACCGACGCACCGACTCCCGCGTCACCCCCCCGAAGTCCTCCGCCGTCGGCACGGGCAGCCGCGCCATCGAAGAATCCCCCATCAGGTCCTTGAGCCACGACGCGCGACGATGCATCGCGACCCGCTCAACGCCACGCCGCTCGATCGACGCGCGCACCGACGAGATCGCCCGATCGATCGACCCGTCGCCCACCCCGCCCCCGCGCGCGATCCGCGCGCACACCCCCAGCGCCCGCTCGACATCCTCGCGCGATTCCGCCGTCATCGACAGCGCGAGCGCCGTCCGCAGCGCCATCACCCCGTCCTCCTCACCCGAGTCGAGCCCCCCCACCGTCGCGCCCGTCAGCGCCAGCGCCCCCGGGTCACGCTCGGAGAGCTCGTAGAGCAACGCCCGCATCGCGACCAGCGCCGCCCCGCGCTCGTCCTCGCGCTCGATCGCCGACCCGCCCCACAGCACCCCCCACACCTCGACCCCCTCACCCGCGAACCGCGCGTCCGAATCGATCACCACCTCCGCACCGCATTCCAGACGCGCCCGCTCCACGAACTCGCCCCCCCCGGCCCCCCCATCCCCACCACCACGCGCCCCGGGCG
>CBFGUD010000062.1:0-7030 GCA_965652365.1 uncultured Phycisphaerales bacterium
ACCAACGGGACGTTCGGCGGTGCTCCTCCCCGTCCGCCCCTTTCCGCGCCGCCCCCCGGGCCGTGACCGCCGTCCCCTGGACCGGGCACGGCCCCGCACGCGCCCGCATTACCTTTGTTCGTATGCGCCACCTCCGCACCGTCCCCCGCTCGGGCTCAGACCGATGCGATCGCGCGCGCGTAGGACTTCACGCACTTCTCCGCCGCCCCGTCCCAGCTCAGCCCGCGCAGCTCGAAGCGCCCGTGCTCGCGCAGGGTGCTGCTCAGCGGCGGGTACCGGAGCACCGCGACGATCTTGTTCGCCATCTCGTCGATATCCCAGAAATCGACCTTCAGCGCGTGCGTCAGGACCTCCGCGACCCCGGACTGCTTGGACACGATCACGGGGGTGTCGTTGCGCATCGCTTCCAGGGGCGCGATCCCGAAGGGCTCGGACACGCTGGGCATGACGTAGCAGTCCGCCATCTGGAAGACCCGGTCCACGTCACGCCCGCGCAGGAACCCCGTGAAGAGCACCTTGTGACCGATCCCCTGCGCCGCGGCGTCCTCGATCATCCGGACCGCCATGTCCCCCGACCCCGCGACGACGAACTTCACCTTGTCCTCGACCTCGAGCACGCGCTTGGCGGCGCGGATGAAGTACTCCGGGCCCTTCTGCATCGTGATGCGCCCGAGGAAAAGCACGATCTTCTCGTCCTTCTCGATCGCGGCGCCCTGGGGCGGCTGCGCCTGGTCCTGCTCGACCCCGTTGTAGACCACGTCGATCTTCGAATCCGGGACCCCGTAGCGCGAGTGGACGATCGCCTTGGTCAATCGCGACACCGCGATCACCCGGTCCGCGCTCGAGAGCCCCATCCGCTCGATGTCGTACACCCCCTGGTTGATGTGCTCCCCGGACCGATCGAACTCCGTCGCGTGGATATGGCACACCAGCGGCTTGCCCGTCAGCGCCCGGACCGCGACCCCCGCGTGGTAGGTCAGCCAGTCGTGCGCGTGGATCACGTCGAAATGCTCGTGGATCGCCAGCGCGCTCGCGAGGCGCGCGTAGCGCTGCGCGTCCCCGAACAGGTCGCCCGAGTACCCGTGGTCCGCGACCCCGAGCTCCCCGAGCGAATCGAGCGCCTCCTGCATCGCGTCGGCGAGCATCGCCGCGGACGAGGACCGGAGGTTCGTGAGCACCGGGTCCGCGTGGGGGTCCTCGTGCGTGAGCCGCGCGCCCGGGTCGGTCTCGCTCACGCGGCGCACCACGCGCGAGAGCGTGTCGTGCGCGTCGACCCCGGGGTACGAGCTCGTCGCGATCGCGCGCTCCTGGACGACCCGGAACTCCTCGAGCATCCGGATGTCCTCCTCGCGCTTCGCGACCGAGACGGGGAGCGGCTGCTCCTCACCCCGCGCCGACGAGGACCTCAGATGCTCGACGCGCTTGGCGAGCACCCGGGGCCCGATCAGGCGCACGTGCGATTGGTGACCCTCGGGCACGGGCTGCGGGAGGACGAACGTGACGTCGTGACCCTGCTTGACGAGCGATTTGGTGAGCCCGGCGCACGCCGTGCCCAGTCCTCCGGCGATGAAGGGGGGGAACTCCCAGCCAAGCATGAACACGCGCATGGTCGTTCCCCATCGCGCCCGGGGGCGCGGATCAGTCCTCGTCGTCGGAGTTGTCCATGTCCCCGAGATTCCGGAAACACTGCTCGTACGCGCGGACCCAGAGCAGGCACGCGTCGCTCATGTCCTGCGACGGGTTCGGGACCACACGCGAACGGAACACGAACTCCAGATCGTCGTTGCGGTAGTGCTCGAACTTGACCTCGCGCCCTTCCCCGGGCTCGTACCCCAGGTCGACAAGCTCGTCCTCGATCAGCTCGTCGAGTTTGTCGCTCGATTCGACCAACTCGGACTCGATGGACTCGCTGAGCCAGCGGTCCTTGGTCGCGAGCTCCACGATCGGGGGGTCTTGGTCCAGGTAGATCCGGTACCACGCGGGCTCGGCGCTCCCCCACGCCTCGGCTTCGATCACCGATCCATCGACACGGACACCGCCGAACGCGTTGGCGTCCTTCATGCCCTTGACGATGGAATCGATCTGGCTCTGGGTCGTCGTGCTCATCAGAATCATCCTCATCTCGGATCCGGACCTGCGCCGAGCGATCCGAAGCGTGCGATTCTAGGACCTGAGACCGGGATCCGCGCGTGGTTCTCGCGACGAACCACGCTCGACACGACCCGACTCAGGGGTATACTCTGGACCCGGCCCATGGGTCGGACAGAGCCCAGATGGCGGAATTGGTAGACGCGCCACCTTGAGGTGGTGGTCCCGGCAACGGGGTGGAGGTTCGAGTCCTCTTCTGGGCATTCACGACACGCACGCCGCGGAAATCCCGCGGCGTGCGTTCGTTTTGCGCGGGTTCATCCATCGCCCTGTGCATCCGGTTTGATCGAGCGGCACACGAATCGGCCCGATCTCCCGATCCACACCCTCGGCGCATCCCCCGGCGTGTCCTCATCGTCGCAGATGCCGCGTCCGTGCACACGATGACCCGCCAGACGACCCGGCGGCACCCCGAGTCCCGCGAGGGGTTCCAGGTATCGGGATCGGCCCGGTTCAACCGGCACCGCGCCGGGGGCTCGCGATGATGACCCCCCGGATACACGTCCGCAACACGAACATCTCTCGCAGCGGGCGGTCGTGCCTGGGCTGCGGGAAGCCCGGATCGGTGGTCGACGCGGGGATCACGGCCCGACGAGCAGCCGATCGGGTCGGTGCTCCGGGACACCCAGCACCCCTGTTCGAGGGGGTGAGAACAACCGAATTGCGCGCAGTTCCGCAGAAACATGCCCGGAACCGACCCCGGGCTGAGGCGGCTTGCTTCGCGGACCGATGAGCACCGACCGGACAGGTTCGATCCAGAAAGGAGCCCGACGATGAGCGAACACGGTTCGCATGGACATGAATCCCGGACGGGCGGGACTGGCAACACCGATCCGCTCCGGCTCGTGCGCTTCAACGTCGGGGCGGAGCGCTTCGGCGTGGACATCCACCGCGTCCAGGAGATCAACCGGATGATGGGGCTCACCCGCGTGCCTCGAAGCCCGCGGGGCGTGCAGGGCGTGATCAACCTGCGCGGACGCACCGTGCCCGTGCTCGAGATGCGAGACTGCCTGGGCGTGGCCGAGACCAAGCATACCGGCGAATCGCGCATCATCGTCGTGGAGATCCGGGGGTCCATCATCGGGTTCATCGTGGACGCCGTCCACGAGGTTGTCCGTCTGGACCCCGGGATGGTCGAGCCCGCGCCCCCCGCGATGGACGGCGCGGACGCGGGGTACATCCGGGGAGTCGCGAAGGTGGACGATGCGCTCGTGAACCTCCTGGACCTCGACCGCCTGATCGGATCCGACCACCTCGAGCGGATCAGCACCATGAACACCCAAGCCGCGGCCTGAAGCGCGCCCGACGAGAGAAAGTCGCACCATGCCCCCAGCCCAGAAGATCAACATGACCGAGCCGCAGTTCACGCAGCTCTCCGGGGTCATCTACGACCGATCCGGGATCCACTTCCCCGAAGCGAAGAAGTACATCCTCGAGTCGCGTCTGAGCCACCGCCTGGGCGAGCTGGACATGGAGGACTTCGATCAGTACATCTCTTACCTCACCACGGGACCGTACCAGATGGACGAGTTCCAGGAGATGCTCAACCGGATCACGATCAACGAGACCAGTTTCTTCCGCAACGATGCGCAGCTCGCGGTCTTCGAGCGCCGGATCCTCCCGGAACTCATGGACAACCGCCCCGACAAGCGCCTCCGGATCTGGTCCGCGGGGTGCTCGTCGGGCGAGGAGCCCTTCACCATCGCGATGCTCCTCCACCGCACCCTCGGGGTGCGCCTCCCGGACTGGCGCATCGAGATCCTGGGCACGGACATCTCCGAGAAGGCGCTCGGTGTCGCGAGCAAGGGGCTCTACGCGCCGCACGCGATGCGCCAGACCCCCCGTCTCATCAAGGACCGGTACTTCACGGAAGAGGGGCGGAACTACCGACTGAGCGACGAGATCCGCTCGATGGTCAACTTCGAGCGCCACAACCTCAAGGACCGGCTCGCCGCCAAGCGCCACGGGACCTGGGACATCATCTTCTGCCGCAACGTCCTGATCTATTTCGACGACGCGATGAAGGAAAGTGTGCTCGGGATGTTCCACGACCAGCTCGCCGACGACGGCACGCTGTTCATCGGGCACTCCGAACGCATCGAGGGCCTGAACCACGGGTTCGGGGCGCTCCCCATCCCCGAGGGGTTCTGCCACCAGAAGCAGGACTCGAGCCCGCCCACCCGGGGAGCAGCGGCATGAGCGGCCTTGACCCACAGATCATGCAGGACTTCATCACGGAGTCCGGAGAGCTGCTCGAGCGGGTCGAGGCCGATCTCGTGGAGCTCGAATCGCGCCCCCGGGACCTCGACCTCCTGAACCAGATCTTCCGCGCGCTCCACACGATCAAGGGCAGCGCGTCCTTCCTCGCGCTCACCGAGCTCGTCGAGATCGCGCACGCCGGGGAGAGCGCGCTCAACGCGGCGCGGAACCGGCAGATCGTCGTCGGGTCCGGGGAGATGGACCTGCTCCTGGCCGCCGTCGACATCATCAGGGTGCAGATCGACGAGATCATCCACGGCGCGGGCGCGCTGAGCAAGGCGGACCAGAACCTCATCGACCACCTCACCCGCGTCGGCAACGGCGAAGCGGTCGGCGGATCCGCGAACACCGCGACGAGCGACCAGATCCACGAGCCCGCCCCGAGCGCGACCCCCCACGGACGCGCGATCGGGGCGCACGGGCTCGGCGCCATCCCCTCCGGGCGCGACCCGGAGCACGCCGAGGATCAGGACCCGATAGCCGTGTCCATGCCGACGGGTTCGGAACCGGATGCGCGGAAGGGCACCCCCGCGAAGGGACAGCCCGAGCAGACCATCCGCGTGGACATCGAGCACCTCGAAACGCTCATGAACCTCGTGGGCGAGCTCGTGCTCCAGAAGAACCGCGTGCTCGGGATGGCCGAGGAGCTGGGCAGAATCGACCGGATCGATCCCTCCCTCGCCGAGCAGATGGAGTTCACCGCGCGGATGCTCGACCGGGTGACCGGGGACATCCGGATGGCCGTCATGCGCACGCGCATGCAGCCGCTCAGCAAGCTCTTCGGGAAATACCCGCGTCTGATCCGGGACCTCGCGTCCAAGACGGGCAAGGCGTTGAACCTGGTCATCGAGGGCGGCGACACCGAGGTCGACAAGAGCGTGATCGAGGAACTGGGCGACCCGCTCGTCCACCTCCTGCGCAACTCGGTCGACCACGGGATCGAGGCCCCCGCGGAGCGTCAAGCCAGGGGCAAGCCCCGCACCGGGACCATCGCCATCCAGGGCGGGCGCGAGGGCTCGCATATCCGCGTGCGCGTGATCGACGACGGGCGCGGGCTCTCTCGGGACAAGATCGGCGCCAAAGCCGTCGAACGCGGGCTCGTGAGCCCCGACCAGCTCGGGCGGATGAGCGACGAGGAGGTCTTCCGATTCATCCTCCATCCCGGGTTCTCGACGGCGGAGGTCGTCTCGGACATCTCCGGGCGCGGGGTGGGGATGGACGTGGTCCGGACCAACATCGAATCCAAGCTCAAGGGCTCGCTCACGATCGGGTCCGCCGAGGGCAAAGGCACGACCCTGACGATCACGATCCCCCTGACCCTCGCGATCATGCCCGCGATGATGGTCTCGACGGGCGGGGAGATCTACGCGATCGCGCTGAACAGCATCCTCGAGATCGTGCGCCCAGAGCCGGGCGAGATCGCGAGCGTGGACGGGTTCCCCGTGATCCACCTGCGCGGGTCCGTCCTCCCGATCATCAGCGCGCAGGAGGTGCTCGGCGTCCCGCGGCGCAAGCACGGGGACGAGGACTTCATCGTCGTCATCGCGCACGGGGGCAAGCACATCGGGCTCCGCGTGTCCGGCGTCATCGGGCAGCAGGAGATCGTCATGAAACCCCTCGACGGGATCGATCGCGCCGGCCCGGTCTCGGGCGCGACCACCCTCAACGACGGCGGGGTCGGGCTCATCATCGACATCGCGCGTCTCGTCCGGGCCGCATCCAAACATGCCCGCGCCGCGCACGGCGCCGGCGCGTCCTGATCCCCACGGAGAGCACGACATGGACCAGTCATTCGTCACGCCGTTCATCGCTTCGATCCAGAACGTCTTCACGACCATGCTCCAGCTCCCCGTGGAGATCGGCGAGCCGAGCGTGAAGCGCGACCGCGAGGCGACGCACGACGTCTCGGGCATCATCGGCGTCTCCGGGGGGATGCAGGGCACGATCGTGCTCTCCATGCCCGAGGACGCCGCGATCCGGATCGTGACCCTGTTCACGGGCACGGAGATCGCGAGCGATTCGCCCGACTTCGCCGACGCGATCGGGGAGCTCGTCAACATGATCTCGGGCAACGCGAAAGCGGAGTTCCGGCGCAAGGGCGTCACGATCTCGTGCCCGAGCGTCGTCCTGGGCGCGGGCCACGTCATCGCGACCCGGTCCGGGACCCCCTGCGTGAAGATCCCCTGCAACACGGACTGCGGCGAGGTCGTGATGGAGATCACGCTCCGCGAAGCCGCCGCAGAGAACACCAACCCCACCGCCACCGCCGCCGCCTGAGCGCGTGACGAACCAATACAAGGAGCAACGCCATGCGCATCATGCTCATCGATGATTCAAAGACCATGCGCAGCATCCAGAAGTCCGTCCTCAAGCAGCTCGGGTACACCGAGCTCGCGGAAGCGTGCGACGGGCAGGACGCGCTGAGCAAGGTCAGCGCCTTCAAACCCGACCTGTGCCTGGTCGACTGGAACATGCCCAACATCGACGGCCTGGCCTTCGTCAAGAAGTTCCGCGAGACCGACAAGTCGACCCCGCTCATCATGGTCACGACCGAAGCGGAGAAGTCCCGCGTGATCGAGGCGATCAAGGCCGGCGTGAACAACTACGTCGTCAAACCCTTCAC
>CBFGUD010000063.1:0-6477 GCA_965652365.1 uncultured Phycisphaerales bacterium
CCTTCCCGCCTTCCCGCTTTCCTGCCTTCCTCCTTTCCTGCCTTCCCCATTGCCCATTGCCCATTGCCCATTCCCTCCCCCTCAGAAAATCCACCGCACCCGCCCCACGTCCGGCACCGGCACCGCCCCCTTCCACCGCAAGCTCGGCCAATACACCACGAACGCCTTCCCCACAATCAAATCCTCGTGCACCACCCCCGCGCGCCCGTCGATCTGGTCCGCCACCCACGGGTAGATCTGCCCCTCCATCCACAGCCGCGAATCCTCCGAACGCGCCGAGTTGTCCCCGCACATGAAGTACTCCTCGCCCGTGAGCGTCGGAAAGAAATCCGGGTGCCCCCCGCGCGTCGCGCGGATGTCGGGCATCGTCCGGTAGTGGATGTCCCGCGCCACCCGCACGTTGTGCATCGTGAACCCGCCCCCCGACATCGACCACCCCACGCTCGACGCGCGATAGATCGACGGATCCGCCAGCACACCGGGCCGATTCACCCCGCCCCCCGGGATCGATCCCGACCGCTCCATCAACGCCGCCCCCGTCATCCCCGTCGCGCGCTCGAGCGTCTCCATCGGCGACATCGCGTACGCCCCGTCCTCCGCGCCCCCGCACACCAACTCCCCGTCCACGAACAACCACAACGCCCCGTCCATGTGCCACAGCTCCACCGACACCGTGTCCCCCGCGCCCCGCGCGCCGATCTCCCCGGAATCCACCACCGTCCACGCGCGGTCCGCGTCGCTCCCCTGGGTCCGCTCGCGCATCTCCAGGCGCACCGCGCCAGTCCCCGTCTCCACCACCGCGCGCATCGCGTGCCCGCGCACCCCGATCTCGGGCATCAGCGTCACACCGTCCGCATCGAGCCGGAAGTCCGCCGACACCGACAGGTCCTTCGCCCAGTACGCCGCGTAGTTGAACCGAGGATCCATCGAAGGCCGACCGGGCGTGTACCGCGGATCGTGCGACGGATGGATCTGGTTGTACGCGTTCCGATCCGACAGCGGCACCACCCCGTTCCATTCAAGCCCCGTCTCACCCGATCCCTCGTACCGGAACACGCTCGCGCCCTCCACACCCGCCCACCCCGAGCCCCGCGCATCCCACGGCGACGCGTAATCCGGATCGAACACCACCGGCGCGAACCGCGAATCATGGATCGGGAGCAACATCGCCCGCTGCACCCGCTCGCTCTTGCGCGCGATCGACCAGTCCCCCGCCGCCCACGAATCCCACCCCGTGGTCGCCGTCTCACCCTCCACGAACGGGCGCGTGAAAATGTCCCCGTCCACGATCAGCACCTGCTCGCCCGGGAGCCCCACCAAGCGCTTGATGTAGTTCTGGTGCGTCCCCGGATTCTTGAACACCACCACGTCCCACCGCTGCGCACGATGGATCAGCGGCAAGTACTTGAGCACGAACACCCGGTCACCCGACGACAACCGCTCGTTGATCGCGCTGATCTCCGCGCCCGTCATCGGATCATTCACCACGATCGGCGCGTTCCGCCCCTGCACACCCGCGGGCACCGTCCGCGTCCGGTCCACATACTCCCACGGCCCCGTCGTCCAGTTGTACCCGCTGCTCGGGCTCTGGAACCGCAGGTTCTTCCCCAGAAGCGTCGGCGCCATCGACCCCGTCGGGATCTGGAACCCCTCCACCACGAACCCACGGAACGTGAACGCGAGCATGAACGCGATCAACAGCGACGTGACCGTCTCCTTGATCCCCACCGGATTGCCGCCAACCGAACCGCCCGACGCGCTGGATGTGTGCTGACTCATCGCCCAACACTACCGCCCCGCGCGCCCCCGTGTGCGTCCGCGAACGACTTATTCGCCCCCGCCCCCGCCAGAACCACCACCAGAACCACCACCGGAACCGCCGCCGTCCGCACCCCGATCCCTGGGCCCGCGCCGACGCTTGCGCCGCTTCTTCCGCCTCGGACCCTCGCCCGAACCCCCCGCATCCGAACCCGATCCGCCCGGCGCACCCGCGCCCGACCTCGAACCCGACCCCTCGTCCGACGACGACGCACCGCTCTCCCCCGCGCCCCCGTCGGCCGCGCCCCCCTCGCTCCGATCTCTGGGCCCGCGCCGACGACGACGCTTCTTCTTCCGACGCGCCCCGTCACCACCATCGCCCCCCCCGCCCGGATCCGCCCGCGTGTCCGTCTCCGGCGGCTCCACCGCGCCCGACGACCCCCCCGCCTCCGCCCCCGCGTCCACGCCCTCCTCCGACCGATCCCGCGCCCGGCGCCGGCGCTTCTTCTTCCGCGGGCGATCCTCGTCGCCGCCCCCCGAATCCTCCGCCCCGCGCGAGCGATCACGCCCGGACGGACCACGTTCCGATTCATCGCGCCGCGCTCTGGGCCTGGGACGCTCGAGCCCGGGCTCCGTCAGCTCCTCCACAGGCACCGCCACGTCCGTCCCCGAATCCAGACGCACCCGCACCAGCTGCGTCAGGATCTGCGAATCGATCACGATCCCGTCCCCCTCCGGCGTCCCCACCCGCGACTTCCGATGCGGCAACCGCTTCCGCAGCTCCTCGTACGTCTCGTCCTCGTACCGCAGACAACACATCAAACGCCCGCACCGACCCGAAATCTTCAGCGGGTCCAGCGTCGCCTTCTGCACCTTCGCGCTCTTCATGCTCACCGGCTTGAGCACCTTGAGAAAGTTCTTGCAGCAGCAGTACTGCCCGCACCGCTCGTAGTCCGCGACGATCCGCGCCTCGTCCCGCGCCCCCACCTGCACCAGCTCCACCTTCGAATCCAGCGCGACCTGCAGATCACGCACCAGGTCCCGGAAGTCCACCCGGTCCTCCGACCCGAAATACACCACGACCCGCTCGCCCCCCAAGAGCGGCTCCACGTCCACCAGCTTCATCTCCAGCCCCGAACGCTTGATCAGATCACGCGCCTTCGCCCGCAGCCCGTGCTTGGACTGCTCGATCGCCGACTGCGCGTCCATGTCCTCCTTCGTCGCGACACGCAGCGCACGCCCCTGATCGAAAAACGGATACTTCCGACCACCCGAGTTCTCGATGTACGACAACATCTCCTGACGCGTCACGCTCTTGGAGCACCCCGAGTTCGGGCACGTGCTCGTGAGCATCTCCCCGATCTCCGTCCCCCGGTGCGTCTTCACCACGATCTTCGACCCGCACCCGGGCTTCTCCTCGCCCGAATACGGGAACTCCCCCACCATCTTCGTGTACCCGAACCGCACCACGATCGTCGTCGGCACGTTCAGCCGCTCGTACGCCTCCCGGTCCTCCTTCTCCTTGAGGAACTCGGCCAGGTCTTCTTCGAACTGTGGGAGCGGATGGATCGACACGATCGGATCTTACGGAGCGCCGATCGCCCGGGCACGCGCCCGCGCAAACAGCTCCGACAATCGCTCACGCTCCTGCAGCGCCAGCTTCCCCGACTGATCGATCCGGTACACCAGCACCATCTCCTCGCGAGAATCCACCACCACCAGGATCTCGTCGTTCCCCCCGTCCGTCGTCATCATCGTGTACGACCCCTGCACCGCCGTCATCTCCGCCAGCGCCGTCGGCATCGCGGGACCCCCGCGCACCAAAAACAACGCCACCACCACCAGCGCCCCCGTCGTCCACCACGAACCGAGCGGATTCCCGCGCCCACCGCCGCCGCCGTGCTCCCGCGCCTGGGCGCTCATCGGTCCGTGTCCCGCGTCAGATCAGCGACCAGGTCCCGGTACCCGATCCCGTCGAGCTGCTTGGTCGAATCGTTCCACTGCAGCGCCACGAGCTCCCGGTTCGCCGTGTCCAGAACATACACCACGTTCGCGTGCCCCCCCGTCGTCGCGCCCCCCACGCACGTGTAGCTCCCGCCCATCCGGCGCTCCGCCCCCTCGCTCTGCGCCCCGCTCGCCCCGACGACCACCGCCGTCGAGATCGCCGCGATCAGCCCGACGTTCACCAGCGCCGCACCACCGAACCGTCCCGACGCCTCACGTTGCCTGCGCATGCATCACCTCCACAACCCGATCCGCACGCCTCACGCGCCGGATCCGCTCGATCCCCCGATACCCCACCCCGGCCTCTAGTCCTGGTGCCCACGCTTCGCCTTGAGCGTCACCACGAACACCGCCGCCCCCGTCAGCAGCAACGCCACCCCCATCATGATCCACTTGGACGACTTGGGCACCTCCGTCGACGTCGGAGGCCGCAGCGTCTCCTGCGCCCAACAGGCCGAGCCCATCAGCCCCATCACGCCCACCAGCGCCCACGACCTCATCCGCCCGATCCACTCAAGAACTCTGTCCATGCCCCATCCTACGCCCCGACCCGCGACAACGCATCCGCATCCGCCCCCTCCTCCGTCACCAGCCCCGACCCGATCATCGCCTCCAGCGCCGACGCCTCCCCGGGATCCCGCGCCCAAAGCCCCGGATCGCCCCCCACCACCCGATCCGGACCCACGAACCGACGCCACACCCGCTCGTAATCCGCCGTCCGCAGGTTCAGCGTCCGCCACTTCGGGCTCCGCACCTTCATATGCCGCACGTACTCGCCAAGCGTCACCGCACGCGTCGTGTACCACCGACCCCCGAACTCGAACACCTCCGCGAACAACCCATCCGGCGGCGAATCATCGCACCAATACACGAACACGAACACCGCCTCGTACCCCTCCCCGAACAACCCCTCCCACGCCCGCAGACTCGCCACATCATCCATCGTCACCCACGACTCGAGCCGCGCCTTCGCCACCGTCCCGTCGGGCTTCATGAGCCGCGGCAACCGCCGACCCTTCGCCTCCACCAACAAGTTCCCCCCCGACCCATACACCACAAAGTCGAAGCTCTTGAGCGCCCGCGCCCCGTCCCCCTCCCCCACCACGAGCGACGCCCCCCTGGGCAGCAGCGTCTTCTTCGCCTCATCCACCGCCACATACGGCACCCGCCGCGCCCGCAGATACCCCTCCAACGCCCGCTCATAATGATGCCGCCGCTGCGCCATCCCCCCACCATACCCCATCCAACCCCCCCACACAACCCCCACAAAAACAAGAGACAAGAGGCAAGAGGCAAGAGGCAATGGGCAATGGGCAATGGTCTCACACCTCGTGAGGGTGCCCCGAAGGTGACGCAGTCTCCTTCGGGACCAAGCCCCCCCAAAGCCGCGCCCCCCACCCTCCCCCGCGTGCGGGGGAGGTGTCACGCGAAGCGTGACGGAGGGGGTGCGCACTCAAGCGCCCCGTGCACCCCCATCCCGTGCCACTGACCTGCGCTTCGCAGGTCAGTGCTCAATCTCCCGCACACCAACCACGCCGGGTGCCCTGCTTTGCGGCAAAGCCCAAAGCAGGTTCACACTCGCCCCCGATGCTTTCCGCCTTCCCGCCTTCCCCATTGCCCATTGCCCATTGCCCATAGCCCTCCCCCCCGCGCCCCCGCCAAATCTACCATCCCCCCATGATTCTCCTCCTCGTCTACCTCGCCGTCGCCCTCCTCGTCTCCTTCCTGTGCTCGCTCCTCGAAGCCGTCCTCCTCTCCGTCCCGCGCACCCACATCGCCGTCATGAGAGACGCGGGCTCGCGCGCCGCCGACCGCCTCGAGCGCATGAAGGAGGACATCGACCAGCCCCTCGCCGCGATCCTCACCCTCAACACCTTCGCCCACACCCTCGGCGCCGCCGGCGTCGGCGCCCAGGCCGCCGCCATCTGGGGCGAGGCCTGGGTCGGGCTCGTCTCCTTCATCATCACCATCCTCGTCCTCATCTTCTCCGAGATCATCCCCAAGACCCTCGGCGCCGTCCACGCCAAGGCCCTCGCCCCCTTCGCCGCCGTCACCATCGACTGGCTCATCCTCATCTTCAAACCCGTCGTCGCGGTGTGCAACTGGATCTCCAAGCTCTTCGCCCGCGCCCAGACCACCCCGCGCATCTCACGCGAAGAAGTCAGCAACCTCGCCCAGCTCGCCCACGACGAGGGCGTCATCGACGAGCTCGAGCTCCGCGTCGTCCGCAACCTCGTCGCGATGCGCGGCATCACGGTCAAGGAAGTCATGACCCCCCGCGCCGTCGTCTTCACCTACCACGCCGACGACACCGTCGACGCGATCCTCGCGCGCGAACCCGCCAAGTTCGCCCGCGTCCCCATCGTCCAAACCTCACTCGACGACCAGGTCGGCGTCATCCACCGACGAGAGCTCCACACCGCACACGCCCGGGGACAAGGCGACACCAAGGTCCGCGACCTGGCGCGACCCCTCCACATCGTCCCCGACACCGCGCCCCTCTCCTCCGTCCTCATCGACTTCCTCCAGCGACGCGACCACCTCTTCCTCGTCGCAGACGAATACGGCGGCTCCGCCGGCATCCTCACCCTCGAGGACACCATCGAAACCCTCATCGACGCCGAAATCGTCGACGAAACCGACGACGAGATCGACATGCGCGAACTCGCCAAACGCATGGTCCGCGCCCACCGCGCCCACCACCCCCAGCCCCCC
>CBFGUD010000064.1:0-6429 GCA_965652365.1 uncultured Phycisphaerales bacterium
GGCGACAGCGACGGCGGCAGCAGCGCCGGATCGGGCGGCGACGGCGGCACCGGTGGAGGCGGCTCGGGCGGAGGCGCCGGGACCAACACCTACACGAGCGACACATCGAGCTCCTCTGATTCCAGCACGGCCAGCACCGGGGGCGGGGGTGGCGGTGGTGGCGGCGGAGGCGGGGGTGGTGGTGGCGGTGGCGGCGGCGGCGGCGGCGCTCGCTACACCTCCGGGGCCGGCGGGATGAGCGGGAGCGGCGCCAACGGCGGGAACGTTGTGAACGTCTCCCGATCCGGCGGCACGTCCAGCGGTGTCCAGATCGTGTCCGGCGAGTCCTCCGCGCGTCCGAGCACGTACACCCGGGCGACCGAGCTCGCGCAGCTCCGCCGTCAGCTCAACGCGATCACCCGGAGCGGGTCGGGCTCGTCGGGCTCCACGGCCGTCGCTCAGGGCGAGAAGGAATCCTCGTCGAACACCTACACGCGCGACGCCAAGAAGCCCGAGGACGAGCCCGCCGAGGAGCAGCAGGTCGCGAACGCCGAAGCGACGGATGAATGATCCGGGCGAGCGGACCCTGTTCGGAACCCGATTTCTTGCTGCGGGGGTTGCGTTTTCGCGGCCCCTGTGGTTCAATTGGGGATTCACACACAGAGAACCGCCCATGGACAAGGGGTCGTGATGAGCCAAGCAGGGATGCCTCTTGAGACCGGACAGACGTTCTCCCCACCCACCGTGGTCCAGTTCAGCGTGTTCCTCCCGAATAAGGTCGGGAAAATGCTCGATCTCGTCGAGAACTTCGACGAAGCGTCGGGGTGCAATATCTGTGCGATCTCGGTCCACGAGGCATCGGATCACGCCGTGGTCCGGTTCATCACGAACAACGCCGCGATCGCCCGTCGTCTGCTCAGGGACGACGGGCTCGCGTACGCGGAGCACGAGGTGCTCGTCGTCGAGCTCGGCTCGGACCACACCCTGACCCAGCTGTGCCTGTACCTGCTCGGGATCGAGATCAATATCGCGTTCGCGTACGCGCTGCTCCTGAAGCCGAACGGGGCCCCCACGATCGCGATCGCGGTCGATGACCAGACGCTTGCGGGGCAGATCCTCCGGAACAAGGGGTTCCGGCTCATCGGGGAGTGCGATCTCCCCAAATAATCGGGGGATCCGACCGGTTGAGAACCCTGACGCATCACTGATGTACACTTTCATAGCGTCTGTGCGCGGATCGCGCCCACGCTTCCCATCACACCACCCCGAGGTATCCATATGAACCGCGTTGCCCTCTCCGTCCTCTCGATCATGCTCATCGGCGCCGGCGCTCCGCTCGCGCTCGCCGGCCCGGGCGATGACCATTCGCACGATCAGGCGGACGATCACCACGCGAAGAAATCCCTCAAGGACCTGCTCCCCCCGATGAGCAAGCCCGCGCTGTGGATCGGGTCCGACGCGCCGGACCTGACCATCGCCGAGTACGTCAAGGGCGAGCCCATCGAGTCGATCGACCCGGACCAGACCTACGTCGTCGAGTTCTGGGCGACGTGGTGCGGCCCGTGCATCGCGGCGTTCCCGCACCTGTCGGAGCTTCAGGAACAGTACGGCGACGACGTCCGCTTCATCGGGGTCAACATCTGGGAGCGCTCCAAGGGCGACGAGCGGATGAACGAGGTCACGCGCTTCGTCGAGGACCAGGGCGATCGGATGGGGTACACCGTCGCGATCGAGGAGGGGGAATCGATGTCCACGAACTGGATGCGCCCCGCGGGCCAGAACGGGATCCCCGCGGCGTTCGTCGTTCAGGACGGCAAGGTCGCGTGGATCGGTCACCCGATGGCGCTCGACGCGACGCTCGAGACGATCGCGAAGGGTGAATACGACATCGACCAGGCCGCGGAAGACGCGTGGAACGATCGGATCGCCGGGGTCGCGTTCCAGCAGTACCACGGGGCGCTCGGGTCGCAGGACTGGGACCGCGCGGTCGAGCTCGGCGAGGCGCTCGCCGACGAGTCGTTCGGGGATGACCCCGATTCGCTCAACATGCTCGCGTGGTACGCGGTCTCCGCCAAGGACGCGCCCCAGCCCGTGCTGAACTTCGGTCTGCGGACGGCGGCGGAAGCGTGCAAGCAGACGGACTGGAAGAACTGGATGATGCTCGACACCTACGCGCGCGGGATGTACGAGACGGGCGACGCGAACAGCGCCGTCGAGTTCCAGAAGAAGGCGATCGAGCTCGCCAAAAAGGACGAACGCGTCGATGACCGCCTCATGGCGCAGCTCGAGCAGTCCCTCGGGGAATACGGCGGCTGATCGCTCGGCAATTCTCAGACATGAACACAGGGCTCCCCGAGGGGAGCCCTGTTTCGTTTCTGCGTGCTCTGGCGGGAACGACGGCTCAGATGAGCCCGCGGGCTCCGAGGTAGTGCTCCGCATCGAGCGCGGCCTGGCACCCCATCCCCGCGGCGGTGATCGCCTGGCGGTACTTCGCGTCCGCGACGTCGCCCGCGGCGAACACGCCCCGGATGTTGGTCGCGCTCGAGCGGGACTTGAGGTCGATGTACCCCTTCTCGTCGAACTCGAGCCCCGTGTCCCGGATGAACCTGGTCGCGGGGGTGTGACCGATCGCGACGAAGAGCCCCTTGATCTCGAGCTCGGAGCGCTCGCCCGTCTTCGTGTCCTCGAGGACGACGGCGCGGATCTTCTCGTTCCCGTGCTCGTCGGTCTCGCTCAGGCAGTCCACGACCACCTTGTTCCAGAGGACTTCCGCGTTCTCCTTGCTCAGGAGGCGCTGCTGCATGACCTTGCTCGCGCGGAACTCGTCGCGCCGGTGGATGATCGAGACCTTCGACGCGAACTTGGTCAGGTAGGTCGCTTCCTCCATCGCGGAATCCCCCCCGCCGACGACGGCGACGTGCTGGTCGCGGAACATGGGGAGCGCCCCGTCGCACACGGCGCAGGCGCTGACGCCCCCGCCCCCACGCGCGAGGCGCATCTCGGACTCCAGACCGATCCAGTTGGCGGTCGCGCCCGTTGAGATGATGACGCTGTGGGCCTTGACGGTGTTCCCGCCGGAGGTGTGGAGGGTGTGGGGGGATCCGTCGGCGGTGAACTCGCAGGTGGTGATGTCTTCGCCGACGACGGTGGTGCCGAAGCGCTTGGCCTGGGCTTCGAACTTGGCCATCATCTCGGGCCCGGCGACCCCCTCGGGGAACCCGGGGTAGTTCTCGACGTCCGTGGTGAGCATGAGCTGCCCGCCCGGGAGAACGGGCCCGGGGTCCTGTTTGGGGACCCCGATGTAGACGACGGGATCGAGGTTCGCGCGGGCGGCGTAGATCGCGGCGGTCCAGCCCGCGGGGCCGGATCCGATGATGACGACGTTGTGGACACTGGGATCAGTCACGGAGGACGCCTCCAAGCGGGGTCTGCGTGCGTGAGAAGAACCGGGTCAACGCCCCGCGGCACGGGGCTATTCCGACCCGGGAGATCGGGTCCGGATGGTAGTCGCGGTCCACCGCGCGGGCGGCGCATGACAAACGCGGGAGCCCATGGGTGGGCTCCCGCGCCATGATGGTCGATGAGATGTCGTGGACCGCTCAGCCGGCGGCGCTGGCGCTGCGGGCGCCGAAGGTGCCGGGCAGTTCCTCGCGGACTTCGAGGTCGTCGTCGAGATTCTCGAAGACGTCGTCGCGCCGGAAGAAGCGGCTGGGCTTGGCGTCGCTGATGCGTTCGTGGAGGCGCGAGAGCGACTCCTCGATGATCTGGCGGACCCGCTCGCGGGAGATCCCGACGTGGGCGGCGATCTCCTTGAGGGTCAGGGGCTCGGCGCCGTCGAGGCCGAAGCGGAGCTTGAGGATCTGGGCCTCGCGCTCGTCGATGGTCTCCATGAGTCGGCGGAGGATCCCGAGTTCCTCGCTCTTGAGCGACTGCTCCGGGGCGCTCTGGATCCGGTGGTCCGCGATGAGCTCCCCGAGCCCCATGAGGTCGCCGTCGGCGTCCTTGGGGGCCTGGTTGGGTGCGTTGAGGGCCTTGATGGCGCGTTTGATGATCTGGACCTTCTTGATGGGAAGCTCCATGACCTCCGCGAGCTGCTCGATGGTCGGGGGGTGCCCGAGCTCGGCTTCGAGGCGGCGCGAGTGCATCTTCCACTTCGCGATGAGCTCGACCATGTAGGCCGGGATGTGGATCGGTTGGTTCGCGTTGATGAGGGCCCGTTTGATCCCCTGCTTGATCCACCACGAGGCGTAGGTGCTGAACCGGGCGCCCTGGGCGGGGTCGAAGCCCTCGACCGCCCGCATGAGCCCGATGTTGCCTTCCTCGATGAGATCGGTGAGGGGGAGCCCTCGGTTCGCGTAGTTCTTCGCGATCGCGACGACGAGGCGGAGGTTGGATCGGATCATCGTCTCGCGAGCAATGGGGCATTGCTCGTTGATGATCTTCCAGCCCAGCTCTTTCTCTTGGTCTGCGGTCAGAAGCGGGTGCTTGTTGATGTCGTGCAGGTACAGCTGCAGCGACGACTTCACGCCAGAATTGGACGAACGCATGGTGTTTCTCACTTTCCTACCCATCCTTCCGCGGCGAGCGCCGCCGGAATTCAGATAAGGCGAATGCCTCATCCTTCGGTTCGTCACGATACTCCATCGGTTCCATCGGCTCAATGAGAAAACCCCTGCACGAAGGGGATTTTTTGTGTCCTTCACGGACCTGAATCCGCGCTCTCTGCAACGTCTGGGAGGATCCGGGAGAAACCGGGAAAAGTGATCGGCCTTTCCGGGATTTTGTTGGCAGAGCCCGAGAACATGGCCCACACTCCAAAATTCGGCTCCATGACGCTAGGATCGCGTTGTGGATCGAGACCTCACCCAGATGCTTGAAGAGTGGCCGTTCGTCCCCGGACAGATCTCCGTCCGGGTGATCGAAGGCAAGGACCACGAACCCAAGATCCAGGTCCGCCTGGACCTGGGGATCCTCCAGATGGAGGTGGACGGGCGCCCGGACGGGCGGCGCCCGGAGGGGTTCGAGTCCTTCCTCGAGTACCACGAATCGCGGATCAGCTCGGGGGAGGCGTTCGACGACGCCGATCCGGACGCCGAGCCCGAGTCGGAGGCGCCCGAACCCGAGGACCTGCTCCCCGAATCGGGCGATGAGGGGGCGCGCCGGTTCCTGAACGGGGACCAGTGCCGCCAGCTCCGCGAGGAGGCGCAGCAGTACTACCACCGGTACATCGCGCTGCTGGTGCTCGAGGACTTCGAGGGGGTGGTGCGGGACACGTCGCGGAACCTCCGGGTGCTCGACCTGTTCCGGGACTACGCGATCGACGACGAGGACCGGGGCGCGATGGAGCCCCACCGCCCGTACGTGATGATGATGCGCGCCCGGGCGCTCGCGTCGCACGCGCTCAAGAACGAGGAGAACAAGGTCGCGGTCAACGCGATCGACGAGGGGATCGAGTCGCTCCGGACGTACTACGAGAGCATCGACCGCCCAGAGCTCTTCGCGCAGGCGGGCGAGGTCCAGATGCTCCGCGAGATGCGCGAGGGATTGATCCCCAAGCTCCCCGTGAGCCAGAAGGCGGAGCTGCGCCAGCGTCTCGATGCGGCGCTGGCCGCGGAGAACTACGAGCTCGCGGCGATCCTGCGCGACGAGCTCCGGATGCTCGGGGGCTGATCAGGGCGCGGGGTTGTCCGGGCCTGGCTCGTCGGGGACGAGCTGGGCGCCCAGGTCCTTGGCGCACTCGAGCACCTTGCTCGCGAGCACGTCGGCGGCGACGGTCTCCTCGACCACCACCAGGTCCGCGCCCAGCGCCTCGGCGATCGCGGCCCGGGGCTGCATGCTCACGCGCACCACGATGTGGATCCTGGGGTCGAGCATCCGGATCGTGCGGATGGCGCGCATGGTCGAATCGAAATCGGGCATCGCGAGGACGATGACGTGTGCGTGCTCGATCCCCGCGGATTCGAGCACCTCGGGGTTCGAGATGTCCCCGAAGACGGCGTGCCGCCCCTCGCGCAGGAGGCGCTGGACGGTCGCCTGGTTGAGCTCGATGACCACGCTCCGGACCCCGCGCTCCTCGAGGCGCTCGATGCACGCGCGACCGATGATCCCGTACCCCCCCACGATGACGCGCGGGGTGTGATCGAGCGCGTGCTCGCTGTCCTCGCGGAGCCGTGTGGGGAGTCTGCCCACCGAGTTCCCGAGCAGGCGCTGGGCCAGCTCTCCCGTGCGGGTTCCCATGCCCATGACGGTCGGGGTCACGATGAGCGACGCGATGACGATCGCGATGAGGATCGAGGTGTGCTCGGCGCTGATGATCCCGAGCTCGTGCGCGACGGCGAAGACCACGATCGAGAACTCGCCCGACTGGGCGAGGGTCATGCCCATCCGGAACGAGAGCGCGGTCTCGGCGCCGCTCAGGCGCGCGACGGTCGCGATGTTGAGCGCCTTGAC
>CBFGUD010000065.1:0-5618 GCA_965652365.1 uncultured Phycisphaerales bacterium
GCCCGACCCGCCGTCGATCACCCGCGGCGCCCTGGGCATCTGCCCCGCGCCCGGGACCGCGCCCGTGGGCAACCACATCGGCTGCGCCGGCCCGCGATGCTCCAGCACCGAACCGGCCCCCACCGAACCGGCCCCCAGCGCCCCGCCCACACCCGGCGCGCACGACACCGCCGCCGACCACCACGCGAGCACCACACCAACCAGCATCATCGGCAATCCGAAACGCAAACCATCCGCTTTCTGCCCGCGCCCCGCCGTGCATCCGCACGCGCCGCGCCGAGCGAGCGGAATGCTATCTCGTCCAACGCCCCCCGTCGAGCCCCCGCGCACCCACACCGCGGATAGCATCCGCGCCGCCGCCCACCCCACCGCCATGCACCCCAGACCCCCCATCCCCGACGAGTTCGTCCCCCTCTACGACTCCCAGCGCGCCGCCATCCTCCGCCGCCGAGCCGTCCTCTACAGCATCACCATCCTCGCGCTCGTCGCCCTCAGCTGGTCCATGACCCTCTACGAAATCATCATCGGCACCGCCTTCACCGGCGCCGACTCCACCAGCAGCGCCGACATCCTCACCGACACCCTCTTCACCCTCATCTTCGGGTCCGCCCTCGTCTACTTCGCCCGCCGCGTCCGACCCCGCCGACGTCATCACCGCGCTCAACACCTTCACCCACGCCACCCTCGCCCGCGCCGTCCTGGGCTTCCGCGCCGGCCCCCCCGCCGACGACACCCTCATCGTCGAGATCGCCCTCCCCGAGGCCGGCTGAGACCCCCGCTACAATCACCCATTGCACGGGGCGCGCCGACCTTCGGCGCTGAGAAGCACCCGTTGAACCTGATCCGGCTCATACCGGCGGAGGGAATGCGATGACACACCCCGTCGTGGACACACACGACCTCAACGCCGACGCCTCCGCGATCCTCCTCGCGCACGCGCGATGGGCCGACGAGCACCTCCTCGACCACGCCGCCAAACTCTCGGGCACCCAGCTCGACCAGCCCTTCGAGATCGGGCTCGGCACCCTCCGCGCCACCATCACCCACAACATCGCCGCCATGCGTTCATGGGCCGACGTCTACGCCCAGAGATCCAAACGCCCCTGGATCGGAGACGAAGGACCCTTCACCCTCGACCAGCTCCGCGCCATGCACGACGAGACCCACGACGACTGGGCCGACCTCGCCGCCCGCCTCCCCTTGGGCACCATCATCGAGCGCCCCCCGCGAAAGTTCACCCGCGCCCACATCCTCGCCCACGTCACCACCCACAGCATCCACCACCGCGCCCAGGCGTTCAACATCCTCCGCCACCTCGGTGTCGGCTCCGTCTCCGACCCGCTCCCCCCCCTCAGCGTCACGGGCTGGGCACAGACCCTCCCGCTCTAAACCAACCCCATCGCCGAGCGCCCCCAACCGCCCGGCCCGATCCCGCAAGGACCCCTCCATGACCACCATCAACACCAACCACCGCTCCCCCCAGGACAAAGCCCACGAGCTCACCACCCGCAACCTCCGCACCGCCGACGACCTCCGCGCGCGCTTCCAAACCGCCCAGCCCGCGCCCGCCTACCCGGGCTCCCCCCTCCCCCTCCCCGTCCACGGCGCCACCAACCCGGGCACCGGACACGCCACCACCCCCGGCTCCTTCGCCCACGCCCCCGACATCGGAGGCCCCTACGCCTACTCCTCCCCCGACACCCCGGGCATGCCCGCGCCCTCCACCAAAACCGCCTGGGACTTCCTCCCCGACGACTGGTCCGTCGAGATCGTCGACGACGACACCGCCCCCAGCGCCTCCTCCCCATGCGCGCACCAGGCCCACGTCTTCACCGACGCCAAAGGCATCACCCGCCGCGTCACCACACCCCCCGGCTTCACCCCCATCACCCAGCTCGAATCCGCCCGCCTCGGCATCATCACCCCCCAGATGCACCGCGTCGCCGAGCGCGAACCCCACCTCACCGCCGCCCAGATCCGCGACGAAATCGCCGCCGGGCGCATGGTCATCCCCGCAAATATCCACCACCTCGACAAGAACCTCGACCCCATGTGCATCGGCCGGGCGTCCAAAACCAAAGTCAACGCCAACATGGGCGCAAGCCCCGTGAGCTCAGGCACCGACGAAGAAGTCGAAAAACTCCGCTGGGCCGAGCAGTGGGGCGCCGACACCGTCATGGACCTCTCCACCGGCGGCGACCTCGACACCACCCGCCAATCCATCATCGATGCCGCCCGAGTCCCCATCGGCACCGTCCCCATCTACTCCATGATCATCGGCACCAAACTCGAAGACCTCGACGAAGCCATCGTCCTCCGCACCCTCGAACACCAAGCCAAACAAGGCGTCGACTACTTCACCATCCACGCCGGCGTCCGCTTCGCCCACCTCAAATACGTCAAGGAACGACTCATCGGCATCGTCTCGAGAGGCGGCTCCCTCCTCGCCAAATGGATGCTCACCCACAACAAAGACAACCTCATGTACACCATGTGGGACGACATCTGCGACCTTATGCGCCGATACGACATCACCTTCTCCATCGGCGACGGCCTCCGCCCCGGAGGACTCGCCGACGCCACCGACGCCGCCCAGCTCTCCGAACTCGAAACCATCGGCGAACTCACCGAACGCGCCTGGCGCAAGGGCGTCCAGGTCATGGTCGAAGGCCCCGGACACGTCCCCTTCGACCAGATCGAGTTCAACGCCAAACTCCAGCGCCGCCTCTGCCACGGCGCCCCCTTCTACGTCCTCGGCCCCCTCGTCACCGACGTCTTCCCCGGATACGACCACATCACCAGCTGCATCGGCGCGACAAGCATCGCCTACCACGGCGCATCCATGCTCTGCTACGTCACCCCCAAGGAACACCTCGGCCTCCCCAAACGCTCCGACGTCAAGGAGGGCTGTATCGCCTACAAAATCGCCGCCCACGCCGCGGACGTCGCCCTCGGCATCCCCGGAACCCGAGACTGGGACGACGACCTCACCCGCGCCCGCGCCGCACTCAACTGGCAACAACACTTCGAACTCAGCTTCGACGAAGACACCGCCCGCGCCTACCACGACGAAGACCTCGACGTCGACACCGACTTCTGCGCCATGTGCGGCCACGACTGGTGCTCCGTCCGCATCTCCAAAGAAATCCAGGAGTTCGCGAGCGGCAAAGCCGACGGCTTCCAGCGCGCCTCAGGCGGCAAACCCATCAAATCCGACGCCCTCACCCCCGAGCAGCAACAAATCCTCGAACAACGCGGCTACCTCAAGCCCGAGGAAATCCACAAGCTCGCCACCAAGACCAAAAAAGCCCTCGACAAAGCCGGCGCCGTCGACGAATCGGGCAAAGCCGCGTGTCACAGCGATTACGTCGACCCCGACGAAGCCAAACGCGTCCAAGGCGAAGTCATGGTCCAACTCAACACCGCCCCCGCCCACGGCATCGCGAGCGAGGATCGGTTAATCTGAATGATTGATCACCTAGGCATGAGGGTAAACCATGACTAACAAGTCGCAATCACAGAGCACTATATATCAACTTGATGATGTCTTTAATGAAGCACAAATTCCGACGGTCACATTTGTAGAGCCTCTTCTCTTTGCTGATCTGGTCGGTGCTGTTCGCACAAAGGGCAAGCACATCACTCTAAGCGGTCCATCTGGGTGCGGCAAAACCACGATGGCCAAGAAAGCATTGGCGAAAGCGAAGCTTGATGAAGGCGATTATCTATGGGAATCAGGTAGGGATCACGCGAAGTGTGAGTCAGTAAGTGAATTGATCCAGTCTATTTTTGCCTGTGGTGAGGTAGAATCCGATCAGGTAGGTTGGCTTCAGGTTGCCGGGATGCTCGTGATTGACGATTTTCATCACCTGCATGAAAATGTAAAACAAGAGATCGGCAAACTGCTCAAGCGATGGCACGAGCGGGGCGTGAGAATATTTATTATCGGCATTGCCAGATCAGCACAAGAATTAGTGAGTCTGGATAGTGAGCTTTCAACTCGCAACGAGTCGTTTGAAATGAAAAGTCAGCGACCGGAATTCATCAAAAATGTTATTGAGGAAGGCGAAAGAGCACTCAATATAGTATTTGATGAAAAATGCAAAGCTACATATATAGACGCTGCAAATGGTGCTCCGTCTGCAATCCATACGATTTGTCGTGTAGCATGCCAAAGAAGTGACATATATGAGACGTGCGAAGATAATGCTGTGGTTGTACAGAAACTCGATTCAATCAAAGATGGCGTGATCAGAACATACAAAACCAAGTATTACCACAAAGTACTTGGGCTTTGCAAAGGTAAGAGGCGGGCTCGTTCTGTGCACAATATGTACTACAAGATCTTCAAAACAATCGCACTTGCGGGCGAGACCGAGCTTGATGTGGATAACATTCGGAAAAGAATCATATCCGACCAGCTCGCAAAAGATGAAAAGGCAAAACTAAATACATCTTTCAGGAACTGCATGAGAAATTTGTCTGATGTGATTGCAATGAAGGATCTCGGAGACGCAATTTACTACGATAGCGCGTCGGAAGTCATTTCTATTGAAGACCCTTCCTTTGGATTTTATCTAACACTTATTGACTTAGAGGATATTGAAAAACAAATCAAGGTCAGGGATACTGCCTTTCCCTACGATGTGGCTATTTCGTTTGCTGGAGAGAGGCGAGAGGATGCTGTTGGGCTCAAAGAAGCAATCGAGTCGCTGGGTTATGCGGTATACTACGATTTTGATCATCAGCATCAGCTTTGGGGTACAAATTTACGAGTCAATCTTGGCGAAGTATTTGCAAATGATGCACAGTTTATGATTGTATTGTTGTCAAAGGAATATCCAGAAAAGAACTGGACATCTTTTGAGTTAGACATTGCCAAGAATGCCCAGGACGGTCGCGATAGAGAGTATATATTGCCAGTCATAACCGACGATACTGTAATTGTTGGGCTTTCGTCAGATGTGGGGCACATGGACTTAAGGCAGCGTACGCATGATGACATCGCTGCTGTATTTGCCGACAAGATTGAGGCCTCGGGATACGATTGACCCTCTTTGTGCGCAAATCCACCCCTCCGCCCCACCCCATCCCTTGAGCCGCCCCCGCCGCCCGTCTTCAATTCCCCATGACGACAACGAACCAGACGGCACACCAGCGAGACCTCACCGACCCCGACACCATCCGCAACCTCGCCAACGCCCTCCTCCCCGACCTCCTCCGCCCCGACTTCTCCACCCTCGACCTCTGCGACATCCACCACCTCACCCTCGAACAACTCGCCGTCGTCCTCGAGTCCGAGACCTTCCAGCGCGCCCTTGAGAACTTCGAGCGCATCAACCGCGCCCGATCCGCCCTCCTCGACGCCGAATCCCGATCCCTCGCGCGAGCCCGCCTCACCGACCTCTGCCGCCAGTACGACGACACCCCGACCCGCGCCGAAACCATCCGCAAAGCCGCGGCCCAGCTCCTCCGCACCCAACCCCCTCAACCCCACCGCACCTCCAACCTCCCCCAACCCTCCCCAGCCCCGGTGGGACGGGCTTCCAGCCCGTCGTCTCCCACCCCTCCAGTTCCCAACACCCCTCCAACGCCCACCACCCCCCAGCCCACCCCAT
>CBFGUD010000066.1:0-5600 GCA_965652365.1 uncultured Phycisphaerales bacterium
CACAAAACTCACGCCCCCCGACCCCGCACCCATGCGGGACACGGGCATCCTGTTTACACTACCCCTTGGTCGCGCAGACCACTCGTGGTCCCGCACATTCACATCCCGCACAGGAGCTCACCATGGGCATGATCAAAGAGTTCAAAGAGTTCGCCCTCAAGGGCAACATGGTCGACATGGCCGTCGGCATCATCATCGGCGGCGCCTTCGGCATCATCGTCAAGTCACTCATCGACGACGTCATCATGCCCCTCGTCGGCGCCGTCATCGGCAACGTCGACTTCTCCAACCTCTACATCCCCCTCGCCGAATCCGTCGAGCGCGGGCTCCCCCTCGACGAAGCACGCGCCCAGGGCCCCGTCTTCGCCTACGGCAACTTCATCTCCATCCTCATCAACTTCCTCATCCTCGCCTTCGTCATCTTCATCATGGTCAAAATGATGAACAAAGCCAAGAAACGATTCGAAGAAGAGAAAGTCGCCGCCCCAACGCCCCCCGCCCCCGCCGACGTCGTCCTCCTCACCGAGATCCGCGACCTCCTCGCCAAGAAGAACTGATCCAACTCGCCATCCAGAGACAAAACAACCCGGGACACGCCCGGGTTGTTGTCGATCCACGCACAACCAATCAGCGCCTCAAGCCCGCAGCTTCGCCGCCTGACGCTCCGCGCTCGGCACCCGCAGATCACGCGCAAGCCCCACCTTCTTCATCAGCACGATCACGATGTAGCTCAGATCCAGCTGCCACCACTTGAGCCCATGCCGCGCCGACGTCGGGAACGCGTGGTGGTTGTTGTGCCACCCCTCACCCAACGCCAGCACCCCGAAGATCGCGTTGTTCCGCGAATGGTCGTGGCTCTTGAACGGCCTCGACCCCCAGATATGACACACGCTGTTCACGCTCCACGTCACGTGATGCACCAGGAACACCCGCACCAGCCCGCCCCAGATCAAACCCAGCACCGCCCCCGTCCACGACATCGTAAGCAATCCGCCGAGCACCGTCGGGATCACGAGCCCCAGCGCCACCCACCAACCGAACCGATCGCTCACCCACTTCGTCACCGGGTCGTCGATCAGGTCCTTCGCGTACCGGTTCACGTCCACACCCGACTCCCCCTTCGAGAACGTCCGCGCCTCGAGGATCCACCCCACATGCGCGTGCCACGCGCCACGCAACGCACCCATCACCGTGTCCCCGTGCGTGTGCGGCGAATGCGGATCGTGCTCGCTGTCCGAATGCTGATGGTGCTGACGATGCGTCGCCACCCACTGCACGATCGGCCCCTCCACCGCCATCGAACCGCACACCCCCAGCAACGCCTGCATGAACCGCGACGTCTGGAAGCTCCGGTGCGTGAAGTACCGGTGATACCCCACCGTGATCCCGAACCCCGAGATCGCGTACATGATCCCCAGAATCATCAAATGCACCCAGCTGAACGCGATCCCCCAAAGCAGCACGAACGCCGCAAGCACGCCCGCCAGGGGCAAAAACACGCCGAGAAAATTCACCACCCGAATCTTCATCGGCACCCGATCGTCCCTGATCTCTCCGCCCGGCGCGTGTCCCGCCGGTGTCTGCATTGTCGTCATCGTTCACCCTATAGCTGAGTCATGTTGCAGTCAGCAAGATCCTACCCGCTCCCCCGAGTACGTGTCCCGGTTCCACCCAGGATGCCGACACTCTGACAAAATTCAAACAAATCCACGCACACCAAACCAAGACGCGCCGAACACCGCGCACAACCCAGCACACGCACACAATCCGCTGACCCATGGGTCGAACCACCCGATCCACGCCACGCCCCCGACACACACCCGCCACACACGCCCATACACCCGAATCCCGATCCGCCGCCCAGAATGAAGACCGATTCATTGGCGATCCCCTTGCAAACCCGTACGTTCACCCGTGGAGGAGGGAGAGCACGACGTTCTCCCCATCATCAACCCATTCGCGCGACACGCGCGGGACACACACGTCCCGCGCCGCGCGTTCCTATCCGACAAGAAGGAATCCACCCATGAAAACACGCGCCACATACACCGCCGCAGGCGCCCTCATCCTCAGCGCCACCGCCGCCCTCGCCGGAGGATCCAGCGACCCCGCCATGCTCACCTTCGGGTTCACCGACCTCAACATCGACTACGACACCGACGACGGCAACACGGGCACCCTCGTCGGATCCTCCCAAGCCAACTCCGCCGGCGACGTCACCGACATCCCCAACGACACCACCGTCCGATTCGGCGCCGGATACGCCATGAGCGCCGACGCCTTCGACGCCACCTTCGCCTTCGACATCTTCAACATCACCGACTCCAGCGCCGACGCCACCGGCACCTTCTCCATCACCGACCTCGACGGCGACGCCATCACCGGCTCCATCGAAGGCGCATGGTCCTTCACCGACACCCTCAACGTCCTCACCTTCTCCGGGAACCTCTCCGCCGTCACCGTCGACACCAACGCCGGGAACGCCATGTTCGAAGGCACCGACGGCGACCAGTTCGCCCTCGATCCCATGGACACCGAAGGCGGACTCTCCGGAGGACTCGTCGAACTCTCCTTCGCGCCCGACACCTTCTTCTCCGAGAGCTTCGACGGCTACAACGCCGCCTTCTCCGGCGTCGTCGTCCCCGCGCCGGGCGCCCTCGCCCTTCTCGCGCTCGGCGCCGCCGCACCGATCCGCCGCAAACGCCGCTGATCGAACCCCACAACCCACAACACCAGCCCCGGCGCGTGCCGGACGCTGACCAATCTCAGGGAGCCGGCCACAGTCCCAGCCGGCTCCCCCCTTTTTTTGCACCCACACACCCGCACCCGCACGCAAACCCCCCCGCAGACCCCCTCCACCAACCGCGCGATACCATCCACGATGGACCCCAGCGAGCACGACCAACACCCGCGCCCCGAGGAACACCCCCACCCCCCGCGCCAAGGCAAACCACCCTCCAATCCCAATCCCCCCTCAGGCCCCATCGCCAAGCTCCTCGCCGTCGTCGAGTGGCTCGGCAACTGCCTCCCACACCCCGTCACCCTCTTCGCCCTCTTCGCCCTCGCCATCGTCCTCATCTCCGCCATCGCCGCCCACTTCAACCTCACCGTCGAGGACCCGCGCCCCGGAAACGAAGGACAGATGTTCACCGTCCAGTCCCTCCTCAGCGCCGAAGGCGTCCGCTGGATGTCCCAGTCCCTCGTCACCAACTTCACCGGGTTCGTCCCCCTCGGAACCGTCCTCGTCGCGCTCCTCGGCGTCGGCGTCGCCGAACGCGCCGGGCTCCTCACCGCCGCCGTCCGCGCACTCGTCCTCGGCGCACCAAACAACCTCGTCACCCTCGTCGTCGTCTTCGCCGGCATCCTCTCCAACACCGCCTCCGAGATGGGCTACGTCGTCCTCATCCCCCTCGCGATGGCCATCTACCACTCCCTCGGGCGACACCCCCTCGCCGGAATGGCCGCCGCCTTCGCCGGCGTCTCCGGCGGATACTCCGCCAACCTCCTCATCGGAACCGTCGACCCCCTCCTCGCCGGCATCACACAGGAAGCCGCCCAGCTCATCGACCCCGCCTACGAAGTCCACCCCGCCGTCAACTGGTACTTCATGATCGCCTCCACCTTCCTCATCACCGCCCTCGGATGGCTCGTCACCGCCAAAATCGTCGAACCCCGACTCGGCACCTACACCGACGACGAAGCATCACAGGACCTCCACCGCGCCAGCATGGAGCCCGTCACCCCCCTCGAAATCAAAGGACTCCTCGCCGCCCTCGCCACCACCGTCCTCATCGCCATGGGCATCGTCGTCCTCGCCGGCCCATCCTTCCTCGCCCCCCTCATCGACTGGCTCCCCGGATTCGGCGTCCTCCGAAACCCCGACCCCGCCGCCACAGGACCCGAGGCCTTCCGCCCCCTCCTCCGATCCGTCGTCACCCTCATCGTCATCGTCTTCGTCATCCCCGGGTTCGTCTACGGCCGCATCGTCGGCACCATGCGCAACGACAAAGACGTCATCGACGCCATGGACGGCGCCATGCGCTCCATGGGCCTCTACATCGTCCTCGTCTTCTTCGCCGCCCAGTTCGTCGCCTACTTCGGATACTCCGGGCTCGGACAGATCCTCGCCGTCCTCGGCGCCGACGCCCTCGTCGCCCTCAACCTCGACAACCCCCTCGTCTTCATCCCCTTCATCCTCATGTGCTGCATCGTCAACCTCATGCTCGGATCCGCCAGCGCCCAATGGGCCGTCACCGCCCCCATCTTCGTCCCCATGCTCATGACCATCGGATACTCCCCCGAAGTCATCCAGGCCGCCTACCGCATCGGAGACTCCACCACCAACATCATCACCCCCATGATGTCCTACTTCGGGCTCATCCTCGCCGTCGCCACCAAGTACAAAAAAGACCTCGGCATCGGCACCATGATCGCCACCATGCTCCCCTACTCCATCGCCTTCCTCATCGGATGGACCCTCCTCTTCTACGCCTGGGTCTTCCTCCTCGATCTCCCCGTCGGCCCCGGCACCCCCACCCACTACGCCCCACCCACCCCCTGACCAATCCGATCCGCTCACCGCTCCGCGATCGTCTCCACCACCCCATCCCCACCGACCCGCACCACCCGCAGCGATTCGATCGAATCATCCCCGACCTCCAGCACATACACATCCCCCCCGCGCGTCGCCACCCCGACCGGCGACCACCCCCGCCCCGAGCGACGCACGACCTCCACCCCGCCCGCCTTGTCCACACCCACCACCCGACGACCCGCCTTGTACGCGACATACACGCGCGACGCCCCATCCACCGCCATCCCGTACAACCGATTGATCGTCGTCTCAGGCCCATGCCGATCCGGAGGATCCACGGGCTCGACGTCCAGCAGCCCCGCCGCGATCGTCGTCACCCGCCCCGCATCCTCCCCCCCGATCTCCACGCGCCGCACCCGATCCCGATCCGCGAAATAGATCGCGCCATCAGCCCCCATCGCCATCGCCGTCACCAACCGGATCGTCGCCTCCCGCGCCCCGCCGTCCGCGAACAGCGCCCCCTCCCCGCCCCCCGCCAGCTCCCGCACCGCACCCTCCGGGTCGCGCACCATGATCCGAGCGCGCCATTCGCCGCCCGTGTTCCGCACGACATGCGGGTAGTACACGTTCCCGTCGCCATCCACCACGAAGTCCGGTCCCGAGAACTCGCGCCGATCCATCGGCGCCCCGATCAGCCGCGCCGTCTCCCCGTCCGCGTCCATCCGCCACAGCGAACACCGGAACGTCTCCGCCCCCACCCGCTCCTCGCGCTCGTAGTACAACCCACCCTCACCATCGAGCACGATCGTGTGCGTCCAGTGATCCGTCAGCAGCGCCGTCACCGCGCCATCCGGCGCGACACACCACACCGTCTCACGACCCACATCCACGAAATACACCGTCCCGTCCCCGCGCACCGCGATCCCGCTCCCCGGATGCCCCACGCACACCGCACACACGAACCCGATCAACACCGCCATCACCCGCATACGCCCCAAACCCGCCGCCCGCCCCCCCGCTTGGGGGGCCACCCCCCCCCCGCCCCCCGCGGCCCCCACCCCCCCCC
>CBFGUD010000067.1:0-5311 GCA_965652365.1 uncultured Phycisphaerales bacterium
GCGACGACGCTGAGGATCATGACGGGGATGAAGACGCCGATGGTGGTGGGGAGCCCGGGGATGGCGGCGGTGGCGCCGACGATGCCTCCGATGAGGGCGAGGATGGCGACGGGGGCGCATTTGATGCTCTGGGCGACCATGTTGGTGGGGACGCGGGTGGCGTAGAAGGGGACGGCGATGACGAGGGAGAGGAGGGAGGAGAGCATGATGGAGTAGCGTCCCCAGGCGATGCGTTCGTAGCGGGCGCGTTTCTCGGGGTCTTGGAGGGTTTCGCGCGAGAGCATGCGGCGCGCCTGGGCGAAGGAGAGGGCCTGGGAGTAGGACTCGTATCGGTTGATGCGGAGTTCGTTGGGGTCGAGGGAGGATTCGATGCGGGCGATGGGCTGGGGTGGTCCGATGGATCCGAGGGTGCGGGCGCGGGCGATGCCGTTCTCGAGGTCCCATGCGCCGTCGCGGTAGGTGGCGCTGGTGGCGGTGATGGAGCGCTGGGCGTTGGCGTTGTCGTCTCGTTCGAGGATGTAGACGCCCTGGAGGGTGTCGGTGTTGGCGTCGAAGGAGGCGGCGCGGAAGAGTCGGCCTTGGCCGTCTTTGGTGAGGGGGACGCTCGCGATCGCGAGTCGGTGGTCTCCTGCGTCTTCGTGGTCTCGGACGAGGAGGGGCGCGATGCGGGGGATGATGATTTCCTGGTTGATCGCTTGGAGGGCGATCAGACCGATCGCGACGATGAGGACGGGTCGGAGGACGCGGTGGAGCCCGACGCCGGCGGCCATGAGGGCGATGAGTTCTCGGTGTTTGGTCATCTGGGAGAGGGTGAAGCCCATGGCGCCGACCATGACCATGCCGAGGAGGAAGTTGTAGAGCTGGAGGAGTTTGGGCCACCAGAGGTCGACGACGAGGAGGCAGGCGAGGACGCCTTTGCGGATGGTGCCGGGTTCGGCGCCGGATTGTTCTGTTCCGAGTCGGGTGGCGAGTTCGAGGAACTGGTCGATGTTGAGGGAGACGTCGATCGCGATGACGAAGCAGAAGAGGATCACGAACAGGAGGATGACGTTCGTGAGGAACTGTCGCGCGATGGATCGATCGATGAGGGACACGTGGGCGATCGTATGCGCCGGGGCGTGGATCGGGTTCTGTGGGGGATCAGGGTCGCGGGGTGATCAGGGGAAGGTGTACTTGCGGTCGGATCGTGGGGCGGCGGACATGATCCATCGTGCGGCGAGGATGCCGACGGCGGCGCCGAGGAGGACGTCGGTGGCGAAGTGGGCGCCGGTGAGCATTCTTGAGAGCCCGCAGCCGAGGGCGAGGAGGAGGGAGAGGGGCGTGAGGCGTGGTTTGATGAGGGCGAGTGCGGTCATCCCGCCGAAGGCGACGGCGGTGTGCGAGGAGGGGAGCCCGAGGTTGGAGCCATCGACGAAGCCGGAGAAGGGGATGCGGAAGTGGTAGAACCCGTCCTGGAGGATGCCGTTGTCGACGGGGCGTTCGCGTGCGAGGACGAGTTTGAGGAGCTCGGCGATGAGGCCTGCGACGAGGGGGGCGGCGATGACGGGGATGGCGCGGCGGAGTGATCGGTCGAGGAGCGCGAGGGCGAGACCCGCGACGATCCAGGTCCAGAGTGATCCGACGACGCGGAGCATGGCGTACCAGTCCTCGGTTTCGAAGGATCGGTCGACGCGTCCGTGCTCGTCGGCGTTGGTGATGGCGTGGAGGAGCGGGAAGTCGAGGAGGGAGACGAGGACGAAGAGGGCGAGGAGCGCGAGTGCGCCGTGGTAGGCGCGGAGCCATTGTTGTCGCTTCTCGTGTGGGCTCCGGTAGGTCATTGGTCGTTGTCTCCGAGGTCCCGGACGATTTGTAGGGCGGTGCGTGTGTCGTCGTCGGCGAGGTCGGTGACGTTGTTTGGGCGGAGCCCGTGTTCCCACCCGTTGAAGCCGCGGAAGCCGTAGCCGACGTATGAGGTGCGGTTGTCGACGGGTTCGGATTCGAGTTGTCCGATCTCGACGACGCGGTCGAACATGAAGCCCCATTGGTCGCGGCGTCCTCCCATGAGGAGGGCGGGTCGTCCGAGGAGGTGGGCGGCGGTGTCGGGGTTGGTGGGGTTGGTTTGGGGCCAGATGTCGTACTGGGTTTTGCGGCCTCCGACCATGGCGCTGGTGCAGTAGGTGGTGGGGTGGTTCGGGAGGTAGAAGGCGAGCTGGGAGGCGCGGCCGTAGTGCTCGGTGAGGATGACGGGGGTGAGGTCGGTTTGGTCGCGGAGTTCGTCGAGGATGTGCTGGGCGGATTGTGCGTGCTGTCGGAGCCCGGTGAATCGGTGGATGGGGATGAGGTCGCCGACGAATGCTCGGCGGGAGGTCCAGGGCGCGAGTGGGAAGAGGAGGAGGCATCCGAGGCCGGTGATGATGGCGGCGCCCCAGAAGAAGCGGACGGTGTGGTCGGCGCGTTTGACGCCTTCGATGGTGCCCCATGCGGCGAGGGGGACGAGGGAGACGGCGCCGGCCATGGCCCAGTTGCCTTCGGTCTGGGTGAGGAGGGAGACGGCGAGGTAGAAGGCGTAGATGGGGAGGGCGAGTGCGGTGAGGACGAGGGCGGGTCGGCGGGTGGAGTCGTGGCGGAAGCGTTTGATGTTGATGAGCGCGAGGAGGGCGAGGACGAGGGTGGGGCCTGCGATGGCGAACTGGAGGGTGAGGTATTCGAGGAGCCAGAGGATGGTCCAGGGATCGCGGTGCGGGTTGGGGTCTTTGATGACGGTGTCGCCGCCGGCGACGCCGAGGTGTCCGAGGAGGTGGCGGACGGTGGCCCATTCGTGCTGGGCGTTCCAGATCGCGACGGGGATGAGCCCGGGGAGGGCGCAGCAGAGCCCGAGGGTGAACCAGGCGAGGTGTTTTTTCGTGCGCGCGCTCAGGAGGAGGGCGAGGAGTGCGCCGGGGATGAGGAGGAGGATGGTGTATTTGAAGATGAATCCGAGGGCGATCATGAGCCCGAACCCGATCCAGGCGCGGGGGCGGTTGTCGAGGACGGCGCGGGCGGCGAAGACGCACGCCCATGCCCAGCAGGCGACGTAGGGGGAGTCGATGGTCATGAGGAGCGCGGCGATGGCGAAGCCGGGGGTGCAGAGCCAGAGGAGGGCGCTGGTGAAGGCGAGGAGTCGGTCGCGGAAGGCGATGGTCGCGAGTCGGGCCATGGCGAGCATGGCGAGGGCGGAGGCGATGAGGGAGGGGAGTCGGACGGCGAACTCGGTGTCGCCCAGGGCGCGAGTGAAGGCCCAGATGGACCAGGCGACGCCGGGGCCTTTGGAGTAGTAGGACCAGTCGAGTCGGCGTGCCCATTCCCAGTAGTGGGCTTCGTCCTCGACGAGTGTGTAGGGGGAGAGGGATTGCCAGGCGAGGCGTGCGAGGAAGAGGGCGAGGATGAGGGCGGCGATCATCCCGGGTGTCGCGCCCAGGCGCATCCACCGCTTGGTCGTGGGCGCGTTGGGCTCGGTGGTGGTCATCAGAAGCGTTGCACCTTGCGCAGGGCGTTCAGGGTGTAGAGGGTGATGAGGAGGACGCCGGCCCAGAGGAGGGGGAGCCCGGGGTCGCCGTGCTTGTGGGTGGCTTGTTGGCCGCCGGCGATGAGGAGGATGGTGAGGAGGGCGGGGAAGAAGGACCAGAGGTAGATGTTGAGGGGCTGGGCGTGTTTGAGTCGCATGGCGGTGACGGCGCCGGTGAGGACCATCATGAGCGAGGCGGCGGCGAAGGCCCAGCGTTCGTGGATCTTGGAGAGGACCTCGCGGGAGAGGTGGGCGATCTCGTATTCGAGGTTGTTGGCGGAGTTGTTGATCCCCGAGTCGTAGCGGGGCGCTTCCTGGTCGCGGTAGATCGCGGCGTGCTCGAGCATCTCGGCGCTGGGTTCGCCCAGGAGGGGGGTGAGGGGGTCGGTCGGGAGGGTGAGCCCGGTGTACTGGGTGCGTGCGGACTGGGTGTTGGTGGAGCCGAGGATGGTGATCTCGCTCAGGTCGAGGGTCATGGCGAGTTTGTTGGCGGAGGTGCGGACGTCGAAGGGGTCGACGCTGTTGGTGCTTTTGGTCGAGAGGGTCGCGGCGCGCGCGCGGAGTCGGTCGGCGCGGTCCGGGCTGTCGGGGGTGGATCGGTCGATGATGATCTCGATGGTGTCGGATCCTCGGACGGGGGCGAGGGACCAGTCCTGGCCGCTCTTGTCGATGGATCCGGCGAGGATGGCGACGTCGCGTCCTTCGGCGGTGCGGAGGGTGATGGCGTTGGTCGCGTCGAGGGCGGCGCGGATGGTGTCGAAGGCCTCTCGCGCGGCGATGCGGCGCGCGAGGTCGAGGCGTTTGCGGTCGACGAAGTTCATGCGGTCGGGGTCGTCGTGGAGTTCGAGCATCTCCGCGGAGGTCATGAACTTGGGGTCGTCCTTGAAGACGCGGGGGATGGGTATGGCGGGGGAGGTGACGGATTCCCAGTTGATGAGGTCGCCTCGTTCGTTGACGGTGAGGTCGTTGAACTTCATGACGACGGCGGTGGCGTCGTCGTCGCCGATGCGGTCGCGGTCTTCCTGGGGGAGGGCCCATGCGGGGAGGAGGAGGATCCAGGCGCGGTGGGCGGTGCCGTCGATCCGGATGGCGCCGGTGTCGTCGGCTTCGACCATGACGACGCCGCCGAGGAGGAACTGTTGCTGGGCGGGGGAGTCGGGTTCGGGGGAGACTTCGCGGACGACGTCGGCGTGGATCTCGGTGTCGCCGATCATGGCGGTCTGCCCCTGGGAGAGGGCGTTGACGAGGATTTTGGCGAAGTCGCGGGTGACCATCTCTTCCATGCGCTGGAGGAAGCGGGGGATGACGAGGTTGTTGAGGGCCATGAGGGAGGCGCCCAGGACGATCCCGGAGAGGAGCATGGGGAGGAGGAGTTGTTTGTGGGAGATGCCCGAGGCGTGGGCGGCGATGGACTCGTTGTCCTGGATGATGCGGAAGTAGGTCATGGTGGAGGCGAAGCAGGCGGCGAAGGGGAGGGCGTAGGCGAGCATGGGGGGGATGGCGTAGCCCATGAAGCGGAGGGCCTGGTTGATCGAGAGCGAGCCGTCGGCGATGGGCTTGATGGTGGCGGCGAAGGCGATGGCGGCCACGACGACGGCGGTCGTGAGGACGAGGAGTCTCCAGAACTCGAACAGGATGGCGCGCCAGAGTGTCCAGAGCACGGTTGAGGGTAGGTTGTGGGGCGTGCGGGGGTGTGTGGGCGGGGCGATGGGCGATGGGCGATGGGCGATGGGCGATGGGCAATGGGCAATGGGCAATAGGCAATGGGGAAGAGGGAAGAGGGGTAGG
>CBFGUD010000068.1:0-5167 GCA_965652365.1 uncultured Phycisphaerales bacterium
CCCACCACGCGCCGACCGCGCATCCCCCACACGCTCCGCGCGCACCGACCCATCAAAGAACGCAAGATTCACCACCGCATCGTCGTACCCCACCCACATCGCGCGATCCGGATCCGTGCTCCGATCAAACTCCTCGTACATGAACACCTTCCGCGACGGGAACGCAACCTCCGACATCCGCCGACCACCGAGCGGCGCATCCGCCTCCCCCACCATCCGCATCCCATGCGGCGACTCCGCCCTGGGCACATACACCGGATCCTCATCCTCCAACCAAACCTGCGGCACAACCTGATACGACGACCCAAACGCCCACATCGCCCACATCGCCCGCACCGCCTCCTCCCCCCACACTTCCCCTGTTGTCTCCACCCGCACCGATTCACCCGTGCCGAGATCCTCATACTCCGTCCCAGCAGACCACGAGAACCCAGCAATCAGATCCAAGTGGTCGCTCGCGTAGTTCGACGCGCCCGACGCAAGCGTTCGAAGATGCGTCTGTGAAAGCACATTCCGCGCATCCCGCCCCCCACCACACAACGGCACGAACATCACAACGACGAACACAGCAATGACACACAGCGCGACCACCGCCGCGAGCACTTCGCACACCGTCAACCCGCGCCGACCCACCATCGCATCATCCCCTTTCACCCCCCACACCATCCAAAGATCCGCACCCCACCCCCACCAGTTCCCATCACCGCATCCACCAACACGGCGTCCCCGGTGCCACGGCACCGCGCAGCGGGGCCATGACCAAACACCGTGCGCAATGTCTTCTGTCTTCCTCCCTACCCCCCAGGGAGAGGCCGGGTGCCCTGCTTTGCGGCGAAGCCCAAAGCAGGAACAAGTGACGTCCAATGTCTTCTGACCTCGGGTGGCCGTAACTTGCGCTTCGCAAGTCGCGGAACCAATCGCCCCCAATGTCTTCTCTCCTCCCCCGGGCTTCCGGGGGAGGTGTCACGCACAGCGTGACGGAGGGGGTGCCTTCCCGCTTCAAGAGGGGTTGCAGGGGACCCCTCCCCTGCACCGCACACCCGCGGCACAAACCCACACTGATGCCGTACAAACACAGCGATCCAAAGCCCGCAACAGCGCGCTACCAGCACCACAACGGTATGCTCATCAATAGTTTACATTGTTCCCATCGGCTTCTGAGCAAACCGAACCCCCACCCGAGCCCCACCCAGATCCGAGCCCCCGTACACCATCGCACCCCCCCACCCCTCCGCGATCCGGGCGCACACCCCGAGCCCCAATCCATGCCCGCACGATCCATCTATCTGCTTATTTGACAAGCACTTCGATTCTTCAAACCCAACCCCCGAATCCTCCACCCACACCTCCACCATCCGCCCCCCGCGCTCGCACGCGGGCGTGCAGTGCGCACAATTGTTCCACGTGGAACAATTGACACCCACCCCCCCACACATCACCCGCGAGCCGACTCGGATCCGAGCCGAGCACCCGGGATCGTGCGCGCGCCGCCGGGCGATCGCGTCCAAAGCGTTGGCGGCCAGGTTCACCAGCACCCGGGTCAGCAGGGCCGGGGGGAGCGGGCAGCGCGCGCGCGGATCGAGTGACTCGGTCCAGTCCAGGTCGGGGGCGAGGGGGTGGTCGGCGAGCTGGGATCGCGCGGATTCGTGGCAGCGCCGGATCCCGGTGTGGTCGAGCGGGGGGGTCCCGGCGGCGTGATCGGCCATGAACAGCTCGCACAGGAGTGTGAGCTGGGACCCCAGATCCGAGGCGAGTTCCAGGGCGGCGCGCGCATGGTCCGGGTCGCTCGTGCGCAGCGCGCGCTGGGCGCGCCCGGCGATGGCGGCCGACAGATTCGCGAGCTCGTGGGCGAGCAGCGACCCGGGATCGGGGTGCGGCGACGCGTCGGTGCGGGATCGGGGCGCGGTGTGTGTGTCGGCGGCGGTGGGGGGCTGGTGGAATTGTTCCACGTGGAACAATTCGTGCGCGCGCTGCGGCGCACTGGGCTCGGAACTGTGGATTGGGGAGGCAGGAGGGGCCGGGGACGGGTCGGATGGGCCCGGCGGTGCCTTGGTTGCGTGTGCTCGATCACCCCCCCGCTGCTGCTCGGTGGCGCGTTCGATCCGGGCGGCGGCGTCGGCGGCGAGGGTGTCGAGGTCGCGCGCGAGGTCGGCGCTTCGCGCGTCGAGCTCGTCGAGGATCGTCAGGATCTCGGCGGCGTTGGGATCGATCGCGCGGGGCGGGGGGCGTCGGGATGGGTCGGGGGTCGGCACATCGCCGGGGATCGGCGGCTCGGTGGCCTCGGGTGAGTCCGATCACCGAGGGCGGGGCGGATGGGTCAGCGCGGGTTGGGGATGGTGTGCTCGGGGGGGATGGGCAAGGTCATGCCTGAGAGGAGGGGGGCGCTGTGGTCGGACGTGGGGGCGCCGGCGGCGAGCCAGGCGAGGATCTCGGGGGGTCGGATGTCGTGGTCCTGGACGGCGGCGAGGTCGATCCAGTCGAACTCGATTCCTGGTTCGGTTGACGCAACGGTGGGGGGTTCGGCGGCGCGGGCGGGGTCGGCGTCACCCAGATGTTCCACGTGGAACACGAGGTTGATCTCGTGGTGGGGGTGTTTGGCGGTGAACGAGTGTTCGGAGATGAGCACGAGATCTCCGATGGTGGAGGGGAGGTTGAGTTCTTCCATGAGTTCGCGTTTGAGGGCGTGGGCGGCGGGTTCGGCGAACTCGACGTGGCCTCCGGGGAGGTAGAGGTAGTTGTGGTCGGTGTTTCGGCACATGAGGACGCGCGAGTGGTGTACGATCAGGGCGCGTGCGATGAGTTCGATGTGTCGGGGCTCGGGCATGCGCGATGGTAGGCCTGGGATGGCGGGGCTTGAACACCCCCCTGTTTCGGGGATAGTTCGGTTCTCGGACGTTGGTTGGCGTGGGACGCCAAGGAGGGCGCGATGGCGCAGGATCGGAGTGGTCGGGCGAAGCGGTCTCGGTTGGGTCGGGGGTTGTCGGCGATGCTTGATGTGCCGAAGGCGGTGGGGGTGGAGGTTCGGGAGGAATCCGAACAAACAGCGAATCACAAGGACGCGGTGAAGGGGGGGCGGGACGAGCGGGAAGCGGGGGGTTCGCGTTCGGAAGGTGCTGGTGGGAAGGGGTTTGCGGAGTCGGGTGGGGATGAAGAGGCACTGACCTCAAAGCAGGTCAGTGGCACGGGTACTGGTAGTGAGGCATTGACCTCAGAGCAGGTCAGTGGCACGGGTGTCGGTGCAATGGGTGCGGGTGGTGACCCGGATATGGGTGGGGCGGGGGAGCGGGTGGTTGAGATTTCGGTGGATGCGATCTGCGCGAATGCGGAGCAGCCCAGGCGGGTGTTCGAGGAGGGGTCGCTGCGGGAGTTGGCGGATTCGATTGCGCGGCACGGGGTGATGTCGCCGGTGATTGTGCGGGCGCGTGGGGGTGCGGGTGAGGGGGGGGTGGGGTATGAGTTGATCGCGGGTGAGCGTCGTTGGCGCGCGTCGGTGATGGCGGGGCTCGGGACGGTGCCGGCGATTGTGAGGGAGGTGGATGACGCGGTGAGCGCGCAGCTGGCGCTCATCGAGAACATCATGCGTGAGGATCTGAACCCGATCGAGCGTGCGCAGGGGCTGCGGGCGCTTGCGGATCGTCACGGGATGACGCAGCAGGCGATTTCGGAGTCGGTGGGGATGTCGCGTTCGGGGGTGGCCAACAGTGTGCGTTTGCTGGAACTGCCGGAGAATTTGGTGGCGCTGATCGCGGAGGGGGCGTTGAGCGCGGGTCACGGGAAGGCGCTTTTGGCGTTGGGGAAGATGGAAACGCAGCGGAAGCTGGCGTCGGCGGCGATCCGGGAGGGATGGAATGTTCGTCGTCTCGAGCGTGAGATCGAACATGAGCTGTCGCGCGGCGCTGGGGACAAATCCCCAACGAAAGATGAAATAGGATCGGACGCGGGCGCGACGCGTGCGGCGTCGGTGCTTCGTGATCTGGAGCGTCGGGCGGGGGAATCGCTCGGGACGCGGGTGCGGATCCGGACGGACCGGACGGGGAAGCGGGGGCGGATGACGATCGAGTTCTTCGATCTGGACCAGTTCGACGGGTTGTTGTCGCGTCTGGGTGTGTCGACGGAGCAGTGAGGTTGTGGTTCGGGTGGGGGGGAGCAACATGGAATTGAGTTTGTGGGTGGTCGAAACATTCGTTTGTGATTGCTAGACTCGGGGTGTCCGGGCGGGCGTGCTCCTGCGAAGGGGAGGCGTGCGTCGGTGATTGGCTTTCGTGATCGGCCCGGGGATCGCGTGGTGCCCGTCGCGTGTGCGATGGCACAACAGAAGTGATACCGCTCGGCGCCGATGATGGACGCGCGGGGCGAACTCAGAAGGGAACCCTTTCGATGGCGAAGAAGAAGACAACGAAGAAGAAGGCGGCGGCGTCGGGTCGGGTCTCGAGCGCGGCGCTCAACGCGGTGAGCGTGGAGGAGCTGCAGGCGGAGCTGGCGCGTCGGAACCGGAAGGTGTCGTCGCTCGAGCGGAAGCGCGAGCGTCTTCGTCAGCAGCTCGCGGAGGTGGAGGCGGAGTTGTCCGCGCACGGCGCGCTGAGCGCGTCGGGCGGGATCCGGAAGCGTCCGAAGAACGAGCTGAGTCTCGTGGAGACCTTGCAGAAGGTGCTCAAGGGGAAGACGATGAGCGTGACGGACGCGGCGCAGGCGGCGCGTGACGCGGGGTACATGACGACGGCGGCGAACTTCCGGACGATCGTGAACCAGACGCTGATCCGGGAGAGCAAGCTGTTCAAGAAGGTGTCGCGCGGTCAGTACACGGCGAAGTGATTTCGCTCGCGGTTGTGTTGAGATGAATGAGAGCGACCCGTCTTTGTGGCGGGTTGCTTTGTTTTTGGGGTGGGGGGGGAATGGGCAATAGGCAATAGGCAATAGGCAATAGGCAATGGGGAAGGCAGGAAGGCAGGAAGGCAGGAAGACGGGAAGGCGGGAAGGCACTCCGTCCGTCCCGGCTGCGGCGGGGCACTTCCCCCGGAAGCCCCGGAGCGCGGGGGAGGGGCGATGGAGGGGGGGGAGTGACGGGCTGGAAGCCCGTCCCACGAGGGGGAGGAGGGGGTGGAGAGAAGTCGTGAAGACATTGGGGGCGAGTGTCTACCTGCTTTGGGCTTCGCCGCAAAGCAGGGCA
>CBFGUD010000069.1:0-5160 GCA_965652365.1 uncultured Phycisphaerales bacterium
GCGGCGCGTTCGGCGAGGGCGGAGCCCGGGAGGCGTTCCTGGACGCGGATGAGGATCTCGACGCCGGTGGGTCGTCCGGATTCGATGCGGAGCCCGAGGACCTTGCGTTTGAGCCCGTCGTTGAGGTATCGCATCGCGGTGTCGTACTCGCGTTCGATGGCGAGCTGGTAGTACGGGGTCTCGGCGTAGTCTCGGATGACGGTCTCGAAGTCGAAGAGGGCTTTGTATTCGTCGCCGTTCTCGGTGCGGGCGATCCCGCGGAGGTAGTAGGCCTGGGGGAGGGTGTCGTTGCGTTGGCGTTTGTTGTCGTCGATCCATTCCTTGAGGATGGATGAGGCCTTGCCCGGGTTGTCCTCGGCGATGAGGCGCTGGGCCTCGGCCATGACCCACGCGTCGGACCCGGGCTCGGGGGCGCTGGTCTGGGTGAAGGCGCCCGAGTCGTCGAGCTCGAACTCGGAGGGCTGGGCGAGCGCGGCGCGGGGGGCGAGCGCGAGGGCGGCGATGGCGAGGATCGTGGTGGTGGTTCGTCTCACGCGGGAACCATAGGGCGGGGTCGGGGATCGGGGCGGTGATAGGATCGCGCATGGATCTTCGGGTGATGCGACAGATCGTGTCGATCGCGGAGCACGGGCACATGACCCGGGCGGCGGAGACCTTGGGGGTGACGCAGTCGGCGCTGAGCGCGGCGCTGCGGAAGCTCGAGGACGAGCTGGGGACGGAGCTGTTCCACCGGACGGGGCACGGGGTGGAGCCCACTGAGGCGGGGAAGGTGTTCATCGAGCATGCGCGGATCACGATGCAGGCCGCGGAACAGACGACTCGGGCGGTGCGGTCGCTGGTGGGCTTGGAGACGGGGTCGATCCGCGTGGGTGCGGGGGCGACGGCGGCGGGGTATCTGCTGCCGGGCGCGATCCAGGCGGTGCGGGCGCGGTACCCGGGGCTGCGGTTCTCGATCCGCGAAGCGGGGAGCGCGCAGGTGGCGCAGGGGGTGCTGTCGGGAGAACTGGATCTGGGGGTGGTGACGCTGCCGATCGATCATCCGCGGGGGGATGAGCTGATGGTGGTCAAGGAGATCCGGGACGAGCTGATGCTGATCGTGCCGGAGGGGCATGCGCTGTATGGGCGGAAGACGTTCCGGTGGTCGGACATCGAGGGGGACCCGGTGGTGGCGTTCGAGGCGGGGTCGGCGGTGCGGAAGCTGATCGACGCGGCGGCGGCGGCGCACGGGGTGGGGCTGGAGGTGGTGATGGAGCTGCGCTCGATCGAGAGCATCGTGCAGATGGTGCGTGCCCGGATCGGGGTGGGGTTCATCAGCACGCACGGGCTGCCCCGGGGGACGGGGCTTCGGTGCAAGGACGGGGCGCTGACACGGAATCTGGGGGTGGTGCGGACGCTGGGGCGGCTTCCGAGCCGGGCTTCGGCGGTGTTTGAGGGGGAGCTACTGGCGCGGCTGTGAGCGTTGCGACCGGTTCGCACTGTATTGACTGAATTGATACAACAGGTGATCTGGATTGATTTGATTGATTGATCCTGGGGTTCGATACTTGGGTGTCGGACTGATCCGGGTTCAGCCGACGCCCCCCCCCACTTCCCGGGCTTTGGAGATCATCATGAGCAGCGACCCTTTCAACGCGCGTGAGCGGCTTTCGGTCAATGGACGCGACTACAGCTACGTGAATCTGCATGCGCTCCAGAAGCAGGGGGTGGGGAACATCGAGCGGATGCCGTACTCGGTGCGGGTGCTGCTCGAGGCGATGGTGCGGAACCTTGATGGGTTCATCGTGACGAACGACGACATCGCGGGGCTCGCGAACTACAACGCGAAGGACGTGAACTCGGTGGAGATGCCGTTCATGCCCGGGCGGGTGGTTTTGCAGGACTTCACGGGGGTGCCGTGCGTGGTGGACCTGGCGGCGATGCGCGACGCGATGAAGACCCTCGGCGGCGATCCCGAGCAGATCAACCCGGCGGTGGCGTGCGACCTGGTGATCGACCACTCGGTGCAGGTGGATGATTTCGCGACGCGGGTGGCGCTGACGATCAACGCGGAGAAGGAGTTCGAGCGGAACAACGAGCGGTACACGTTCCTCAAGTGGGGTCAGGAGTCCTTGGACAACTTCCGCGCGGTTCCTCCTGCGACGGGGATCGTGCACCAGGTGAACCTGGAGTATCTGGCGCGGGGGTGCCTGACGAAGAGCGTGGACGGGACGGACTGGGTGTACCCGGATTCGCTCGTGGGGACGGACTCGCACACGACGATGATCAACGGCGTCGGGGTGCTGGGGTGGGGTGTCGGGGGGATCGAGGCGGAAGCGGTGATGCTCGGTCAGCCCGTGTACATGCTGACGCCGGAGGTCGTGGGGTTCAAGCTCAAGGGCAAGCTGCCCGAGGGGGCGACGGCGACGGACCTGGTGCTGACGGTGACGCAGATGCTGCGGGCGCACGGGGTGGTGGAGAAGTTCGTGGAGTTCTTCGGGGACGGGATGGCGGAGCTGAGCGTTCCGGATCGGGCGACGATCGCGAACATGGCTCCGGAGTATGGGGCGACGTGCGGGTTCTTCCCGATCGATGAGAAGACGATCGAGTACTTCCGGTTCACGGGCAAGACGGGCGAGGAGGTCTCGCTCACGGAAGCGTGGGCGAAGGCGTCGGGGTTCTACTGGACGCCCGATGCGCCCGAGCCCGAGTTCAGCAGCGTGCTGGAGCTGGATCTGTCGACGGTGGAGCCGTGCGTGGCGGGGCCGAAGCGGCCGCAGGACCGGATCACGCTCTCGACGCTCAAGGCGCAGTGGGCGAAGCTGATGGTGGACACGTTCGGGAAGCCCGCGCCGTCGGAGACGGTGAACCTGAACCGTTGGTCCGGGGAGGGTGGCGAGACGGACGAGGCGGCGGTGAACCCGGAGTGCACGAACGGGTGCGGGGAGCAGACGGTGGTGAACGTGACGCTGACGGAGGCGTCGCACCCGCCGAAGGTGGGGATGAAGGTGCCGCTGACGCACGGGTCGCTCGTGATCGCGGCGATTACGTCGTGCACGAACACGTCGAACCCGGACGTGATGCTCGCGGCGGGCTTGGTGGCGCGCAAGGCGCGGGCGCTGGGCGTGACGCGGAAGCCCTGGGTGAAGACGTCGCTGGCGCCGGGGTCGAAGGTGGTGACGGAGTATTACGACAAGGCGAACCTGACGGAGGACCTGGACGCGTTGGGGTTCAACCTGGTGGGGTACGGGTGCACGACGTGCATCGGGAACTCGGGGCCGCTGCCTCCGGAGATCGAGGCGGGGATCAAGGAGGGGGACCTGGTGGCGGCATCGATTTTGTCGGGGAACCGGAACTTCGAGGGTCGGGTGCACCCGGCGGTGAAGGCGAACTTCCTGGCGTCTCCGCCCTTGGTGGTGGCGTACGCGATCGCGGGTCGGATCGATATCGATCCGTTCAACGAGCCGTTGACGGTGAAGGCGGACGGGACGGGGGTGTACCTGAAGGACATCTGGCCGACGCGTGCGGAGATCGACGCGATCCGGGGCGAGTGCGTGACGACCGAGCAGTTCGTGAGCAAGTACGCGAAGGTGTACGACGAGAACGAGACGTGGAACAGCGTCCCGGTGAGCAAGAGCGAGTTGTACGGATGGTCGGACGAGAGCACGTACATCCAGAACCCGCCGTTCTTCGAGGGGATGACGGAGGAGGCGCCGGGGTTCGGGACGATCGGCGGGGCGCGGTGCCTGGTGTACGTTGGTGATTCGGTGACGACGGACCACATCTCGCCGGCGGGTCGGATCGAGCCCGAGACGCCGGCGGGTCGGTACCTGCTGTCGCAGGGGGTGGCGCAGTCGGCGTTCAACTCGTACGGGTCGCGTCGCGGGAACGACCGGGTGATGACGCGCGGGACGTTCGCGAACGTGCGCGTGAAGAACCGGATCGCGAAGACGGGGTCCGAGCAGCCCGAGGGCGGTTGGACGCGGAACTTCACGAAGGGCGCGGACCTGACGACGGCGCCGGTGGAGTACATCTGGGACGCGGCGCAGGATTACAAGAAGGCGGGCACGCCGCTGGTGGTGCTGGCGGGCAAGGACTACGGGATGGGCTCGTCGCGCGACTGGGCGGCGAAGGGGACGCTGCTGCTGGGTGTGAAGGCGGTGATCGCGGAGAGTTTCGAGCGGATCCACCGATCGAACCTGGTGTTCATGGGTGTGCTGCCCTTGGTGTTCAAGGACGGCGAGAGCGCCGAGTCGCTGGGTCTCAAGGGGGATGAGACGTTCGACATCGTGATGCCCGACCCGGTGGAGCCGCGCTGCGACGTGACGGTGCGGGCGACGAAGCCCGACGGGTCGAGCATCGAGTTCACGGCGATGTGCCGGATCGATACGCCGGTGGAGATCGAGTACTTCAAGAACGGCGGGATTCTGCAGACGGTGATCCGGAAGAAGCTCAACGAGAGCAAGCAGATGGCGTGATCGGATCCCGGAGCGTTTGATGGAGATTGGGCACGTCCTTCGGGGCGTGCCCTTTTGATTGGGTGATACTGTGGTTCGGGGGGGTCGGGTTGGCCGGGGGTAAAAAGACGGCCGTCCGTTCTTCGGGGGGACCCGGGGAACGGACGGCGCTTTCGATGGGGGTGGCTTAGGCCCCGTGTCGTTTGGATTACTTCTTCTTGGCGGGCTTGGCGGCCGGCTTGGCGCTGCCTTTGGGGGCGGGCTTGGCGGCGGGGGCCTTGGCGTTGTTGGCGGGCTTCTTGGTCGTTGCCATGGGTGTGCTCCTTGTCGAAGCGGTCGCCGCTCGCGGAGTGCGTGCGGCATGGGCAAAGTATGACATGTTCGGCGACAAACTCAAGTCGCCGAGGGGGCGGGGTTACACATTTTTTTGCGGATGTGCCTTTGGGTTCGTCGCGGGGGTCAGCCGGTGGACTGCATGGCGGCGGCGATCGCGTTGATGCTGGCCTGGAGGACGGGGGCGAGCTGTTCGCGTTCGTGGTCGTCGGTCGCGGCGCGGAAGCGCGCGAGGAGCTCGATCTGGGCGAGGTGGAGGACGTCGGTCATGGGGTTGCGGGCGGCGATGGAGCGCCCGACGACGGGGGAATGGGCCATGAGGTCGGCGGTCCCGGTCGCGTGCTGGACGGCGCCGACGGACCGGGCGTACTCGTCGTGGATGCGCTCGAACATC
>CBFGUD010000070.1:0-5047 GCA_965652365.1 uncultured Phycisphaerales bacterium
CCACCCCGGACAGCCACCCGCACCCCCTCTATCATCCCCCCAGCACGCGCACCCCAGGACTCATGCCCATGCCCTACACACTCCAGCCCGACTCCGGCATCGACCCCAACGCCGACAACATCGACTACATCAAGGACCACGTCGACACCGGCGACCGCTGGGTCCTCAACTTCGGGCCCCAGCACCCCGCCACCCACACCACCCTCCGCCTCGTCCTCGAGCTCGACGGCGAGCGCGTCGCGCGATGCACCCCCCACATCGGATACCTCCACTCGGGCTTCGAGAAACTCGGCGAACACCTCGACTACAACCAGTACGTGACCATCGTGTCGCGCATGAACTACCTCTCCCCCATCTCCAACGACATCTGCTGGCACCACTGCGTCGAGAAGCTCTTCGGCATCGGGATCACCCCCAAGTGCAAGGTCCTCCGCACCATCATGGCCGAGCTCGGACGCATCCAGGACCACCTCCTGTGCGTCGGCGCCGCCGCCCTCGACGTGGGCGCGATCACGGGCTTCCTCTACGCCTTCAACCCCCGCGAAAAGATCTACGACATCGTCGACTACATCTCCGGGCAACGCTTCCACCCCGACTGGACACGAGTGGGGGGGATCATGAAAGAGATCCCCGACGAGGAAGTCTTCAAGCGCATGGTCAAGCGCTTCATCCACGGCGACCTCGCCCAGGCACTCGACGAGCTCATGAAACTCGTCGAACGCAACCGCATCTTCATGGACCGCACCCAGGGCATCGGCGTCCTCTCCCACGACGACGCGATCGCATGGAGCGCCACCGGCCCCATCGCCCGCGCCTCGGGCGTCAAACGAGACCTCCGAAAGGACGAGCCCTACCTCTGCTACGCCGACAACTGGGACGGCCAGGGCGCCCAGGCCGTCAAGTTCTCCGTCCCCATCGCGCACGACGGCGACTGCTACTCCCGCTTCCTCGTCCGCGCCGAAGAGATCCGACAGTCCGTCAGGATCATCGAGCAGCTCATCGACAACATCCCCGAAGGCGAAACCAACACCTTCGCCGACGAGAAGATGACCAAACCCCCTAAGGAGGACGTCTACGCCTCCATCGAGGGGCTCATCCAGCACTTCGAACTCATCATGACCAACCGGGGGTGGGACGCCCCCATCGGCGAGGTCTACGGCGCCAACGAAACCGCCAACGGCGAACTCGGCTACTACATCGTCGGCGACGGCTCCAAATGCGCCTGGCGCGTCAAGACCCGCCCCCCGTCCTTCATCAACTACCAGCTCATGCCCTTCCTCCTCGAAGGACACCTCCTCGCCGACATCGTCGCCGTCCTCGGCTCGCTCAACATCGTCGCCGCCGAACTCGACCGCTGATACATCAGATGGGATCTGACGAGTTTATGACTCGTTGACCATCATGTATCCCCACACATAGATCCCATCCTCAGGTCCGTTCCGGAATCGCTTACCAACCCGTTGGGTGGGCCAGATCACGCCCCTATCCGATAGATTGAGCTGAAGAAGGTTGAACTCGTCGTCAAGCGAACCGCTCCATTCGCCCCCGATCAGCGAGCGAACGACTTCTCCACTGTACACGCCGATGGCGAACAAACGAATCGTCGTGTCTTCTGAGAGCAAACCCTTAGGCTTCGGCTTTCCGGGTTTTTTGAGGTGATCGTCGAAGAATCGATCGATCTCTTTCAGACTCTCAAGAGTTCCATCAACGGTGTAACCCGATTCACTCAGAGCGCGAGTGATCCACTCACGAAGTTGATCGAGTTCCGACTGGAGTTCGGGATTCCCTGACTGCGACATCTTCCAAGTGTAAACGAACATCGCCGCCGCCGAGCTCGACCGCTAAGTTCTTGCCACGAACAGACTTCGATCAACCGTCCCCGAAATCGACCACCAGACCCGCCCCCGAGGCCCTCTGGTGGTTTTCACTTGCAATGTTCCCGGACCTCCAAGTACCCTCGGAGGGTCCGGGTCCTCGTGGGCCCGGACCCGCGGGACCTGAGAGACCCCGCGCGTGCACACGGAAAGAGAAACAGAGAAAGGGAACACCCATGACACGCTCCACCATCGCGCTCGGCGCGATCGTCGCGCTGACCGGCGCCGCGAGCGCCGACACGCTCACCGAAACCGCCTCCATCACGTCCGCGGGACAAGTCTTCGTCTTCGAGTTCGACATGGTCGGGATGTCCGCCGGCGCGGGCACCCTCACCATCGACGCCCTCGGCGATTACTCCATCGTCCCCCCGAGCTCCGAAACACTCGACTGGGACATCGACGGCATCGCATCAGGGCAGGGCTTCGCTGAATCCGCCTTCATCGGCCCCGTCGACCTCTTCCAGAGCATGGCGTCGCAGACCTGGTCCATCTCCTCCTCGGATATGGCCGCCATCACCGCCGACGGCATGGTCACCATCACCCTCGTCAACTCCGGCACCGTCGGCCCGAACAATCCCACCGAGGATTACGTCACCGCGACCCTCTCCTACCCCATCCCCGCGCCCTCCGCGATGGCGCTCCTCGGGCTGGGCGGGCTCGCCGCGGCACGCCGCCGACGCTGATCGATCTCCTCACGGAAAGTTGATTCTCTCAGACTCCGAAGCGCCCCCGAGACCCAGGGGGCGTTTCTCCGCGCCCCCCGATCCGCGCCGGATACACTCGACCATGCGCCCCATCACCCGATTCCTCGTCCCGATCATCGCGCTCCTCACCCTCACGGGATGCCAGACGAGCATCAAGCCCGTCTACACCGTGCGCGTCGTCAACGATTCGCGCACGACCATCACAGCCGCCATCGAGCACCACCAGAACTTCTCCGATCCCGTCGCCCTCGAATCTGCGACCCTCGCGCCCGGCGACGAGACCACCCTCGGCCCCATCGAGATGCCCCCCCTCGAACGCATCTACTTCATGGCCGCCTCCCGTTCCGACCTGAGCACCGACCCCTTCCGCGAGAAGATCCGGCGCGGGTCCTACACCGCGACCATCTCCGCCGGGGGGGTTTCCTCCTGGCGCCCCTACGAGATCTTCCTCACGAGCGACTGACGCCGCTACGATCCCCCCGAACGACTCTCCGCGAGGACCCTTAAGCATGGCCTGGATCACCAAACCATCCTCCACCACGCGCATCGAGAAGCGCGACGAGCCCTACCTCACCAAGTCCATGGAGTCCACACTCCGCGACGAGTACCTCCCGCGCTACCAGGAAAAAAAGGGCGCCCTCTTCCCCGCGCTCCACATGATCCAGCACGAATACGGGTGGATCCCCGCCCAGGCGATGCGCGAGATCGCCGACGTCCTCGAGATCCCCGCCTCCGAGGTCTTCGACACCGTCACCTTCTACGAAGAGTACTGGACCCACCCCAAGGGCGAGCACCTCATCGCCGTCTGCCGATCCATCGCCTGCGAGTTCTGCAACGCCACCGCATGCACCGAAGCCGTCAAGAAACGACTCGGCATCGACGTCGGACAGACCACCGACGACAACACGTTCACCCTCGTCGAGCTCGAATGCATCGGCTCCTGCGGCACCGCCCCCGCCGCCCTCATCGACGAGGACCTCCACGAGAACCTCACCCCCGAGCGCCTCGTCAACCTCATCGACCAGATCGCCCAGGGCTCCTACACCAAGGGCGGCACCGGCGCGGTCAAAGAAGACGCCTGATCACGCTTCCGCATCGGGCGCATGACCCGGCGCGTACCCCTCCCCGTCCAGATCGCACACGAACCGCAGCGCGTCCATCAACGCCCCGGGCTCGCGCGTCCCGATCGTCCGCTTCTTCCCGTTGTCGAGCGTGACGATCACGTGGTCCTCCCCCACGACGTTGAGCACCACACCGAACTCCTTCTTGTACTTCACGCCCCACCCCCCGAGCTTGTTCAGCGGGTCGATCTTCCGGTGCTCGGCACGCACGATCCGCTCCACACCGATCCGCCACCCCGGGATCGGCCAGAACCCCACGCGCAGCGTCTCGTGCGACAGGTCCGTCTTCAGCCGCACCATCATCAGCAGCACCGGCAGCCCCAGGCACGCCAGCACCCACACGCTCAAAAGCCCCGCCCGCGTCCCCGGGCTCTTCCACGCGACCAATCCGATGATCACGCTGTTGATCACCACCTCGAACGGGATCAAAAACTTGATCAGCGGATTGCACCACATCAGGGTGGTCTCGATGAACACGGACTCCTGATCAAGAATCGACCGCGCCATCCCCTCACCCCATCGCCGCGCAGGCCTGGTGACGCGGGCACGTCACCAGGTGATCGTTCACCAAGCCGCACGCCTGCATCAACGCGTACACGATCGTCGGCCCCACGAACCGGAAGCCCCGCTTCTTCAAATCCTGCGAGATCCGTTTCGACACCTCCGTCTGCGCCGGGAGCTCCGCGAGCGACGTCAGCGTGTTCACGATCGGCGCGTGGTCCACGTGCGCCCACAGCACATCGCCCAGCGTCTCCCCTTGTTTGTGCATCGCGACGAGCGCCCTCGCGTTGTCGATCGTCGATTCGATCTTCAAACGATTCCGCACGATCGACGCGTCCCCCATCAGCCGATCGACGTCCTTCTCCGTGAATCGCGCGATCTTCTCGACCTCGAAGTTCTTGAACGCCTTCCGGTACCCCTCGCGCTTCTTCAGGATCGTCGACCAGCTCAGCCCCGCCTGCGCGCCCTCGAGCGTCAGCATCTCGAAAAGCAGCCGCTCATCGCGCACGGGCACCCCCCACTCGGTGTCGTGGTACACGACATCGAGCTCCCCCGTCGCCCACCCGCATCGCCCGTGCATCTCGCGCATCGCCCGGACGATAGAGCCATACCATCCCCCGTGACCCCCCCGACCCCGCCATCGGACAAGGACATCCCCATCACGAGGGCCGTCGGCCGATTCCTCGGGCACCTCTGGTCCGCCGCCACCAAACCCGCCGAGCGCGACGAGCCCGAAGTCCACGAAGTCAAACGCGAGACCCAGGAACACCAGGGCGAGATCCAGGGACGCAAGGTCACCCTCCGGCGCACCACCATCGAGGAAGTCGAGTTCAACGACCCCGCCCCC
>CBFGUD010000071.1:0-4946 GCA_965652365.1 uncultured Phycisphaerales bacterium
ACAATTCCACCTCCCCCAAGCGCACACACCAAAGCCGCCCAACCCGCGGCCAAAGGGGGAGCCATGCACACACCCGACCTCACCAACCAACTCCTCGAGGACCTCCTCGACCCCGCGCGCACCCCCCTCAACATCTGCGCCGAGCACGACCTCACCCTCGCCCAGCTCAGCGCCCTCATCCATTCCGAGCGCGTCCAGCGCGCCCTCGACCACATCCAGCGCATCAACCAGGCCCGATCCCCCATCATCCACCAGCACACCCGTTCCAAAGCCATCGCCGCCCTCACCGAAACCCTCCACCTCGCCCAATCCGCGGCCCAGCACGCCGAACGCACCCTCCGCGACCCCACCAAACCCACCGAAACCCTCCGCAAATCCGCCCTCGCCCTCGAACGAATGACCCGCCCCCGCGTTCAGCCCCCGACCCGTGCCACTGGCCCCGCTTCGGGGTCAGTGCCCACCACCAACCCCACCCGCACATCACCAACCCACCCCCTCCCCCGCGTGCGGGGGAGGTGTCACGCGAAGCGGGACGGAGGGGGGCTTCTCAATCAACCCTCAACCACCCCACACCCCCGGGTGGCCGTGACTTGCGCTTCGCAAGTCGCGGAACCAACCGCCCCCAAAGTCCCCTCTCCTCCCCCGGGCTTCGTGGGGGGGCGGGGGAGGTGGCCCGCGAAGCGGGACGGAGGGGGGCTTCTCAATCACCCCTCAACCACCACCGCCCCCAGATACCATGGTCCTGCAACGCAGGGCCATGAACCAACCGCGCCCATCGTTTTCCCCTCCCTCTCCCCCAGCGAGAGAGCTCCGTCTCCTTGTCTTCACCCATTGCCTCTTGCCCATTGCCTCTTGCCCCCCCTCCACACCGACCCCCAAAACCCGTTATCCTTGACCAAACCTCTCGCACAGGAGACACACCCATGTCCGAAACACAACTCACCGGCAACGCCGACACCAACAAACTCCTCCTCATCATCATCGCCATCCTCCTCCCACCCCTCGCCGTCGGCCTCAAAGCCGGCGTCGGAGGCGCCCTCATCCTCAACATCATCCTCTGGCTCCTCTTCTACATCCCGGGACTCATCCACGCGCTCATCGTCGTCCTCAAGTGAGCCCGGCGCCAATCGCCTGAAACCCGAGTGGTTCCACCCGGACAGGTCCGTGTAACCCGCTGCAAACACGGGATTTCACGATCTTGTCTTGCATCAACCCCCGGATCCGGGCTACTGTCCGAGTGAACGCATTTCCGACGCTGTTCCGCGCACAAGGACAGAGATCATGCACCGTTCCGTGGGATTCCTGGGGCTACTGCCCCAAATCTGTGCCCTCGCCCCCGCATCCGCCTCCAGCGCGGACATCTTCTCCTTCATCGCCGAAGAAGACGAGCAGCACTGGACCTCCGTCACCACCGCCTTCGGCGGCCTCTACGCCGCCGAAATCCAACCCTCCTCCGACGACGCCCCCATCACCTTCGCCACCGGGCGCGTCATCTACTTCGCGCCCCCCGCCGCCTGCCTGGGCGACCGCAACACCCTCAACCTCAGCATCCTCACCCCCCGCGCCCACGCGCTCTCCCCCGTCGACACCTCCGACCAAGACACCCTCGAATCCCTCACCGCCAGCGCGCGCCTCACCGCCGCCCTCGCGTCCACCGCGCCCGTCTCCCTCCTCCTCCCGAGCGACATCACCCTCGTCGACCCCGACCACGCCCACGACCCCGCCCTCGCCGGGCTCGGGTCCGACACCATCGCGATGGACGACCCCATCGAGGCGCACCCCGCCCCGACCCCGGACCCCGACGCCGACTGATCCCCCCATCCCGGCTGATCCCGGCTCCGATCAGTCCTTGTCGTACTGCGCGTTGATCTTCACCACCTGATCCACCGCGCCGTTGGGCACCAGGAAGCTCAGCGAGTAGTGCGCCACGCGCCAGTCGTCGGAGAACCCGAGCGAGCGCAGGACGGCCGTCCCGCGCATGGCCCCGAACGTGTCGTGCTCGAGCACCTCGTCCACCCACGCGACGTCGCCGTAGGCGTTGGTGGAGACGTAGCGCTTGACGGGCCGGTACGTCCACCCGTGCCCGTCGGCGAAGTGGGGCTCGGCGAAGGCGCGGAACTCGTTGCGGTTCCAGCGCTCCGACGCGTCGGTCCCGAGGAAGACGAAGCCCTCGGTGGTCGCGTTGAAGTAGGACTCGATGTCCCCGACCGACGCGGCGTGGTGCCAGGCGTCGAGCACGTCTCCGATGTTGGAGCTGTCGATGTTCCTGGCCCCGGAGGTGATGGTCGTGTCCTCGACCTGCTGGGCGGATTCGCACGCGCCGAGGAGGAGGGCCGCGGTGAGGAGGGCGGGGGTCGCGATCGCGGGGGGGATGGATCGGGGGGTCATGAATCGGTCTCCGTGGCGCGAGCGTCGGGCGTGGCGGGTGTGTCGTGGTGGGTGTCGGGGGTGTCGGGGTCGTCTTTGGTGTTGACCATCCAGGCGCTGAAGCCCAGGACGAAGGTCCAGATGGCGTCGATATGTTCGCTCGGGAGGTTGTAGAGATCCGGGGCTTCGTCGAGGGTTTCTCGGTAGCAGCGGAGCCATTCCTGGCGTGCGGGTTCGTCGATGATGAAGGGGAGGTGGCGGGCGCGCATCATGGGGCGGCCGTGGCGTTGTTGGTAGAGGTGGGGGCCTCCGAAGAGGAAGACGAACATGTCGGCGCTCTTGTCGGCGGCGCGCATCAGGTTCTTGTCGCTCTTTGGGAACATGTGGGCGATGGCGGAGTCGCCCAGGCGTGTGTAGAAGGCGCGGATCATGGCGCGGATGTTGTCCTCGCCCATGGTTTCGTAGACGGCGGGGGGGATGCGTTCGGCGCCGATGGGGCCGCCGGGCGGTGTCCAGATGGGTTTGTCGCCGGGTCTTTGGGGGTAGGCGTTGAGGATGTCCATTGGGGGAGGGTAGGGGGGTGATCAGGGGATCGGGGATCAGCCATCGGGGATCAGGGGCCGGGTGGGTCTGGGGGTTTTCCACAATTGGTGATTGTGCTTGTGTGCTTGGATCTCAGGGATGTAAGGTCCGGCTGACACTCGTGACCATCAAATAGGGGAGTCCATCATGCTTGGTCGATTGATGCTTGTCTGTGTTTGCGGTGTGATTCAGGGGTGCGCTTCGGTTCAGACGCTCGGAGACAACACGCACAAGCAGCAGATGCCGATCGCGTTGTACGAGGGGAACGGCGCGTCTCAGGATTTCCTGTGCGAGTTTGACGATGAGGTCGAGGGGTCGTGGAATTTCACCTCCAAGAGCCGGCGTCTCGCGCGGTGTCCGAACAATGAGGCGCGATCGTTGTTCCTGATCAACGCGCGGCCCGGTACGGAGATCCGGGTGTACGACCGGAGCGATGGGGACATCAACAAGGATGACTGGGCGATCATCACGGTGCTTCGGGCGCATCCTGAGGGATATGCCGTGCGCAGTTTCGAGAAGAGTTACGAGGACCACTATGTCGAGGTGAAGTACCACCGGCCCAAGAACAAGAGCGGGGACCGGAACTTCAAGCCTTCGCTTGATGGGAAGGTGTCGTCGATTTGGATCAAGCCGGGGGGTGGGGCGTGAGCGGGTACGTGTTGGTTATTGCTCCCGGCACCACTTGAGCTCTTCTTCGGACCATGCCCAGTCGGCTTCCATGTCTTTGACGGTCTGGGTTGTGGAAGTTTGGATGTCGGACTCGAAGCGTTCGTAGTTCACGATTTCATTCATCTCGTTGCGGGATGTGTTGAGATCGAGGAGGGTGGCTTCGATCCGTTTGTGGATCTTCGCGGCTTCCTTGATCGACCACTGGAGCCGATGGAGCGCTTTCTGGTAGCGTTCGATCCGTTCGAGGTAGGAGCGTCGGCGGCGGGCGTCGTATTTGTAATCGGAGTTGTACGCGGAGGGCTTGTCGTATTCGGCATCCCTTCGTTCGTCCTCGTGTCGGTCGATGCATTCGTTGAACTGCTTGACAAGGTCATCGAGTTCATCGTGAAGCTTTGTGATCCGCTTGTCGAGGCGGGCTGCTTTGGTTGACTCGCGTTTGAACATGGTGGCCGGTCGGCGGATCTCGATGGGATCGACGAGCCCGATGAGGTCCAGGATGTCGTCGGTGCGTCCGATGCGTGTTCCGAGCCCGAGTTCGACGGCTTCGTTCGGTGTGAGCGTGAGGACAGTGATCGCGTCGTCCCACTGCTTGGCGTTCTGCTTCGAGACGAACGTGTTCTGGTCGTATACGACCATTCCTGATTTGTCGGTGTATGTCCAGAGCGAGGCGCTCGGATCGATCATGGCGCGGTAGACCTCGCCTGGCTGGCCGTTGCTCTCGGCGATCGCGGCGACGATACCTGCGTGTGCGGAGTTCAACTGCGCCTCGGCATCGAGACTGTCTCTAGAGAAGTCGGCATGGAACGCGACCGCGGCGCCTTGGGCGCCGGATCTGCTGAAGAGGAGATAGTCTGCGGAAGCGGTGATCCATACGGACGCGCCGATGGCTTGATCGACGACGACGACGTATGTGATGTCGTCGTTGGCTTTCATCAGTCGAGCGATCTCTTCCGCGTCTTCTAGAAGGCCGCCTTTGGAGTCGATGTTGATGATGAGGGTGTCGACTTGTTCGTTCCGTGCGGCGTTGATGGCGCTGTTGAACGCGCTGTGGACGAGGTGGGTGCCAAAGTCTCCCGAGGCATCGAGGACAGCGTATCGGGATTGTGCGGCCGCGATGGTCGGGAGCATCGCGGCGATGAGCATGTGTTGCTTGAACATGTTGTTCCCTCGTTGGCGTTGGAATTGGTTGATATGTTAGCGGCGGAGTATGTGCGGAGCCTTGGGGTGTGAGATCAAGGTGTTGGAGCACTCACTCTGGCCCGCTCCCGTCCCCGACGGGAGCGGGGGGACGGCATCGGGGGCGACTTGTTCCGCGACTTGCGAGGCGC
>CBFGUD010000072.1:0-4657 GCA_965652365.1 uncultured Phycisphaerales bacterium
TCCCCTCTCCTCTCTCCCCTCTTCCCTATTGCCTATTGCCTATTGCCCATTGCCCATTGCCGCCTCACGGACACCCCTGACCATACAGCGTCAAATACACGCTGATATCAAAGAAATCCCACGCCCCGTCCATCGTCAGGTCCGCGCCCGGATCCATCGACCCCAGCGCCATGATGAACGCACTCAGGTCGAAGAAATCCAGCTCGCCGTCGCCCGTGAAGTCCGCGACGCACTGACCCGACGGGTCGTGCTCGAGGATCATCACCGACATCGCCGGGAGCGTCAGCAGCGCCGACTGCGCGTGCGGCCCGTTCTGGATCGCCTCCGCACCGAACGCCCCGCTCGTCCCCACCCCCGACCCATCGAACGCGAGGTCCTGGCTGTCGAGCGCCACGCCCCACACACCCGGGCGCGGGAGCCCGAGCCGGTAGTCCACGCGGTCGTCGTCCGAAAGATTCATCACCACCACGAACGACTTCCCCCCGTCCACCCAGCGCTCGAACGCGACCACATCATCGCCCTCGTTCACGTGGTACACCCACGCGTCCGCGTCCGCGTGCAGCGCTTCCTCGCGCACGCGCATCTCCACGAGCGCCGCGTAGAAATCGAACACACCCGAGTACGCGCTCCGGTGCGACCAGTCGATCTTGTTCGCTTCCCACCCGTCGTTCTCGAGCCACTCCGTGCCCTGGAGGATCGCCGGGATCCCCTTGCTCGTCAGCACGACCGCGTTCGCCAGCGTCGTCCGACCCCGCGCGTACACGTCGTCGTGCGGGAACGTCGGATCGATGTTCCGCACCGCGCGCTCGTGCCCATTGAGCGGCCACGCATCATCATGCAGCTCGAAGTAGTTCATCACCGCGGCGCCCGACACGTCGCCCGTCCCGTCGATCACGTCCGCGATCTGCCCCACGTTCGGAAACCCGAAGGCCGCGCTGAACACGCTCCCGCGCAGATTCTCCTTGAACGCGTTGTGGTACTGCGAATCGAACCCGATCCCCGTCTGCACCCACGACGAATCGATATAAATCTCCGCGATCGTCCCCGCGTCCGGATACCGGCGATCGATCGACGCGTTCATCTCCTGCATCAAGACCTGACCCGCCGACCACTGCGGCGTCCACCCCGAGTCCGTCATCGCCATCACCGCATCATGCCGATACCCGTCCATCCGGTACTCGCCCATCACATGATGCACGCTCTCCAGGTAATACTCCCGCACCCCCGGCTTGTTGAAGTCCGCCTGCGCCCCCCACGGCGTGTCCACCGGGCTCGAATCGAAATACAGCTGCGTCCCGTCGAAGTTCCACAGGAAGTTGTCGCTCGGCGACACGTGGTTCCACACCACGTCCAGGATCACCGCGATCCCCTCCCCGTGCAGCCGATCCACCATGTACTTCAGATCGTCCGGCGACCCCAGCGCCCCCTCCCACGCGAACACCGACACCGGGTTGTACCCCCCCGACAAGCTCCCCGGGAACTCGTTGATCGGGTTGAGCATCACGCAGTTCACCCCCAGCTCCGCCAGGTGCGCCGCCCGATCACCCACGTCCCGGTACCCGCTCGGGTTCCCCGTCGGACCCATCGGATCGTTCCGACCCGCGAACGACCCCACGTGCAGCTGGTAGATCACCCACTCCTCCATCGGCGCCGCCACGAAATCATCGTTCTCCCACGCGTACCCCAGCGGATCGGGCACGATCGCGTTGAAGTGGTCCCCCGCGTTGAGCGCCGATGCGTGCGGGTCCGTCACCCAGTGCGTGTTGTTGAAGAAGAACTTGTACATGTCCCCGGGCTCCGCGCCCGCCACGAACCCGATGAAGTCCTCGCCCACCTTCGTCAGCTGGTCCGCGACCGTCCAGTTGTTGAACTCCCCGCGCACATGGCACGTGTGCCGGCTCGGCGACCACACCCGGAACACCGCGCCCCCATCCACCGGCGTCGCACCCATCCGCGCGTGCCCGAGCGTCACGAAATCCACCTCGAACGGGCCGACATCGTTCACATCCGACACCCCGTCCGAGCCCAGGTAATCCACGTCCGTCCCGTCGATCAGCTCGACGACATACGACACCGCGTCCCCCGCCGTCTCCGGGATCGTCGCGCTCCACACATCGCTCGGCCCGACCACCCCAGCGACCGACCCGTCCACCCACGCCGTCGCGCCACCGTCCACCGAGTACCCCACGCGCACCGCCGTCAGGTCCCCCGACAACGCCTGCACCCGCACCTCGAACGCCTCGCCACCCATCGGCACCAGAGGCCGTAGATCATGCCGCACCAGATGCGACACCGTCCCCCATTGCACGCCGTTGTCCGAAGCGTCCGCCGCAACCGCCACCACAAGGGCGGCCACAAGAGTCATCATTCGTGTCATGGATCGGGTCTCGTCAAGGAATACGGGCCTGCAACCCGCATCCTACACGACACCCCAAGCGCCCCCAAGCCCCGACCCCCCGATCCGCGCCCCATTCCCCCCGCAATCCCGGGAAACACGTCCGAAATCCCCCCGCCCCCGGCCTCACCCCCGCCGACGAACCATCCACACGCTCACCCCGACCGCCACCCCCGCGCCGACCACCAGCACCGCGAGCAGCCCGTACGAGCGGACAGGGCGTTGCGTTCCGATCGGACCGCCTTCAGCCGTGGTCTGGTATCGCTCCGTCACCGCGGGTTCCGCGATCGGCATCCGCTGCACGTTGCCCTCGTCATCGAGCACCCGCCCCGTGTCCCCGTCCATGATCCGCGCCCCCGCAGGCGCCTCGATCCGGAAGAACGCGCGATCGTGCGCCGTCGTCGTGTACCGGTCCACGTACGCGCTGTACTCCACGATCGGCGTGTCGTTCTCCCACACCACCAGACTCACCCGCCTGGGGAGCACCACCACCCCGCGCCCCGTCTCCACGCCCGTGTACTCCCCGAGCGTCACCGTCGCCGCCAGCGCCCCGCGCTCCATCATGTCCACCCGCGACGGGAGCGCGAAGTCCGCGTCCGGGTGCGACGCCGTCATGTAATACCGGTACCGACGATCCAGCTCCTCCGGATCGCTCTCCCCCTCGCGCTCGGGCTCGTCGAGCCGCAGCTCCACGCACAGATCCCCCTCCTCGTCCCGCACGAGCGACTTGGACACGATCAACCCCTGCACCCGCGCCGTGTCCGCGAAGTCCCCCGGGTGCTTCACGATGAGCCCCACCATGTCCGGGCGCAGACCCGACACCGGGTATAGCGCCGGGTTCACGGGCACCTCCGCCCCCGCCAGAATCATCATCGAACGCGTCTCGTACACGTTCAGCTCCGGGTCGTACATCGAGTGCGTCTCCCCGTCGAACGCGTACTTGAGCCGCTGCCCGAGCACCACCCCGCTCTCGTTCACCGCGACCAGGTCCGCCTCGACCCGCACCATCCCCTCGCTGAGCTCGTCCGACCACGAGTAATAGGACAGCGCCGGACCCTGCGCGACCGCCTCCTCCGTGATCCCGTACGACGACACCGTCATCGCACGCGTCCCCTGCGACGACACGTTCAGATCACGGATCAACGCATACTGCGCCACGAACGCATCGAAGTCCTCGACCTCGTCACCCCGCGCCCCCGCGCCCAGCACGCACAAGAACACCATCGAGCCGAACAAGCCGCGAATGAACCAAGCGTGTGTCATCGCCCGACTGTATCACACAACGCCGCGTCGCGTTATTCGTCCGGACCCACAGGACAAGGCTGCGCGCACCCCGACCCGCACGCGCCCGCCGTCACCGCGAACCCCATCACGTACTTCACGCACGTCCCGCACCGACTGCTCAGCGCCCGGAACCCCCCCGATGTCCCGGGCACCGTCATCGCCGCGCAGAACCCCGCCGAACGAGTCTCGCACGAGTACCCCGGGATACACGACCCCTCGCACCGTGAACTGTCAAAGCACGACGACCCACCCACCTGACCAAAGGACGACCCCGAACCGAGCGCGCACAACAGCACACCCGCCGCGGCCACAAAGCGCGACTTCTTCATCTTGATCTCCGAATGTCAGCGTTCCACCACTCTCCCAAAGTGATAGCACACCACGCGCTGAGCGCACAGACAAATCCGCGAAAATCCCCGTCGAATGGGGACTTTCCCGCTCACGCCCGTTTCTCTCGGACCACCCGTCCGCGACCGATCACGTCACGACCGCCGACTCGCCCACCAACACGATCGTCGCGATCGCCAACCCAAGCAACACCAACAACACCACGCTCAGCATCAGACACCCCTTCCCCGTCTCGTACCGCACCGGCTCGCCAGACCCCGAACCCGACACAGACACAACGCCCGGACCATCGCCCGACCCACTCGGTTCCTGATTCATCGCTGCACCATCTCCCGCCGCGCTTCATCTCAAATCCGCGGCTCTCACAACCGTGCTCACGCCCGCGCGCACCGACCGTCCGCAGACAACGCCGACGCGCGCACACACGCCGCCCGGGACACACGCCCGCGCCGCGCACACCCACCAGCACCGATCATGAACCCGGAGGACCCCGCGCCCACGCGCCCCGAAGCACCGCGCGACGCCACGACCCACCCGCCCCTTCAATCCACGAATCCCCCCCGCAAGCGACCACCACATCCAGGGTGCCCACCAGCGCCGCGTGCAAACCCCCGCCCCCCCCGTCCCCCC
>CBFGUD010000073.1:0-4620 GCA_965652365.1 uncultured Phycisphaerales bacterium
CCCCGCCCGCCCCCACGAATCGCGCATCAACCACATCGCCGCCACCACCACGCGCAATGGCCCGATTTTAGAGTTGCATCAAACAAAGAAACAATCTAACCTGAACACTCCATGTCGGAAATTTCATGCTGTGCGTGCCCCCCGCATGAGACATCCGCCGACGAACCACACACGCACGAGCCCGAGCACGCACGAGCTCCATGGAGCCAAGCCGGGGTTCCCGATGGAAGACGTCGTCGCGCAAGCGATCCACCAAAAGCGGGTCATCATGTTTGTCTACGAAGACCACATGCGCATCGCCGAGCCGCACGTGCTGGGCATCCACAACCGACAATACGCCATGCTCGTCTACCAGATCGACGGCTCCAGCGCCTCCGGACGACTCCCCGACTGGAGACGCATCATCCTCAACGCCATCAACGGCCTCATCGTCATCACCGACACCCACTTCGAAGGCAAACGCCCATGCCCCACCGGCCAACACTCACGCTGGGACCAACGCATCGCCGTCGTGGATGACTGATCCATACCCCCGCCCCCAGAGCGGTTGCAAGGAACCCCACCCGAGCACCGCACACCCCCGTACCGTCCCCACAGCACCCCCCGCTGCCATGGTCCCGCCCAGCAGGGCCATATGACCAATGCCACCATCCATTTCCAACACACCAAGCACCCCACGGCCACCCCCACCCCACCAACCCACAAAAGAGGGGTTGCAGGGGACCCCTCCCCTGCATCGAATACCAAAGCCGCTTTCTACGCCCACCGGCAACCCCCTGCAACGGGTTTCGGACACCCCAGCGACCTCTCACCCACTATCAAGGCGACCCATGGACCAGGACTCTGACTATTGATTTACAGCAGAGAAGCGATGTACCCATTGACAACCCAACTGCACACCGATTACTATTCGGATCAATGTCGCAATCATATAATATACTCGATGATATGAAGCCACTATTTGTGGAAATATATAACTATTATGGCCACGGCGATATAGCCGAGTACGAATTATCAAGACTTGCGGATTTATTCTCACAATCTCGATGCCCAGAGTTCCAATTTACACTCCTCTCGCTTCACCATCGATTAAGTGGCATAGACTGGAAGTTGTTCTCGAAAGAATTTGTTCTCGAGCCAATTAGACACATACGCGATCTGTATCAAGGATCAAACCTTCAATCCATGGGTAGCGTCTATCCCTTCCTTCTATCAGAATGCTGCGAGAAAATCGGATACACAGCTTATCCAGAGCAAACACTTGGATCATCGGACTGCGACCTGTTTATCTCTTCAAATAAAAGGCCGTATTATGTTACACCGCTTCTTTACAATATATCAGTAGGACACAAAAGATCTCGAAAAGATGGAATACCAATAGAATGCAAATCTGTTGGCCCGAGAAATTTTATTCGTGAAGTTAAAGATGCATGTTCAAAATTTAAATCCTACCAAGCAGGAGTATTGGCCTTTGATCTCTCAGTGTGGCTTGACAGGTATGGTCCATACACACAAAATGATCCGGCTGCATTTGAATCTGAAGCAGAAGATCGGCTGGCTCGATGCAAACAGCGTGCAATTCGAAAATTAACTCGTAACAGCAATGAACTTGCGGACTATCATCGGCATTGCCCACTAATAGTTATAACTACACACACCGTGTCCGGAAACTCTGTTGGCGAGAATGAGCACGGAGAAGTAGTGACATTATTTCGTAAATCTGACTACATAATAAACAGCCAGTTCCGGCCTATTAGACCATTCGCCGAAGATTCCGTCGAAAGCTGGGGCAAGAAACTAGGGGACGGAATCGGATCATTCTGGTCTCTCAGGAATGCCGGTGCGGTGATGTTTAATCAGCCGTTGCATATTGATCCATCTAGCGAATCTGTAAGCGTTGAAGTAGGCGACGCACTCAAGGTTTCAAGAATACAAAAATAGACCAACTGCCATCCACTCAAAGCACCAGCAACACAACCTTCGCAATCCCAATCGAGGGGTTGCAGGGGACCCTCCCCTGCACCGCACACCACACCCCGTACCATCGCCCATGACGACCACCCACCAATGGACCACCTACCACCCCTTCCCCGACCCCCGCAAGGGCGAACTCCTCCACGCCCCCATCGGCCCGGGCGTTGACGACCTCCGACACATCTCCACCAAGAAACCCGTCCTCTTCGGGATCGGATCACGATGCGCCCTCCGCATGTCCTCGCTCCTCCCCAAGCCCCACGGCGCCGGCACACGCAACAACGAAGCGAAACGCAAGTACGTCCTCCGCCACATCAACGACATCGAATACCGCACCCGCCCCTGCGCCACCAGAGCCCAAGCCGCCCAGATCGAACGCGACATCAAATCCGAGGACGGCCACGACTACATTTTCAACACCTGACACCTCACCCCACCCGTCCAGCAACCCCACCCCCCACGCGCACACGCCCCTCCGCGCGCCCATCACGGAACACCCCCGCGCTCGACACGATCAACCCATCCACATACCCCACGAACCCGGGCGACGCCCGGTGCAGCGCCCGAGTCCGCCAGCGCCGCACCGAACGCGATCAGAAAAAATCCCCGCCCCCACGCGGCACCCGCCGCCACAAACACCACACCCCCGCGACCACCGCGCCCACCGTGTTGCTCACCAGGTCCCACCCCGTGTTCACATACCCCCCGACGTTGGTCTCCGTGACGCGCGTGGCCGCGAACTCGATGACCTCATTGACCGCGCCCAGCCCCATCCCCATGATCGCGGCGCACACCGACAACGCGATCCGCGATCGCGCGCCGACGAGGACGCGCATCGATTCCCAGCACAGGACCGTGGCGCTGAAGAACCCGAACGCGTGGGTGTACTGGTCGTAGCGCGGGAGCTCGGGGTGCAGGCGGAGGGAGTAGAGGACGGGGTGCCCGTCGCCCAGGACGTAGCGCTCGGGGATGGGGACGGTGCCGCCGAGCATGTGGAGGGCGCCCCAGACGGCGAGGAGCCACAAGGCGGCAGTCGTGAGGCGGACCCGGGCGTGGACGAGGAGGACCAGGGCGATGTTGACGACCATCGCGAAGGCGTACATCAGGAACTCGGTGTTGCCCTGGCGGAGGGCGGCGATGGTGCACCCGATCATGTAGAGGGCGACGAAGAGGATCAGGGGGAGCGAGAGGCCGGCAGATCGGCGGGGGCGGGTGTGCATCCGGGGAGGGTAACAGAACGAAAGGGGTGATGTCCGGCGGAGTTGTGAGTTCCCCCTTGGTCGGGGGCGTTGTGGGGCTTAGAATCCGGGTTCCGGGGGTCGGTCCGACGCCGGGTGGGTATGGGTTCGTCCGTGTGTGGCGGTTCGCCAGCGCGGGTGGGCCGAGATGGGTCGATGTGAGCGGATGCGGCTCGGGGTTTCCCGGGCTGCTTTCGTGTTCTGGGGGCTGGGTTACAGGGGGGCACTATGAGGTCAAGTTCATGGGGGATTTAGGGGGGGCTCATGCTTGGGCGCGAATGTACCCGTGAACACACAACAGGGGCGCGAGCATCTCGCGTCTCTTGAAAGGACGGCACCCGTGACCCCCCGCGTATCCCCCACCGTAACTTCCGATGACACCAACCACGAATCGGCCCAGCGCGCTTTGCTCACCCCTGCCTTGCGGGCGCTCGGAGCGGTCATGCTCTGCTTTGGGACGTTCGCGATGCACGGGTGTCTGGCGGCGGCGGCCGCGGGGGGCGCGGGTGTCGGCTATGCGGTGGGGCATGAGAACGGCGAGGACCATGTGCGCGAGGGGGAGCATGGCGATGATGACTGAGTTGAGCCACCACACCCGTTTCGCTCCGTGCGGGCGGGTTTCCGATCTCCCCTTCTCGAGTGGAGTGGACGTGTCCGGCTTTGATTGAATCACGTCGCGGCGGCCGGTGCTGGGTGGCTCGGGCCGCCGGGCGCGGCGTATGGATGTGGAATGCACGCAAACGCACCCGCGGGTGCGAAGCGGGTCGGACACCGGGTGACAGGGCGCGCTTCGGCGCGTCCTGTTGCTTTTTTGGGGGGCGGGTTGGTGAACGGCCTCCTTCGCCCTTCGGGTCGAAGGAGGGCACAGATTTGGGGTGGGTGGGGTGGCGGCGTGCTTGAGGAGGGTGGAGGCGGCTTTGCGGGCGGTTTCTCGCTCGGTTGGGGTGAGGGGGTTGTCGGTGGTGAGTTTGAGGAGGGTGGCTTTGGCGCTGGACTCGGACTGGGCGTCGATGAGGGCGGATCGGGCGCGGTCGATGCGCTTGAGGTTGTGGAGGGCGCATTGGTAGGCGTCGGACTCGAGGATGTCGGCGAGCTGCTCGAGGGTGAGGTTGAAGATGGAGCAGCAGTCGGTGGGTGTGACGGTGGGGTCGAGGAGGGCGTCGATGATGCGGGAGAGGTTGGGGGTGGGGGCGGGCGATGGTGCGGGGGCCGTGGGATGGGGCAATGGGGAATGGGCAATAGGCAATGGGGGAGAGGAGGGTTGGGAGGTGGAAGGCGAGGGAGTGAAGACACCCCCACCCCGGCCCTCCCCCTCACGAGGGGGAGGGTGCAGGAGGGAGGAGGTTAAGGAGGGGGAGGGGGAAGGCAAGAAGATGGAGCCCTCACCCCGGCCCTCTCCCCGGGGGAG
>CBFGUD010000074.1:0-4556 GCA_965652365.1 uncultured Phycisphaerales bacterium
CGGGCCACCTCCCCCGGAAGCCCGGGGGAGGAGAAGAAGTGAGCGGCGGCAACTGGTTGTTGCGTTGCGCTTTGGGTCTGGGCGGGGCACCCGAGGGGGGTGGTTGTGTGAACGACACCGACCAGCGGGGCGCTGGTCGGTGGCACGGGGTTTGGTTGTGGTTGTTGGTGGGGGATCAGCGCCTGCGGCGGGTGGTGGTGAGCGCGGCGAGGGCGAGGAGGGTGGAGGCGGCGGGGGTGGGGACGCCCCAGGCGATGTCGTCGAAGGCGGTGTAGTCGGCGGTGCCCTCGAGTCCGAGGACGGGGATGTTGATGCGGAACTCGTTGAAGGCGTCGTCCATGACGAAGCCGTAGAACTCGACATCGCCGAAGAGTTGGTCGGAGGGGAGGAAGAAGTCGGCGGTGACTTGGCCGTTGTTGAAGAGGGTGACGTTGAAGCCGTTGGCGGCGTCGTTGGGTTGGAATCCCGAGAGGTCGAAGCCGAAGGCGTTGACGGCGGAGGCGGTGTAGAAGGAGACGGAGTAGGAGCCGGTTTCGGGGATGGAGGGTGCGCCGGCGACGGGGATGTTTCGTCCGAAGCGGAGGTACTTGCGTCCCATGTCGGTGGTGTTGAAGAAGCCGTACCCGTCGGGGTCTCCGGCTTCGATGATGGAGGAGACGGAGCCGGAGGTGAAGTCGGCGGTGAGCCCGGAGGCGAAGGCGGCGGGGAGGGCGACGTCGCCCAGGGTTTCGTTCTCGAAGGTTTCGAGGGTGAGGGCGCCGGTGTTGTTGTTGAAGTCGTTGCGGTTGTCGTAGACGGTGCCCGGGATGACGCCGGCGAGGGCGGCGGTGGTGGATGCGGCGACGGCGAGGGCTGTGATGGTGGTGTGCATTGTGGTTTCCTGCTGCGTTGTGATTGAACGGATGCGGTGAACCGGGGGTGCGCGGCGGTCGTTGTTGGGTTTGCCTGCGCCCGGTCGACGTGGGTGGTAAGGTGCGCCCTGAGCGGGTGTCGGGCGAGTGATTTTGGGACTTTGTGGAGGAATTCCCTTGGTTGGCAGGGCTGATGCGGATGAAGGCGGGGCGGGTCGGGCGCGGCGGGGGGGTCGTGGTCGGGTGGCGGTGCTGGTGTGGATGGTGAGCTGGTTGGTGATCCTGGGGTCGATCGGGGGGGTGGTGTTCGGGGTGGTGTGGGCGGATGATCCGGGGGATACGTCGCGGGTGTCGGGGGCGCTGGCGTGGGTGTCCTTGATGTGCGTGGTGTTCCGGTTTCACCTGGGGCTGGGGCTGCTGGTGGTGTGCGCGGCGGCGGTTTTGGCTCGGGCGCGTGTGGCGGCGGTGGCGGCGGGGCTGATGGCGGTGGTGCTGCTCGGGGAGCGTGGGGTGATGTATTCGCCTTGGCGCGGGGACACGGGGATCGGGCGGGATTTGCGGGTGATGAGCGTGAATTTGTTGTACGGTCGTGGGGATCCGGAGCGGCTGATGGCGCAGATCGGGGAGGAGGGGCCGGATGTTGTGGTGATCCAGGAGTACACGCCTGATCTGGAGGCGGGGTTCTTCGATCGGATGTCGGCGGAGTATCCGTATTCGAGGCGTGCGGCGCGGACGGACGCGTTCGGGATCGCGTTGTTCTCGAGGCATCCGTTCGTGGGTGAGGCGGAGATCTGGCGCGGGGACGGGGGGGAGTTCGTGCCGACGGTGGAGTGCGTGTTGGATGTGGGGGGACGGAAGGTGGGGGTGTGGGGGGTGCACGTGGTGCCTCCGACGTCGATCGGGTGGGTGATCGAGCAGCGGTCGCACATCGCGGCGATCGCGCGGAGGGTCGATGCGCGGTTCGCGCGGGGGGATCTGGACGGTGTGATCGTGGCGGGTGATTTCAACGCGGTGTCGATGTCGAACCACGTGCGGGAGGTGCGCGCGTGCGCGGGGGGATTGGTGGAGGCGCACGCGGCGGTGGGTGTGGGGGCGGGGTCGACGTGGGCGGCGCGTGGTCGGCGGGCGTGGGTGCCCGGGGTGCGGATCGACCATGTTTTCGTGGGCGGGGGGCTGGTCCCGGTGCGGAGCGCGGTGGGTGGGGCGATCGGGTCCGATCATTATCCGGTGGTGGCGGATGTTCGTTTTTACGAGTGAGGGTGTGGGGTGTGGTGGGGGAGATTTTTGTGGGCGGGTGTTGGAACCGGGTGGTGGTGGGTTCGTATCTTGAGGTGACCCATTCGGGTTGAATCGAGCGAATCCAAGTCCGGTGTGTGTTGCAGGCCGGGTGCTCGAGGATTGGACAATCAAATTCTGGTGTGGTGAGAAGGTTCGCGTGATGTCGTGTCGTTTGGATGCGGCGGGCTGTTCGGGCTGATTGTGTGTGTGCGGCTCGGATGTGTGTGTGCGGAGCCCCGCGCGGGCGGGAGAGAGAGGTGATCGGCGTTCTCAGGAGGAGCGCCGGTCGCTGTGAGCCGACGCTGGGTGGGTAGGACCCTCAGATGTTGAGCGACACCCGGCGCGTGTGCGTGTGTGCGGCCTTGGCTGGTCACGCGTGCCGGGTGGGATATTCCGGGCGGATGCTTGCCGACTGGGGAGAGACGGCGGGTTCGCTTGGAACGGGTCGGTGTGCTGTGCGGACACCGATCCCATGGGCCGGGTTGAGCATGTCCCCCTCAACCCGGCCTTCTTTGTGCGCGGGTGGGGTGGGGGGCAATAGGCAATGGGCAATGGGCAATGGGGAAGGCAGAAGGCAGAAGGCGGGAAGGCAGGATTGCGGAGGGCGCGGAGGTCACGCAGAGGCGCGGAGAAGGCAGAAGATATTGGAACGCGGAGATCGCGGAGGGGTCGAAGGGGGGAAGGCATCGAGACCGGTTGGTGGTTGGCACTGACCTGAGGCAGGTCAGTGGCACGGGGTGGGGGTGCTCGGGGCGCTTGTGTTTGCACCCCCTCCGTCACGCTTCGCGTGACACCTCCCCCGCACGCGGGGGAGGGTGGGGGGCGCGGCTTTGGGGGGGCTTGGTCCCGAAGGAGACTGCGTCACCTTCGGGGCACCCTTTCGAGGTGTGAGACCATTGCCTCTTGCCTCTTGCCCATTGCCCATTGCCCATTGCCTATTGCCTACTGCCAGATGCCCTGCTCGCCCGGGGGGTTAGGATTGGGGATGGCGGGATCGTTGGTCTTTCGTCGTCGGCATCGGTTGTCGGGCTCGCGGGAGTTCGGGGCGGTGTTTGCGGCGCGGGCGCGGAAGGGGAGCGGGCCTGTGACGGTGTTCGCGCGGGCGAACGGGCTGGGTGAGCATCGGTTGGGGCTTTCGGTGGGGCGGAAGGTGGGCAAGGCGCACGAGCGGGCGCGGGCGAAGCGGATGTGCCGGGAGGCGTTCCGGATGGAGCGCGGGGGGATCCCGATGTTCAGCGGCGGGGGTGATCGTGGGGGTGGGTTCGATTTCGTGGTGGTGGTGCGGAGGCACGGGGCGATGGGGCTCGAGGACTGGCGCGGGCATTTCCGTCGCGCGGCGCTGGCGGCGGTGCGGGTGCTGGAGAAGCGGGCGGGGACGGGGGGATCGGGGGGATCTGTTGATGCGGATATGGGCGGATCTTCCGATTCGAGCGAGCAATCGGATGTGTAGGGGCGCGGGCGAGGGTGGTGTCGATGGGGGGATGGGTGTGGCGTCGTCGTCGCGGGTGCGGGTGCGGTTGGCGTGGTGGCATCGGTGGTTGAATTGGCCGTTGGTGGGGGCGGTGCGGGTGTATCGTGTGGTGGGTTCTCCGATTGTTGGTGGGCAGTGTCGGTTTTCGCCGACGTGTTCGGTGTATGCGCTCGAGGCGTTGCGGTTGTACGGGCCTGTGCGTGGTTCGTGGATGGCGGCGAGGCGGATCGGTCGGTGCGGGCCGTGGTCGAGGGGCGGGCTTGATCCGGTCCCGATCCCCGAGGGCGCGGCGTTGATCGGGTGTGATGAGGAGGATGGCGATGGCGGGGAGACTCCCGGCGGCGAAGAGGCGTGAGCAGCTGCTCGATGTGGCGGCGGCGTTGTTCGCGTCGCGTGGGTACGCGGGGGCGACGACGTCGCAGATCGCGAAGGAGGCGGGGGTGACGGAGCCGATTATTTATCGGCATTTCAAGTCCAAGCGGGATCTGTTCGTGGCGCTCATCGAGCGGACGGGGAAGCAGACGCTGGTGCAGTGGGAGAAGGACCTTGGGCGGACGAACGACCCGGCCAAGCGGATCGCGGGGTTGCTCTCCGAGAATCCGATGGTGTCGGGGGAGGGGCGATTGGGGTACCGGGTGATGCTGCAGTCGCTCGCGGAGATCGAGGACGAGGCGATCCACAGGGCGGTGGCGCAGCACATGACGACGCTGCACGGGTTCATCAGCGGGGAGGTGCGGCGGGCGCAGGAGGCGCACAAGATCACGCGGCGGTTTTCGGCGGAGGTGATCGGGTGGGTGCTGGTGAACATCGGGATGGGGTACGGGGTGCTCGAGGCGATGGGGGTCCCGGGGCATGGTCGGGATCTCGACGGGGTGTCGGTGCGTGACGTGCTGGCGCGGATCCTGATCGGGCCGGACCTGGAGGAGCGGGCGAAGGCGCGTGAGTCGGACGGCGCG
>CBFGUD010000075.1:0-4550 GCA_965652365.1 uncultured Phycisphaerales bacterium
GGGGTGGGTTTCTCCGCCACCATGGGCACCTTCGTGGGGGGGGTGGGGGGTTACAGCCCGTCCTTCTCGCCCATCATCCTCATCATGTCCACGCACCGGTTCGCGTACCCCGCCTCGTTGTCGTACCACGAGATGATCTTGAAGAAGTTCGCGTTCATCTCGATCCCCGCGCCCGCGTCATAGATCGAGCTGCGCGGATCCCCGATGAAGTCGCTCGACACCACGTCCTCCTCCGTGTACCCCAGCACGCCCTTCATCGCGCCCTCCGAAGCCGCCTTCATCGCCGCGTTGATCTCCGCCAGCGACGTGGACTTCTCCGTCCGGAACGTCAGGTCCACCGCCGACACGTCCGCCGTCGGAACACGGAACGCCATCCCCGTCAGCTTCCCGACCGTCTCGGGCAGACACAACCCGACCGCCTTGGCCGCCCCCGTGCTCGCGGGGATGATGTTCATGTACGCGTTACGCCCACCCCGCCAATCCTTCTTCGACGGCCCGTCCTGCGTGGGCTGCGTCGCCGTCGCCGCGTGCACCGTCGTCATCAGACCCTCGATCAATCCGAAGTTGTCCAGAATCACCTTCGTGATCGGCGCCAGACAGTTCGTCGTGCACGACGCGTTCGAGATGATCGTGTCCTTGCTCGCGTCGTACTTCCCGCAGTTCACCTTGTGCACGTACGTCGGGACCGTGTCCGGCGTCTTCGTCGGCGCCGAGATCACCACACGCTTGCACCCCTTGCCGCCCGAAGACGAGCTGTCGATGTGCTTGTGCGCGCTCTCCCGGTCCGTGAACAACCCCGTGCTCTCGAGCACGTAGTCCACCCCCATGTCGCCCCACGCGAGGTTCGTCGGGTCACGCTCCGCCGTGCACACCGTCTTCTTCCCGTTCACCGTGAACGACCCCTCGTCCGCGCTGACCTCCGCCGGCTTCCCGTCGATCAGAAACCGACCGTGCATGGTGTCGTACTTGAGCAGATACGCGAGGTTGTCCGCCCCCACCAGGTCGTTGATCGCCACCACCTCGATCCCCGGCGTGTTCGCCGCGATCCGGTACACCAACCGACCGATCCGTCCGAAACCGTTGATACCGACTTTGATGCTCATGGAATCCGTCCTGTCTGATCAAGAAGTGCGTCAGAGCCCCGAATGCTGCTCAACCCGACTCTACGACCCCCCATTCCCGATTTCCCCCAAACCACCCATCAAGATCCCGCCTCCGTCCCCCTCAGTCCCGGATATCCGACAACACCCGCGGCGGCAGCGCCGCCCGCAGCGCGTTCGCCACCGCGAACACATCGATCACCTCCTGCGTCACCGCACCCGCCACCGGGGGCAGATACCCCATCGCCGCCAGGATCATCCCCACCACGCTCAGCGCCATCCCCCCGACCGCGCTCTGCAGCGCGATCCGCCGCATGTGCCCGGAGATATGGAAAAACTCGTCCACACGCTCGAGCGTCGAGTCCATGACCACCACCCCCGCCGCCTCCGTCGTGATGTCCGACGCCTGACCGAACGCGATCCCCACCGTCGCCAAGGACAACGCCGGCGCGTCGTTGATCCCGTCCCCCACGAAACACGTCCGCGCCCGGGCCATCTCCTCCCGGACGATCCCCACCTTCTCCTCCGGCGTCCGCTCCGCGATCACCTCACGGATCCCCACCTTCTCCCCCAGGTACCGCGCCTCCGACTCCCGGTCCCCCGACACCAGCATCACCTTCTTGTACCCGTGCTTCTTCGACAAGTGCTCGATGAACAGCCGACCGTCCTTCCGGGGCTCGTCGCGGAACTTCACCGTCGCCGCGTACGACCCGTCGAGCACCACCACGCACTCGAGCCCCGCAGACTGCTCCGGGAGCAGCGCCACCCCATCCGGATCGATCCCCCCCAGCGCCTTGCGCCCCGTCACCAGCACCCGCGTCCCCCCGATCACCCCGCTCAAGCCCTGCCCGGGCTTCTCCGAAACCTCCGTCGGCTCCGAGATCGACACCCCGCGACCCTCCCCGAACTCCACGATCGCGTCCGACAACGGGTGCTTCGAATACCGCTCGAGCGACACGATCATCGACAGCAGCCTCCGCTCGTCCACCCCCTCCCGAGCTGCGATCTCCGTCACCACCGGCGTCCCGTACGTCAGCGTCCCCGTCTTGTCGAAGATGATCGTCTCGCACGTGTTGATCACCTCCAGCGCCCCCGGGTCCTTGATCACGATCCCACGCTTCGCCGAAAGCGAGATCGACCCGATGATCGCCACCGGGATCCCGATCAGAAGCGGGCAAGGCGTCGCCACCACCAACACCGCCAGAAAACGCGTCGGATCCCCGCTCACCACCCACGCGATCACCGCCAACGCCACCGCGATCGGCGTGTACACCGCCCCCAACTGATCCCCCAGCCGACGCATCCGCGGCTTGCGCTGCTCCGTGTCACGCATCACCTGCATGATCTTCGCGTACCGAGAATCCACCGCCTCGTGCGACGCCTCGATCGTGATCGCCGACTCCCCGTTCACCGACCCCGAGATCACGCTCGACCCGGGCGCCTTCGACATCAGATACGGCTCCCCCGTCAAAAAACTCTCGTCCATCACCCCGTGCCCGTCCACCACGATCCCGTCCACCGGCGCCGTCTCGTGCGGAAAGATCGTCACGTGATCCCCCACCCGCACATCCTCGAGCGCCACGTCCTCGAGCGACCCGTCCCGCCGCACATGCGCCACCGACGGCATCCGCTTCGCCAGCGCCTTGAGCACGCTCGACGCGTTCGCCACCGCGTACCGCTCGAGCGCCTCGCCCCCAGACAGCATCAACACCACGAACGACCCCGCAAGATACTCCCCCAGCAGCACCGACGTCACGATCGCGATCCCCGCCAGCAGGTCCGACCCGAACTCACGCCTCAGCGCCTTCCCCGCCAGCTCCACCACCAGCGGCGTCCCCCCCAACCCCAAACACACCCACAGCACCCAACGCGACTCCTCCACCCCCAGCCCCGCCCCGAACCGCATCACCAGGTACACCACGATCGTCACGATCGCGATCACCGCGATCACGATCTCCCGAGCATCCCAGAGCCAACGCACCCCCCTCATCGCGCCAGCGCCCCCTCCAACTCGTACCGAACCTCCCCGCCCACGATCGTCATCACCGCCCGCACCCCCATCGACCACCCAAGGAACGGCGTGTTCACGCTCTTGCCCCCCAGGTCCCCCTCGCCCAGCGTCCACGCATGATCCGGATCGATCACCGTCACATCCGCGACCCCCCCGACCCGCAGCGACCCGATCCCGCACCCGTCGAGCCGGCACAACCGCGCCGGCTCGATCGTCATCATCCCCAGCATCCGCGCCCAGTCGATCACCCCGGGCTCCACCAACGCCTTGTGATACAAACCCAGCGCCGACTCGAGCCCGATGATCCCGAACGGCGCCGCCGCCACCGGGTTCCGCTTCTCATCCACATGGTGCGGCGCGTGGTCCGTCGCCAGCACCGTGATCACCCCCTCACGGATCCCCGCCTTGAGCGCCTCGATATCCGACCGCTCCCGCAAAGGCGGGTTCATCTTCGCCATCGACCCCATCTCCTCCACCGCCGCATCCGTCAGCAGCAAGTGGTGCGGCGACGCCTCCGCCGTCACGGGCTGACCCTCACCCCGCGCCCGCGCCACGATCTCCACCGACCCCCCCGACGACATGTGCTGCACGTGGTACGCGCACCCAATACCCTTGTTCAAGCGCACATCCCGCTCGATGACCAGCTCCTCCGCCTCCCGCACCCACCCCTTGAGCCCAAGCCGCTGCGCCACCTCCCCCGCGTGCATCACCGCCCCGCGCGTCAGCGTCGTCTCCTGACAATGCTGCATGAACGCCTTCCCCGTCCCCGCCACCGTCGCCAGCACCGCCCGCATCACGCTCGCGTCCTCGATCACGTCCCCGTCATCCGAGAACCCGACCGCCCCCGCCCGGTCGCACAGCCCGATCTCCGCGAGCCGCTCCCCCTTCCGCCCCGCCGTCGCGCACGCCACGCTGAACACCCGGCACCGCCCCTCCCGCGCCGCCTTCGCCTTCACATACTCGACCATCTCGGGCGAATCCAACGCCGGCGACGTGTTGGGCATGCAGCACACCGCCGTGAAACCGCCCATCACCGCCGCCCGCGTCCCGCTCCCGATGTCCTCCTTGTGCGTCTGCCCCGGATCCCGCAGATGCACGTGCGGATCCACCAGCCCCGGCGCGACGATCAGCCCCCCGCACTCCACCACCCGATCCACCCCCGACGCGTCCACCCGATCCTCGATCGCACGCACCACCCCCCCCTCGATCACCACGTCCCGCGTCGCGTCCAGACCCGACCCCGGATCGATCACCCGACCACCCCGGAGCACCACACTCCCCGACTTCGCTGAATCGCTCATCCCCGACGATAGACCCCCTCGCCCCACCCGAGATCCCGCGCTATCATCCGGACCGCTCCCCACACGGAGCCACACCACCGGGGTGTAGCGCAGCTTGGTTAGCGCGTCTGACTGGGGGTCAGAAGGTCGGAGGTTCGA
>CBFGUD010000076.1:0-4502 GCA_965652365.1 uncultured Phycisphaerales bacterium
GCCGACCCCGATCCCGACCACCCCGCCGACCGCTGAACCGACCGATCCCCGCACCCCGAGGGCTAGAATCGCCCGCAGCCCATCTTCGCGACCCAAAGGCGAGCCCGAATCATGCCCAAAGCAACCTACGAGAACACCCTCACCTCCCACGTCCTTCTCAAGCGCATCCCCACCGCGCCCTTCGGCAACATCCGCGATCGCCACATCGTCTCCTACGACGAATACACCAAAACCGGCGGCTACGAGGGGCTCCGCAAAGCCCTCACCATGAAACCCGAGGACGTCACCAAGGAAGTCAAGGACTCCGTCCTCCGAGGACGAGGCGGCGCGGGCTTCCCCACCGGGCTCAAATGGACCTTCCTCCCCCCCGTTGAAGATGGGCCCGACGGCGGACAACGCTACCTCGCCATCAACGCCGACGAATCCGAACCCGGCACCTTCAAAGACCGGCTCCTCATGGACTTCGACCCCCACGGGCTCCTCGAAGGCATCGCCATCTGCATGTACGCCTGCCGACTCGACAAGGCCTACATCTTCATCCGAGGCGAATACCACCACCAAGCCCACGTCCTCGAACACGCGATCAAAGAGGCCTACGAACACGGCATCTTCGGCGAGCGCGGGCTCATGGCCCAATCGGGCAACGCCTCGAGCGACCCCTTCACCGCCGACTGCTACGTCCACCGAGGCGCGGGCGCGTACATCTGCGGCGAAGAAACCGCCCTCCTCGAAGGCATCGAGGGCAAACGCGGCTGGCCCCGCATCAAGCCCCCCTTCCCCGCCATCAAAGGGCTCTTCGGGCGACCCACCATCATCAACAACGTCGAAACGCTCGCCCACCTCCCCTTCATCATGACCGACGGCGCGAAAGCGTTCTGCGAGCAGGGCGTCGAGTCCTCCATCGGAGGCCCCCCCTCCTTCGGCACCAAGCTCATGGGCGTCTCCGGACACGTCGAGAAACCCGGGTGCTACGAGCTCGAACTCGGGATCCCCCTGCGCAAACTCGTCGAGGACCACTGCGGCGGCATCCGCGGCGGCAAGAAGTTCAAGGGCGCCATCCCCGGCGGCGTCTCCATGGGCATCCTCGGCACCGACCAGTACGACGCCGAACTCGACTTCGACATCGGACGCAAGTACGGCGTCCTCGGGCTCGGCACCGCAGGGCCCACCGTCTTCGATGAAGACACCGACATGGTCGCCGTCTGCCGGAATATCACCCGCTTCTTCAAGCACGAATCCTGCGGCCAATGCACCCCGTGCCGCGAGGGCTCGGGATGGCTCTACCAGATCATGACCCGCATCGAAGCCGGGGAAGCCAAAACCAAGGACCTCGACCTCGCCCACGAGATCGCGACCTCCATGGGCTCCATGCCCGGCACCACCATCTGCGGGCTCGCCGACGGCAACAACTGGGCCACCCGCACCATCATCGAGAAGTTCCGACCCGAGTTCGAAGCCCGCGTCGCGCGCACCTTCGTCCCCGTGACCGTCAACCTCTCCGAGATGGCCGGCGCCTGAACCGTTCTCGGACCACCGGACCCCCGGCTTTCCCCTATTCAGGCGATCAAAGCCCCCAGCCGATATGCGGCCTCGCAAGAATTCCGGCCCAGCAAGCCCCGGGCAGACGCTCCAGACCGATACGCCGTGTATGCGTATCCCGCCAACCCTCGCGCGAGCCGTGCTCTATGCGATCCCCGTCGCCCTGATGCTCCTCGCGCTCCCGCTCATCGCCCGATCGGGCTCCAGCGCCACCCCCGACACCTCGAGCGCCGTCTGGCGCGCCGACCAGACCTGCACCCTCGACCACCAGCACACCGCCGCCACCGGGTTCGCGCCCCTCGACTTCTTCAGCGCCGACGGCGCCTACATGCCCCGCACCCAGTGCATGGTCAACGCCCAGGGCGAGACGGACTGGGCGTGGGTCTGGGCCCTCGTCGCGCTCAAAGCCATCATCATCGCCGGCTACCTCCGCATCTTCGTCTTCTGGCGCCGCGCCTACCTCCAGGAAGATCCCCAGGACCGCAACAACAAACTCATGGACCTCGCCTGGATGTTCCTCCTCTGCGCCGCCTGCGGCTACGTCTCCTCCATCGTCCTCTTCTTCTGGCCCGGATACCGCCTCCTCGCCTTCATGCTCATCCCCCTCGCGTTCATCACCTGGAAGTTCGCCTCGAACCTCGAATCCTTCAAACTCTCCCTCAGCGCCAAACGCCTCTCAAGACAGCTCCACGAATCCCTCCACCAACAGAACGAACGACTCGAAGAAGAAGTCGCGCGCAAGACCGAAGACCTCGAACTCGCCAAACAACGCGCCGACCGCGCCAACAACGCCAAGAGCGACTTCCTCGCGCGCATGAGCCACGAGATCCGCACCCCCATGTCCGCCATCCTCGGCTACATCGACCTCGCGCTCGAAGACACCACCGCCGACGCCCAGCGCGAAGCACACCTCCGAACCGTCAGGCGCAACACCGAGCACCTCCTCAACATCATCAACGACGTCCTCGACTTCTCCAAGATCGAGTCCGGCGCGATGACCTACGAGTCCATCCCCTTCTCCGTCCGCGCACTCGTCGAGGACACCAGACACCTCATGATCGCCAAGGCGCGCGAGAAAGACCTCCAGCTCCGCATCACCATCGACGACGACGCCCCCGACACCATCGCGTCCGACCCCACACGCGTCAAACAGCTCCTCACCAACCTCATCGGAAACGCCATCAAGTTCACCGACCGAGGAACGATCAGCGTCGACGTCTCCGTCCTCCGCGCCGGGCCGGGGCACCGCGACGCCGTCCTCGAGTTCCGCGTCCGAGACACCGGGATCGGGATGTCCGACGCGCAGCGCTCGCGCATCTTCACCGCGTTCGCCCAGGCCAACTCCTCGACCTCACGCCGCTTCGGCGGCACCGGGCTCGGGCTCTCCATCTCCCGACGCATCGCCCGCGACCTGGGCGGGGACCTCACCGTCGATTCCGTCCCCGGAAAGGGATCCACCTTCGTCGCCTCCCTCGCGTGCCGGATCCACTCCGGCGCCCCCGAGCGACCCGCGACCGACGAACGAACGCACCTCGACCGCGCCGTCGAATCACTCCGAAACACCAACGTCCTCCTCGTCGAGGACGGCGACGACAACGCGAAACTCATCCTCCACAAACTCAACAAGATCCACTGCCGAACCACCCGCGCCACCGACGGGCTCAAGGCGCTCGCCGAACTCCACGCCGCCGACGCACGCTCCGAACCCTTCGATCTCGTCCTCATGGACATCTCCATGCCCAACCTCGACGGCATCGAGGCCACCCGCACCATGCGCACCGAAGGCATCGAAACCCCCGTCGTCATGCTCAGCGCCCACGCGCTCGACACCGAACGCGAACGCGCCATGGACGCCGGCGCCGACGCCTACGCCACCAAACCCATCGACTTCCCCGAGCTCTTCAAGACCTGCGCCGCCGTCCTGGCGCACAAGTCCAGACGCCGCGCCGCCTGATCACCGCGCCATCCACGACACCATCATCAGCAGCCCGGCGCAGACCGCGACGTGACCGACCGCGCTGAGCCAGAACACCACCACGAACCGGCGCTTGGCCGTCTTGTGCGCGAGCAACCGACGCGCCGCCAAGCCACCGAACCACCCCCCCATCAGGTCCACCGTGTGCAGCGTCTTCTCGGGCACCCGACGCCCCCCCAGCACCGATCTCCGCTTGTCGAGCCCGTACAAATAAAACGAATACACCGACACCACCAGGTGATACCCGAGCACGAGCAGGATCAGCATCTTCATCGATCGCTCCCGACACGCCGAATAACGCGACCGCCCCGCGCGTTGGCCGCTCCGATCCTACCACCCCGCAGGAGCCGATCATGCCCACGCCCGATCCCGCGTCGTCTCTCTCCGCCCCCGCGCGCACACTCTCCTGGATCCTCCAGATCGTCGCCGCCGCCATCCTCGCCCAGACCCTCTTCTTCAAACTCACCGGTGCGCCCGAGACCATCGCCCTCTTCGATACCCTCGGGCTCGAGCCCGTCGGGCGCTATGCGACCGCCCTGGCCGAGCTCGCCGCCGTCGTCCTGCTCCTGATCCCCCGCACCATCACCACCGGCGCGATCCTCGCCCTCGGCGTCATCGCCGGCGCCATCGTGTCCCACCTCACCAAACTCGGGATCTCCATCGACCCCGCCGCCCTCGCCCGCCCCGACCTCCAGCCCCTCGCCGGGCCCTCCCTCTTCGTCATGGCGATCGTCGTCTTCGCCGCCTCCCTCGCCATCCTCGTCATCCGGCGCGCCTCCATCCCCGTCGTCGGCCCCAAACTCTTCCGCGCCCCCGCCTGACCCCACCCCAAAAACAAACGGAGCGCCCCGATCGCTCGGAACGCCCCGAACCCGAAGGAAACGGGCCCCAATGAAGGGGATGGTGTGGATCCTGTGAGCGCCGATCAGTCGTCGCCGCCCCCCCCCCCCCCCCCCCCCCCCCCCCCCCCCCCCCCCCCCCCCCCCCC
>CBFGUD010000077.1:0-4462 GCA_965652365.1 uncultured Phycisphaerales bacterium
GCAATGGGCAATAGGCAATAGGCAATAGGCAATAGGCAATGGGGAAGGCAGGAAGACAGAAGACAGGGACGCGGAGGGCGCGGAGGAGGCGAGTGAAACAGGGGGAAGACACGAAGATACCCCCCCTCCGTCCCGCCTTTGGCGGGCCACCCCCCCCCCGCCCCCCCGAAGCCCGGGGGAGGAGAGTTGATGATTGAGAAGAACCCCCGCGGTGGTGCGGGGGTTCTTTGTGTGTGTGGTTGTGGTGCGGGGATCAGGGGCCGTCGGGGTCTTCTTCTTTCTTTTTGCCGCCGAGGATGTTGTTGATGCCTTCTTTGATATCGTCGGCGGCTTTGTTGATTTCTTCTTCTGCTTTCTTTCCGGCGTCGTTGACGGCGTCGGTGACGCCTTTGCCGAGGTCCTCGACCATCTGTCCGGCGTTCTGGAGGACTTCGTCCATGGATTCGCCGATGATTTGTCCGGCGTCTCCGATGGCGGTGATGCCCATGTCGCCGAGTGAGGTGAGGGCGCCGAGCCCGTTGCCGAGTTCTCCGAGCATGTCGGCGGGGAGGATGCCTCCACCGTTTTCGACGGCGGCGGTGAGGACGGTTTTGATGATGAGGTTGGCGATCTGGGCGGGGGTCATGGGTTCGTCGCGGCCGACGTTTTGGAGTTCGATGGAGGGGATGTTGACGGCGACGTCTCCGGTGACGAGGGAGACGCCCGGGTAGTTGGCGACGTGGACGCTGATGTCTTCGAGGACGATGGAGTCGATTGCGACTTTCTTCCCGCCCTGGTTTTCGGGGGCGGCTTTGGGTTGTCCCGAGGACTCGAAGCGTTTGAGGGAGTTGAGGATGGTGTTGTAGTTGGAGGGGTTCCCGCCTTTGTCGAGGATGACGTCGATGCCCGTGACGGTGACGGAGGGGATGACGATGGTGTCGGAGTTGATGGACTGGAGGTCGAAGATGACGTCGGTGTCTTTGAGGACGAGGAAGTGGTCGGTGTCGAATCCGGCGGGGTTGGCGATTTTGAGGTCGTCCATCGCGAAGGTGCCCGCGGTGAGTCCGACGTCGACGGAGGCGACGGTGGTGTCGACCTGGGTGGCGTAGGTGCCCCCTCGTTCGATGGCGAGCTTAACGATGCTGTCGATCTGGGAGAGCCCATAGGCGAGGAGGCCGACGATGGCGCCGACGAAGAGGACGACGAGGATGAGCAGGACGATGAGGACTTTCTTCATGGGATCCTCCTTTTGGTGTGTGGGTGGTTGCTCAAGGATAGGGGGTTGTGCTTGTGGGGGAGGGAAGCGGGGGTACGCAGAGGCGGCAGAGAGCGCTGAGGACGCAGAGAAGGCTGAAGAGAAAGGGGGAACGCGAAGATCACGAAGTGGGGGGAAGAAGAAGTTGAGTGTGTCAGAGAGAGGGAAGGCGAGGGGTGGGAGCCCTCACCCCGGGCCTCTCCCGTCGGGGACGGGAGAGGGTGGAAGACATCGGGTGTCGCTGGTTCCGCGATGAGCCTTCGGCACATCACGGGCACCCGGCGTTGAAGGGAGGTCGGTGGCGTATGGAAAATGGGAATGCCGCCTTCGCGTTGCGTCTGGGGCGGGGCGCGGGGCGTGGGGGAAGACAAAGGAGATGAAGACACCCCCACCCTGCCCTCCCCCGCACGCGGGGGAGGGTGCGAGAGAGGAGGGGAGGAAGAGGAGCGGGGGTTGGATGCTTGGGGGGAGACGAAGAGACCCCCCTCCGTCACGCTTCGCGTGACACCTCCCCCGGAAGCCCGGGGGAGGAGAGAAGCCATGGGGGGCGAGTGGTTCCTGGCTTGCTCTTTGGGTCAACGCAGGGCGCCGGGCGTGGTTGTGTCTTTGGACCCGGGAGAAGAGCACGACTGCGCGGCAGGCCGCGAGTCGTGGCACCCGGCCTCTCCCGTCGGGGACGGGAGAGGGTGGAAGACATCGGGTGTCGCTGGTTCCGCGATGAGCCTTCGGCACATCACGGGCACCCGGCGCGTGTGGTTCATGGCCTTGCTTCGCAGCACCATGGCGCCGGGCGGGGTTGGTGGGAGCACTGACCTCGAAGCGAGGTCAGTGGCACGGGGAGGGTTTAGTCGAGGGCGTCGAGGAAGATGGTGATGTCGAGCATGTCGTAGTTGGTGTCGTTGTTGAGGTCGGCGATGGGGTCCTGGTCGCGGAGGGCCTGGAGGAAGCGGGCGATGTCGAAGAAGTCGAGTTCGTTGTCGGCGTTGAAGTCGGCGACGTTGTCGGTGACGGGGATGACGAGCTCGGGCATGAGGGTCGTGTCGTGGCCGCCCACGGTGACGGTGACGCGGAGTTTGGTGGTGGTGTTGGGCGCGTCGTTGGCGGCGGTGATGGGGAGGGTGTAGATCCCGGGCTCGGTCATGGTGGGGGCGGCGGCGGTGAGGAGGTCGTCGAAGGATTGGGCGCTGAAGGTCGCGTCGGTGTACGGGAGGGGGGCGTCGTTCCAGTCGCGGAGTTCGATGGTGGCGGTTGCGGTCTGTCCCGGGAGGAGGCGCGGGGGGAGGGTGACGCGGGTGCGGATCGCGTCGGCTTTGCCCGTGAGGGTGGCGCGCCAGTCGTCGAAGAGGGTCTCCATCTGGTCGACGGGGTCGGGGGCGCTGGATTGCTGGTTGGCGATGTTGAAGTTGAGGAAGTGGGATCCTTCGGCGTAGCCGTTGTTGGGGGGGACTTCGCCTGTGCCGTCGTTGTCGAGGACGGAGAGCCCGATGGCGGTGGAGGCGAGGTAGTCGGTGTCGGAGTCGAAGCGGGGGTTGAGGTTGGTGAGGATGATGCGTCCGCCGGAGGTTCCGAGGCGTGCGCGGGTGAGCTGGGTGAAGGCGCCCGAGCCGTCGCCGGTGAGGACCTGGAGTGAGCGTGCGTTGCTCGTGATGACGGCGATATCGGGGAAGCCGTCGTTGTCGAGGTCGGCGATGTCGAGGTCGGAGGCGTCGCCGTTGATGTTGGAGGTGACGCGCCCGGAGTAGATGGGGACGGTGGGGGTGCCCGTGTTGAAGAAGACGTTGATGTCGTCGGAGGCGCCGGCGGTGGCGACGATGATCTCGGGTCGGTCGTCGTTGTTGATGTCTGCGGCGCGGGCGACGGTGGGGTCGGAGGAGGTGGAGAGGGTGTGGACCGGTCCGGCGTTGCCCTGGTCGTCCATGAAGTGGTAGGCGACGGCGTTGAGTTCGTTGTCGGGGTAGACGTAGTCGTTGATGCCGTCGGCGTTGAGGTCGGTGTCGGCGCTGACGCGGATGCCCGGCGCGGTGTCGGTCTCGAAGCTGGAGACTTCGGTGAGCGCGCCCATCGCGAGGTCGATGACGTGGGTGCGTCCGCGGAGCCAGTTGGTGACGATGATCTGGTCACCATCGAGGGCGGGGACGTCGTAGGGGATGATGGTGCCCAGGGCGGCGTCGAGGGTGAGGGTGATGGGATCGGCGAAGGTGCCGGGCGTGGTCTGGAGGAAGGCGGCGATGGTGTTGGTGTCGACGATGGCGACGAGGTCGGTGCGGCCGTCGGCGTCGAGGTCGGCGGCGGTGAGGTCGATGATCTGGGTGAAGGGGGTGGGGATGGGATCTTGGAGTCGGGAGCTGGAGACCTGGTGATCGGGGGCGGTGGTGTTGAGGACGGGGAGGAGGTCGGGGGATTGGTCGGTGGCGGTGATGGAGTCGGGGAGGTTGTCGTCGTTGAGGTCGAGTTGGGCGAGTCCGCGGGATGAGCCGGAGAGGGGGACGGCGCCCTTGATGGTGTTGGTGTCGCCGAGGCGTGAGACGATCATGTATCCGACGTGTGCGGATTTGAAGGGGGCGGGGGGCGGTGAGCCGCAGCCGGTGGGGTCGCCTTGGGCGCAGGAGCATCGGCCGTCGCCTCCGGCCTGGCGCGCGGCGGTCATGGCGGACATGAGGAGCTGGGGGAGGTCGTCGGTCTGGGGCGCGGAGACGATGGCGGCGACGGCTTCGTCGGCGACGTTGGGGCCGGTGAGGATGTTGCCCTGGACGGCGTAGACGAGGTCGTCGGCGGGTCCGGGTCGTCCTCGTTCGATGCGTCCGGTGCGGCCTCCGGCCCATTGGGCGTTCTGGGGGCCGGAGTAGGTGAGGGTGTCTCCGTTGGCGGCGATCATCCCGTACTGGCGGTTGTCGTGTCCGGGGTCGGTGGTGGCGAGTTCGGCGAGGATGTCGGTGAGGGGGGCGGACTGGAGGAGTCGGTCGCGGATGAGGGCGCGGTTGAGCCCGGTGGAGTCGACGACGGACTGGGCGGTGGCGGCACCGACGCCGGCGATGACGACGGGGGTTTCGCGCTGGAGGTTGATGACGGTGATGCAGGTGCACGAGGCGACGGCGATCTCGCCGGTGCGGGTGTCGGCGATGAGGACGGACCAGGTGGCGCTGGAGGGGGTGGTGAGGGCGGCGGTGAGGGCGGCGGAAGCGGCGGCGAGACGGGGGAAACGGCGCGTGGTCATGGGGTGGTCCGGGG
>CBFGUD010000078.1:0-4442 GCA_965652365.1 uncultured Phycisphaerales bacterium
CCCCCTCCGTCACGCTGCGCGTGACACCTCCCCCGGAAGCCCGGGGGAGGAGAGAAGTTAGAAGACATTGGACGCAATCGTTCCTGCTTTGCCCTTCGGGGTAACGCAGGGCACCCAGTTCTTCCCTCTTGCCTATTGCCTATTGCCTATTGCCTATTGCCTATTGCCTATTGCCTCAATCGTCGTCGTCGAGGAAGGCGAGTTCGTCGTCGCGTTGGTCGATGAGTTCGACGGCTTTGTCGAGGAGGAGGGAGAGGGGGACGGGTTTTTGCATGTAGGCGTCGACGCCGAGGGATTCGCCGTAGGCCTGGTGTCGTTTGCCTTCGTTGGCGGTGACCATGATGACGATGGGGGAGTCGGGGTTGCCCTTGATTTTTTCGAGGGCGAGAAATCCCGAGCGTTTGGGGAGCATCATGTCGAGGATGACGAGGTCGGGGGGGTCTTGCTGGCAGATGCGGACGGCTTCGTCGCCGTCGCCTGCGGTGAGGGTGAGGGCGCCTTCGGACTGGAAGGCGGCGTCGATGGCTTCGCGGATGTCTCGTTCGTCATCGACGATGAGGACGCGGACGTCGAGCAGGCGGCCGTCGTCGAAGTCGGCGTCGATGGGTGTTGGTTCGTCGTGGTGGGTGTCGTCGGCGGTGCTCATGGGTCCTGCGTCCTGTGCGTGGGTTGGGTAGGGGTTCGTGGTGGTGTACTTACTTGAGGTGGGTGAGGTTGTGGTGTTTGAGGTAGGCGCGGTCTCGGTCGGATCGGTCGATGATGCGTGCGAGTTCGTCGTCGGTCATCCAGGGGAGTGCTCGGAGCTTTGCTTTGAGTGGTTCGGGGAATGGTTTGTCGAGGCGTTCGTGTCGTGGTCGGCTCTTCCAGATTCGGTGCATCCAGAGGTACTGTTCCGGCGCGTTGCGGACCATCTGTTCGATGGCGCGGCGATACCTCGCTGTGATGTAGAAAAGGGGGTCGGGCTGGGTGTTCCAGTCGTCGGGGGTGTAGGCGTCGAGGACCTCGATGCGGTAGTGCATGGGCTTGGTGGTGCCCGGTTCGATGGGGAGTCGGCGGGCGGTGCCGACGATGATGTTGGCGTTGAACTGGAGGGCGGTGAGGCCGATGGACTTGTAGGAGGAGGCGAGTCGTCCGAAGAAGGGGACCTGGAGCCCGCGGTCTCCGGCGTTCTGGTCGGCGACGAAGGCGACGGCTTTGCCCTGGCGCATGAGCTCGGGCATTTTGTTCATGGCGCCGAACTTGTCGAGGAGTTCGAGCCCGCGGCGGGCGCGGGTTTGGCGGACCCAGTTGTCGGCGGGTCGGAGGTCGAGGGGCCTATAGACGGCGTGTGCCTGGAATCCGAGGAGGGCCATGGTGTAGCCGACGACTTCCCAGTTGCCGCAGTGTGCGGTGAGGAGGAGGGAGGGTCGGTCGGAGAGGAGGAGGCGCATGGTGCGCTCGAGGGGTCCGAGCTCGATGTAGTCGGTCCATGCGTCTTCGGAGAGGAGTCGGGGGACGACGGCGAGTTCGCAGGCGAGCATGGCGAGGTGCTCGTAGGACTTCATGACGAGTTCGCGTCGTTCGTCTTCGGTGTCGAGGTGTGGGAGCGCGATCTCGAGGCGCTCCATGGCTTTGGTGACGCGTTTCTTGTTGGGTCGTGACGCGCCGAAGGCGCGGCCGAGTTTGCGCGCGCCGGAGAGGACGGTGGGGAGGGGGAAGACGTGCGCGGGGGTGAGCGCGGTGCGCAGGGCGGCGTACGTCAGCGGCTGGATGAGGGCGCGCTGGGTCAGGGTGAGGGTGGCGCGTGGATCGCGGGCCATCTGGCGCTCGCTGTGTGCGCGGTTAGTTGGGGAAGTCGCCGATGAGGGTCTGGAGCCGGTTCGCGTTCAGGAGGGGGATGGAGGCGTCCTCGGCGCGGACGAGGAGCTCGTCGTAGCGTTGGATCTCGCGCTGGCGGCGGACGTATTCCTGCATGGCGGCGATGGGGGCGCCGGGTCCGGGGGGCGGGGGGAGGGTGGGCTTCTCTCCGAGGACGATGAAGTCGATGTCTCCGACGACTTCGTCCTCGACGGTGCCGCCCCATTGTTCGATGAGTGCGGCGAGGTCCTGGGTTTCGTAGCGGTTGGTGATGCCGTCGCCGTCGATGTCGAAGAGCCCGTCGATGACGAACTTGTAGGTTTTGTTGGGGTCGTAGACGGCGTTGGCGATGATGTCGCCTCGGATGATGGGGTTGCCCTGTGACTGTGAGATGATGCGGGCGCGGGAGAAGTCGTCCTGGACGTTGACGATCTCGATGACGGCCTTGCCCGGGGCGTATTCGCCTTCGGCGTTCTCGACGCCGATGTCGGTGGCGGAGGAGTAGACGGCGAAGGTCATGCCGAGGACGGCTTTGTCGTTGCGTCCGATGGAGATGAGGACTTCGTCGTTCTCGGTGATGACCTGGTCGATGGAGCCGTCGACGAGTTCGGCTTCGTTGAGGGGGAGGAGTCGGTCGGACTTGCCCTGTCCTCGGAGTGCGGCGAGTTGGTCGCGGAGGAGGTTGTTGTCGCGGACGGTCTGGTCGAGGAGGTTCTGGAGTCGGTCGGTTTCGGATCCGGTTTCGGCGCGGACGTCGTCGATGCGGGTGTTGAGTTTTTCTTCGACGGAGTCGAGGGTGCCGTCGACGTAGGAGACGCGGGAGGCGTAGTCGTCCATGTTGGCTTGCATGCGTCCGGCGGTTTCGTTGAAGGCGGCTTCGATGGCGGCGACGCGCTGGGCTTCGGCCTGGGCGAAGTCCTGGGCGGCCTGGCGGGCCTGCTCGGCTTCGGTGAGTTGTTCGCCCAGGGAGGCGATGCGGTCGTTCTTGCGTGAGAGGAGTTCGAAGAGGGCGCCTTCGTCGGCGTCGTCGAAGCGTGCGAGGCGGTCGCGGTATTCGGTCATGGAGGTGGCGTCGTCGCCGGTGATGTTGCCGAGGAGTTCGGCGCGGTTGGCGGCGAGGTATTCGACGACGGTCTGGCGGTTCTGTCGCGCTTCGTCGAGGATGGCGCGGATGGCGGCCTGTTCGCGTTGGGAGGAGGAAATGAAGTCGTCGTAGGACTCTTGGGCTTCGGTGAGGTCGTTCTTGGCGCGCTGGGCCTGGCCGTAGAACACCATGGTGGTCACGAAGAAGGCGAGGGAGAGGGCGCCGAGGATGGTGATGGTGACGGCGACGCCGATGCTTGCTCCGGTGCGTGCGGCCATGGTGTTCTCCGGGAGTTCGTTGCGGCCGCGATGGTGCGGCGTTGTTCGTGGGTGCGACCCTTCAATATGGGGGTCGCGCGTGGTGTTCTTGTCGATCCGCACGGATTCCTTGGCGGTTCGTGCGGGTCGTCATCCTATGTTGCGGGTGCGGGGTCGTGTCCGGAGTGCGTTGAAATTGTGCGGGCGCGGAGATCGAGGCCTTGTTGAGGAGTTTCCCCATGCGTGTTCGTGAAGCGGTGTGTTCGTCCGTGATGATCGGTCTTTTGTCGGGTTCGGCGCTGGGGACGCCGGGGTCGGAGTATTCGATGGACGACGGGGCGGGGAACTTCAATATTGGGCCTTCGACGTTCGATGCGCGGATGACGTGGATGAATGCGTTCGAGGCGAAGGACGGGGGGGACACGATCCGGCTGATCCGCGCGGCGTTCGGGCCGATCGCGAACGACGACGGGGTGCTCGGGCCGACGGCGGTGACGGTGGCGATCTTGAACGATCCGACGGACGATTTCGACCCGTCGGACGCGGTGCTGGTGGGGACGGGTGTGGGGACGTGGGTCCAGGGGGAGCCCAACGAGTTTCTGGAGTTCGCGGTGAGCCCTTCGGAGGTTTCCGGGGTGTTCTATGTGGCGGTGGAGATGGATGTGCTCGAGCGCGCGAACCCGGCGCGGATGGATCCGCAGTCGCCCACTGCTGGGACGCGGAGCTGGATGTTCTACAACCCGGCGTCGCGGCTCGATGACATCGGGAACTCGAAGTATGTGCTGCGGATGGCGGACTCGCCGTTCGTTGGCGGGTGGATGATCCGGGCGGTGAGCACGGGTGGGTGTGAGGCGGATCTGACGTACGACGGGTCGCTGGATTTCTTCGATGTGAGCGCGTTTCTGTCGGCGCTGGGGGAGGGGAGCGCGGTCGCGGACTTCACGGCGGACGGGGTGCTGGACTTCTTCGATGTGAGCGCGTTTTTGGGGGCGTTTGGGGATGGGTGTCCGTGAGGGAGTGATCGGCGGGGGTGAAGACCGGTACGCAGAGGTGGCAGAGAGCGCGGAGGGCGCGGAGAAGGCGGAAGACATTGGGCGCCACCGTTCCTGCTTTGTCCTTCGGATCAACGCAGGGGACACGGGGCGTGGGGTGTGAGGCACTGACCTCGAAGCGAGGTCAGTGGCACGGGGGTGGGGAAGACTTGAATACTCCCCCTCCGTCCCCCCAGCCGCGGGCCACCGCCCCCCCCCACCCGGGGGGGGGGA
>CBFGUD010000079.1:0-4364 GCA_965652365.1 uncultured Phycisphaerales bacterium
CTCCCGAACCTCCACCGCCCCCGTCATCAGCCGCCACCCCTCCTCCATCTCCACCATCCGCAGCATCCCCCGGTGGTTCCCCGTCACCACCACCACGTCCGTGCACCCGGCCATCACCGCCGACTCCACCGACACCACCCCGTCCCCCAGGTCCCCGAGCACCCGGCGCGCCCGCGCGTCGAGCCCCCCCGCCGCGATCGGATCCACCACCCGACCCACGATGCACGTGAACGCCACGCCCTCCGCCGCCCCCCGCGCATCGAGCTCCCTCAAAAACCGCGAGCCCGGCATCAGATCCTCCCCCGCCTCCCCGCGCCCGTCCGTCGCCACCCCCATGAGCAACCCCGGGTCCCAATCCGCCGACCCGATGAACCGCTGCACCCGCTCGCGCAGCTCCGCCACCCCCCGCAGCGCCGCCCACCGCGACCCCCCGTGCGGCGTCCCCACCGTGATCACCCGCCCGATCCGCACCCCGCCGATCGCCCCCGACCCCGCGCCCAGCTCCGGGTTCGTCAGCGCCTCGCGCGTCACCAACCCCCCCATCGAGTGCGCCACGATGTCCGCGCGATCCCATCGATCCGCCGCCCCCCCGAGCTCCCGCCCCACCGTCCAGAAGAACCCCGCCGCGCTCACCCGGATCCGCTGATCGTTCGGATACTCGAACCGAACCACCGCCAGCCCCGCCCCGTCCAGCGCCGGCGCCAGATCGTCCCAGATCCCCCCGGGCTCATCGAGCCCGTGCACCAGGATCACCAAAGGCCGATCGCGCTTCGCCCCCGCCTCCCGCGCATCCACCCACCGACCGTCCTCGTACCACGACATCGAGCACCCGCGCAACACCGCGTCCGAATCGAGCGCCACCGTCCCGAACCCCGCCCGCGCCCCCACGTGCGCCCCCGCCCACACGCACCACACCCCGAGCACGCCCAGCGCGAACCCCGCGAGCACACCCGCCCCCGATACACCCGTTCCCTTCGTGATCACCGTCTCACTCCGACGCGAGCAGATCGAGCAATCGCCGCTCCGCGCCCTCGTACCGCGAATACGCCTGGTCCACCACCTGCGCCAGACGCATCAGCTCCGCGCCGATCTCCCCGTTGGGCGCCGACCGCGCGTTCTCCAGGTTCTTCACCGCCACGTCGAGCGACTCGCTCGCGACCCGAAGCTCCCCCACCGCGTCCGCGTACGCCCGCGCCGCCTCGTACAACGGCTCGCGGCGCAAATCCTTCTCGCTCGGCTTGTTGAGCAAGCGCCACGGCTGCGCCCGGATCTCCTCGAGGAACAGCTTCCCCTGCAGCGACAACTGCCGCGCGTTCACCAGCGTCGAATCGATCGCCGGGCGGTTCTCCCCGATCACCGCGCGCACGTCACCCGCCAGATCCTGATACGACCCCACCGTCAACGACCCGCGCTCGAGCAGATGGTTCACCCGATCGATGCTCTCGAACCGCACCCGCTCGCTCACCCGCTCCACGTTGTCCATGATCCGCGCCACCCGGGGCGACGTGTCGTCGAGCATCCCCCGCGCCGACGCGATCGCCCCCTGCGCCTCGTCGATCGTCGCGCTCACCTTCCCGCTCGCCTCGTCCACGTTCGCCACGATCGAATCCACCCGGCCCGACCACCCGTCCTCCCCGTTGAGGTTGTCGCTGAACGCCCGCAGGTTCGCCAGCACCCCGCGCCCGTCCTCCACGCCCTCACCGAACTCCGGCTCGAGCACCTCCGCCATCCGCTTGAACGCGCCCGACGTCTCCTTCGCGTTCGCCGTGATCTCGCTCACGTCGTTGATCGACGCCTTGATCTTCGCCGCGTCCTCCGCCGTGAACCCCAGCTGCGACAGAATCGACGGCGCCAAACGCCCCATGATCACCTCGCCGTCATCCAAAAGCCCGTTCCCGTCCGGGCTCAGCCCGTCGTCCGCGCCCACCCCCGCGCTCGCGATGTTGATCCGCGACACACCCCCGAGCAGCGGCGGCGTCAGATCCCCCTTCGCGTCCTCGAACAGCACCAACTCCGCGTCCAGCTCCACCTCCACATCCATGTACCGCGCCGCCCCCACCGTGTTCGACGGATCCACGTACGCGCTCACCCCCACCACGCGACCCACGCTCATCCCCGCGAACGTCACGTCCGCACCGCGCTGCAAACCGGTCACACCCACCGAATCCGGGAACCGGATCACGTACCGCTTCTTCTCCCCCAGATCGAAATCACCCAGCACGAACGCGATCGCCACCGCGAGCAGAATACTCGCGACCACGAACGTCCCCGCCGCGACATTGTTCCGGCTCACCACCGCGCTGCTCATCGACCGCTCCCCGCCGCACACCGCGGCTCATCAACACCCATCACACCATGCACCATACCAGCGCACTCACCCACGCGTCGGCTCCACGCTCGGCGTGCTCGTCACCCGATCCGCCGACAACCCGAAAAGATCCTCCCCGTACCCCGCGTCGCTCCGACGCTCCGCCAGAGGCCCCTCCGCGTCCCCACGCAAAAACTGCCGCACCAGCCGCCGGTCCTCGTCCATCCCCCGCGCCGTCGCCGCGTCCGTGTCCCGCAACCCCTCGAACCACCCCCGCTCCTCCACGCACAGCATCCGCCCCCGATCCAGCATCGCCATCCGGTCCGCGATCGTGAACGCCGAATCCATCTCGTGCGTCACCACCACGCTCGTCACCCCCAGCTGCTTCGTCAACGCCAGAATCAACTGATCGATCTGCGCGCTCGTCACCGGATCGAGCCCCGCGCTCGGCTCGTCATAAAACAAAATCTTCGGATCCAGCGCCAGCGCCCGCGCCAAACCCGCACGCTTCTTCATCCCCCCCGAGATCTGCGCCGGGTACTTGTCCGCGTCCTCGCGCAAGCCCACCAGCTCGAGCTTGATCTTCACCTGGATATCGATGATCTCGTCGTCCAGGTCCGTGTGCTCCCGCAAGGGCAGCGCCACGTTCTCCGCGAGCGTCATCGAGTTGAAGAGCGCCCCCGACTGGAACAAAATCCCGAAGCGCTTGCGCACCTCGTTGAGTTCCTCCTCACGCATCCCGCAGATGTTCTCGCCGAAAAGCTCGATCGAACCCTCGTCGATCACGTGCGACCCGATCATGCACCGCAAAAACGTCGACTTGCCCGAACCCGACCCGCCCATGATCACCATCGTCTCGCCGCGCATCACGTCGAGATCCAGCCCCTTGAGCACCGTCTGCGACCCGAACCGCTTGACGAGCCCGCGCACACGGATCACCGGCTCCTCGTCCCGACTCACGGCCCCTCATCCCCCGCCGGAGCGTCCTCGGTCCCCGAATCGGCGTCCGCATCCGCATCGGCGTCCGCGTCCGACCCGCCCAGCGTCGTCGACGAACCCGTCCACGGCAACGTATACACGTTCCCCTGCGGATCCACCACGTGGATCTCCTGCGCTTCAGGTGGCCATTGCTGTAGCTGTGGATTATAAATCATCACCACCAGCCCCATCCCCTGATCGAACTGCATCGGGATCGGCATCATGTCGTTGCGACCCTGGTAATACTGCAGATTCTCAAGCAGCGACACCCACCCACCGAAATACGCCCACACCGAGTCCGGCGTCGAGATCAACTCGCCCAGCGTGGACTTGTACGCGTCACGGAACGCGACCATCTCCGCGTCCGTCGAGTCCGCCCCGGGCTTCGCCAAACCGCCGCGCGCCCCGTCGAAATCGTCCGACTGGATGTCGAGCAGCACCTGCGCCATTGGCCGAGAAACATCCCGATCGAGCCCATCCACGACCTTGAACACCCCGAAAACAATCGCCCCCGAGAGCACCGTCACCAGAAGCCCGATGATGATCCCCGCGATCGCGAACCCCATCCCCCCCACACGACCGTTCGACCGCGCGATCCCGACCACCCCGATGATCCCGAGCAACAACCCGAGCGGCGCCGTCACCAGCGTGCAGCACCCCAGCAGCGCCAGCACCAGCGACAAGATCGCGCAGATGCTCGTCCGCTCCGGTTCCGTGTACATCGAGACATGAGACGACCCATCGAACTGTGCGTGTGACATGCCCCCACACTATCCGAGATCACACCCCCACGCCACACAACACCCGATCATCGCCCCGATTCCCCCATCCCGCCCGACCGACCCGCCGCGGCAATGGGCAAGAGGCAAGAGGCAATGGTCTCACACACCAGAAGGGTGCCCCGAAGGTGACGCAGTCTCCTTCGGGACCAAGCCCCCCCGTGCCACTGACCTCGCTTCGAGGTCAGTGCCACCCACGAACCACCCGGTGCCACGGCCCCGGGTGCCACGACTCGCCGCCTCGGCGCAGTCGTGCCGACGAAACGCCTTCAAGAACACGACCGCCCGGCAAGCCGCGA
>CBFGUD010000080.1:0-4363 GCA_965652365.1 uncultured Phycisphaerales bacterium
CACCGCCACCTCCCCCTCGGGCACCGTCGCCCGCGCCTGGGTCGGGGATTGCCGCGAGCAGCTCCCCCGCATCCCCGAGGTCGCCGCCTCCGCCGTCGACCTCGTCTTCGCCGACCCCCCCTTCAACTGGAACCGCGACTACAACAAGCACACCACCCCCAACTCCGAGGACAACCGCGTCTGGGACGACAAAGCCATGTCCTCCGCCGAATACACCCGCTTCACCTACGACTGGCTCGACCTCTGCGTGGGCGCCCTCAAGCCCTCGGGCTCCATGTGGGTCAACATCCCCGACGACTGGGCCGCCGAGATCGTCGTCCACCTCAAACAACGCGGGCTCCACATGGTCAACTGGTGCATCTGGCACTACCGCTTCGGCCAGAACACCCGCTCACGATTCATCAACTCCAAAGTCCACGCCCTCTACTTCTGCAAAGACCCCGACCGCCGCGCCTGGAACCCCGACCCCGTCCTCGAACTCTCCGACCGACGCACCGTCTACGCCGACCCACGCACCGAATCCAAACGCGACGGGCTCCCCGCCGGGCACCGCGTCCCCATGGACGTCTGGTACGGCCAATACTGGGGACGCATCCAGGGCAACAACAAAGAACGACGCGCCCAGCACGACAACCAACTCCCCGAGGTCTACCTCCACCGCGTCATCGCCTCCACCTCCAACGAACACGACACCGTCCTCGACCCCTTCCTCGGATCCGGGACCACCGCCGTCGTCGCCACCGCCATGAACCGCGACTTCGTCGGCACCGAATACTCCATCGACAACGCCCGCGCCGCCATGCAGCGCGTCGAACTCGGCCCCATCCGAGACCTCACCGCCGCCCGAGGCCTCTCCACCGCGATCCACGAACCCCGACGCGCCCCGCAAACCACCCCGACCGAATCCTGATCCCCGCCTCCGGATTCAACCCCCCATCCGATCGCTGAATCCACCGCCCCCTCCCGCCCGGACATCCCCCCGAACACAATCCACCCGGAATCGACCGATCCCCCTGACGGATCGCGCCGATCGGGCCGAATCGCCCAGTCCGCCCTTGCATCCCCATCGAAAGCGTGCCATCCTCATGAAGATGACCCACGACACCCGACCCCGCACCATCGCCACCCTGACGGCGATCGCCGCCATCGCCTCCGCCGCCGCCGCCCAGCAAGCCGCCTACAACCTCGCCTCCATCGCCACCGGCGTCATCGCCGAATCCGTCACCGCCCCCGGATACCCCGGACAACAAGCCATCATGGCCGGATCCGTCACCGTCGGAGACTTCAACAACGACACCTACCCCGACCTCTTCATCCTCGGGCTCGGCACCTCGCCCGACAAACTCTTCATCAACAACCAGGACGGCACCTTCACCGACCGCGCCGCACAGTGGGGCATCGACCGCATGCACAAAGGCATGGGCGCCGCCGTCGGAGACATCAACAACGACGGATACCCCGAACTCTACATCACCTCCTTCGGACCCGCCGGCGAAATCGACGCCCGCGCCGGCGAATGCATCCTCTACCTCAACCACGGCCCCGACGAGCACGGCAACTTCTCCATGACCGACATCGCCGAAGCCGCAGGCGTCAACAACGTCCTCGACATCCCCGGAGGCATGACCCCCGCCTTCGGAGACATCGACCTCGACGGCGACCTCGACCTCTTCGTCGCCACATGGGAATACTTCCCCAACGGCAACCGACTCTTCGAAAACGACTTCATGCAGACCGGCGCCCCCACCTTCCAGAACATCACACGCCGATCACTCGAGTTCCCCGACCGAAACTTCATCACCCGCGGCTTCACCCCCCACATCGTCGACATCAACGGCGACCGATACCCCGAGATCCTCCTCTCCGCCGACTTCGCCACCTCCGAACTCTGGGTCAACAACGGCCCCAACGAACAAGGCCGCGCCACCTTCCGCACCACCACCAACAAATCCAACATCGCCACCGACTACAACGCCATGGGCGCCGTCGTCGAAGACCTCAACGCCGACGGGCTCCTCGACTGGTTCCAGACCAACATCTTCGTCGAGGCCTCCGGATACGGAAACACCCTCTACCTCTGCCAAGAGCTCGACGCCGAGAACGACCCCATCTACCTCGACGACGCCGCCGCACGAGGCGTCAAAGACAACGGCTGGGGATGGGGCGTCGTCGCCGGAGACTTCGACAACGACCAGGACCCCGACCTCGTCGCCACCAACGGATGGACCGGCTGGCCCAACAAACCCACACGACTCTGGACCAACGCCGACGGCTCCGGCTCCACCTTCGTCGACCTCCCCGTCCCCTCCGGGCTCTACTTCAACATCAACGGCCGCGCCCTCGTCAAACTCGACCACGACAAAGACGGCGACCTCGACCTCGTCTTCGCCGACAACGAGGGACCCGTCCGCTTCTACCGCAACGACCTCGCACACGCCGACGGCTTCACCAACTTCCTCCGCGTCCGACTCGACACGTCCAACCACCCATGCATGGCACCCCTCGGACAAGGCGCCATGGTCCGCGCCACCGTCTCGGGCAAAACCCAACTCCACCCCGTCCACAACAACGCCTCGTTCCTCGGCCAATCCGAGATCGCCACCCACATCGGGATGGGCACCGAAACCATCGTCCAGACCCTCACCGTCTCCTGGAACGACGGCACCACCACCACCCTCCACGACATCCCCGCCAACCAGGAAATCACCATCCGCAAACACCACCGCGCCGACATCAACGAAGACGGCGCCTTCGACTACTACGACATCAGCGCCTTCCTCAGCGCCCACCGCGCCGGCAACCCCTCCGCCGACTTCGACCAATCCGGCACCCTCGACCAGAACGACGTCGCCGCCTTCATGACCGCCCTCACCTCCCCCTGCCCCTCCCGCTAAACCACCACACGGATTGTCCTGACCATTCGACTGGGTGCCCCGCTTTGACCCGAAATGGGTGCCCTGCTTTGCGGCGAAGCCCAAAGCAGGTTGTCACACGCCCCCAATGTCTTCTGCCCTCTCTCCTCCCCCGGGCTTCGTGGGGGGGGCGGGGGAGGTGGCCCGCGCAGCGGGACGGAGGGGGAGTGTCAGAAGCATCCTCAGTGGAGTCCTCTCCCCACCCACACCTACCCTCAAACGTGCCCACCTTCCCCCTCCACATCAAAGCCGTCCCCGGCGCCAAACAGGACCAAATCGCCGGCCTCCTCGGAGACCGACTCAAAGTCCGCATCAGCGCCCCTCCCGAAAACGGCAAAGCCAACAACGCCATCCGCGCCCTCCTCGCACGCGCCCTAGACATCAAACCCACCGACATCACCCTCGACTCCGGCCACTCAAGCCCCCTCAAAACCTTCACCATCACACACCCCACACTCACCTCCACCCAAGCCGCCCTCGATCACCTCACCACCTAACCTCACCCGATGACGACGACCAGCGCCCAACCGACCCCCGCGCCCCTCCCCGCGCGCCTCACCCTCGCCCTCAAAGACATCAAACTCGCCCACTCCGTCTTCGCCCTCCCCTTCGCCGTCCTCGGCGCCTTCCTCGTCCTCCCCCAAAGCCCCGCCCCGCGCACCCTCACCATCCAGCTCACCCTCATCATCATCTGCATGGTCGCCGCGCGCACCTACGCCATGCTCGTCAACCGCGTCGCCGACATCGACATCGACAAGCACAACGACCGCACCAAGCGCCGCGCCTTCGCCTCGGGCGCCCTCTCCAAACGCGACGGCCAACTCCTCATCAGCGCCAGCGCCCTCGCCTTCATCGCCGCTTGCACCCTCTTCCTCATCCTCCTCAAAAACCCCGTCCCCCTCATCGCCTCCCTCCCCGTCCTCGCCTTCATCGCCTTCTACTCGTTCACCAAACGCTTCACCTTCCTCTGCCACGCCTTCCTCGGCGCCGCCCTCGCCATCTCCCCCGTCTGCGCCGCCGTCGCCATCGACCCCGCGCTCCCGCCCCCTTCCGTCCTCTGGCTCAGCGCCATGGTCCTCGTCTGGGTCGCCGGGTTCGACGTCATCTACGCCCTCCAGGACCTCGAGTACGACCAGCAGTCCAACCTCAACTCCGTCCCCCAAACCTTCGGATTCAAACGCGCCGTCTGGATCGCCCGCGCCCTCCACCTCCTCGCCATCGCCGCCCTCCTCCTCACCGGCAACGCCGACCCCCGACTCGACTCCCTCTTCCCCTACGCCGTCGCCCTCACCATCATCCTCCTCATCATCGAACACACCGTCCTCGCCAAACGAGGCCGCGCCGGCATCCCCGTCGCCTTCTTCACCATCAACGGCCTCATCTCCCTCCTCCTCGGCACCTGCGGCGTCCTCGACCTCTCCCTCTGATACACCCCCTCAACCTCCACCCCC
>CBFGUD010000081.1:0-4276 GCA_965652365.1 uncultured Phycisphaerales bacterium
CAGTCCTCATCAACCCCCCCACCCCGCACGGCCGATAGCGCATACCGCAACCCCCCTTCGCTCAAGCACTTGAGGGACCCGCGACATGCGCACACACGACCGCCGACGTTACCCCCGTGTCGAAACCGAGATCGCCGTCAAATGCCGGCGCACCGCCCGATCTACCTACACCCTCGGGCGCACCATCGACCTCTCCCCCTCCGGCGTCCTCCTCGAACTCAACGCCTCCACCCCCGCAACCGTCGGCGACCGCATCGCCCTCGCCTTCGACTGCCCCCAATGCCCCGTCACCAAATCCGCCCACATGGTCACCGCCACCATCGTGCGCACCATCGCCGTCGACGAAACACGACAACGCGTCGCCGTCCACTTCGACACCCCCCAGTTCGGCCTCGAAGCCCTCACCTACAACAACGCCGCCTAAACCTTCAGCTCCGATCCTTCCCATTCGAATAGAACTTCCGCGCGCACCGCCCACACTGATACCCGACGTTCGTCCCCTCGTTCACATACGGAAGATCCGGCGCGCCGCACCCGGGACATCGCCCCGCAGCGATCGCCCGCTCGCTCATCCTTCGGGTATACCACAACACCGGCCAGAGCAACAAAATCAGCAGCCCGAACATCACACCGATCATCGCGATCCCGATGGGAGGTAACACGATGATGAGCGGCACACTCGCGATCGTCGCGCAGAACCACAGCCCAACCCCGGCATCGAGCACCCTCCGATGGAAAAGCGTCGGGCGCATCCGCATCAGAACGAAACCTTCGGCGCTTCCCGCATCGCCGCGTCCTCGATCTCGAAGTACTCCGCGCGCTGGAACCCGAACATCCCCGCCACGATCGAGCTCGGGAACACCTCCACCGCCGTGTTCATCTCGCGCACATTCCCGTTGTACAACCGACGCGCCGACGCGATCCGGTCCTCCGTCTCCGTCAGCTCACCCTGCAACGCCTGGAAGTTCGTGTTCGCCTTCAGGTCCGGGTACTGCTCCACGACCACCGCGAGCTGACGCAGCGCCCCGACGAGCATCGACTCGTCCTTCGCCTGGGACTCCGGGGTCCCGTGGTTCGCCGCCGCGACGTTGCGCGCCTGGATCACCTTCTCGAGCGTCTCCGACTCATGGCTCGCGTACCCCTTCACCGTCTCCACCAGGTTCGGGATCAGGTCGTACCGGCGCTTGAGCTCCACATCCACGCCCGACCACGAATCCCGCATGTGCTGACGGATCCGCACCAACCGGTTGTAGATCCCGATCGCGAACAGCGCGAGCAGAATCCCCAGCACCACGATCCCGACAATCCCGAGCACCACTCCGTTCGCCATCATGCGATCCTCCCTTCGTTCAGATCCTTCACCACGAAATCAGGCCACCGCTCCAGAAACCCCTTCGCCCACGACACCGTGAACCCGAACGCCTCGGGCTTCCACACCCGCGACCCGTCCGTCATGCACAAGCGCCCACGCTCGATGTCCACGCTGCTCGGCCCCGTCTCCATCAGAAACTCGATCATCCGCGGATGACACACGTCGTACGCGAACTTCCGATTCGGAGACTTCACGCAGTACGCGCGAGAGAACTCCGCGCTCTCGAAATCGATATCGTCGAACCCGAACGCCGACCCGATCTTGTCGAAGAACCCCTCCTTCCGGATCAGCAGATCGGGCATCCCCCCCCAGGGCAAATGCAGGATCATGTACGAGAACCGGTGCGTCACCGTCCGCCGGTTCTTCCCCGACCCCTCGCGCGTCTTGTACGTGAAGTCCCCCATCTTGCACTCGACGCGGTACGTCCCGATGTCGACCGACCCCCACATCGTGTTGTACGCCGCGCGCCCGAACCCCCGCGCGAACAGCTCGAAGTGCGCATACTCCTCGTCGTGCCCCGTGTCACGCCCCGGGCTGAACGCCAAGCCCAGCGCCCGCGCCTGCGCCGCCAGCGCCTCGCGCCGCTTCTTCGCCGCCAGATGACCAAAGTACGCGCCGACCCCCGCCACCACCGCAAACGCGATGAAGACCAGCACCTGCCACCCGCCCAAACTCTCGCCAAGCACCATCATCAACGCAGCATATCACCTCCTCCCCCCTTCTTCGGCAAACCCCCCATCCCCTTCCACCCCGCACCACCAACCCCCCAACCCGTGCCACTGACCTGCCTTGAGGTCAGTGCCAAACACCAACCACCCCGGGTGCCACGACTCGCGGCCTGCCGCGCAGTCGTGCTCCCCAATCCCCTGCCCAAGGCACGACGGCACCAAAGACACCGAGTCGTGCCACCCGGCCTCTCCTCCCCCGGGTTTCCGGGGGAGGTGGCACGCGCCGCGTGACGGAGGAGGGCTTCCAATCCCCCGTCTTCCCCATCTTCGCGCCTTCGCGTTCACAACCTGAATTCTGCCTTCTCTGCGCCCTCAGCGCCCTCTGCGTACCCGTCTTCCTGCCTTCCCCATTGCCCATTGCCCATTGCCCTTCCACCGAACCCCTACAATCCCAACGCAGTACAACACATAGAAACACCCACCCATGACCACCCTCCTCTGGCAACCATCCCTCCCCCCCCAGTACCACGCCCTCAGCGACACCGACATCGCCGCGCGCATCGAACACCGCCGAGCCCAGCTCGGACCCTCCCTCCTCATCCTCGGCCACCACTACCAGATGGACAGCGTCATCAACCACGCCGACTTCACCGGAGACTCCCTCAAACTCGCCCAGCTCGCCGCGAGCGTCGTCGATGAGCGCGCCGCCGCGGGCACCCCCGTCGCCCACCTCGTCTTCTGCGGCGTCCACTTCATGGCCGAAACCGCCGACATCCTCACACCCGACAACGTCCACGTCATCCTCCCCGACCTCTCCGCCGGATGCTCCATGGCCGATATGGCCGACTACGACCAAACCGTCGAAGCATGGGAACTCATCCACCAATCCCTCGCCTCCCAGGGATGGAACGGACGCGTCATCCCCATCACCTACGTCAACTCCACCGCCGCCATCAAAGCGTTCGTCGGCGACCACGACGGCGCATGCTGCACCTCCTCCAACGCAACACAAGTCTTCCAATGGGCCATGAACGGCGGCACCAAACCACGCGCCGAAAACGAAAGCATCAAAATCCTCTTCCTCCCCGACCAACACCTCGGACGAAACACCGCCGCCGCACACGGGATCAACACCGACACCAACACCACCGTCTACGACCCCAAACTCACCGAGCAAGGCGAACCCCTCGGCGGCTCAACCCCCGACCAACTCCTCGAGTCCGACGTCATCCTCTGGGCCGGGCACTGCTCCGTCCACAAACTCTTCCGACCCGAACACGTCGCACAGATCCGTCAGGCCAACGCGAAACTCGCGTCGGGCGAAGAACCCACCCGCATCATCGTCCACCCCGAGTGCGCCAAGGAAGTCGTCGACCTCGCCGACGAATCCGGCTCCACCCAGCACATCATCAACACCATCGAAAACGCCGAACCCGGCACCAAATGGGCCGTCGGCACCGAAGTCCACCTCGTCAACCGACTCGCCCAAGCCCACCGCGCCCGAGGCGTCCACGTCGAGATGCTCTCCGACTGCCAGTGCCTCTGCACCACCATGTACCGCATCGACCCCCCGCACCTCCTCTGGATCCTCGACGGCCTCTGCGGCATCGGCACCACCAAAGACCAACCCTGGGACCACGAACCCGGCGAACCCACGGCGCGCAACGTCATCGCCGTCCACCCCCAGGCCCAACGCCTCGCCAAACTCGCCCTCGACCGCATGCTCGCCCACACCGGCACCGGCGCCGTCAAAAACACCCAACCCACCTGACCCCCTCCCCCTCCCTTCACCCTCCTCCTCCCCCTCGTGGGACGGGCTTCCAGCCCGTCACTCCCACCCCTCCCTGACCCAACCCCGCGCCACCTCCCCGTGCCACTGACCTCGCTTCGAGGTCAGTGCCCCACCAGCCGGGCGCCACGACTCGCCGTCATCGGCGCAGCCGTGCCCACAACCCCCCCCCCAAGAACACAACCGCGCGCCCGGTGCCATGGTCCTGCGCAGCAGGGCCATGACCAGATCCCTGATGGCAAATGGCTGATGGCTGATCCCTGTTCCCCGCTCACGGACACCCCGACGCAAACGCCCCAAGGAACGCCGACAGATCAAAGAAATCAAACACCCCGTCCCCCGTGAAATCCACGCCGGGTGCCCCGAACTAAGAATCTGAGATCACAAAAGATCCCCGGGTGGCCGTGACGTGCGCTCCGCAAGTCGCGGAGCAAGAAACCCTCAAAC
>CBFGUD010000082.1:0-4086 GCA_965652365.1 uncultured Phycisphaerales bacterium
GACCCGCGCCGATAGAACGACGGGAACACGTCCGTCCCGAACCCCACCACCGGGATCCCCAGGGTCTCGAGCGCCTCGCGCGTCGACTCCACGTCCAAAATCGACTTCACCCCGCTCGTCACCACCGCCACCGGGAACCGGGTCAACGCCGCAAGGTCCGACGAGATATCCAGCGCCGTCCCGTACCCCTCGTGCACCCCCCCGATCGCCCCCGTCGCGAACACCTTCACCCCCGCGCGCGCCGCGAGCTCCATCGTCGTGCTCACTGTCGTCGCCCCGTGCATCCCCCGATGCATCAGCACCCCGATGTTCGCCGTGTTCGCCTTCTCGACATGCTCGGCGCGCAGCAGCCGCTCCAGCTCCCCCTCATCCAGCCCCACCACGGGCGCCCCGTCCACCAGCCCGATCAGACACGCGTCCGCCCCCTCCGCCCCGATGATCTCCCCGAGCTCCCGCGCCAGAGGCCCCGCGCTCGCCCGGGGCACCCCGTGCACCAAGAGCGTCGTCTCCAGCGCCACACTCCTGGGGGTCGACCGATCGATCATCCATGCGTCCTGACGTTTGTGGTGGGCCGGGCTCTCTGGTACATTCACCACCCCATGATTGCCCCGAACCCCCACCCGAGCGAGCCGTGCTGACCGTCGCGATCATCATCGCCAGCGCCCTCCTCTCCATCCTCGCGTACCGCACCTACGGGCGCTACCTCGCCCGCCGCATCTTCCGCATCGACCCCGAACGCGCCACCCCCGCCCACACCCGATCCGACGGCGTCGACTTCGTCCCCTCCCGCCCCGCCCTCGTCTTCGGGCACCACTTCACCTCCATCGCCGGCACCGGACCCATCGTCGGCCCCGCCATCGCCGTCGTCTGGGGCTGGGTCCCCGCCCTCGTCTGGGTCCTCGTCGGCTCCATCTTCATGGGCGCCGTCCACGACTTCGGGTCCCTCGTCGTCTCCATGCGCCACCAGGGACGCACCATCGCGGACCTCGCCGGGGACGTCGTCAACCCGCGCGTCCGGCTCCTCTTCATGCTCGTCTGCCTCGTCGGGCTCTGGATCGTCCTCGCCGTCTTCGGGCTCGTCATCGCGACCATCTTCTCCCTCTACCCCTCGAGCGTCGCCCCCGTCTGGCTCCAGATCCCCATCGCCATCGCCCTCGGGGTCTGGATCAAACGCAGCGCCAACCTCATCCTCGGCACCCTCGTCGCCGTCGCGCTCATGTACGCCACCATCGTCCTCAGCGCCTCCATCGACTGGTCCGCACACCCGATCCTCCCCAGCGCCCTCACCGACACCGCGTCCCCCATCGTCATCTGGACCCTCGTCCTGATGGTCTACGTCTTCATCGCGTCCATCCTCCCCGTCCACGTCCTCCTCCAGCCCCGCGACTTCATCAACGCCTGGCAGCTCATCGTCGCCATGGGGCTCCTCATGCTCGGGCTCCTCGTCACCCACCCCCCGATCGTCGCCGACCCCGTCGTCCTCGCGCCCGCCCCATCGCCCAAGGGCGCCGCGCCCCCGATGCTCCCCTTCCTCTTCATCACCGTCGCCTGCGGCGCCGTCTCCGGGTTCCATTGCCTCGTCGCCTCGGGCTGCGCCTCGCGACAACTCTCCAGCGAGTCCCACGCCCAGCGCGTCGGGTTCGGCGCCATGCTCACCGAGGGATTCCTCGCCGTCCTCGTCATCCTCGCGTGCGTCGCCGGGTTCGGGCTCGCCAGCACCCACGGCCAGGGCCGCGCCGCCTTCGACACCTTCTACGCGACCTGGGGCGGGGACTCCGGGCTCGCGAGCATCCTCACCCCCTTCGTCGTCGGCGCCGCCAACGCCATGCAGGGCGTCGGGGTCCCGCACCACACCGGGGTCGCGATCATGGGCGTCTTCATCGCCTCCTTCGCCGCCACCACCCTCGACAGCGCCACGCGCCTCCAGCGATACCTCCTCACCGAGACCCTCCAGACCACCTCGACCAATCCCCTCCTCCGCGCCCCCTCATCGCGCGTCGGCGCGACCCTCATCGCCTGCGCCTCCGCGCTGCTCCTCGCGCTCTCCGACGTCCCGACCAAAGGCCTCGCGCACGCCGGGCTCGGAGGCCTCACCCTCTGGCCCGTCTTCGGCGCCACCAACCAGCTCCTCGCATCCCTCGCCCTCCTCGTCGTCACCGTCTGGCTCGTCCGGAGCAAACGCCCCGTCTGGGTCACCGCGATCCCCATGGGCGTCATGCTCGTCATCACCGGATCCGCCCTCCTCATCATGGCACGCGGGTTCCTCGAGCAGCGCAACACCCTCCTCCTCGTCGTCTCCCTCCTCATGTCCATCGCGCAGCTCTGGATCGCGATCGAAGCCCTCCTCCTCGTCCGATCCCTGCGCCGATCGAGCCCACCAAAGCAAACACCCCCGCCCGTGTGAGCGAGGGTGTCCGTGATCAATCAATCACCCGAGGGTGAAGGCCGGTCGTGGATCAGACCTTGTCCTTCAGGCCCTTGAGCGGACGCACCTTCACGACGTTGCGCGCGGGCTTCGCCTTGAAGACGGTCTCTTCGCCCGTGAACGGGTTGATGCCCTTGCGCGCCTTGGTCGCGGGCTTGCGCTGGACCATGACCTTCATCATGCCCGGCACGTTGAACACCCCGCACGCGCCCTTCTTCAGGTCCGCCTCGATCATGGTCCCCATGACCTCGAACACCTGCGCCGCTTCCTTCTTCGAGATCCCCACGTGATCGGAGATGGTCGCGAGGACCTCCGACTTCGTGCGGGGCTTGTCCTTCGCCGCGACGATCTTCGCCGCCTTCGCCGGCGCCGCCTTCGCGGGGGTCTTCTTCGCCGTCGCCTTGCGGGCAGCAGTCTTCTTCGCCGGACGTTTCGCCGCCTTCTTCGCGGTTCTCTTGGCCATCTGTCTACTCCGTTCTGAGATGGTTGATTCGGTGGTGCTTCGTCACCACACGCTATTTTTACCGGACATTCCTCGGCCATGCGCGCCGCCACGCTCCTGTTTTCCCGATGTTTTTGCTATTTTTCTCCCCACACACCGCCAGCGGACACCCCCGACCCCCCCAACCACACGCCCCCGCCCCGGACTATTCTCGACCATGCACACCGACCCCGCGCTCATCAAAGTCACCCGCGCCATCCCCTCCCGCATCCGCATCGACGACGCCTCCGTCGAGATCCTGGGCGACGAACCCGCCCCCAGAGACGCGCTCTTACGCTTTGTCCCCGGAGCACATGCGCTCGTCACCATGTACACCGACACCGTCGACAACGAGCTCCTCGACGCCGCCGGACCCCAGCTCAAGATCATCTCCAACTTCGCCGTCGGCCACGACAACATCGACCTCCACGCCTGCAAAGCAAGGGGGATCGCCGTCACCAACACCCCCGACGCCGTCACCGAAGGCACCGCCAACCTCGCCTTCCTCCTCATCCTCGCCGTCGCCCGACGACTCGTCGAAGCCGACCGCTACGCCCGGTCCGCCTCTTATCCACAAGCAGGCCCCCTCGGCATGGCCGACTTCCTCGGGCTCGACCTGTGCAACAAACTCCTCCTCATCGTCGGCGCCGGCCGCATCGGATACGCCACCGCCCTCCGCGCCAAGGCCTTCGGCATGCGCATCGCCTACGTCGCACGCTCCAAACACATCGACTTCGAGATGAGCCCCCTCGGCGCCAAACGCGTCGACCTCGACCAGGGGCTCGCCTCTGCCGACGTCGTCTCCATCCACACCCCCCTCTCCGAATCCACCCGCCACCTCATCAATGACGCTCGCCTCCGCCTCATGAAACCCGACGCCATCCTCGTCAACACCGCCCGGGGACCCGTCATCGACGAAGCCGCCCTCGTCCGCGCGATCCAGCAAGAACGCCTCTGGGGCGCGGGGCTCGACGTCTTCGAGCACGAACCCGCCGTCCACCAGGGGCTCATCGACTCCGACCGCGTCGTCCTCACCCCCCACATCGGCAGCGCCGAGATCCGCTGGCGCGAAGCCATGACCGAGATGGTCCAGGACAACATCCGCGCCGTCCTCGAAGGCCAAGACCCCCCGAACCGGATCGCGTAACCAATCGCCCGATGTCAGTGAGAACAGTGGTGG
>CBFGUD010000083.1:0-4070 GCA_965652365.1 uncultured Phycisphaerales bacterium
CGTATCGGGCGGCGTATTCCCAGCTGACGCGGATGGCTTCGTCGGGGTTCTCGCCGTCGCGGATTGAGGCCTCTCCGAATGCAGTGCGTATCGCGCCGCCGGTAAACTCGGATGACCCGAAGACATTGCCGGTGTTGGCTTCGTAGTAGGGGAGGTAGGCCTGAACGAACTCGAAGTATTGTCCGATCGTGACCTCGGTCGTGGCCATCCGGTAGGTGTAGTCCACGGCGCCGATGTGGAGATTGTCGGTCGCGATGGGCAGTTCTTCGTCGAGGGTGGCGCGGTTGCCCGGGTCCCCGATGGTGGCCCAATCGAAGCCGTAGTCCGGGGGGATGTCGGCGTGGGTGGTTGATGCGGCGATGGCTGCGGCGAGGACGGCGAGGGGGGGGTTGGAACGCATGCGGGCCTCCTTGGGTGCACCGTATCAGATCCCTTGTCTGTTGGGTGGGGATGCAGCGAAAGAAGATAAAGTTCATTTCGCGTTCTCGATCGGGGATCGACCGAACGCCATGCAAGGAACGCGGATCCGCGTGTCCCCGCGTTCTCCGGGACAACACGAGGCACCACCCGCCATCCGCCGCCGCTCCACACAAGCGCACACACGCCATATCCTCATCCGCAATGCGCAGCCCCTCCGAATCCATCACCGACACCAGCGCCCAGCAGCGCGCCGCCCTCCGATGGCTCGCCGTCCCCACCTTCACCCTCCTCACCGCCATCGCTTCCCAGATCGCCATCCCCACCCAGCCCCTCGGCGTCCCCATCACCCTCCAGTCCCTCGCCGTCGTCCTCTGCGCCCTCGCGCTCGGACCCAAACTCGGCGCCGCCTCCATGGCGCTCTACATCGCCACCGGCGCGCTCGGCGTCGCCGTCTTCGGCGAAGGACACGCCGGGCTCGCCACCATCCTCGGCCAAACCGGCGGCTACATCCTCGGCTTCCTCCTCGCCCAGCCCGTCGCCCACCTCATCATCCGCCGGCCCGACAAAACCATCCGCGGCTGGGGCGCGATCCTCGCCGCCGCCATCGCCGTCCACCTCGTCATCTTCGCCATCGGCGTCCCCTGGCTCTACGCCGTCCGCACCCTCGACCCCGACACCGACCCCATCACGGTGCGCAACGCGGTCCACTACGGCTTCGTCGTCTTCATCCCCGGCATGATCCTCAAATCCATCATCGCCACCCTCATCGCGCGCTGGACACTCCCCCACATCGCCCACCGGATCTGGTGAGCATCTTCACACCAACCACGCACCCACCCCATCTTCCACATTCTCGGCCCCACCGTTCCGCCTAGACATAGGGCGATCGCCTGGTCGTTGCTGAGCAGATCCACCCTGACCTCGGATCAAGCCCCCTGATGATCCGATTTCAGTCCCGCCGTGCGAACCCAGCCGCCCCAACACACCCGACGCGCCTTCTCTATGATCGAACTCGCGAGCGTCGTCGCGATCATGGGCACCGTCACCGCCATCGCGATCCCGCGCCTCTCCAGCACGTCCGAAAACGCCGCCCAGGCCGCCGTCATCGGATCGCGCGACGCGCTCCAGCGCGCCATCGACCTCTACGCCGCAGAGCACTACGGCGCCTTCCCCCACGAGGGCGCCGCCACCAAGAAACAGTTCTACCTCCGGCTCGTCTCCACCACCGACCTCGACGGCTCACTCTCCGACACAGGCATCTTCGGCCCCTACATCGACGGCATCCCCATCAACCCCATCAACGGGCTCGGCACCATCCGCTTCGACGGCGACGCGCCAGGCGCGGAAACCGACGGCTGGCGCTACGACACCGCCTCCGGATCCATCACCCCCGACCACGACCCCGCACGCACCGGGTTCATCGGAGGCGGGGTCAGCAAATCCAAAGCCGCCCAGGCCGCCCTCGAAGCCACCGCCGGCGTCGAGCTCGGAAAGGGCGTCGGCGCCGCCAAAGGCGCAGGCGCAGGCAAAGGCGGCTGACCCCCCGCCCTTCTCGGACCCCGCGATCGGGTCACACGCGTGCAGACCGCGCCATCCGCGACCACCCGCGTCGATCGCGCAACGCCGCATCAACCACGACCCGATACCACCCGTGTGACCACGCGCCACACACCCCGATCGCGCCGCGCCTTCTCGCTCGTCGAGCTCGTCATCGTCGTCGTCATCATCGGGATCCTCAGCGCCATCGCCGTCCCGCGCATGAGCGCCTCCGCCGAGAACGCCGCCGCCAGCGCCGTCATCGCCTCGCGCGATTCACTCCAACGCGCCGTCGACCTCTACACCATCGAGCACGAGGGCGCCCTCCCACACGAGTCCGCGGGCACCATCAAAGCCTTCTACTTCCGGCTCCTCAAAGCCACCGACATCGACGGCACCGTCAACGACGCGACCGGGATCTACGGCCCCTACATCAACGGCATCCCCGTCAACCCCATCAACGCCAAGGCCGACATCCGCATCGGCGGCGCCGCCGCGGGCGCCGACACACACGGGTGGCGCTACGACACCGCCTCGGGCGCGATCGAACCCGACCACACCGCCGGCACCCGCGCCTTCAAGGGCACCCCCGCCACCGTCGACAAGATCACCGACGAACTCATCCAGAAAGTCGGCGGCTGACCCCCCGCCACGCGCCCCGACCCCCCCCCGCCCCACGTATCATCGCCCATGAGCACCCGACCCCTCATCGTCCTCTACGACGGATGGTGCTCCGTCTGCACCAAAGGCGCAAAGCGCCTGAGGCCCTACGAACGCAAACACCCGGACCGGCTCGCGCTCCGCGACCTCCGCGAGCACGACGACCTCATCAAGCGCCACGGCATCGACCCCAAGGCCGCGCGCCGCACCATGCACGCGATCACTCCCCAAGGCGAAGTCCTCACCGCCATGAACGCCGTCCGCGCCACCGCGCGCGCCGCGGGCAAGGGCTGGATGATCGCCTGGACCGCGCTGCCCGGGATCCGATGGATCACCGACAAGCTCTACAACCGGTTCGCGCGGACTCGGTTGCGGTGGTTCCGATCGAGCGGCTGCCCGGACGGGGCGTGCTCGATCGATGATTGATTACTCGAGGTAGGTTTCGATGGTGAGGTCGCCGGAGATGGTTTTCTCGACGGGGCATTTGCTCGCGATCTCTTTGAGTCGGGCGCGTTGTGTGTCGTCGAGGTTTCCGGTGAGGGTGAGGGAGACGTCGATGCGTTCGGGGGCGCCTCGTCCCTCGGGGCGGGAGTGGGCGAGGTCGAGGCGGATTTCGTCGAGGTCCCATTGCTTGCGGTCGGCGTACATGCGGACGGTGATGGCTTTGCACGCGCCGAGGGCGGCGAGGAGGTAGTCGTAGGGGCTCGGGGCGGTGTCGGTGCCGCCGAGTTCGCCCGGTTCGTCGGCGGCGAAGGTGTGGTTCGAGGACTGGATGGTGGTCGCGTATTTCTCGCGCCCGATCGTGACGGTGGTGATGGCGGTCTTTGTGTCGCTCATATGAGCGATTGAAGGCGCGCGGGGCGTGGGTTATTCCGCGGCGGCGTGCTTTGGTTTGGTGAAGTTGAAGCCGATGATGACGCCGGAGATCCCGATGATGGGGTTGAGGAGGGCGACCCAGAGGGGGGTCTGGGCTTTGTTGGCGGCGTCGAAGGTGGAGACGTCGGCGGTGCGGACGAGGTCTTCGGGGGATGGTTCGGGGGCGGCGGCTTGCATGGCGAGGGAGAGGGCGCCGAGGACCCCGATGACGATGCACAGGGCGAGGCGCGCGCCTTTGGAGCGGTTGGAGACGAGGGCGACGCAGACGCCTCCGATGAGGGCGGCGATGATGCTGACGGCGACCATGGTGACGAGCCAGAGGGTGGAGACGTCGTAGGTCCCGGGCTGGTAGGCGCGGTCCGCGCCCATCGCGATGTAAGCGCCGGAGAGCCCGGCGACGACGATGACGACCATGACGATGTAGGACGCGATGACGGCGAGGGTGTTGCGGACCATGGGGGGGCTCCTGTGCTTGGGGCGCGGCGGGGGGCCGCGGGGGGCTTGTGGAGGAGGGGGGGGGTGTGGTGGGGGGCTGGGGTGGGCTGGGGGGTGGGGGGGGGGGGGGGGGGCGGGTGGGG
>CBFGUD010000084.1:0-3957 GCA_965652365.1 uncultured Phycisphaerales bacterium
GCAAACCGCCCGGGGCTGTTGTCTTGTCTTCATGCCTTCCCTATTGCCTATTGCCTATTGCCCATTGCCCATTGCCTAACGCGAGGAAGCCGTCACCGCCAGCTGAACGCCCTTCACCCTCTCCCACCTCCCCCCCTCAACCAACACCAACCGACCCAAACAAAGCAGCCCCGAGCAAACCGCCCGGGGCTGTTGTCTTGTCTTCATGCCTTCCCTATTGCCTATTGCCCATTGCCCATTGCCCATTGCCCATTGCCCATTGCCTCGTGGCTAGTGGCCAGTGCCTAGTGGCTCGTGCCCATCGCCCACTCACCGCCCGCGCGTCTTCGCCTTCCCCCGCAGCATCCGAGGCGGCAACTTCTTGGGCACCACACCACCCGGGAACTTCGCCGCCTTCTCCTTCTCCGACATCTTCTCGGCCGCCGCCGGATCATCCACCGCGTACCGAGACTTGAACTCCTTCTGCACGCCCTTCACCTCGTACGTCGGACGACCACCCGTGGGCTCGTCCTTCCAGTCCTCCGGACGCTCCGTGTGCTCGAAATCCTCGTACTTCTTCTCAGGGATCTCCGTGTTGATCAGCAGCTCGATCTCCGTCAGCAGCGGCCCCTGCTTCGGGGTCACCAGCGACCAGGCGTGCCCGTCACGCCCCGCACGCGCCGTCCGACCGATCCGGTGCACATAAATATCCGGGTCCTCCGGAAGATCGTAGTTGATCACGTGCGAGATCCCCTCCACGTCGATCCCGCGCGACGCCAGATCGCTCGCCACCAGCACCGTCAGATCGCCCCCGCGAAGCTTCCCCATCACCTGGTTCCGCTTGGCCTGCGACAAGTCCCCGTGGATCGCGTGCGCCGCGATCCCCTTGCGCTCCAGGTACCGCACCACCGAATCCACCGTCCGCTTCATCCGGCAGAACACCACCGTCAGCGCCGGCTCCTCGTGCGTCAGCAGGTGCGCCAGCATCCGACGCTTGTCCCACGCCTCGCACGACACATACCCCTGCTTCACCAGATCCACCGTGAGCGCCCCCGCGCTCACCTCCAGCTTCACCGGCTCGTACATGAACTTCCGCGCCAAACGCTCGATCTCGTCGGTGAACGTCGCCGACACGAAAATCGTCTGACGATCCTCCGGGCACATCCCCAGGATCTTCCGGATGTCGTCGCGGAACCCGATGTCGAGCATCCGGTCCACCTCGTCCAAAACCGCGATCTCCACACGCTGCAGCTTCAGATACCCCCGGTCCACCATGTCCAGCACACGCCCAGGCGTCCCCACGATGATCTCCGGACCCTTCCGCAACTGATCCGCCTGCACGTTGATCGACTGACCCCCGTACACCGCGCACACCGTCAGACCCGTGTGCACCGCCAGCTCCTCGATGTCCTGCTTGATCTGGATCGCCAGCTCACGCGTCGGCGCCAGCACCAGCGCGCACATCGACTCGCCCCGATCGATCATCTCCAGCAAGGGCAACGCGAAACTCGCCGTCTTCCCCGTCCCTGTCTTCGCCTGACCCAGAATATCCACCCCCGTCATCGCCAGAGGCACCAGCTCCGCCTGGATCTTCGTCGGGTGCTTGAACCCCATCGCATCGATCGCGCGCAGCACCTCCTCGGACAACTCCAGATCCGCGAACGTCTTGTCCAGACAGAACGACTCCCCGCTCCATCCCCCCTCGGGCTCGCTGATCGTCCGCGTCCGCTTCGGCTCGGGCGCATCCTTCTCCCGGCGCCCCCCGCCGCCGCCGCCCTTGGGCTTGCTCCGCGTACGCGAACGCGACCTCGAACCCTCACCAGAACCACCGCGCGAACCGCGTTCGTCGCTCATCCGTGCCTTCCATTCTGCCCCATTGATCGAGGCGCTCGCCGAACCGGAACGCATCCAACGCGCCCCTCGGCCCAGTCAACCCGCGCAGCCACAAAACCACGCGCTACCCCCCAATCATAGCCCCCTGCCACCACACAACCTGCGCTCACCACCACCAACCGGCAAGAGGCAAGAGGCAATATGAATATCACACCCCCGTGCCACTGACCCGCCTTGAGGTCAGTGCTTCCCACAACCAACCAAACCAACAGGCGGCAGGCGGCAGGCGGGTGCCCTGCTTTGCGGCAAAGCCCAAAGCAGGTTGTCATATGCCCCCGATGTCGTCTTCCCTCCCCCACCCGCCGGCACCGCGCACGCTGCGTGAACTCAGCGCGCTCTGCGTTCCCCGCCTTCCCCCCAATCCCCTCACCGCTCCCGGTTCTGCATCTCCAGCAGCATCGCGTGCTTCATCAGCGCCCCCACCGCGCTCGTCGACGCCGCCAGCCACCCCGCGTACCCGTCACGCCACGACCCCTTCATCACCAACTGCTTCCCGTACGCCCCCAAGGGCGACAGCACCAACCGCCGCTTGCTCGTCCGACGACCCCGCGCATACAGCGCCTCCGCGTGCGCCTTCGTCAGGTGAAGCTGCTTCCCGAAGTGCTCCCCGAACGTCGCGAACGAATCATGCACCAGCACCCCCTCCAGACGCTCCACCGCGATCCCCTCGTCGACCTCCAGGTGATCGTGCGGGTTGATCCCCTCCACCCGCGCGCGCCCCTCGTCGATCAGCGCGCGCCGCACGAGCCGCAACCGCCACTCGGGCTGCCACGAGTGCATCAGCAATCGCCCCCGGTACTCCACCACCCGGTTGAGCGTCCCCGCGTCGACCCCCCGCGCGCACGCGTCCCGCACCGACCCCCGCAGCGTCTCGTCCAGCGGCTCGTCCGAATCCAGCAGCAGCACGTGCTCACGCGAACACGCCCGCAGCCCCATCTGCTTGGTCGCGATGTACCCGCGCCAGTGCGTCCGCACCACCACCAGCTCGCACCAGCCCCGCGCGCGCTCCACGATCTGAAGCGTCGAATCCGCCGACCCCGAATCGATCACCACCAGCTGCGACGCCAGCCCCCGCACGCTCTCGATCACCCGCCCGATCGTGCGTTCGTTGTTCCTGCACGGGATCATCACGCTCAGATCCGCCGCACCCCCATCGTTTGCCCTTGCGCCCGCGCTCATCATCCACTAGACTAGCACCGAACCCCATCATGCGCCCCCTCCGCCGACCAACCCGCTCCCTCGCGCTCGCCGTCCCCTGCGCCCTCCTCCTCGCGCTCGCCCCCCCCGCGCCCGACTCCCCCCCCGACTTCGTCCACCACCCCACCCACCGCTACGACACCCGCACCATCGAGGGCTTCACCGTCCGCGTCTCCCCGGACGCGCTGGGCGACCCCGAAACCCTCGACCCCGCCCTCCTCATCCTCCAGCGCCAGCTCCAGCGCGCCGTCGCCCAGACCCCCGAGCACACCCACGATTCCCTCCGCGCCGTCGCCATCTGGATCGAGCGCGACAACCCCGACACCCCCGGCGCCTGCTACCACCCCAGCGCCGACTGGCTCCGCGACAACCACGACAACACCGACAAAGCACGCTCCATCGAGATCGGGAACACCGCCAACTTCGTCGCCTGGGTCAACGCCGACCAGCCCAGCATGATCCTCCACGAACTCGCCCACGCCTACCACCACACCGCGCTCGGGGACGACGACCCCCGCATCACCCGCGCCTACGAACGCGCCAAGTCCTCCACCGACTACGACTCCGTCGCCCACGTCTCGGGCGACACCCGCCCCCACTACGCCCTCACCAACAGCCGCGAATACTTCGCCGAGCTCACCGAGTCCTACTTCGGGTACAACGACTTCTTCCCCTTCACCCGCGACCAGCTCCGCGCCTTCGACCCCGCCGGCTACGCCATGATCCGCGAAACCTGGGGAATCACCGACCACCAGTGGCGCGACCACGATCCCGAGCCAACCATCACCCCATGACCCCGCCCACCGCTGAACCAACCCCCCCGACCCCCCCCACCGGGGGGCAGGGCGGGGGCCGGGGCAAGCCCCTGTGCGGCACAGGCTGGCACGA
>CBFGUD010000085.1:0-3906 GCA_965652365.1 uncultured Phycisphaerales bacterium
CCTGCCCCACTTGCGACCTCCCCCACCACCCTCTACACTCTCACCAGATGGTCCCGGACCAAAACCCCGGGTGACAAGGGAAGTGCGGTTCAAATCCGCCGCGGACGCGCCGCCGTGAAGGGCACCGACGCGAGATCACCGAGCACCACCACCGTGCTCAGCCACTGACGCACCGTGCACACCAGCACACCGCGCCGGGAAGGCCGATCCTCGCCGAGCCCGAAGCCGGAAGACCTGCCATCGACCAGTCGAGTCGGCCCTCGCGATCCAGGGTCCGATGGTCCCGGCGCATCCTCCCGTCGCCGCGCACCCTCGGAATCACACCCCCACGAGCGCCGCCCACCCACGGGAGCATGCCCGCGCGAACCGGGCATGAACCAGCAGGCCCCCCATGCGCTCCGCAATCCCCGCGCTCCTCATCCTCACCACCACCCCCGCCCACGCACAGCACCACACCCTCGCGCGCGACGCCTCACGGTCATCCACCTCCTCCCCCCTCGACCCCGGCCCATCCCCCGCCGCCCTCCTCACCCCCGCATGGACCTTCCCCGACTCCGACCCCACCGTCCCCTCAACCCTCACCTGGGTCGGGTTCGCCTCCCCCGTCGTCGAGGGAAACCTCGTCTACGCCCTCACGCGCCAGAACTCCGCCCACCCCGCGCAGCTCTTCGCCGTCAACCGAACCACCGGGCTCAAGGCCTGGTCCGCCGACCTCCCCAACCTCGCCAGCGACTCCTGGTCCTCCCCCACCATCGACCCCGTCCACCGAACCATCCTCGTCCCCGCCGCCAACCGGGTCCTCTGCTTCGACCTCACCACCGGCACCCCCCGCTGGACCACCACCCTCGATCGCCCCGTCGTCAACGCCACCATCGCCGTCACCACCGACCTCCCCCAGCGCCAACGCGCCCTCATCACCACCTACGAGGGCTTCTACACCGGAGGAGACGGCGCATCACTCGTCTCCATCAACACCTCCCCGCGCTCCCCCACCAACCCCCACGACCCCGGCGGCATCGTCTGGTCCATCCCCCTCCACGCCGGCGCGAGCGGCGCCACACCCGCCTACCACCGCGCCCGCGCCTACATCGCCACCGCCGGCGACTTCGACCTCCAATCCCCCGGCTCCGTCCTCGCCTTCGACATCCGACAGGACAACCCAGACCACGCCCACCTCTGGCGCACCGACCTCACCGGCAACGACGCCTTCTTCGGAGGCCTCGCCATCCGAAACAACCACCTCTACGCCGCCACCTACGACTTCTACGGCGACACCACCTCCGCCCGACTCATCAAACTCGACGCCACCACCGGCAACATCATCTGGTCCACCCCCGCCAACCGCACCGAAACCATCCCCGTCCCCCTCGAAGACAACACCGTCCTCCTCTCCACCGGGCTCCTCGGCTTCGGCTCCATCCCCACCCTCGAGCGCTTCGACCAGTCCACCACCCCCCCAGCCCTCGCCGCCAGCACCGCCCACGACACCTGGAACGACAACGGCAACAACATCCTCGAACCCGGAGAGTTCGACATCATCGGCGGCTGGTCCCTCCAGCCCCACGTCGTCCCCAACCACCCCGCCACGAACACCCCCGTCGCCTTCGTCGGGTCCATCGCCCCCCCCATGGGCTCCTTCTTCGCCGGCGCCTCGCGCCTCAACATGATCGACCTCGCCAAACCCTTCACCGACCCCACCTTCCTCCTCGCCACCGCCCCAAACACCGGCAGCGCCCCCGCCGTCGCCCACAACACCCTCTACACCGTCGGCCCCGCCGGGCTCACCGCATTCAACCAACCCCCCACCCTCGACCTCGACGACAACGGCCGCTTCGACATCGAGGACGTCTACGACTGGTCCGAATCCCACCCCCGCGCCGACGTCAACCACGACGGCACCATCGACCAACGCGACCAGCAAACCCTCATCAACGAACTCCGCCGAAACGAACAACGCGACACCGGGGTCCGACCATGACCACGCCCCCCCAAACCCGCCACGCCTTCACCCTCATCGAACTCCTCGTCGTCATCGCCATCATCGCGCTCCTCGTCGGGATCCTCCTCCCCTCCCTCGCCAGCGCCCGCCAGTCCGCCCAGCGCGTCCAGTGCATGTCCCAGCTCCGCGCCCTCACCACCGCATGGACCATGTACGCCGACGACCACAACCAACGCGTCATGCCCCTCGCCTACTTCGAATACCACGAAATCGGCCTCTCCGACTCCCGATACTGGTTCGGCACCGCCGGCAACGTCACCGGCCACGTCGACCACACCAAGGGCTTCCTCGCCCCATACCTCAGCGCCAACCCCGGAGAAGACTCCGCCTTCGAATGCCCCGCCCAGCCATGGGGCTCCTACACCCCCCAGACCAACACCACCACCCCCACAACAACCTACGGCTACAACGGCTACTACCTCTCCCCCGAAAAAACCCCCGGCTGGGGCGGCGCCTGGGGCACCATCTCAACCCAGCCCTGGAAAAAACTCACCACCATCACCCACCCTTCCTCCGTCTTCGTCTTCGCAGACACCCTCCTCCCCGTCGGCCGCACCGGACGCGCCACCGCCCTCCTCGACCCCCCCATGCTCTACGAAGGCGCCGCCCAATGGCGCCAAAACCCAACCCCCACCACATCCTTCCGCCACCAAGGCCGCACCGTCGCCGCCAGCGCCGACACCTCCGTCGCCGCCCACGCCCCCGACCCCGCCGCCGTCTACAACGAACGCTTCAACGTCGGATCCGCCACCCACACCAACGCCCCATATTACATCCCCGACTGGGAACGCTGGAACTAAAGCAAGCGGGCCCGCGCCGTCGCGCGAGCCCGCCCAAGCTCAATGAAAAGATCCTGAACTCAGCGCCGACGACGACCCGCCGCGAGCGCACCAAAACCGAGCAGCGCCATCGAACCCGGCGCGGGAACCACGTCGATCGTGAACGTGTACGACTGGTTCGGCGTGAACTCCGCGAGGAGCACCCCGTACGTCCCCGGACCCAGCGGCGCCGAACCGCCCACGTCCGAAAGATCCCACACCGTCAGGAAGTCCGTCCCGATATCGCCGAGATCGTAGCTCCCGGGCGACACCTGCTCGAGACCCGAACCCAGGTCCGCGTACAGACGGAACCCCGTCGAGAAGTTCCCGCCCGTGAACACCGCGTCCGTCAGGGTGATCGCGCTGATCCCCTCGCCCGCGCCGATCGTGAACGAAATGAAGTCCTCGTCGAGCGAACCGTCGTCACCGACCGTCCCGCTCACCGTGTTCGTCCCGAGATCCACATCAAAGATCGTCGGCCCGTTCGTCTGGTCGCCCAGGTCCCCGTCGATCGCCTCGTCATAATCCGCGCCCGACGCGACACTGCACGACACCAACAAACCAGCGCCCAACGCGAGGCGCGCCGCTTCAACTCTCAATCGCATGTCACTTCTCCCTTTCTCTTTCTCTTTCACGGTGCACTCAGCAAGCCGAACCGCACACGACGAAAAAGCGACACACAAACAACCGTGCAATCGCGCCAACGACGCGTGCAGAACAACAAACAACGCAGATCTCAAGCACCCCACGAGCACGAATGAAGGAGCGCCCGATCTCCAGAAAACACCCTATTCAAAACCACACCACTCCGCAATCACAAAAACAATGTCCCAACCACAATTCGCACCACAATCCACCAAACTCACGTGCAATCTCTCAAACTTCTCCACACCCCTCGTGAATTTTTACGCCCCACCCCCGACGCAACCGAAGACAGCAATCCCTCATCCACGCCACCACACGACACACACGACTCAACGACACGCCCGCCGACCAACAAACGCCCGGCAAACACTCCAGATCCGCCACCCCTCCATCGGATACAGTCATCGCCACGCTCGCCCACCCCCCTCCACCCCCCCCACGCCC
>CBFGUD010000086.1:0-3702 GCA_965652365.1 uncultured Phycisphaerales bacterium
CCCCCCCGCGAGCATCTCCAGCGCCTCGCCCCTCGACGCGCACCCCGACAGATCCACCATCGAGAGCGACCGCCCCAGCTGCGCGATGTGCGCGTGCGCCTCACGCACCGCACGCGTCCAGCATCGCCCCGATCACCCGCGCCGCCTCCTCCGCATCCCCGACCGGCGCCGGGAGCTCGAGCCGCACCACACCCCGCTGCGCCCGCACATCCATCCCCCGATCATCCACCCCCACGCACAGCGCGTCCACGATCCCCGTCCCCGTGATCGCCTTGCACAGCGCCGTCAATCGCGCCCGGTCCGCGTTGATCATCTTGCACAGCTTCCCCTGCGCCCCCGCGAGCGGATTCGCCAGCCCCAGCGCCCCCCGGTCCACCACCTCCCCCGAATCCAGCTTCACGAACGTCACCGCCGCCACCCCCAGCATCGGATCGCTCGCCGGCAAGTGATACGCCGTGAACCGATCCCGCAGCGCCTCGTCCACCACCTCCGAAAGCTCCACGCACACCCGCGCCGCCGCATCGAACGAATCCCTCGGGATCGCCACCGACACGTCGTTCGCTTCTACGGACTCCCGATCGCACTCGATCACCAGATCCCCCGACCCCGGATCCACCACATACCGCGCCTCGAAAGGCGTCCCGTCATACAGCAGCGTCCCCGCGCTATGCCCCCGCACCAACCGCCGCGCCCGTTCGATCGTCGTGTCACCCGCATCAAGCATCGACCCATTGTGCCCGACCCGCGCCCACTTCTCAAGCCACCCCGCGCCGAGGCAATGGGCAAGAGGCAAGAGGCAAGAGGCAATAGGCAATGGGGAAGCAGAAACCCCCATCAAACCACCCCGAGCCACACCACCCCGTGCCACTGACCTGCGCTTCGCAGGTCAGTGCCTCTCTCCTCACCCGGGCTTCGTGGGGGCCGGGCGAGGTGTCCCGCCAAAGGCGGGACGGAAGGGGTGTCTTGATCCCCCCTCTCTGTCTTCTGCCTTCTCTGTGTGCTCTGTGTGCTCTGTGGTTCAATGCCTTCCCCCCGCTCCCCGCCTTCTCCGCGCCCTCCCCGTGATCTCCGCGTCCTCTGCGTTCCCCCCGATCACCCCAAAACCTCCGCCACCGACAACACCACCCCGGGCACCGCCCCCTTCTCCCCCAAAAACCCCTGGTAATACCGCACCCCGTACCACCGACCAAACTTGTACCCGATCGCCTCGTGCTCCCCGATCACCCGCATCCCCATCGCCCGGTGCAACCGATCGCTCCCCTCGTTGGGCACCGACGCCCCCGCGACCACCGTCACGTAACCCTGCGCCCGCAGGATCTCGAAAAGCCGCCCGTACAACCGCGTCCCCAATCCCATCCGCTGCGCCCCCGGCGCGATGTACACCGACACCTCCACGCACCACGCATACGCCCCCCTCGGATTCCACGCCGAGCTCTTCGCGAACCCCAAAAACCGACCGTCCCCGTCCCGCGCCACCAACCACGGATGAAACGCCTTCCCCGCCGCCCACAACCCCCGGATCGTCTCCTCCTTCTCCGGAGCCGTCCCGAAGTGCGCAAACCCCTCCGCGATCTCCCGGTTCAAAAGCCCCGTGATCTCACCGATATCCCCGTCCCCCACCAACCCGATCTCGATCACATCTGTGCTCATAGACGATCCCTACACCCAAATACCCATCGGTGTTCACCGCCCAACCACATCTACGCTCCTCCCCCGGCTTCGGGGGGGCGGGGGAGGTGGCCCGCCGAAAGCGGGACGGAGGGGGTGTGTCTTGATCCCCCTTCTCTGTCTTTTGCCTTCTCTGTGTGCTCTGTGGTTCGATGCCTTCCCCCCCGCCCCCCGCCTTCTCCGCGCCCTCCGCGACCTCGGCCACCTCTGCGTACCTGCCTTCTCGCCTTCTCACACCCTGAAAATCGACCCCAACTTCTTCCCCATCATCAGCGACGACCCGAACAACGTAATGGTCAACAACGCCATCCCCCACACACCCATCGCCGACGCGATGTGCTGCCCATCACCAAGACGCATCGAAAACTCGTAGATCATCTTCGTGATCGGGAAGTGCTCGCCCTTCTGCGCCAAAATCAAACTGTCCGACACCTCCAGCATCGAGAACGAGAACACCAACAACCCCCCCGCGATCAAGTTCGCCATAATCAACGGCACAATCACCACACGCACCGCGTGCACCCGCGACGCCCCCAGATTCACCGCCGCCTCCTCGAGCTCACCCGACGTCTGCTCAAGCCCCGACACCGTCGACCGCACGATGTACGGCAAACGCCGCACCGCGTACGCGATAATCAACAACGGGAACGGGTTCGGATCCGTCCCGAACACCGCAAGCGTCCCCTCCAGCGGATCCCCCGACCCGAACGGCCAACGCAGCGTCATCGCCACATACCCGAACGCCATCACAAGCCCCGGCACCGCCAGCGGCAACATACACAACGCATCAAGCAGCCCCCGACCCTTGATCGTCGTCCGCACCAGGATGTACCCGATCAGCACCCCGAACCCCATGTTCAGCACCATCGCCGACAGCGACAACACCAGCGAGTTCTTGATCGAGTTGAACGACTCACCCGCCGTCAGCGCCTCCTCGAAGTGATCCAGCGTCACCCGCGAAGGCACCACGTTCGCGTACCACGACCCGGGCTCCGCGATCGCCGACAGCACCACCCCAACATGCGGCATCAGCGCCAAAAACGTCACCAGCCCGAACGCCCCCGCCGCCAGCCACCCCCACACGCCCCCCAGCCTCGTCTCCCCGCCCGCACGCGACGCCTTCGAATACATCGCGTACCCGCGACGACCGAACACCAGCTTCCCCACCACGTAGATCAACACCGCCGACATCAGCAGCACCAAGGTCAACGCATACGGCTCCGCGCTGTTCTGCACCTCCTTGAGCCCATAGAAAATCTGCACCGGCGTCACCGTCGCGTAATCAAACATCAACGGCGTGCCCAGCTCCGTGAAACTCCAGATGAACACGATCGTCGACCCCGCGAACAACCCAGGACGAATCAGCGGCAGCGTGATCCGGAAAAACCGCCGCCAAGGCCCCGCCCCCAGATTCTCCGCGCTCTCATCCAGCGCCGGATCCAGATTCGCCAAGGACGCCGTCGCGTTCAGATAGATGATCGGGTACAGGTGCAACGCCTCGACGATCACCACCCCCCAGAACTTCCCCTGCCCCAAAACATCCCACTCCGTCCCCAGCAGCGCATTGAGCGCCCCCTCCCGCCCCAAAAGCCGCGTGATCCCGATCGCCCCCACGAACGGCGGCAGAATCAGCGGCACCAACACCGCCGCGTTCAGAATCTTCTTCCCCGGAAACGTGTGCTTCGCGCTCAAAACCGCCAAAGGCAACGAGATCACCAGACACAACACCGTCGTCGCGCACGCGATCTTGAGCGCATTGATCAGCCCCTGCACCTGCAGCGGATCCTCAAACACCAGCCGCACATGGTCCAGCGTCCACCCCGACCCCGTCGCCGGATCCGCCGCGAACCCCCCACGCACCGTCAGCGCGATCGGATACAACAAAAACGCCCCCAGCAGCCCCAGCAGCAACGCCATCAACCCGTACTGCACCAGATTCCGAACCGTCCGCGCGCTCATAGTGCCCACTCTAGACCCCACACCCTCCCCCGCGTGCGGCGGAGGGCCGGGGTGGGGGTGTCTCTCTGTCTGCCC
>CBFGUD010000087.1:0-3491 GCA_965652365.1 uncultured Phycisphaerales bacterium
TTGATGCCTTTGCCGCCGTATATCTTGAGGCAGCGCGAGGCGCGCGGGGAGTGGGTGGAGGACGAGGGGGACGGGGCGCGGTACCAGACGGTGTACGCGCACGGGGGCGCGGGGTCGGTGGCGGCGCCGACGGCGGGGCTTCATTTCACGGAGCGGGTGCTGGAGGGATTGGACGCGCGTGGGGTGGTGCGTGAGGAGGTGGAGCTGCACGTGGGGATCGGGACGTTCCGTCCGATCGAGAGCGAGACGCTCGAGGGGCACGTGATGCATTCGGAGTGGTGCTCGATGGGATCGGCGGCGGCGCGGTTCAAGGGGGGCAAGCCCGGGGGGGGTCGGGTGATCGGGGTGGGGTCGACGAGTGTGCGGACGCTCGAGTCGTATGCGCGGGTGGTGGAGGACGGGGGGTCGGTGGTGGATCCGATCGAGACGGGCATCATGATCGCGCCGGGGTATAGGTGGCGCTGGGTGGACGGGATGGTGACGAACTTCCACCTGCCCAGGTCGACGCTGATCGCGATGGTGGCGGCGGCGCTGGAATCGGAGGGGGTGGACGGGGTGGAGCGGGTGCGTGCGGTGTATGCGCACGCGATCCGGGAGGGGTATCGGTTTTACTCGTACGGGGACGCGATGCTGATTGTGCCTTGATGGGGGTGGTGGGGGTTGGGTGCGGTTGGGGTCGCGGGGTTGGGGTTGGTCGTGGTATGGTGTGGTGTTGAAAAGTGCCGGGGAATGTGCGGGAACGCCGATTCTGGGGGCGTGCGCGCGGGCTCGGTGCGCGGTGTTGAGGATGCGCGATGGATCTGCTGACGCTCATCTCGGGATTGGATGTGGAGCGGCGTGTGGACGACGGGGTGTTGTCGCGTGTGCGGGTGTGCGATGTGACGGAGGATTCGCGGACGGCGGTGCCGGGGAGTTTGTTCGTGGCGCGGCGGGGGACGCGTGATCGGGGGTCGGCGCACGTGGAGGAGGCGATTGAGGGGGGCGCGGTGGCGGTGCTGACGGATGATCGTGGGTTGCTGGATCGGCGGGGTCTCGGCGCGGTGGTGCTGGTGTGCGCTGATGCGGCGCTGGTGGGGAACGTGGTGGCGGAGCGGTTTTATGGGGGGCGGAGCAAGAGGTTGAAGATCGCGGCGGTGACGGGGACGAACGGGAAGACGACGGTGGCGCATTTCGTGGATCGGATCATGGACGGCGCGAAGCAGCGGTGCGGGCTGATCGGGACGGTGGAGATCGATGATGGAAGGGAGCGGGGCCTGGCGGCGATGACGACGCCGCCGGGGATCGAGCTGTCGCGGACGCTGGCGACGATGGTGGAGCACGGGTGCGTCGCGTGCGCGATGGAGGCGTCGAGCCATGCGCTGGATCAGCGGCGGACGGCGGCGATCGCGATCGATGCGGCGGGGTTCACGAACCTGTCGGGGGATCACCTGGACTATCACAAGGACATCGACGCGTATGTGCGCGCCAAGGCGTTGTTGTTCGAGGGTCTTGGCGCGGGGGCGGTGGCGGCGATCAACGTGGACGATGCGCACGCGCGGGTGATGGTGGAGGCGTGCGGCGCGGGGGTGCGGGTGGTGCGGTGCTCGATGGTCGACGAGGGGGCGGACTGGTTCGCAAGGGTGGAGGGGGAGACGATCGACGGGATGCGGATCGTGATGCGGACCCCGATCGGGGAGATCGCGGCGCGGGTGGGGTTCTTCGGGGGGTACAACGCGTCCAACGCGCTGATCGCGGCGGCGCTCAGTGAGGCGCTGCTCGGGAAGCTGGGGATGGACGAGGGGGCGCGCCGGGGCGCGATCGAGCGCGGGGTTTCGGGGCTGACGCTCCCGAGGGGGCGGATGGAGCGGGTGGGCACGGGGTTGCCCCGGGTGTTCGTGGACTTCGCGCACACGGACGATGCGCTGGCGCACGCGCTGGGCGCGGCGCGTCGGGTGCTCCCTGGGGGGTCGAAGTTGTGGTGCGTGTTCGGGTGCGGGGGGGACCGGGACCGGACGAAGCGGCCGAGGATGGGGCGGGTGGTGCGCGAGGGCGCGGACGTGGTGGTGGTGACGAGCGACAACCCGCGGAGCGAGAAGCCCGGGGCGATCGTGGACGAGGTGTTGTCGGGGATGAGCAAGGCGCAGCGCGAGGGGGAACGGGGGGGGGTGGTGGTGCAGGTGGACCGGGCGCGGGCGATCGCGCACGCGGTGGAGCACGCGGGGGCGGAGGACGTGATTTTGATCTGCGGGAAGGGGCACGAGACGGAGCAGATCGTGATGGGGGCGGGCGGGGCGCTCGTGACGCATCACTTCGATGACGCGGAGCATGCGCGCGGGGCGCTCGTGGCGCGGGCGGCGAAGGCGAAGGGGGTGGTGGCGTGAGCGGGTGGACGTTCGAGGAGATCCGGGGGGCGTGCGGGGGGCGCTGGGTGGTCGAGCCCGGGGCGGGGGCGGCGGTGCCGATGGGCGCGTCGTTCGATACGCGGGACCTGGGGCGCGGGCAGATGTTCGCGGCGTTCCGGGGGGCGAAGGTGGACGGGCATGAGTATCTGGGCGTTGCGGCGCGGAAGGGCGCGGCGATGGCGCTCGTGTCGGACGGGGCGCGGGTCCCCGGGGGGTACGGGGTTCCGGTGCTGGAGGTGGATGACGTGCTCGGGGCGCTGACGGCGCTGGCGGTGGTGTGGCGCGCGAAGCTGGGCGCGAGGGTGATCGGGGTGACGGGGTCGAACGGGAAGACGACGACGACGCGTCTCATCGCGGCGGCGCTGGAGCGCTCGATGCGGGTGCATGCGCCGAAGCGGAGCTACAACAACGCGCTGGGGGTCCCGGTGTCGATGCTCAATGCGCCGCTGGATGCGGCGGTGGTGGTGCAGGAGATCGGGATGAGCACCCCGGGGGAGATCGCGGCGCGGTGCGCGCTGGTGAAGCCCGACGTGTCGGTGATCACGTCGATCGGTCGCGCGCACCTGGCGGAGCTCGGGTCGGTCGAGGGGATCGCGCGGGAGAAGGCGACGATCCTGGCGCACACGGGGGCGCTGGGGATCGTGACGGGGGGGTCGGGGGAGCTGGACCGGGTGATGGCGGAGATGGCGTTGTCGTGCGCGATCGATCGGGTGGCGGGCGAGGATGTGCGGGTGATCGAGTCGGGGGCGCGGCGTGTGGTGTTCGAGGTGCGTGGGGAGCGTTTCGAGGTCCCGATCCCGGGGGCGCACAACGCGTCCAACGCGGCGATGGCGGTGCTGGCGGCGCGGGCGGTGGGGGGCGAGGACGGCGCGATCCGCGAGGGGCTGGGTCGGGCGCGGCTGCCGGAGATGCGCCTGGACCGGGTGGAGGTGCCGACGTCGGGCGAACCGATCGTCGTGTACAACGACGCGTACAACGCGAACCCGGACTCGGTGCGTGCGGCGCTGGCGTTCTTCGGGTCGCTGGATATCCCGGGTCGGCGCGTCGCGGTGCTCGGGGACATGCTCGAGCTCGGGGAATCGTCGGAGCGCGAGCACCTGGCGCTGCTGG
>CBFGUD010000088.1:0-3437 GCA_965652365.1 uncultured Phycisphaerales bacterium
ACCCCTGCCCCCGGTCCCGATCGTGCGCATACGCGAAATCACGCCACACCTCGTCCACCCGCGACACCGAGAACCCATCGCCGTGCTCGATCGCCACCGTCCCCTCCCCGCGCGACACGAGCACGCGCGATCCACCAAGATCCACCCGCAGATCCGAGTGCCCGATCGACCCCGGCCCATTGAGCCCGTGGAAGTCCCGCATCCCCAGCAGAGGCCTCACCACCACCTCCCCCTCCGTATCGCACCAATACGTCACCCGAACCCACGCCTCCCGGTCCGCGCCCCCGATCGTGCGCACGAACGTCGCGATCTTCTCGCCGCCCGAGAACAACCCCCACGTCCATGCGCACAAGCCCGGCCGATGCTCGAACCCCTCGAGCACCACCCCCGCCGTCCCCGCCGGCGCCGCCTCCCGATCCGCGAAATGCATCGGCGAAATGTTCCACGTGGAACAATCGCCGCCCGGGAATGTGATGCGCACCTTCTCGTCGAGCGCGTTCACCATCGCGAACCGGCGCACCGGCGCCGACAACGCCGCCGTCAGCACCGCGTGGTACCGGCGCGTCATCACGCCGCACACCGTCCCCATCGCGAACGACCCGTCCCCGAGCGCCAGCACCCACTCGCGCAGCGCGCTCGCCGACGGGTCCGCCGGCGACCACGCCGCGACCAGATCGCCGCCGCCGATCACTCCCTCCGGACTGTGGTGCCCATCGCTCATGGTCATGAGGGTATCCGGACCCGCGCCCCCCCACGCCCCCGACCCGTCAAACCCGCGCAAAGCGCCCGCGCCACGCCCCCGATCACTGGACTGGGACCACCACCCCTGCGATACTCTCTCATGGAGACCATCGCGAACACACCCGACGCGTCCCGACCCACCACCAACAGCGCCCCCGCGCGGATCCAGGATCCGGGCGCGAAGATCGTCATGGAAGGCATCACCTTCGACGACGTGCTGCTCATCCCCCAGCACTCGGGGGTCATGCCCAAGGACGCGATCACCACCACGCGCCTGACGCGCGGGATCGAGATCAACGTCCCGCTCATCTCCGCGCCCATGGACACGGTCACCGAGTCCACCCTCGCCATCGCGCTGGCCCAGGAAGGCGGGATCGGGTTCATCCACAAGAACCTCCCCATCGAGGCGCAGGCGCGCGAGGTCGCGACGGTCAAGCGCTCCGCCAACGGCGTCATCACCGACCCGATCACGCTCGGCCCGGACGACACGATCGGTCGCGCGATCGAGCTCATGCACGCGCACAACGTGTCGGGGTTCCCCATCACCGAGGACGGCGCGAGCGAGCTGCGCTCTAAGGGGAAGGTCGTCGGGATCCTGACGCGGCGCGACCTGAAGTTCGCCGACAACCACTCGATGCGCGTGAGCGAGATCATGACCAGGGACAACCTGGTCACGGGCGCGCCCGACACCACGCTCCAGCAGGCCGAGCGCATCCTGAACCAGAGCAAGGTCGAGAAGCTGCTGCTCGTCGACGGGTCGGGGTGTCTGTCCGGGCTGATCACGATGCGCGACATCGATCGGCTCAGCAAGTACCCCAGCGCGTGCGTCGATGCGCGGGGTCGGCTCCGCGTCGGGGCGGCGGTGGGGCCGAACCAGTTCGACCGGGTCGAGGCGCTGCTCGAGGCGGAGGCCGACGTCATCGTGGTCGACACGGCGCACGGGCATTCGGACCCGGTGATCGAGACGGTCCGCGCGATCAAGGAGCGGTACGACATCCAGGTGGTGGCGGGGAACATCGCGACGGCCCAGGCGGCGATCGAGCTGGCGCGCGCGGGCGCGGACGCGGTGAAGGTCGGGATCGGTCCCGGGTCGATCTGCACGACGCGCGTGGTGACGGGGGTGGGGATGCCGCAGGTGACGGCGATCATGAACGCGGCCCAGGGGCTCGCGTCGATCGGGTCGGACGTGCCCGTGATCGCCGACGGCGGGATCCGGCTCTCGGGCGATATCGCCAAGGCGATCGCGGCCGGCGCGCACTCGGTGATGATGGGGTCGCTGTTCGCGGGGCTCGATGAGTCGCCGGGCGAGCTGGTGATCTCGGGCGGGCGGCGGTTCAAGTCGTACCGTGGGATGGGGTCGGAGGGCGCGATGAACGCGGGGTCGGCGGATCGGTACCGTCAGGCGGAGAAGCTGCTCGGCGCGGGGAAGGCGCCACAGAAGTTCGTGCCCGAGGGTGTGGAGGGGTTGGTGCCGTACCGGGGTTCGCTGGCGGAGTTCGCGTATCAGCTGGTGGGTGGTCTGCGGTCGGCGATGGGGTACTGCGGGTGCGCGACGATCGATGCGCTGCGGACGAACGCGCGGTTCGTGAAGGTGTCGGGCGCGACGGTGGTGGAGAACCATCCGCACGATATCCGGATCACGAAGGAGTCGCCGAACTACACGCACGGGGAGATGCGGCAGTAAGGCGGGAAGGCCGGAAGGCAGTGAAGCAGGAACGCAGAGGGCGCAGAGTTCACGCAGAGGCGCAGAGAAGAGAAGCCAGGTGGGGACAGAACGCACCCCCTCCGTCACGCTGGCGCGTGACACCTCCCCCGGAAGCCCGGGGGAGGAGCGTGAGGGATCGCGGCGGCTGGTGGGGCAGCGGCTTGGGTGGGGGTGGGATTTTGAGTGGGGGTCAGGCGATGGCGAGCGTGGGGCCTTGCTCGGTCTGGTTGATGCTCAGGGATTTGTCGGCGAGCTGGGTCGCGATGGGGTCGGCGACGGTCAGGACGACGCGGCCTTCGAGTTCGAAGGTGGTGTCCTGCTCGCTCGGGGTGTCGGGGGCGAGCCCGAGGCCTTCCTGGGTCGCGGTGAGGCGGATGGTGGTGTCCTCGGGGAGGTTGTTGTGATCGATGAGTTCCTTGAGGAAGGACTTGGCGTCGTCGGTGACGGTGAGCATGGGGTGCCCTTTCGGTTCGGGCGTGGGCGGCGGGGTGCGGCGCTGGATGAGCGCGCGGGGGCCGGCCTGCGGTTCGGCGCATCCGCCCCCGGGCACGCGCCCGGCAGAGAACACGCAGGTCATGGGACACTATGCGATTCAGATTGGTTTTTCAGGGGTTTTTGGAGGGAAGACGGAAAGGGAGGTACGCAGAGGTGGCAGAGAACGCTGAGGGCGCGGAGAAGAGAAGACGGGGGGGGGAAGACATTGAACCACAGAGCACACAGAGCACACAGAGAAGGCAGAAGACAGTGGGGAAGAGATCGGGGCACCCCCACCCCGGCCCTCCCCCGCACGCGGGGGAGGGTGCAAGGCAGGAAGGCAGAAGGCGGGTACGCAGAGGGGGCAGAGGTCGCTGAGGGCGCAGAGAAGGCAGAAGACAAAGTGGGTGAACGCGAAGATCGCGAAGGGCGCGAAGATGGGAAGTCATCGAGCCCGTGTGGTGGTTGAGCATGGGCCTGCGGCGCCGCACCATGGCACCGGCAAGAGTCATGGGGG
>CBFGUD010000089.1:0-3367 GCA_965652365.1 uncultured Phycisphaerales bacterium
CAACGCCGAGAAGCGGAAGCTCACGGGCGCGAGCAACGTGGACTATTCGCTCCCGGCGGTGCTCGCTGGGGAGGGGCAGCTGAGCGAGTCTCGGGCTCCGAACAAGATCGTGACGGAGTTCTACAAGGAGCAGAAGGCGCAGCGCGAGGCGCAGGTCGCGGAGGTCTTGGAGCGGGGGACGGCGTTCAACCGGGGCGACCACGGGGTGCTGATCGGGGGGCTGCTCCCCGAGGCGAGCGACGACGGGGAGCTGCGCCGGTTGGGGCGTGAGCTCGCGGAGTTGATCGCGGGGACGGACGATTCCCCGTCGTACTATGCGCGGTTGCTTCGTCGACTCAACGGGGGCGACGCGCCGGCGCCGGCGGCGCTCGCGTCGTCGCTCAACCAGTACGAGCAGCAGCAGCTCGACGCGTACAGGGCGTCGAGCCCGGACGGGAACGTGTCGGAGTCGCAGCAGGAGCAGCTGCGGCGGGACCTGATCTCGCGCCGCTTGGGCGAGTACGCGGGTCGGGCGGAGTCGCTGGCGTTCTATTGCCCGCTGGGCGCGATCCAGACGGAGCAGGCCGAGCCCGGGTATTCGCATATCCCGAGCACCCCGCCGCCGCGGAACCAGATCACGAGCGCGGAGGTGTTCCGTTGGACGTGGGACGCGTGGGTGGTGTCGGACGTGCTGAGCGCGGTGGCGCGGGCGAACACGGACAGCGCGGGGGTGTCGCTCTCGGTGCCCGACGCGCCGGTGAAGCACGTGGAGCGTCTGCGGCTGCTGGATCCGGGGCTCGATGCCCCGGCGGGCGCGTCGGCGTCGGACTTCCAGGACGATGATTTCGGGTCGTTCCCGTCGGACCGTGGGGGGCGTTCGAGCCGTCCGATCCAGGGATCGGCGGGCGGCGATCCGGCGGTGGGGGCGCCCCCGGCGTCGTTCACGGGTCGTTCGGGCGGGGGCGCGGGGTCGCCGTTCGATATCCGGTACGTGGAGATGACGGTGGTGGCGTCGTCGAAGGGGCTGCCCAGATTGATCGATGCGCTGGGGAAGACGAACTACATGACGGTGATCGACATGGACTTGTCGCCGGTGGACGTGTGGGGTCAGCTCCAGCGCGGGTATTACTACGGGGACGAGCACGTGGTGCGCGCGACGTTGACGATCGAGACGGTGTGGCTCCGTTCGTGGACGACGCCGTTGATGCCGGCGAGCGTGAAGTCGTCGCTGGGGATTTCTGGCGGGGCGGAGTTTGATGGTTGATCGGGCTTTGGGTCGGGACGGATCGGTTGGTGGACAGACGCTTCCTTCGATAGAGAGCACACGCGCATGAAACTCAAAGGTGTGAATCCGCTGGAGCAGCACGTCGAGAAGATCGTTCTCGTGCTGGTGGTCGTGATCCTGCTTGGTGTGATCGCGATGCAGTTCGTGACGCAGCCCAACACGATCGAGGTCGGTTCGCGCCGGGTGACGCCTGACGCGATCTACCAGGTGCTGGGCGAGCAGGCGCGTTCGCTCGAGAGCCAGATCAGCGATACGTCGCCGCGGCTGCCGGACGTGCAGGACGTGGACCTGGTGGCGCGGTACGACAGCGCGTTCCGTTCGGACGAGGGGGGTTCGGTGGAGCTTCCGTCGGCGCTGGGTGAGGGCGTGGACGTGGTCGCGGCGCTGGGCGTGGAGAAGGTGACGCCCGGGGGCGGGAACTTCGACGCGATCGAGGCGCTGCGCGTCCCGGTGACGAGCGAGCCCGTCGCGGTGTCTCGCTGGGCGACGCTCGATCCGTTCGCGGTCGCGGAGGTCCCGGAGCTCGGGTCGATCGGGTCGGGGGGGGAGCAGCCGCTGGACTTCGCGAGCGTGTCGATCGAGGCGACGTTCTCGGGGTCGGAGCTCCGGAAGGTGCTCGAGGGCGAGGACGGGTTCCCGGGGGTGCCGAGGTTGTTCTGGGCGTCGACGGGGATGGCGGTGATGGGGCTGGAGGTCGAGCGTCAGAAGCTGATGGCGGACGGGTCGTGGGGCGCGAGCGAGCGGATCCAGCGTCCTCCGATGTCGGCGGTCCCGACGGACGCGGTGCGCGAGTCGGATCCGTTGGTGCGGCTCAACGAGGTGGTGGCGTTGGCGCAGGAGCATGCGCCGGACGTGATCCGCCCGGCGTTCGTGCCGACGATCTCGGGTCCGATGTGGGAGCCGCCGAGTTTGGCGGATGTGTCGGGTTCGTCGTCGCTGAGCGATGAGGAGCGGCTGACGCGTCGTTTGGCGACGCTCGAGGAGGAGCTCGAGCGTGTGCGCGGCGCGGGGCGGCGGACAACGACGGGCAGCCCGGGCGGCGGGGGCGGCAAGACGCCCACGCGGACGCGTGATCCGCGTGATCCGGGGACGACGTCGCGTCCGAGCGGGGGCAACGAGGCGCGGATCGAGCGTCTGGAGCGTGAGATCGAATCGGTGCGGAACGAGCTGGATCGGCTCGGGGTGCGTGTGGAGGATCGGCCGCGTTCGCGTGCGGGGGGGGCTGCGGCGCGGATGGACGTGCTGACGGAGGACACGGTGCAGATGTGGGCGCACGACATCGGGGTGGAGCCCGGCGCGACGTACCGGTACCGGACGCGTGTGGCGGTGAACAACCCGTACTTCCGGAAGGGGCCGTATCTTGATGAGGAGGACGCGGATCAGCAGGCGTTGACGGTCGAGCCGTTCGCGCGTGGGTCGTGGTCGGATTGGTCGGCGCCCGTGCGTGTGGGAGCCAGGGAGCTGTTCTTCGTGTCGGGCGCGAGCACGAACGCGACGACGGGGGCGCCCGCGGAGGCGAAGGTGGAACTGTATTCGATGTACTACGGGTACTACCGGCGTCGTTCGCTGACGCTGTCGCCGGGCGACGTGCTCGCGAGCGACGTCGCGATCTCGGGCGGGTTGTTGCTGTTCGATCGGGGGTCGGCGGATCCTCGGGAGATCGAGCGGTACCTGTCGGAGCCCGATTCGCGGGACCGGACGCTCCCGAGCGGGGTGACGAGCGCGCCGGACCGGATGATGATCGATCTGGACGCGTACCTGATCGAGGTGCTCCCGGACCCGATCGCGGGGATCGACGAGGACGGCGGGCTGATCCGGAGCGTGAGCGTGCTCCTGAGGACGCGTGACGGGTCGCTGGTGGAACGCCGCCCGTCGGCGGACACGGGGTCGGCGTTGTTCGAGCAGGTGTCGTCGTCGGCGTCGGAGGGGGCTCGTGCGGAGATCCGGGCTCCGGGGTCGGAGCCGGCGGCTCCGGCGTCTGCGGGGCTGTTCGTGGCGACGGAGCCCTGATGGTTCGGGCTTGATCGTTCGGGTTCGGATCGGATATCGAGTGTGACGGGGCGGATCTTCGGGTCCGCCCTGTTTCGTTTTGGGACCGGGGCG
>CBFGUD010000090.1:0-3342 GCA_965652365.1 uncultured Phycisphaerales bacterium
GGGGCGGGTGGGGCGGGGGGGCGGGGGGATCGGGTCGTTGAACGGGACCAGATTTCGAGGTCGAACGCGGCGAGGTCGTCGGCGCGTCCGATGTCGCGCGCGTGGTCGAGGAAGGCGGCTTCGAGCTGGGCGTAGCGTTTCGGGGTCTGGGGGGTGGAGCGGGGCGCGTCGATGCCGACGGCGCGGAGGTAGGCGAGGATGTGGGTGTCGAGGACGGCGACGCGGGCGTCCGGGCGGGTGTGGATGAGGAAGAAGCGGGAGGTCTTGGGGCCGATGCCGGGGATGGATTCGAGCTGGTCGAGGGTGCAGGCGCGGAGGTCGAGGTCGGCGTGGGCGAGGGCGTGGTAGCAGCTCGTGAGGGTGCGCCACTTCCCGAGGCGCGCGTCGCGGATGGTGGTGGTGAGGGCGTCGCGGTCGGCGAGGGCGCGGACGTGGGCGAAGGGGGAGGGGTGATCGGAAGGGGAAAGGAAGCGGTCGAGCGCCCGGGCGATGAACGCGGCGGTTTTCCCGGCGACGGCGGGGGCGAAGAGGGCGAACTCCTCGAGTTCGTGGTCGGAGCGGGTGAAGTCCGTGATCTCGTGGGGGTCGATCATCGGGTGGATTGAAGGCGTCGGACGCGGCCTGGGGGCGGGCGGCGCGTACGATCGGGGTATGGGTGCAGGTTGGTCTATGGAGCGCGCGCGGGAGGGGTCGATCACGGACGTGGGGGGTGTGCTCGTGGGGCAGCGGACGGATCTGGCGCGAGCGACGGGGTGCACGGTCGTGGTGTGCGATGAGCCCATGGTGGGCGGGGTGGATGTGCGCGGCGGGGGGACGGCGACACGGGAGATCGAGCTGCTCCGGGGGGGGAATCTGGTGGAGCGCGTGGACGCGGTGGTGCTGTCGGGCGGGAGCGCGATGGGGCTGGGGTGCGCGCAGGGGGTGGTGGACTCGATGCGCGCGCGCGGGCGGGGGTTCCCGACGGCGCAGGGGGCGGTGCCGATCGTTCCGGGGGCGGCGATCTTCGATCGGTCGATCGGGGATCCGGACGCGTATCCGGACGCGGAGGACGGGCGGCGCGCGTGCGAGGGCGCGGGGACGACATTCGAGCGCGGGTGCGCGGGCGCGGGGAGCGGGGCGATGGTGGGGAAGTTCCGGGGCGCGGCCCGCGCGACGAAGGGGGGGATCGGGAGCGCGGGGTGGGCGACGGACGATGGATTGCGGGTGGGTGCGATCGCGTGCGTGAACGCGCTGGGGGACGTGGTGGATCCGGAGCGGGGGGGGATTGTCGCCGGGGCGCGGGGCGATGACGGGGGCGCATGGGGGAGCGCGGCGCGGATGATCGAGTCGCGCGGGGACGCGTTGTCGTTCGGCACGAACACGACGCTCGTGGTGGTGGCGACGAACGCGCGGTTCGACTCGGCGCGCGCGTGCGCCGTGGCGCGGATGGCGAGCGCGGGGTTGGCGCGGAGCGTGTCGCCCTGCTACACGCAGTACGACGGGGATATCTGCTTCGCCCTATGCGGGGACGAGGTCGAGGCGGACCTGAACCGGGTGGGGGTGCTCGCGTCGTTGGTGGCGGCGAGCGCGATCGTGGACGCGGTGCTGCGCGCGGATGGGTGGGGTGACGTGCCCTGTGCGCGTGATCTCGGGTGGTCGAAGCGCGCGGGAGCGGGTTCGTGAGCGCGGGGGCGGCGGAGCGTGGTCGGCGGCTTTGGGTCCACGCGATCGAGGGCGCGGCGCTCGGGGACGGGATCGGGGGTTCGCTGTCTCAACGATCGCTCGATGCGTTGTCGCGTCGGGCGCTGCTGCTGGCACGCGAGGACGACACGGTGGTGGTCGATGGGGCGATGGATCCGGGGTGGGTGGGGTTCGTGCGGTCGCTCGGGCTCGGGACGGATCGGGTGGAGGTGGTTCAAGGAGGCGAGGGGTCGCTGTTGGATCGGGTGCTGGGGGATGCGGGGCTGATCGAACGGGTGCGCGGGGGGTGCGATGTCGTCGAGCCCTACATGGGGTCGGCGGGGGCGGCGCGGCTCGGCGCGGCGCTGGGGGTGGGTGTGCTCGCGGGGGAGCCGGGGTTGGTGGGGCGGCTGAATCTGAAGTCGTCGCTCCCGGGGGTGCTGGAGCGCGCGGGGGTGGCGGCGATCGAGTCGGCGATCGTGGCGCGCGACGCGGTGCCCGGGGTGGTGGCGTCGATGCGGCGCGAGGGGGACGTGATCGTGCGCGCGGACGTGAGCATCGGGGGGTACGGGGTGTGGATGCTGCGCGGGGGGGATCCGACGGCGGCGCTGGAGCGCGGGCTCGCGCGGTCGGGGGCGGACCGGTTGTTCACGGTGCAGCGGCTGCTGGATGTGGACTGTTCGCCGAACGTGCAGTTCCGGTGCGGCGATGAGGGCGCGGTGCGTGTCGGGGTGAGCGATCAGCGGATGACGGCGGAGCTCGCGTTCATCGGGAACAGCGGGCCGAGCGTGATGGGGGACGATCCGGGGATGCTCGACCAGGCGGCCAAGATCGTGGGGGTGTTGGTTGAAGACGGGTACCGGGGGTACGTGGGGATCGATTTCATACGGACGCGTTCGGGGGCGGTGTACGCGATCGAGATCAACCCGCGCGTGAACACGTCGACGTTCGCGCTGGAGGTTGGGCGGCGATTGGGCGCGGGGGCGTTCGTGCTCGCGACGGGGGTGGGGGTCGGGGGCGCGATGGGGTTCGATCGGGTGGCGCGGGCGCTGGGGGGGGATCTGTACGACGCGCGGTCGGGGCGCGGGGTCGTCCCGATGACGCTGGCGAGCGCGGCGCGGGGGGCGATGGACCTGATGGTCTTCGCGTGGACGCTTGGGGATGCGCGGGAGATCGGGGCGCGGGCGCAGCGGGCGTTGGCGGAGGAGGGCGCGTGCGCGAGGGCATGACCATCGAGGGCGGGACGGCGCGGATGGGGGGCGTGGATCTCGGGGCGCTGGCGCGCGATCGGGGGACGCCGGTGTTCGTGTACGACGGGGACGCGATCGCGGCGCGGGCGCGGATGCTGGCGGGGGCGCTGGGGGACCGGTTCGACGTGCACGCGTCGATCAAGGCGAACCCGGCGATCGGGGTGTGCGCGCTGTGGCGGCGCGAGGGGCTCGGGGCGGAGATCGCGTCGAGCGGGGAACTCGTGGCGGCGCTGGCGAGCGGGTTCGCGCCCGGGCGGATCCTGTTCGCGGGTCCCGGGAAGACGGGCGACGAGCTGGCGCACGCGGTGCGCGAGCGGGTGGGGCAGATCAACGCGGAGTCGGTGGGCGAGGTCGGGCGGATCGCGGCGATCGCGCGGGCGATGGGGGTGGTGCAGCGCGTGGGGGTGCGGGTGAACCTGCGGGGCGCGGGGGG
>CBFGUD010000091.1:0-3254 GCA_965652365.1 uncultured Phycisphaerales bacterium
CCCGAACCCCCCCACACTTCCTGCACGCGCGCGCACAAAACCGCCGATGGTGTTCCACGTGGAACAATTGCCGGCCCATCCCGCGCCCCCACCCGAAGCCCAACCCGCCGACCGGTTCGCCTCCGAGGTCGCGCGATGGTGCTGCTTCGCCGCCGGGCTCGCGCTCCTGGTCAGCGCGTTCGTCCTCCCCGTCCGCGAGGACCTGCGCCTCATGCGCCACCAGCGCACCCTGGCGCTCATCGCCGAGCAGGAGCACGCCGCCCGCAACGCGCGCTACCAGGAGATGATCGACGCGCTCGAGCGCGCCGAGCCCGACACGATCCTGCGCCTCGCGCACGCGAACCTGGGGCTCATCCCCGCGGGGTCCGAATCGCTCGCCGCCCCGGGGCAGATGCGCGACCCCATGCTCTTCGAACTCCTCGAACCCGAACCCATCGCGCGCCCGGTGTACCGCCCGGAACGCACCCGGCTCGAGCGGCTCGTGCTCGACCGGCGCACACGCCTGTGGGTCGTCGCGACCGGCGCGGTCCTGACGCTCATGGGCCTGCTCCCCATGGCACGCCGGGACTGAGTTCCGCGACTTGGGTTCTACCATCGTTCCGTGACACCGATCCCCAACTATCCGGTCATCGTCGGCCCCACGGGCGGCGGCAAAACCGCGCTCTCGCTCGCGCTGGCGCGCGAGTACGAACGGCGCACCGGCACCCGCGCCGAGATCGTCAGCGCCGACGCGTTCCAGGTCTACGTCGGCATGGACATCGGGACGGCTAAAGCCACCCCCGACGAACGCGCGCGGGTAACCCACCACCTCCTCGACATCGCGGACCCACGCGAGCGCTTCACGGTCAAGGACTGGCTCGCGCGCGCGGACTCGGTGGTGTCGGACCTGCATGCGCGCGGCGTGGTGCCCATCGTGGTCGGGGGGACGAACCTGTATGTGCAGACGTTCCTCGACGGGATGTTCGAGGCCCCCGAGCCCGACGCGTCGGTCGTCGACGAGATCCGCGCGATGGATCAGTCGGATCGGCGCGCGGAGCTGGCGCGCGTCGATCCGGAGGCGTTCGCGCGGATCGACGGCGCGGATGTCAGGCGCACCGTGCGCGCGCTGGCGGTGTACCGCGCGTCGGGCACGCCGATCAGCGAGCTGCAGCGCCAGTGGGATTCGGTGGACCATGCGCGCCCGGGCGCGACGCTCGTCGGGCTGCACTGGGATGCGGAGGACATCAACCCGCGCATCAACGCGCGGGTGAAACAGATGGTGACCGACGGGCTCGTCGACGAAGTGCGCGGGCTGTGGGACTCGGGCGCGCTGGGGGATCAGGCGCGGCAGGGGATCGGGTACAAGCAGATCATCGAACACCTGGAGGGTCGGTGTTCATTGGACGACGCGATCGAGCGGGTGAAGATCGAGACGCGCCGGTTCGCGAAGAACCAGCGGACGTGGTTGAAACGGTTCCGGGTGCGCTCGGGGTCGGCATGGATCGACATGGCGCGCGAGGACGACGTCGAGAAACTGGTGCGGGGGATTGTGGAGCGGTTGGGATAGGGGTGGTGTTTGGGCTGCTTCTTTGTACGCAGAGTGCGCGGAGGCGCGCAGAGGCGCAGAGAAGAGAGAAGCGGGGTGCCACGACTCGCGGCTTTGCCGCGCAGTCGTGCTGTTAGATGGGTTGGGAAGACACGACTGCGCCGAAGACGGCGAGTCGTGGCACCCGGCCGGAACTCTCGTGCTGAAGACGGAAGCGTTGGTACGCAGAGGTGGCAGAGAGCGCGGAGGGCGCGGAGAAGACAGATGTCGGGTGCCACGACTCGCGGCTTGCCGCGCAGTCGTGCTGTTGGATGGGTTGGGAAGACACGACTGCGCCGAAGACGGCGAGTCGTGGCACCCGGCTATTGCCTATTGCCCAATGCCCAATGCCTTAGTCGTCGAGGGAGATGGACTTGGGGCCTTCTTTGCCGGCGGTGCGTTCCATGTAGCCGTCGCCTTTTTTCTCGTACTTGGTGAAGCCGAGTCGGTCGAGGTTCTCGTTGGAGAGCATGGACTTGGATTTCATGTCGGACCAGTGGCCGGCGATGTTTGGGGGCTGGATGACCCTTTTGACGGGTTTGCCTTCGTGCTCGGTGAGGGCGTCTTCGCTCATGGATTGGATGAGTTCGAAGGTTTGGCCGGTGCCTTCGCCTTGGGGGTCGAGGTATTCGTAGACGTAGACGGGCATGGGGGATTGTAGGGGGGGTGCGGGGGTGTGTGGTCTGCTCTTTGGAACGCAGAGGACGCAGAGATCACGCGGAGGCGCAGAGAAGATAGAAGTCGGGTGCCACGGCTCGCGGCCTTGCCGCGCAGTCGTGTTGTTGGATGGGTTGGGAAGACACGACTGCGCCGAAGACGGCGAGTCGTGGCACCCGGGACCGAAGGGGTCGAACGCGTGGCTGGTGTTTGGTTGCGGTTGGATCATGGCCCTGCGGCGCGGGGCCATGGTGCCGGCAAGTCACGGCACCCCGTCGATTCGGGGTCAAGATGGATGCAGGGGATGGGAGTGACGGGCTGGAAGCCCGTCCCACGAGGATGGGGAGGGTGAAGGGATGAAGGAAAGGAGGAAGGGAGGGTGGAGAAAGGGCGAGTGGAGGAGGGGTTATCCGAAGTATTGGCCGGAGTCGGTGTCTTGCATTTTCCAGCCCATGGATTTGCAGAGTTTGGAGAGGACGGGCCAGGCGAAGTCGGTGTCGAGGACGACGACCATGGCTTGGGCGAGGGTGTCGTGTCCCTGGGCGTATTCGACGGTGAAGCCCGGGCCGTGGAGGATCAAGGTGCCGAGTCGTTTGAGGGTGGTGCCGTCGGGTCTGGTGTTGAAGCGTGCGCAGGCGGCTTCGAAGTCTTTGGGGGTGCCGAGGGGGTCTGAGCCGGCGAAGGGGTCGTCGGGGTTTTTGGGTTTGGTGAGGACGAGGATGCGCTTTTTGCGTTTGGACATGGCGGTGGGAGTTTAGGGGGGTTTGGAGAGGAGGGGTACGCAGAGGTGGCAGAGAGCGCTGAGGCCGCGGAGAAGGTGGGAAGACAGAGGGCGTGTTGAAGACACCCCCACCCTGCCCTCCCCCGCACGCGGGGAAGGGTGCGAAGGCAGAGGAGGCGGAGGGGGGAAGGCAAGAACGGGGAGCCCTCACCCCGGCCCTCTCCCCGGGGGAGAGGGAGGAAGGGAAGTCGGTGAAGCCCCCCTCCGTCACGCTGCGCGTGACACCTCCCCCGGAAGCCCGGGGGAGGAGAG
>CBFGUD010000092.1:0-3187 GCA_965652365.1 uncultured Phycisphaerales bacterium
GCGCAGTCGTGCCGACGAAACGCCTTCAAGAACACGACCGCCCGGCAAGCCGCGAGCCGTGGCACCCGCCTTCCATCATCTCCGCGCCCTCCGCGTCTCTTTGCGCCCTCTGCGTACCTGTCCTCTGTCTTCCTGCCTTCCCCATTGCCCATTGCCTATTCCCCATTGCCCCATCCCCCCGCGCACAAAAAAACGGAACGCCGAAACGCCCCGCTCACATCGCACATCAATGTCTCACCCGATCACTTCGCGCCCGACAAAATATCGTCGAACGACTCGAGCATGTCGATGTTCGTGAACGCCCCGTCATTATCCGTGAACCGTTCACTGGTCGGGCCCTGGCTCTTGAAGTTGTTCCCGAAATCGATGTGGAACTCCGCCCCACCCGAGTGCGCGTTCTCGAGCCAACCCGAATCACGCGAACTGAAATAGATCCCGTCCCGACCCGCGCTGTGCACGATGAACCGCGCCCTGGGCCGCGCCGGATAAATTTGTTCGACCTCTGCTTCTTCGATCGAGTTGACATTGGGGTCAGGAGCTAGCACGTACGACGAAGGCGATCCGAGCAGCGACGCCAGCGTCCGGATCCGCTCCGTCGCGCTGAACGCGTCATCAACCCCGGGACCGATCACGCTCGCCGGACCACCCGTCGGATCGGCGCCCATGTCGATCCCCCCCGATTGACCCGCCTGCGGCGCCCCGATGAAACACGAGTTCGACGCCAGATAGAACCACGCCGCCCCGCTCGTGTCCCCCGGCGCCCCCGCCCCGTCGCTCGTCACACGAACGAACTGCGTGTACGTGTCGTCCGCGTCCGACAACGGATCGATCGAACCACGCGCCGCCGTGTCCTGCGACCACACCAAAAGCGGATTCCCCCACGCGTCCACCACGTCGGGCATCCCCCGCGACTTGGCGCTCTGCTGCTCCGCCGAACCCTGGTACCCCGTCGTCATCACCTTCACGAACTTGTCGTCCGGGCTGAAATACGCACCCTCCGCACCGATCAGGTTCGTGTTCACCACCACACGCTGCGCCGGATCATCGCTCGGCCCGACCTCGATGATCCCCGCCTCCACGTTCTCGCCCGGGAGCCCCGGATCCCCCACACGACCCAGCACCACGCCCGTCCCCCCGAGCTCCAAAAGCGCGTTCTCCATCGCGCTCATCCCCTCACCGTCCTGCTCCGCGTCGTTCGCGTCCGATCCCATCTGACGCTCCGAAAAATACCCCGGCATCCGACCCGCGTTGTCGTTCCCGAACCGCTGCGCCGCCGTCGTCAACTCGTTGCTCATCGCCGCCGTCGACGACTTGAGCCCCGCCTCGCGAGCACCCGAAAGCGCCGGCAACAACAACGCGATCAACAACGCGATGATCGCGATCACCACCAACAACTCGATCAGACTGAACGCCCGACCCACAACCCCCCGCGCGCCAGAAGACCCACGTGCCGCAACATTCGTCATGATCCGCTCCAAGTGATGATCCCGCGACCACACGCCCGAGACGCCGCGAAAGCCCGCATCCGGACCACGCATCCCCGCGCCACGAGCCCACGGCCGCGCCGTGATGGACACGCGCGCCAACACGCATCCACGCTCAAACTCGACCACACTATACGAGCCCCACACCCCCACGGATGCCCCAAACCTCCCCATCCACACCCCAACCCATCCCCGCCACCCACCACCACACCACGCTCAGAACACGAACATCAACAACAACACCACCAGCACCACCACCACCCCGTACACCCACCACGACACCCCCCGCTCCACCTCCTCCTGGATCGCCCCGCACCGCGGACACAGCTCCGCCTGGTCATAAATCTTCGCCCCGCAATGAATGCACGACACCATCTCGTCCCCGTACCGATCCAGATCCGCCGCGCTCGGCCCCTCCGGATCGAGCCCCTCCGCCAGATCCCAATCATCACCCCCACCGCTCCAACCTCCACCAAAGCCCCCGGATCCCCCCGTTCCACCACCCGATCCGTGCCGCACGCGCCTCGCCATACCCGATTCTTCGCCCCTCCCGCTCCAGATGCGCACCCATCGGACCGATATCCACCCCATGGGCCCCAACCTCTCCTCCATCACCTCCTTCGGGCTCCGCGCCCTCGCGGACCACCAGCACACCCTCGCCACCACCCTCGAACGCCTCTCCACCGGCAAACAAATCAACCGCGCCGCCGACGACCCCGCCGGGCTCCAGGCCGCCACCACACTCACCTCGCGCGAATACGCCCTCACCAAACGACTCGACGCCTTCGACCGCGAAGCCGCCTTCCTCGGCGCCCAGGACGGCGCCCTCTCCGTCCTCTCCGAACTCACCACCCAGCTCGCATCCCTCACCGTCCAATCCGCCAACACCGGCGCCCTCTCCGAAAAAGAACGCGACGCCCTCACCCTCCAAGCCGCCGAACTCACCAAAGCCATCGATCACATCGCCACCACCTCCACCTTCAACACCCAACACACCCTCGCCGGCTTCACCAGCGCCCAACTCGCCCAAACCACCATCCAAACCACCGACCCCGAAACAAACGAACCCACCACCGAAACACGCACCCTCGCCAACATCGCCGACCTCCTCTTCACCGACCCCGAGAAAGCCCAACAACTCGCCCAGGACGCCAACCTCGCCGTCGCCAACCGACGAGGCGCCGTCGGCGCACGCCTCCAATCCATCACCTCCGAATCCGCGGCCCTCACCGAAGAACTCACCAACACCGCCGCCGCACGCTCCCAGATCGAAGACGCCGACATCGCCAAAGAATCCGCCAACCTCGTCCGCGCCCAACTCCTCGAACAAGCCACCCTCAAAACCATCGCCGCCCACCGCCAGCACATCACCTCACTCCTCACCCTCCTCACCCCAACCACCCCCGCGCCCACCAAGCCACCCCGCTAATCCCCCTCCCCAAAGTCCAATCGCCCCGGTGCCATGGCCCCGCGCCCCAGGGCCATGACCAAAAACCACCCACCCCGGGTGCCCGGTGCCCTGCTTTGCGGCGAAGCCCAAAGCAGGTAGACACTCGCCCCCAATGTCTTCCCGACTTCTCTCCTCCCCCTCCTCCCCCTCGTGGGACGGGCTTCCAGCCCGTCACTCCCCCCCGCAGCCAGGACGAAGGGAGTGCCTTCCCGCCTTCCCGTCTTCCTGCCTTCCTGCCTTCCCCATTGCCTAT
>CBFGUD010000093.1:0-3053 GCA_965652365.1 uncultured Phycisphaerales bacterium
TGGGTGGGGGCGTTTTGGGCGGGGCGGGGGGTGTGGCGCGCGGATTGCATGGGGTTGGGGTGCAGACACGGGTGCGGCTCGGGCTCTGGTCCGGGGCGCTGACTGAATAGGAGGTGTTGCATGATGGATCGGATGACGACGATGGCGCAGCAGGCGCTGGGGGCGGCGCAGCAGTCGGCGATGGGCGCGGGGCACCCGGAGGTGGGGGGGCTGCACGTGCTCGGGGCGCTGATCGAGGATCGCAACGGGGTGGGGGCGAGCGTTGTGGGTCGGATCGGGGCGGCGGTGGAGAAGGTGCGCGCGCGGGTGGCGGGGGAGCTCAAGCGCTTGCCGACGACGTCGTCGGGCGCGGGATCGAGCGGGCGGGAGATCATGGAGATCCTGGCGAAGGCGGACGCGAGCGCGAAGGCGATGGGGGACTCGTTCGTGTCGAGCGAGCATTTGCTGATCGCGCTGACGCAGGCGGGGGGCGCGGCGAAGGAGCTGCTGAAGGTCTCGGGGATCGAGACGAAGGACGTGCAGGCGGCGGTGAAGTCGATCCGCGAGGCGTCGGGGGTCACGCACGTGAACGACGCGGGGGCGGAGGCGAACTACGAATCGCTGAGCAAGTACGCGATCGATCTGACGGATCGGGCGCGGGACGGGAAGCTCGACCCGGTGATCGGGCGCGACGAGGAGATCCGTCGGACGATCCAGGTGTTGTCGCGGCGGACAAAGAACAACCCGGTGCTGATCGGTGAGCCGGGCGTGGGGAAGACGGCGATCGCGGAGGGGATCGCGCTGCGGATCGTCAACGGGGATTGCCCGGAGGGGATGAAGGACAAGCGGATCATGGCGCTCGACGTGGGTCAGCTGCTCGCGGGCGCGAAGTACCGGGGCGAGTTCGAGGATCGGCTCAAGGCGGTGCTGCGCGAGGTGAGCGCGAGCGATGGCCAGGTGATCTTGTTTATTGATGAGCTGCACACGATCATCGGCGCGGGTGCGGCGGAGGGGGCGGTGAGCGCGGGGAACTTGTTGAAACCGGCGCTGGCGCGCGGGGAGCTTCGGTGCATCGGGGCGACGACGCTCGACGAGTACCGCAAGCACATCGAGAAGGACGCGGCGTTCGAGCGTCGGTTCCAGAAGGTGCTGGTGGATGCGCCGAGCGTCGAGGAGACGGTGGCGATCCTGCGCGGTTTGAAGGAGCGGTACGAGACGCACCACGGGGTTCGGATCCAGGACAGCGCGATCCTGGCGGCGGCGTCGCTGAGCGATCGGTACATCTCGGATCGGTTTTTGCCGGACAAGGCGATCGATCTGATCGATGAGGCGGCGAGTTCGCTGAAGATGGAGATCGAGTCGATGCCGCACGAGCTCGACGAGCTGCGGAGAAGGATCATGTCGCTGGAGATCGAGCGCGAGGCGCTCAAGCTCGAGGACGATTCGGACGCGAACACGGCGGAGATCGAGCGTGTGGAGGAGGAGCTGTCGGGCTTGCGCGAGAAGAACAACGCGCTGACGGCTCGGTGGGACGCGGAGAAGAAGGACCTGGATGTCGCGCGGACGATCAAGAGCGAGATCGAGTCCAAGCGGATCGAGCTCGAGCAGGCGCAGCGCGTGGGGGACCTGGAGAAGGCGGCGCGGATCCAGTACGGGGAGCTCGCGGAGCTGACGAAGAAGCTGGCGGAGGCGGAGCACGCGATCGATGCGCGTCAGGCGAGCGGGGATGTGCTGATCAAGGAGGAGGTGGACCCGGAGGCGGTGGCGCAGATCGTGTCGCGGTGGACGGGGATCCCGGTGAGCAAGCTGGTCGAGAGCGAGCGGGACAAGCTGGTGCGGCTCGAGGACCATCTGCGCGAGCGGGTGGTGGGTCAGGACGAGGCGCTGCGCGCGGTGGCGGACGCGGTGCGTCGTTCGCGTGCGGGGCTGGGTGATCCGACGAAGCCGATCGGGAGTTTTTTGTTCCTCGGGCCGACGGGTGTGGGGAAGACGGAGACGTGCAAGGCGCTGGCCGCGTTCTTGTTTGATACGGAGGATGCGCTGATCCGGATCGACATGTCGGAGTACATGGAGAAGCACGCGGTGGCGCGGATGGTCGGGGCGCCTCCCGGGTATGTCGGGTACGAGGAGGGCGGGTCGCTGACGGAGGCGGTGCGGCGGCGCCCGTACAGCGTGATCCTGTTCGATGAGATCGAGAAGGCGCACCCGGACGTGTTCAATGTGTTGTTGCAGCTGCTCGACGACGGGCGGTTGACGGACGGGCAGGGTCGGACGGTGGACTTCAAGAACACGCTGGTGGTGATGACGAGCAACATCGGGTCGCAGAAGATCCTGAGCATGGCGGAGAAGGGCGCGGAGGATTGGGAGATCGAGGCGGCGGTGCGGGATCTGATCCGGCGCGGTCCTGGCGCGGATCTTGATGCGAAGGGACTGAAGCCCGATCTCGAGTCGGGCGAGATGAGCGCGAACTTGAATGTGGGGATGCGTGAGCCGTTCTTCCGGCCGGAGCTTTTGAACCGGATCGACGAGACGGTGGTGTTCCATCAGCTCGGGAAGTCGCTGCTCGATTCGATCGCGCGGATCCAGCTCAAGGGGCTCACGGCGCGTCTGGCGGAGCGCGGGATGACGCTGGAGCTGACGGACGCGGCGCTGGCGCAGCTGGTGCAGGAGGGGTACGACCCGGCGTACGGGGCGCGTCCCTTGGCGCGGACGATCCAGCGCCGGATCGAGAACCCGCTGGCGAGCAAGATTTTGTCGGGCGAGTTCGAGCGCGGGGACCGGATCGTGGTGGACGCGACGGGGACGACGTTCTCGTTCGTGAAGGGCGACGCGCCGGCGGCCAGGCCGGCGTGAGTGAGCGGGTTTGCCCGGTTTCAATCGAAAGCAAGAGAGCCCGGCGCGTGGTGCGTCGGGCTTTTTTTGATTGGGGGGGTGCGAAGGCGGGGGAGGCGGCGTCTGCCGGGATCTCGGCGAGCGGCGTCGCGAGCTCCTCGACCGAGGGGCCGTATTGCGCCAGCAGCGGCGCCAGCTTGTCGAGGTCGAAGCCGTACACCTTCGCCGCGTTCTCGGCGAGG
>CBFGUD010000094.1:0-2954 GCA_965652365.1 uncultured Phycisphaerales bacterium
GGTGGGCGGTGGGCGGTGGGGAATAGGCAATAGGCAAGGGGGAAGGCAGGAAGGCGGGGCGGCGGAGGGTGATCGCGGAGGGGGCGGGTGGTGTCAGTTCTGGGTGGCGAGGATTTCCTGTTCGATCTGTTGCGATGCGTCGTCGCTCCATCCGGTGTGTCGTGCGGTGACGGTGCCGTCTGGATCGATGATGATGCAGGTGGGGAGGGCGGTGATGCCCCATTCTTGTGCGAGTTGTGCGCCGTCGAGGAGGAGGGTGTGGGTGCCGCCGCTGGACTGGAATCGGTCGATGACGTGTTGTGGGTCGGGGGTGTCGGTGGTGATGGAGAGGACGGCGAGGTTGCTTTGGTGCTTTGCCTGGAGCGCGGAGAGATCGGGGAGGGCTTTGAGGCACGGGGCGCACCATGTCGCCCAGAAGTCGAGGACGACGGTCTTTCCGCGGAGGGCGGAGAGCTCGACGGGGTTGGCGTTGGAATCGGTGAGTGTCCAATCGGGTGCGGGGTCGCCGACGGTGATGGCGGAGCGTTCGGCGGCTTGCGCGGCGCGTTCGGTGTGCGAGAGGGCTTGGACCTGTGTCGCGTTGGGCGGGGGTGTCGGCGCGAACCAGTCGGTTGTGTTTGTGGGCTCCCACCATCCTGGGGTGCGGTCGGGGTCGAGGTCGATGCCGAGTGATTCGGGGGTGGGCCCGATGCTGAGGAAGGTGTGGACGATGGCGCCGCCTGATTCGACGGCGGGCGGGGGGATCATGGCTTCGAGGCGGACGATGGCGTGTGTGTCTTTGTGGAGCGCGTAGCGGCTCCAGAAGATGGAGTCGGGGTTTCGGACTTCGAGGAGGATGCAGGGTTGGCCTTGGATGGAGGTGGATCCGGCGTGGGTGACGGAGGCGTTGTCGGGGATGACGGAATCGGGTTTGCGGATCCAGTTGGGGATGGCGAGCCAGAGCCATGCGGCGCGTGTTTCGTCGGCGCTCTGGGCGTCGGAGCCGCCTTCGAGGGCGTGTGAGGTGCTTTGGTCGAGGAATGCGGCGTGTTTGTAGTGGAAGCGGAGTTTCTGGCCGTCGTCGGCGAGGACGCCTGATCTGACTCCCCAGTGTGGCATGTTGGGGGTGATCCAGTAGCCGTCGACGCGGTATTGGTCTCGTGCATCGGGGGCGCGGCGGTAGGAGACGATCCCGGAGAACCAATCGACTTCGGAGGCGACTTCTCCGGTGCCCTGGGTCATGATTTTGTATTCGAGGTAGGCGGCGTCGGCGACGCGCTTGAGGGCGTGTTCGAGTTGTTGCCTGGGGGTGGTGTCGGGGTTGGCGCGGGTGGTTGTGTGCGCGGCGGCGGGTGTGAGCAGGAGGGCGGCGGCGATGGTGCGTGTGGTCGTCGGCGCGTGCGGCATGGTGCGTGTCCCCCGGGTGGGTTGGTGTCGGGTGCGTGGTGTGGCGGCGGGGGACTGTTCGCTGGGGGAGGGCGGGGGTTCGAGTGTGCGGGTGGCGGGGGTGCGGTGTGGGGGGAGAACGCGCGTCGGGTGTTCTAGTTTGGCGGGTCGGGTGTTCTAGTTTGGCGGATGGGGATGTGGATGTGAAAACGCCGCGGGTTGGCGCGGCGTTGTGGGGTGGTTTGGTTGTGGGGTGTGGTTTAGTAGGGTTTGATGTTGAAGTGGAGTCGGGAGGGGCGGTCGATGTAGAGGGCGCGGTCGAGGTCGGTGTGGAACTGGCGGAAGTTGGTGTCGGCGGTGACGGTGAGGTCGTTGAGTCGGTCGTCGCCTCGTCCTGCGAGGGTGTGCATGGCGGGGGAGGGGTTTGCGCGGATGGAGGAGATGGAGCCGGCGTGGTGTGTGGGGGAGGAGCAGGCGGCGAGGGGGAGGAGGAGGGTGGTGCCCATGGCGATCGCGGGGGTACGGAGTTTGCGGGTGTTCATGGTGGTGTTCCCTCGGTGTGTATTTTGGGGCGTATTGGCCGCTGTGGCGTGAGGATAGCGCCGGGTGGGGCGTGTGTCACGCGGAGTGAGGATACGCGTGGATCGTGGGTGGTGTTGCGTGGTTTTGGGAATGTGGGGGTGGTTGTGGGGGTGGTTGTGGGGGGGGAGTTTCGGGGGGTGTCCACGCTTTGTCCTCAATTGTGTGTGGAAGTGGAATCCGGGGGGTTGTGTGCGGCGGAGTGTGTGGTATGGTGCGGCGCGTCGGGCTGACGCGGTCAGCAGGATTGAAGTTCGATCCCTTTGAACCTTTGATCGGGAGCCGAGGCGGAACCGGGCGAAGATCAGGCCTCCAACGAGTGGAAGATCGGGATCCGGGCCGAGGCACCCCCCTATTGATCAGGGTTTCGGACGATCGTGCTGACCGCGTAGGTCCGACATGAATGGATGAGCGGCTGGGCTTGGGCCTGGCCGCTTGTTTTTTGGGGGGGAGAAGCGGGTACGCAGAGGGGGCAGAGGGCGCTGAGGGCGCAGAGAAGGCGGAAGACATTGGAACGCGAAGATCGCGAAGGGCTCGAAGCTGGGGGGGAAGACATCGGGGGCGTGTGTCCACCTGCTTTGGGCTTCGCCGCAAAGCAGGGCACCCGGCTTCGCCGCAAGGCAGGGCAATGGGCAATAGGCAATAGGCAATGGGGAAGGCAGAGGGCGCGGAGAGGGCTGAAGTCAAGGGGGGGGGGAGACTTCAAGACACCCCCCTCCGTCACGCTGCGCGTGACACCTCCCCCGGAAGCCCGGGGGAGGAGAGTGGGGCAATGGGCAATGGGCAATGGGCAATGGGGAAGGCGGGAGGCCCCCTGCCCCCGAGGTCTGGGGGATGGGAGAAGACATCGGGGGCGTGTGTCCACCTGCTTTGGGCTTCGCCGCAAGGCAGGGCACCGGGCAATAGGCGATGGGGAAGGCAGAGGGCGCGGAGAGGGCTGAAGTCAAGGGGGGGAAGACTTCAAGACACCCCCCTCCGTCACGCTGCGCGTGACACCTCCCCCGGAAGCC
>CBFGUD010000095.1:0-2945 GCA_965652365.1 uncultured Phycisphaerales bacterium
CGCCCATACCCATCACCCCCCGCCCCACCATCGCGCCCGTACGGGCTCCCCGCCCATCCACCCGGATACCCGTCGTACCCGTCCGGGTGATCCGCCGTCCCGTCCATCCCGAACGGATAGTCGCTCGGATACACCGCGCGCGGCTCCGGATCCTCCACCCCACCGGGCACCACACCCCCCGCGCCTACCAACAGCGCGACCCCCACCACCCCCAGGCCCATCATGCGCCGCACCCGTGTCATCTCACCGATCACCGAAACACGTATACACGCTCCGCGCCGCCGCGATCAGCGGATGATCCCCGGGCACCAGCCGCTGCTTCCCGGCCGCGCTCGTGATCTCCACATCACCCAGCTCCCCGCCACGCATCACCACGAGCCGATTCGTCTTCCCGCTCTTGAGCAGCTCCATCGCGTGATGACCGAACTGCGTCGCCAGCACCCGGTCCCCCGCGCTCGGCGTCCCCCCGCGCTGCACGTGCCCGAGCACCACGTACCGCGACTCGATCTCCGTGCAGTCCTCGATCTCGTTCGCGAGCCACTTCGCCACACCGCCCAATCGGATCGGGTCGGGCGACGTCTCGTCCACGCGCTCCACGATCTGCTCACCCCCCTTGGGTCGCGCCCCCTCGCTCGCCGCGATGATCGTGAACCGCTTCCCGTGCTGCGAACGCTTCACGCACGCGTTGCACACCACGTCCATATCGAACTCGATCTCCGGCAGCAGGATCACGTCCGCGCCCCCCGCGACCCCCGCGTGCAGCGTCAACCACCCCGCGTTCCGACCCATCAGCTCCACCACCATCACCCGATGATGGCTCGCCGCCGTCGTGTGGACCCGGTCGATCGCGTCCGTCGCCGTCGACACCGCCGTCTGGAACCCGAAGGTGATGTCCGTCCCGTGCAGATCGTTGTCGATCGTCTTGGGCACCCCCACGCAGTTGATCCCCCGATCCGCGATGGGCTTGGCCGCCGACATCGTCCCGTCCCCACCGATCACCACGAGCGCATCGATCCCGCGCGTCTGAAGGTGCGTCACGCACACGTCCGTCAGGTCCTTGAACTTGAGCGACCCGTCCGGGTTCCGACCCACCGGGTACTGCTGCGGGTTCGTCTTGTTGTTCGACCCCAGGATCGTCCCGCCGAGCCCGAGGATGTTCGACACATCATCCACCTCCAGCGGCCGCATCCGGTCCTCGATCAGACCCAGGAACCCGTCCTCGATCCCGATGACCTCGATCCCGTGGTTGATCGCGTCCTTGGTCACCGCGCGGATCACCGCGTTCAGACCCGGACAATCCCCCCCGCCCGTCAGGACCCCGATCCGCTTGATATCCGTGCCGTTCGTCGCCATCACCGATGCTCCTTCGTGGGTCCGTCCCATCACTCATCGACCATCGAGCCCGACGCGATCAACCCCGCGCCCGACAATCCCGCGCCCAGCCCTCACCGGAGCTTGAGCGTCGCCAGCGCCACCACCGTGAGCAGAATCGTCACCAGCCACAGCCGCGCCACCACCTGGTTCTCCGCCCAACCACCCTGGTGCAGATGGTGGTGGTACGGCGCGATCCGGAAAATCCGCCGACCCGTCCCCGTCCGGATCCGCGTGTACTTGAACCACCCCACCTGCAACACCACGCTCGCGATCTCGAGCAAAAACACACCCGACATCACCAGCACCACCACCTCTTGGCGCGTCACGACCGCGATGTACCCGATCAACCCCCCCAGCGCCAGCGACCCCGTGTCCCCCATGAACACCTGCGCCGGCTTGCAGTTCCACCACAAAAACCCCAGGCACGCCCCCAGCATCGCGCCACCCATCACCGCCAGCTCATCCGCGAACGGCACATACGGCACATACAAATACTGCGCCGCCCCGAGCTGCCCCGCAACCAGCGCCAAAAGCACCATCGCGAAACTCACGATCGCGCTCGTCCCCGCCGCGAGCCCGTCCATCCCGTCCGTGATGTTCACCGCGTTCGACATCCCCGCGATCACCAGCATCGATACACACGCGAACACCGGCAGAGACAGATACACCAGCCCCTCGCTCGGGAACTTCGTCACCGGGTCGTACGTCCGCTGGAACGGCAGATTCAGCACGTGCGCGAGCGAATCGACCCGCACACCCCCGTCCACCTGCACCCCGTACCGGTACACGAAGAACCCCGCGATCAATCCGATCCCCAGCTGGAACACCATCTTCTCCCACGAGTACAACCCCTGACGACCCGTCCCCCGCCGCGACGCCGTCAGCTTCAGATAATCGTCCGCGCCCCCCACCACCGCGAGCCACACCAGCACGAACAGCCCCAGGTACACCAGGTTCACCCGGATATCCGCGAGCAAAAACGTGCTGATGAAGATCGCCCCGCAGATCAGCACCCCCCCCATCGTCGGCACGTTCGCCTTGCTCGCCGCGTGCTCCCTGAGCAGCTCCGCGTCCGTCTCCCCCGCGTCCCCGATCTTGAGCGCCACGAGCCGGTTGATCACCCGCCGCCCGAAGAGCACCACGATCGCGAACGAAAGCCCCGCCGCCGCCAGCGTCCGGAACTGGATCTCGTCGAACACCCGCAGCACCGCGTAGACCTTCATGTCCACGAGCCAGGAGCGCATGATGTCAAGGAGCACATAGATCATGAATCGTCGGGGACCCCGCGCTCGTCCATCGGCGAATTCGTGACCGGATCGATCCGCAGCGAACGCCCCGCACGCGACGTGTGCCGGTTGATCAACATGTACACGAGCCGCTCGAGCGCCACACCGCGCGACCCCTTGAGCAGCACCGTGTCCCCCTCCCGGATCGAACGCGCCACGCTCGTCAACGCCGAATCACCGATCGACCCGATCGACTCGAACCGCTTGCCCGCGCCCCCAACGTGCACGTGCGCCCGCTCCATCGCCGGCCCAACAAGCACGCACCGATCGATCGACAACCCCCCC
>CBFGUD010000096.1:0-2921 GCA_965652365.1 uncultured Phycisphaerales bacterium
GGGCTCGGGGTCGGGCCCGTGCTGGCGCTGGGGGTCTACTTCGCCCTCGATGGCGCGTCGGACCTGAGCGAATCCGCTCGGCGACTCGCGGGCGTCGCGACGCTCATGGCGGCGTGGTGGGTCTTGGAAGCGATCCCGCTCGCGGCGACGGCGCTGCTCCCGATCGTGCTGTTCCCGGCGCTGGGGATCCTCACCGTGTCCGAGACGACCGCGCCCTATGCGCACAAACTCATCTTCCTGTTCATGGGCGGGCTCTTTCTGGGCGTCGGGCTCCAGCGCTGGGACGCGCACAAGCGCCTGGCGCTGCTCATCATCCTCCTCGTGGGGACGAGCCCCAGGCGGCTCGTCGGGGGGGTGATGCTCGCGTCCGGGGTCCTGAGCGCGTTCGTCTCCAACACCGCGACGGCGATGATGATGCTCCCGATCGTGCTCGCGGTGGGCGCGCTCGCGAGCGGGGACGACCGCGACAACCCACGCGGACGCGGGTACACGGCGTGCCTGCTCCTGGCGCTCGCGTACGGCTCGAGCATCGGGGGGATCGCGACGATCACGGGGACACCCCCCAACGGGTTCCTCGCGGCGTTCATGGTCCGCGACATGGGGATCGAGATGACCTACGTCCGCTGGCTGGCGCTGGGGATCCCCCTGAGCGCGGTGATGCTCCCGCTCGCGTGGGCGTACCTCGTGTTCGTCGCGGCGCCGGTTCGGATCGGCGCGATGCCCGGGGGACGCGCGATGATGCGCTCGCGCCTGCGCGAGCTCGGACCGATCAGCAGGCCCGAACTACTGAGCATGCTCGTCTTCGCGATGACCGCGGCCGCGTGGATCACGCACCCGTTCCTCGAGTCGTGGTCGCTCATCCCCAAGGTCGACGACGCGTCGATCGCGATCGCGGGCGCGGTGCTCCTGTTCATGATCCCGAGCGGGGATCCGGAGCGGACGCGCCTGCTCTCATGGAAGGACGCGGAGTCCATCCCGTGGGGGGTGCTGCTGCTCTTCGGGGGGGGTCTGGCGCTCGCGGCGGGGGTGACGGGCTCGGGGCTCGACAAGTGGATCGGGTCCCGGATCGCGTCGCTCGGGAACCCGGGCGAGCTCCCGCTCACGGGCGGGGTGACGGCGCTGATCGTCTTCCTGACGGAGTTCACGTCCAACACCGCGACGACGAGCACGATGCTCCCGGTGCTGGCGGCCGTCGGGGAGGGGCTGGGGGTGGACCCGACGCTCCTGGTCATCGCGGCGGCGGTCTCCGCGTCGTGCGCGTTCATGCTCCCGGTCGCGACCCCGCCCAACGCGATCGTGTTCTCGTCGGGGCACCTCACGATCCGGCGGATGGCGCTGGCGGGCCTGGGTCTGAACCTGATCGCGATCGTGGTGATCACGCTGATGGTGTGGGGGTTGGCGCGCCCGCTGCTGAATCTCTGAACCGGGTTGCCGCGAACCCACCGAGCCCGCGGGCCCGCGCGAATCCGATTCGCGTGTCCGCCTACGATCGGGGTCGCCCAAGATGCCCGTGCTCCGTGACCCAAGCACAAGGACCGACGCGTGCCGAGCGACGAGACCCACGACGACACGAACGCGGATCGCGCCGACACGCGCGGCGCGGACGAACAACAAGACACGAACAAGCCCGTCAGGTTCATCGCGTACGGGTTCCGCCTGCTCGTCGCGATCGTGCTCGTCGCGGGCGCGGTCGGGATCGCGGGCGTTCTGTACTCCACGCGCGTCCAGCCCGCGACGGTGCCCGAGGAGATCGCGCGTCTGAGCGTGCGGGTCATGGAGGCGCGTCCGATCGGCGTGTCGCGGACGTGGGACGGGTACGGGACGGCCCGGTCGATGAACGCCGCGGACCTGGTGGCGCAGGTCCCGGGGCGCGTGGTCGAGCGTCCGGAGGGGATCGAAGCGGGGGTGCGCGTCGGGGCGGGGGAGCTGATCCTCAAGCTCGACACCACGGACTACGAGAACGCGCTGGCGAGCGCCGAGCAGGCGAGCGCGGCGCTCGAGGCGCAGCTCGACGGGCTCGTCGTCGAGTCGGACCGGATCGGGACGCAGCTCGGGTACGCGCGCGACGAGATCGACGCGGCGCGCCGGGACCTCGAGCGGGTGGAGCGGGCGCTCGACGCGGGCGCGGCGAACCAGGCGCAGCGGGACGGGGCGATCCTTGCGTTGCGCCGGATCCAACGCGAAGCGGAGATGCTCCAGCAGCAGCTCGACATGCTCCCCTCGCGGCGCGCGACGCTCGAGGCGCAGCTCGCGGGTCAGCGGGCCGCGGCGACGACGGCCCGCGCCAACGTCGAGCGCTCCGAGATCCGCGCCCCCTTCGACGGGGAGCTCCAGCGGGTCGCGGGTCGTCCCGGGGACTGGCTCGGGGCGGGGACGGTCGCGGCGCGGATCGTCGACGCCTCGCGTCTCGAGGTCCCGATCTCGCTGCCTTCGTCGAGCTCGCCCTGGGTGCGTTCGGGGCACCGGGTGGACCTGTGGACGGGCGCGCCCCGGGGGACCCCGGACACCGAGGGGCGTATCACGCGCGTCGCGCCCGAAGCGGACTCGACGAGCCGGACCATCACGGTCTTCGTCGAGGTCGCGCAGGACCCGCGCGCCCAGGACCGGCTCGACCCGGGGCGCTTCGTCATGGGGCGCGTGCGGACCCCGGACCCGGAGCGCCGCTTCGTGGTCCCTCGGCGCGCGATCCAGTCCGGGCGGCTCCTGATCGCGACCCCCAACGGGGACGGGACGTTCACGGTCGTCGCGCGCGAGATCGATATCGCGTATTCCTTCGAGGGCTCGATCGACGAGATCGACCCGGAGGAGGACCAGTGGACCGTGATCCGCGGGGGGCTCGAGCGCGGGGACCTGGTCATCGTGTCGCTGCTCGACCAGCTCCGCGAGGGGATGGTCGTGGGGGTCGTCGATGAGTCTGGCGG
>CBFGUD010000097.1:0-2688 GCA_965652365.1 uncultured Phycisphaerales bacterium
CGCCGCCGCCCTCCTCGCCGCCGCCATCTTCGCCCGACGCATCATCAGCTCACGCCTCCCGCGCTGCCCCGACTGCAAATACCCCCTCACCTCCGTCCCCCACACCCACGACGACCTCCCCACCTGCCCCGAGTGCGGCCGCCGCGCTACCTCCCTCATCGAACTCCACACACTCACCCCGCGCAAACACCTCCTCGCCGCCGCCCTCGTCCTCTTCGCCGCCGCCTTCGCCGCCCACCTCACCCCCACGATCAAAGCACAGGGCTGGTTCTCAGCCCTCCCCATGTCCCTCCAGATCCGCATGTGGTCCACAGGTGACCGGGAACTCCACGAACGCATCCTGCGCGCCCACCTCAAGGACGAACTCTCCGACGCCCAACGCCGCGCCCTGACACACGAGATCGTGGACCACTACACCAAGACCCTGCGCCCAGCCCTGTACGAAATCACCCCCTACCTCCGCGCCACCACCAAACCCACGCTCATCGCGGACCAGTCCCTCCTCGCGCTCCTCCGATCGCCGGACCGCAACATCCAGACCTTCATACTCAGCTCCGCCAAACACGCCGCCTCTTCCATCACCCCCGACATCGCCCAGGCCCGGCGCGACATCGCCTGGGACCCCGACACGCGAACGACCGAGAAGGCCGCCGTCCAGTGGATCATCGAAGCCCCGTCCCTCCCCGAAGACGCCGCCCTCCTCCACGACATGATCCGCGAAACCACGGACCCCGCGTACTGGGAGATCCAGCGCCACTCCGACCGCGCCCCCCCCCCCCCCAAACCCCCACAACCCCCCCCCCCCCACGGGCCCCCGCCCCCCAACCCCCCCCCCCCCCTCCTCGACGACCCCGCCCCCATCATCCGCACCCGCGTCCTCCTCATCCTCGATGAATGGGCCCGCGAAATCAACAAACACCCCGACATCGAAACACAGATCGCCACCCACCTCGTCACCCTCGTCCAGGACCCCGACCCCCGCGTCCGGCGCGAAGCCATCAACCGCATCGCAGACCTCACCGCCGCCTCCCTCCCCCAACTCCAGCAGATCCTCACCACCACCACCGACCCGACAACCCTCACCGACATCCTCGCCGCCCTGCGCCGCATCAGCAAACCCCCGCCCGAGATCCTCCCCGACCTCGAATCCATCATCGCCGACGACGCACACCCCCTCGTCACACGCGCGCTCGCCTCTCGCGCCTACACGCGCGTCAGCCAGCGATCCCGCGCGACGCGATCACACGACACGCTCGCACCCTTCTACGACGATCTCGTGCTCGCGCTCGAACACGCCGAACCCGACGCCTACGCCGCCTTCCTTCAGATCCTCAACCCGCCGCCATTCCCAGCCCCCGACCTCCGCTTCACCCAGGCCCTCCAGCGCCGCCTCGCCGAACTGGGCATCCCCGCATCCGACACCCAGACCTACCTCGACACCCACCCCCTCACCGCCGCCGCCCTCGAGACCTGGCGCCCCGCCATGAACCTCCCCGACAACGCCCCCACCGCCCAAATCCTCGACACCCTCGCGCCCACCAACGCCCCCTAAACCCCACCCACCACCTATCCTCCATCATGCCGCGCACCACCGCCCACAAACGCTCCAAAAAACCACTCACCTACGCCGACTCCGGCGTCTCCATCGAAGCCGGGGACACCTTCGTCCGCTCCATCGGCTCCCTCCTCCGACGCACCCACGGGCAGCGCGTCATCGACAACCCGGGCGGCTTCGCCGGGCTCCTCCGACTCGACTACAACGAACAACTCTTCAAACACAACTACAAAGACCCCGTCCTCGTCGCATGCGCCGACGGCGTCGGCACCAAGGTCCACCTCGCCATCGAGATGAACAAACACGACACCGTCGGCATCGACCTCGTCGCCATGAACGTCAACGACCTCATCGTCCAGGGCGCAGAACCCCTCCTCTTCCTCGACTACATCGCCGTCCATTCCGTCGAACAGCACACCCTCCACGCCATCCTCACCGGCATCTCCGACGGGTGCAAACAAGCCGGCTGCGCCCTCATCGGAGGCGAAACCGCCGAAATGAACGACCTCTACAAACCCGGCGATTACGACCTCGCCGGCTTCTCCGTCGGCGTCGTCGAACTCAAAAAAGCCACCGACACCATGCGCGTCGAACCCGGAGACATCGTCATCGGGCTCGAATCCTCCGGCGTCCACTCCAACGGCTACTCCCTCGTCCGCAAAGTCATCAAGCACGCCAAACTCAAACTCGACACCGCCTACCCCGACCTCGACCCCGACCGAACCCTCGGCGACATCCTCCTCACCCCCACCCGCATCTACGCCGACTCCATCGTCAAACTCCTCCGCGCCTACAAAGTCAAAAAAGTCATCTCAGGCATGGCCCACATCACCGGAGGCGGCATGGAAGGCAACCTCAACCGCTCACTCCACGACGCCGTCGACGCCACCATCGACGAATCCGCATGGACCGTCCCCCCCGTCTTCCGCTTCCTCCAAAAACACGGCCACATCGAGGAACCCGAGATGCGCCGCGTCTTCAACATGGGCATCGGATACACCCTCATCGTCCGCCCCACCTTCGCCGACGCTGTCATGAGACGCCTCGAAAGATCCGGCGAACGCGCCCACGTCATCGGCAAAATCACCAAGGGCACGGGCAAGGTCCGCATCAAGAACCGCGCCCCCTGACCC
>CBFGUD010000098.1:0-2511 GCA_965652365.1 uncultured Phycisphaerales bacterium
ACTTTGCAGTACCACTGGTCGCTCAGGTAGGGCTCGACGGGGACGTGGGAGCGGTACGAGTGGCCCACGCTGTGGACGTGGGGCTTGACCGCTTCGAGGAGCGAGCCCTCCGAGCCCTCGCTCACGGTGCGGGCTTGGAACTCCTTGACGACGAGCTGGCGCGCTTCTTCTCGGGTCTTGCCGACGAAAATGTGCGCATCCCCGACGTCGTCCCACCCGTGCTGATCGGAGATCGTTGCGTCGGGGGCCATGACGTTGATCTGCGCGAGGCCGTGGCGCTGCCCGATCATGTAGTCGTTGGGGTCGTGGGCCGGGGTGACCTTGAGGAATCCCGTGGACATCTCGGCTTTGGCGTCGCCGGGCTCTCCCCCGAACTTGACGGGGAGGACCACGTAATCGTCCTCGATGATGGGGATGATGCGCCCGACGAGGGGGAGCATGACGTTGAACCCACGAACGCTTGTGGCGCGGGGGTCCTTCGGGTTCACCGCGACGGCCGTGTCCCCGAGGTAGGTCTCGGGGCGCGTCGTCGCGACGGTCACCCACGCTTGCTCGTCCTCGGGGTGATCGTCCGCGCCGGGGTACCCGCGGGCGCCGAGCTCGGACCACGTGACGGGGATGGTTTGGTCCCCATCGACTGTCTTCACCATCGGGTAGCGGAGGTAATAGAACGCGCCCTCGACCTCTTCCATCTCGACTTCGTCGTCGGCGAGCGCGGTCTGGGTCACGGGGTCCCAGTTCACGAGTCGTTTGCCGCGATAGATCAAGCCGTCGCGGAACAAGCGGAAGAACGCTTCGCGCACGGCGCGGGCGCAGATGTCGTCCATCGTGAAGCGCTGGCGGCGCCAGTCGCACGAGCACCCCATTTTCTGGAGCTGGTTCGTGATCCGCGCCTCGTACTCGTCCTTGAACTCCTGGACGAGCCCGATGAACTCCTCGCGACCGTTCTCGCCGGCGAGTTCCTTCTGCTTGTACGCCGCGATCCCGCCCTTGCCCTCGGCCTTGAGCTTCTTGTCGACCATGGTCTGGGTCGCGATCCCGGCGTGGTCGGTGCCGGGCATCCAGAGGGTCTCATAGCCCATCATCCGGTGGGCGCGGATGAGGATGTCCTGGATGGTGTTGTTGAGCGCGTGACCGAGGTGGAGGGCGGCCGTCACGTTCGGGGGCGGGATGAGGATGGAGTAGGGGCGGGCGTCGCCGCTGAGGACGCGCCGGGGGTCGGCATCGAAGGCGCCCGCGCGGATCCAGCGTTCCCACGCCTTGGGTTCGGACGACTTGGGGTCGTACGCTTTGCTCATCGGCTCGTTGGCGGCGGTCGGGGTCGACATGGGGCTCGGCGCTCCTGCTCGGATCCGTCGTGAATTGCTGACGAACCAGTGTACGCGGCGACGATACTGGATACGCATGAACGACGCACCCCAACCAGCACGATCAAAGGGCTCGGACAACACCAAACTCGTTGTCCTCGCGGCGGCGGCGATGGTCGTCATCGTCGTCGCGAGCGTGGCGACGCTCCGCCCCGGGTCCCACGGGGCCAGACCCGACCCCGAGCCCGCGGTCGATGGTGGGGGGGGGACGATCTCGACGGCCCCGACCCAGACCATCGAGCAGGCGCTCTCGAGCGTCCAGGTCTACGTCTCGGAGAAGAACTACGGTGCGGCCCGGACGATCCTGACCAAGGCGGTCGAGCGTTACCCGAGCGATCCGGAACTGCGATCGGCGCTCGGGGACCTGGAGATGCTCGCGGGGAACAGCCCGGCGGCGTACGACCAGTACGTGTCCGCGATCGAGTCGAGCGAGAACCCGGGGGCTGAGCTGTTCTTCACGGCCGGGACGATCGCGAGCACCCTCGGGGAGAAGGAACGCGCCGAGGCGCATTATCTGGAAGCCCAGCGCCGGGACCCGAGCAACCCGGATGTGCCGCTGTATCTGGCGAACGTGCAGCTGTCGATGGGGAAGCTCGAGGACGCGAAGAAGAACATCGCGCTGGCGGGGAAAGCGACCCCGGACCGTGCGATCGTGTGGGGGACGTGGGCGCAGATCGCGCTGCGGGAGAACAAGCTCGGGATCGCGCTTCAGCAGATTGAGAAGGCGCGGGCGCTGGAGCCGGCGAGCGTGGGGTGGATCGTGACACAGGCGAAGATCGTCAAGCGCATGGGGGATCCGGAGCGCGCGATCGAGGTGCTGACGACCCTGAGCGACGAGGCGATCGCGGACGATCGGGACGCGACGCAGGTGCTCGCGGAGTCGTACGCGATGATCGGGCGCGCCTCGGACGCGTCGGAGCGGGCGATCGCGTTCGCGCGCGCGCACCCGGACGATGCGCAGGGCGCGATGGACGCGGCGATCTGGCTCGAGCGCGCGGGGGATCGGGAGCAGGCGCTCCTGTGGGCGCGCCGGGCGCGGGATCTGGGGCACGAGCGCGCGGCCGCGTGGATCGACTCGATCGAGGACTGAGCGGCGGTGCGCGGGGGGAGCGTCGTCAATCACGACGCGGAGGATGCGTCCGCG
>CBFGUD010000099.1:0-2312 GCA_965652365.1 uncultured Phycisphaerales bacterium
CACAGCGTGCCACCCCCAGCCTCGGCGGAACCACCAGAATCCACCGCAACACAATGTCCGAGAATCACCCCCCTCCCCCCCCCCCACCCGGATCCGAGCCCCCACCCCGCTCACATGCTCTGCCGACCCTGGATCGCGTCCGCCAGCACCGCCTTCGACGCGAACTCCAAAGACGACCCCGTCGGCACCCCCCGCGCGAGTCTCGACACCCGCCCCCCCAACGCCCCCAACTCCTGCGCCAGATACAACGCCGTCCCATCCCCCTCCAGCGTCGGGTTGAGCCCCAAAACGATCTCCTCGATCTTCACCCGTTCCTCGTCCGTCGACTCGCTCGACCGCTTCACCCGACCGATCAGCGCCCCCACCGTCAGATCCCCCGGCTCCACCCCGTCGAGCGCCGACAACCGACCCATCAGCACATGGTACAGCCCCTTGTACATCCCCGTCTGCTCGAGCGCGATCAGATCCTTCGGCTGCTCCACCACCAGCACCACCGACCGGTCCCGCCTCGGATCCGCGCACACCGCGCACACATCCGAATCCGACAGATTGAAACACACCCTGCAGTGCCGAACGTGCTCCTTCACCGCCCGGATCGCCCGCCCCAGCGCCAACGCATCCTCCGGCGACGACTTCAGAATATGAAACGCCAACCGCTCCGCCGACCGCGACCCGATCCCGGGAAGCCGCGCGAGCCGCTCGATCAGCTCACGCACCGGCGCGGGATACGCGCTCGACGTGCCCTGCATCCTCTGGTTCTTCTCGTCGGCTCGGGACATGCAACCCAATCCTACGCTTGCCCGTGCGCCGCGCCACGATCGACATCGCGATCCTCCTCCTCACCGCGGCCATCGTGACCCTCCCCAACCTCACCGCCGTCGGCCTCACCAGCTCCGAAGCCCACCGCGTCGTCCCCGCACTCGCCATGCTCGAAACCGGGGACCTCCTCGTCCCCGAACTCTTCGGGCTCGACTACATGCGCAAACCCCAAGGCATCTTCTGGGCCTTCGCCGCCTCCCTCTGGCTCTTCAACCCCGACACCTTCGGCGTCGAACTCGGACCCCGACTCGTCTCCGCCGCCTCATTCGCCCTCCTCGGGATCAGCGCCTACCTCTTCGCCGCCCGCTGGTTCGGCCGCGCCCCCGCCCTCATCGGCGCCCTCGCCACCCTCCTCACCCCCGCCCTCTGGCTCCCCGCACGAGCCGCCGAGATCGAATCCCTCCACAACCTCACCACCGCCCTCGCCGCCTGGATCGTCGTCGAACACATCCGCGCCACCCTCACCCGAAAACCCCTCTCCTGGACCTGGACCGCCGCCCTCGCCCTCGCCATCGCCGCCATGCTCCTCACCAAAGGCCCCGCCGGGCTCCCCGCGCTCCTGGGCATCCTCATCGCCGGCGCGATCGCCCTCCGCTCGTGGCGCACCCTCATCAACCCCCGCGTCTGGGGCGCGTGCCTCGCCGCCGCCGCCGCCGCCGCCGGATTCTGGTCCTTCGCCCTCACCCGCGCCACCCACGACGTCGTCCTCCAGACCCCCTCCGCCTTCCTCTTCGAATCCGGCACCCTCCTCAAACTCGCCGGGTTCATCCCCGTCGCCCTCCTCACCGCACTCCCCATGTCCCTCGCCATCCTCTTCTACCACGGACCCGACGCACGCCGCGAACGACACCACGCCGACCCCCACACACACCTCGCCTACGCCACCGGCACCACCATCGCCCTCGGATCCCTCGCCGCCCTCGCCGTCATGATGACCATGGGCATCTCCAACGACCGCTACGCCCAGCCCGTCGTCGCCACCCTCGCCCCGTGCGTCGCGTGCGTGTTCGCCCTCGCCGGACTCACCACCCGATCCTGGCGCGAGCGCACCCTCGCCGTCATGCACCCCCACCGCGTCCGCATCCTCCGCGCCATCACCCTCGGCTCACCCCTCAACCTCGGCGCCGCACTCCTCCTCACCGCCGCGATCTTCTCCACCACCATCGCCCCCACCATGCGCGACCCCTCCGGACGCGAACCCGGGCTCGCCGCCGCCGCCGCCCTCCGCGAACAACTCCCCCCCGCCGCCTACACCATCCGCGCCGACGCCATGATCGAAGCCCGACCCGAACTCCTCCTCACCATCGTCCGCGCCACCAAGGGCACCCCCCTGACCATCCACCCCCGATGGGACCGCGGCTGGACCATGGACCCCGCCCCCCCCCCCCGCCCCCGCCCCCCCCCCGCGCCCCCCGCCGGCGCCGCCCCCCCCGGGCGGTGAACCCCCACCCTGGGCCGAGGAGGCGTCGCCCGCGGCAGCGGAAACCAAGGGG
>CBFGUD010000100.1:0-2288 GCA_965652365.1 uncultured Phycisphaerales bacterium
CCCCACCCCCCCCCCCTGCCCCCACCGCCCGCCCGCGGCCCGGGGCGGGGGGGTTATGGGGGGTTGAGGCGGGATTGGGTGTCGTCGAGGAGGGATTGGAGGGCGCAGCCGGGGTTGTTGGTGCGCATGAGGTGTTCGCCGATGAGGGCGATGCGGAGGCCGGCGCTATAGAGTCGGGCGAGGTCGTCTGCGGTGCGGATGCCGGATTCGGTGACGACTCGGGCGGGGTCGGGGAGATCGGGGAGGAGGTCGGTGGTGTGGTCGAGGTTGGTGGTCATGGCGCGGAGGTCTCGGTTGTTGATGCCGAGGATGGTGTTGGCGGGGGAGGCGGCGATGGCGTCGAGGGCGCGGGTGAGGTTGGATCGGTCGTGGATCTCGAGGAGGACGTCGAGGCGGTGTTCGGCGGCGCGGTCCAGGCACGCGGCGAGGGTCGGGTCATCGAGGCATTCGGCGATGAGGAGGACGGCGTCGGCGTGCAGGGCGCGGGATTGGGTGACCTGATCGGGGTGGATGATGAAGTCTTTGCGGAGGATGGGGAGGGTGGTTTCGGGCTTGATTCGGGCGATGTAGGCGGGGTGTCCACCGAAGTATTTTTCGTCCGTGAGGCATGAAATCGCCGATGCGCCGGCCATGGCGTATCCTCGCGCGATGGGCGCTGGGTCGAAATCGGGTCGGTCGTATTCGGGACGGATGAGCCCGGCGCTGGGGCTGCGCCTTTTGATCTCGGCGATGACGGCGAAGGCGGGGTGGCTGGGGCGCTGCGTGAGGGCGTCGATGAAGGGGCGGGGCTCGGGGGTGTCGTCGGCGATGGCGCGGAGGTCGGCGGCTGGGGTGGAGTCGTGGAGGGCGTCGAGTTCGGCGCGTTTGTGGCCGACGATGTCGCGGAGGGCGTCGGGGAGGTCGGCGGGGGTGTTGGGCGGGGTCGGGGGGGTGGGCATGTGGTTGATTGTTGGGTTGGTTTTCGCGTTCGTCTCGTCGCCGGCGTTTGCGCAGGCGGTGGACACGACGAATGTGAAGGACATGAGCGTGGACGAGCTGGTGGCGGCGATGCGTCAGTGGAAGCTGGTGATGCTGGGCGTATCGATGGTGCTGGTGCTGGCGTTGTTGTTCGCGGGGGGGCTCCTGAGGCCGGGGGGATTCAAGGAGGCGGGGCTGCGGGATCTGGAGGGGTTGCCGGGGGTGGTGCTGATCTTCGCGGGGTTCGTGGTGATGCTGGCGCAGGCGAGCGCGGTGGAGATCGTGGGTCGGGTGGGGTGGATCCGGGAGCAGGGGTACACGGAGGCGCAGATTGCGGCGCTGGTGGTGATGCTGGGGGGTGTGTTCGGGGTGATCGCGGCGGTGGGGATGTTGTTTGTTTTGAAGAAGGCGGCGCCGGAGGCGGGGTTGAAGTTATCGGTGCTGGATTTCCCGGTGGGGCTGGGGTGTTTCGTGCTGGCGTATCCGTTCATCGAGTTGATGGGGATGCTGGGGGTGTGGTTGTATCAGCAGCTCGCGGAGGCGGAGCCCGAGTCGGTGGCGCATCCGACGCTGCGGCGTTTGGTGGATGATCCGAGCGACATGTGGACGTGGGGGATCGTTGCGGCGGCGGTGGTCGCGGTGCCCGTGATCGAGGAGGTGGTGTACCGGGTGTTTTTGCAGGGGGCGCTGCTCAAGTGGATGAAGAGCCCGTGGATTTCGATTCTGGTGACGTCGCTGATTTTCGCGCTGATGCACCGGGTGGGGGGCGAGGGGTTCGCGGTGCCCTGGCATGCGGTGCCGGTGATCCTGGCGCTGGGGATCTCGTGCGGGGTTGCGTACGAGCGGACGAAGCGGGTGGGGGTGCCGATCGGGATGCATATTTGTTTCAATGCGCTGAATGTGGTGATGGCGTTGATTCTGGGGGCGGGCGCGGCGGAGACGGGGGTGTGAGGGGGGCAATGGGCAATAGGCAATAGGCAATAGGCAATAGGCAATAGGGAAGGCAGAAGGCAGAGGGCAGAAGGCGGGTGGCACGTCTCGCGGTTTGGCGCGCAGTCGTGCTTTTGTGTCCATTCCTGAGACACGACTGCGCCGAAGCGGCGAGTCGTGGCACCCGCAGTGGGGGAAGATATGAAGACACCCCCTCCGTCACGCTTCGCGTGACACCTCCCCCGCACGCGGGGGAGGGTGCAGAATCGGATGTCCATTGTCCATTGTCCATTGTCCATTGTCCATTGTCCATTGTCCATTGTCCATTGCCCATTGCCTATTGCCTATTGCCCATTGCCCATTGCCCATTGCCCATTGCCCATTGCCCATTGCCCATTGCC
>CBFGUD010000101.1:0-2246 GCA_965652365.1 uncultured Phycisphaerales bacterium
CCCCCCCACCCTCACTTTCCACCCGCCACCCCCACAATTCTTCAATTCACCACCAACCCACCATCAACCACTTCCCACACCCCCCGACCGCCCCCGACCCCCGCCATCGCCCCGGATCCCCCTCCATCCGCCCCCGGATCACGCCGATACACCCCCCATGCACCCGCCGCGACTCATCGCGTCCAGCGCCTGGTCCCGCGTCGTCGACTCCATGTCCGCCGCCCTCGACCAGGGCCCGACCCACACCCGCACCATCCTCACCATCGCCGCCGCCGCACTCCTCCTCTACATCCTCATCCGCCTCAACCTCAAACTCGCCCACGCAATCCTCCGCGATTCCAAGCGTTGAACCGCCGGCACACCCCACCCGTACAACCCGCGTCCAACGCCTAGCATCACCCACACACCGGGCCAGACCCGCCCCATACTCTCGTCAAGACCGGAGCCACCGATGAAGCCCCTCATCCCCGCCGTCCTCGCGACCGTCGCCGCCGTCACCGCCGCCTCGCTCTTCACCGCGAGCAGCGCCAGCGCCAACCAACCCGACACCACCGAGCCCACCGAACAAACCGAAACGCAGACCGCGCCCGAGGAGATCGCCTACGTGTACGCCGAAATGAAAACCTCCAAGGGCACCCTCTACATCGCACTCAACCAAACCAAAGCCCCCATCTCCACCAAGAACTTCCTCGACTACGCCAACAAAGACTACTACGACGGCACCGTCTTCCACCGCGTCATCAAGGGCTTCATGGCCCAGGGCGGCGGCTTCACCCTCACCGACGACAACGACCTCGAAAAGAAACCCACCAACGACCCCATCAAGAACGAATGGAAGAACGGGCTCTCCAACACCCGCGGCACCCTCGCCATGGCACGCCTCGGACGCCAGCCCGACTCCGCCACCTCCCAGTTCTTCATCAACCTCGTCGACAACCCCTTCCTCGACCAACCCCGCGACGGCGCCGGATACGCCGTCTTCGGCCGAGTCGTCAAGGGCCTCGACGTCCTCGACGCCATCGGCAACGCCGAAACAGGCGTCCAAGGCGTCTACGCCGACGTCCCCACCGAACCCATCGTCATCGAGTCCGTCACCATCCTCACCGACGACCAGGCCAAAGAACTCGAACTCGCCGACGACTGATCCCCGGCTCACACATCACAACCCCGACCCCAGACCCGCGCCCACCAGCGCGGGTCTTTCTTCACCACCCCCGTCAAATCGTCTCCACCGCCTCCCCCTTCGCCGCACACCCGCCCCTCGCCCCCCTTCGACCCAACACGCGAAGGTGGACACCACCCAAAAACCCCACAAAACCCTCGAATCCCCTTGAAAACCCACGCCCATGGGCCATCCTCTCCACCCACACCCCAGGAGAACCCATGCGCCCCACCAGCACCACCCTCGCACTCATCGCCCTCACCACCACCGCCGCCCACGCCGGCATCGCCGACACCTTCGTCGAAGACCAGGTCGGCGCCACCTTCGTCTCCGGCGGCTACACCTCCTACGCCGCCCAATCCTTCACCCCATCCCTCGACTCACTCGCCGCCATCGAGATCTCCATCATCGGCACCGCCGCACTCACCGCCGACGTCACACTCACCATCTTCTCCGACTGGAACGGCGGCTCAACCCCCGAATCCCTCACCGGAGAACTCGCCTCCAAAACACTCTTCGACGTCCCACGCTCATCCACCCCCCTCTTCGTCTTCGATCAACCCCTCGAGCTCACCCCCGAGCAAACCTACTACTTCCTCGTCGAGCCCGGCCCCCTCGCCGTCGGCAGCAACCGCCAAAACGAATACGACCGAGGACAAGTCATCTTCGGCGGCGGCAACATCTCCGGCGCCGACCTCTACTTCACCACCTACGCCGTCCCCGCACCCACCACCCTCGCCCTCTTCGGGCTCTCAGGGCTCGCCGCCACGCGCCGCCGCCGCCGCCGCTGATCAAACCAGCAACAACCGCCCCCCATCTGCGCTTCTGTGCCCCCCTTCGACCCAACAGGCGAAGGAGGACAATGACCAGCCGGCACCTCCGCGCCCCCATCCGACCCCATGGGCGTAGCGCTGTGCCCTCCGTCGATCCAAGGGACAAAGGAGCACAGCCGGCGACATGCCCCTGCGCCGCAAGGCCATCACCACAGACCACACGCCCCGCCTTCACCCGCACCCTCTCCCTCTCCCTCTCTTCTCAACCTCCTCCCGCTCGCACCCTCCCCCGCGTGCGGGGGAGGGCCGGG
>CBFGUD010000102.1:0-2124 GCA_965652365.1 uncultured Phycisphaerales bacterium
CCTCCCCCCGCCCCGCGCACACGACCCACGAGCACACATCCCCGTGAGCGAGCCCCGGACCGCAAACCTGAAGATCATCAACCGCTACGGGCTCCACGCCCGACCCGCCACCGATTTCGCCTCCGCCGCCTCCGAATACGAATGCGACATCCGCGTCCGAGCCAACGGCGAAGACGCCGACGGCAAATCCGTCATGGAACTCATGTTCCTCGCCGCCACCAAAGGCACCACCCTCGAAATCATCTGCACCGGACCCGGCGCCGACGACTGCATCGCCCGACTCACCACCCTCGTCAACTCCGGCTTCGACGAAGACGACTGAGCAGGCAAGAGGCAATGGGCAATGGGCAATGGGCAAGAGGCAAGAGGCAAGAGGCAAGAGGAAAACCAAACCCCGTGCCACTGACCTGCGCTTCGCAGGTCAGTGCTCCCACCCCACGCCCTCAATCCCCTTTCCCCCCTGCCTTTATCCTCTCAGCGCCCTCAGCGCCCTCAGCGCCCTCTGCCACCTCTGCGTACCCGTCTTCAGTCTTCCGCCTTCCCCATTGCCTATTGCCTATTGCCCATGGCCTATTCCCCATTGCCCAATGCCCATGGCCTGAACTCACACCCCCGCCCCCTCCACCGCATCCGCCGTCTCCCGACGGATCATCGCACCCACACCCGCGAGCTTCGCCTCGAGCGACTCGTACCCCCGATCGATGTGGTACACACGGTTCACCACCGTCGTCCCCCGCGCCGCCAGCGCCGCGATCACCAGCCCCGCGCTCGCGCGCAGGTCCGACGCCATCACCGGCGCCCCCGTCAGCGTCTCCACACCCGTCACCACCGCCGTCGCCCCCTGACGATGGATGTTCGCCCCCATCCGCGACAGCTCCGCCACGTGCAAGAACCGCTCCGGGAAAATCTTCTCCGTAATGACACTGTTCCCGTTCGCCAGCGTCAAGAGCGCCATGAACTGCGCCTGCAGGTCCGTCGGGAACCCCGGGTGCGGCTGCGTCGTGATCTGCACGCTCGACAGCTCACCCGACCCCGTCACCACCACCTCGCGCCGCATCGGATCATCGCTCGATCCCACCGCGTCCACCCGCACCCCGATGTGGTGCAGCGTGTCCGTCGCCGCCATCAGCGCATCGAGCGGGCAGTCCTCCAGCGTCAGCTCCCCCCCCGTGATCGCCGCCGCGCACATGTACGTCCCCGCCTCGATCCGGTCCGGGATCACCCGATGATCCACACCCCCCAGCGACTCCACACCCGTGATCCGGATCCTGGGCGACCCCGCCCCCTCGATCCGCGCCCCCATCGCCGTCAGCATCTTCGCCAGATCCACAATCTCCGGCTCGCACGCCGCGCACTCGATCACCGTCACCCCGTCCGCCAGCACCGCCGCCGACATCACGTTCGCCGTCCCCAGAACCGTCGACCCGAACGGCCCGCCCAGAAACACCGTCGCCCCCACCAAACGCCCGCTCTCGGGCGCCCGCGCGATGATGTCGCCCCCCTCGAGCTCGATCCGCGCCCCCAGCGCCTCCAATCCCCGCAAATGCAGATCCACCGGCCGCTGCCCGATCGCGCACCCGCCCGGGAGCGACACCCGCGCCTCGCCCCGCTTCGCGACCAACGGCCCGAGCACGCAGATACTCGCCCGCATCGTCCGCACGATGTCATACCGCGCGTGCGAATCCGAATCATCCACCACCCGCATCGACACCGACCCGTCATCCCCCCGCTCGCACGGCCCCCCCAGCTCCCCGAGCAGCCGCTCCATGTTCCGGATATCCGAAAGGTCCGGCACCCCCCGCAGCACCACCTCCCCATCCGTCAACAACCCCGCCGCCAGCAGCGGCAACGCCGCGTTCTTCGACCCGTTCACCCGGATCCGACCACTGAGCCGACGACCACCCTCGATGACAAACACATCCATGACGCCGATCCTCCGATGATCCCACGCGACAACCCGAGTCTACCACCACCTCACCCGATCTCATCGGACCTTCCCCCCCCGCCCCACCAAAACCACCCCCAAACCGCCCGATCCACCCCGTACCCCCAATGACCGTGCCACTGATCTGCGCTCCGCGTGCCACTGACCTGCGCTCCGCAGGTCAGTGCTTCCCCCACCCT
>CBFGUD010000103.1:0-2041 GCA_965652365.1 uncultured Phycisphaerales bacterium
AACCAACACCCCCAGCACCCAGTGCAGCTGCGCCCCCACAACCACCGCGCCCACCCACTCCAGAATCATCGCCACCCGGATCCACCGCGCGTGCCGCCGCAAAAACAAATGCCGCGCCGGATACGCCGCCACATCCGCCGGATCGAGATCCCGATCCCGCAGCTTCACCCGATCAAACAAATACCCCGCGTGCGCGCACAGCCCCACATACACCGCGCACCAACCACACACATCCGTGCGCACGAACAAGGTTGTAAGCAGATACAAACCAACCGAATACCCCAGCGCCCAAACCGCCAGATCACCCACCGCGCCAATTGTTCCACGTGGAACATAACCCGTTCCGTGCGCACGCACCTCAACGCCCCGAACGCCACGACCACGACACCGAACCATCCATCACGATGATGTCTGCCGCGTCCAGGATCTCGCGCGCGAGTTTCTCCATCCGCGCCGCCGCCGCCACCGCCCGAGCCCGCCGCGAAATCGTGTCCACCTCACCGTCATCCAGCTCACGCCCGGGTGATTTCGACAGCACATACACCAACGCCGCGCCGTCCTCCGTCCCCACGATCCCCGACATCTCCCCGGGACCCAGATCGCGCACCGCGCCCGTGATCGCCGTCGGATACGCCGGATCGCGCTGGCGCAGCCGCGCGACGTGCCCACCCCGAGGCGCGCTCGGATGGACCGACGACGCCGCCGCGCGCCGCGCGAACACCCACTCCCGCGCGCCCGGTTCCGCCGACTCGACCGCGCGCCGCGCGTCGTCGGCCTCGCCGACCGACCGGAACACCGCGAGGCGAACCTCGGCGGTTTCGGATCGCGCGAGTTCGAGCGCGGCGGCGATTTCCGATTCGATGATTCCCTGCGCGCCGGGGTCGCGTTCGACGAGCGCGCGCAGGATCGCGTTGCGGCGGAGGAGTTTCGGGTAGCGCGTGGGTCCGAGCCCGCGCGCGGCGCGGACCTGTTCGATGAGGGCCGGGCCCGAATCAGAGCGGTCGGCGATGATCCGGAGCAGGGACTCTTGTTCGTTCGCGATGTCGTCGTCGGTGATCTCGATCCCGCGTTCGCGCGCGATCGCGTCGAGCAGGTCCGACAGGGCGTGCTCCTCGAGGGCCGCGGCTCCGGCGCGTTCCGCGAGCTCGTCGTGGAGGTCGGCGGTGTAGACGGGTCGTGAATCCACCAGGGCTGCGATGTCGGATGCACTGCGGTTCCCGGGCGTGTCCGAGCGGTTGGAAGACGCGGCGCAGGACGGGATCCCGTGGAGACACACAGCGGCGAAGAGGAGGACGGCGGAGAGCGGGGCGGCGGGGATCGGGTCGCGGGTGGGCATGGGCGATCTGAGCGCGTGGAGGGGATGGGGTCAACCGATGGGGGTGCTGGGACGTATGGCTTTGTACGCGGCCCTCTCTGCGGGTAGTCTGTATATCGATGGATGAGATCATGCACACGGCGGACACGGACGGATCGATCGCGATCGGGCCCAACCGGGCTCGGGCGATGGCGGCGGCGCTCGCGGTCGCGGGGGGGACCCCCGAGCCCAAGCTGCGGATGATCGTGTGTCCGTTCTGTGGGGCGTTGACCCCTGATTCGGGGCGGTGCGGGTCGTGCGCGGCGCGGTTTGATCCGTTGTCGCGTCAGGCGTCGCAGAACCAGATGGGGCCGTGGTTCGTGCGGGACGAGAGGACGGCGCACCGTCCGGGGTGCAACTACTCGACGGTGCAGCGGATGGTCGAGTCGGGGGCGATCACGGCGCACTCGGTGGTGCGGGGGCCGAGCACGAATCAGTTCTGGATGCTGGCGAAGCACACGCCCGGGGTGGCGCATCTGCTGGGGCATTGCCACAACTGCGGGGCGGCGGCGGGCGCGGAGATGTTCGCGTGCAAGTCGTGCGGGGAGACGTTCGGCGCGGACCGAGATCGTCAGCACCTGGGGCTTGGTCCGGTGCGTGCGCTGGCGGGGTCGGCGCGGGGGGATGTGCTGGCGCTGCACGGGAGCGCGGCGGCGGGTGCGGAGCGGATCGCGGGGCCCGCGATCA
>CBFGUD010000104.1:0-1756 GCA_965652365.1 uncultured Phycisphaerales bacterium
GCCGCCCCCGCCGCCTCCACGAACGACCCGTGCACGTGCCGATCCCCCACCACCACGCGCACCCCCGCGCACCGCGCATCCGCAAACACCCCCGCGTCCACCACCCCGATCGTCTCGATCGACCCGCCGACACCCACCACGCTCGCGTGCGACTTCTCCCGCTTGCTCGCCAGCAGCACCAGCGCCGGACGCTGCGCCGCCTCCACCGACACCGCGGCCACCCGCGCCGTCTCCACCCCCACCAGCTCCGCCCCGATCGCGCGCGCCAAAACCTTCGCCGCCGTCACGCTCGTGCGCAGCGCCGTGTACCCCCCGGGACCCACGCTCACCACCACGCGCCCGATCTCCCGCGCCGCCGCCCCGTGCGCCGCGCACAACGCCGCCGCGCTCGACACCAAACCATCACTCCCGCGCCCCGCGCCCTCGAGCCCGCGCTCCCCGAGCAGCTCGAGCGCACCTTCATCGCCGCGCCGCGCCAGCGCGACGACACTCGCCTCTCCCGCGCCCGGATTCGAGCACTCGATCCCCAGCACCAACCCGTCCGCACGCTCGCTCATGGCAGATCATCCCCCGACCGACGACGCTTGATGTCCCCGCGACGCTTCTTTTCGTCGATCCGCCTCTGGTTCGCCCGCTTGCTCGGCCTCGTCTTCTTCCGCGCCTTGGGCACCACCAGCGCCTTCCGCACATACTCGCGCAGCTGCTCGAGACACGCCTCCTTGTTCCGCCCCTGGCTCCGCGTCTCGTCACGCTCGATCACCAGCTCCCCCGACTCCGTCAACGCCTGCTTCGCGATCACCTCGAGCCGACGACGCGCCCCGGCGCTCAGGGGGAGATCATCCAGCGCCACCCGCAGACGCGCCCGCGTCGCCCGACGATTCACGTTCTGACCCCCCGGCCCCCGAGACCCCAGAAACGTGAACTCCAGACGCGACGATTCCACCCGCACACCACGCGCCAGCACCACCCCGGACTCACGATCCGCATCGCCCATGCCATCGCATAGCGTTCCGCCAGCCCAATTGCAAGTGTTTGTCGCGCTCGATCTTGCAAACAAAATCGAATCCACCCAGCGCGTTGACCCGAGCCGATGAGTCTGCGATACTCACCCTGCGAGTCGTCCGGGACACACACCCCAAGGCCCGCACGCCCGGCGTCCCCATCGGGCCGCGAGGACAACCCCACGCACGGGTCGTCCGAGCACCGCGAACGCACCCGCGACCGCGCCGGAACTCCACATGGGGCGACAACCCGACACCCTCACTCACACGCGACCACGCGAGAGAGAGAAAAATCCACCATGAACACGATCACCAAGAAACTCCTCGTTGACCAGATCGCGCAACGCACCGGCCACAAGCGGGTCGTCGTCAAGCAGGTCGTCCAGGAGTTCCTCGACCAGGTGATCGACGAGATCGAACAAGGCAACCGACTCGAGTTCCGAGACTTCGGCGTCTTCGAAGTCCGCCAGCGAGCCCCGCGCATGGCCCAGAACCCCAAAACCCTCGAACGCGTCCCCGTCCCCGCCAAACGCACCGTCAAGTTCAAGCCCGGACGACGCATGCGCGAAGGACTCGACGCCCCCGACGCCAACCAATCCAACAAGCCCGCGACGGCCACCAAGGCCTCCGACTCCGCGACCACCGCACGCGCCCGCAGCGCCGAGCCCCAACCCGAAATCCACGTGAACGCCCCCGCCGCACGCGAGGAAGCCGTCACCGCCAGCTGAACGCCCTTCACCCTCTCCCACCTCCCC
>CBFGUD010000105.1:0-1680 GCA_965652365.1 uncultured Phycisphaerales bacterium
CGCTCCGGGGCGCGCCCGCCCCCCCCCCGGGGGGGGGGGGGCCCCCCCCCCCCCGCCCCCCCGGCCGGCGGCGGAGCCGGGGCGCGCGGTGCGGGGGATCGTGGTTCGGTCGATGATGGTCGCGCCGATCGCGCTGGGGTGCGTGTGGGGGGCGCGGGCGCTGGGGGACGCGATGGGGTGGGGATCGTGGACGGCGGATCTGGTGGGGGTGGGGAGCGCGGTGGTGGTGAGCATGGGGGTGTTTTTGGGGGTGGCGCGGGTGAAACGGGACCCGGAGTTGTCATGGTTGACGGCGCGGATGACCGATACTGCGTGAACGGCGGGCTCCGGTTCGGGGTTTGTCGTGATAGGAGCCAACCCCATGAGATCCAACATGTTGCGCCCGGTGGTGAGTGCGGGAACGGTCCGGGCGGTCGTGCTCGCGTGCGGCGTGGGCGCGGTGCTGGCGCTGAGCGCGTGCAACACGGTGCGCGGCGTGGCGAAGGACGTGACCGAGGTCGCGAACGCGTTCGACCCCGATTCGGGGAAGTGATCGGGCGCGCCGCACCGGTCGTGTCCGGGTAGACTGCGTCGCTCGATCATGAGCGACTGAGGACCTGATCCATGATGACCACGGACAAGAACGAATCGGTGTTTTCGGCGGCGCGGGTGCGTGTTCTGGTGCTGTGCGGCGCGGCGGTCGCGGCGTTGGCGTTGAGCGCGTGCAACACGGTCAAGGGCGCGGGGCAGGACCTGCAGGAAGCGTCGGAGAACGTCGAAGACGCGATCAACGACTGAATGATGCGATGGGACGCGCGATCGACCTGAGGGGTCGGTCCATCCTGATCAGCGGCGCGTCGTCGGGGATCGGCGCGGCGACGGCGATCGCGTGCGCGGACAAGGGGATGAAGGTCGGGCTCCTGGCGCGCTCGGGGGACAAGCTCGGGGTCGTCGCGGAGCGGATCCGGGGGCGCGGGGGGACGGCGCACGCGGTGGTGGGGGACGTGACGAGCGACGAGGACTGCGCGCGCGCGATCGAGGAGTGCGAGGGGGAGATCGGGGATTTGTACGCGGTGATCGCCAACGCGGGGTACGGGAAGGAGGACGCGTGCCACTCGATGCGCGACGAGGACGTGCGCGCGATGTTCGAGACGAACTTCCACGGGTCGCTCCGGCTCGTGCAGCCCATGATCGAGCGGTTCCGTGAGCGGGGCGCGGGGCACGCGATCTTCGTGTCGAGTTGTTTGAGCAAGGTGGGGATGCCGTACTACGGGTGCTACTGCGCGACGAAGGCGGCGCAGGATTACTTCGCGCGGGCGATGCGGCTCGAGCTCGGGGGGAGCGGGGTGCATGTGTCGAGCGTGCACCCGGTGGGGACGGACACGTCGTTCTTCGATACGGCCGCGGAGCTTTCGGGGGGCGAGCTCAAGGTCGCGGGGTCGAAGACGAAGGGGGTGTTCCAGCAGGACGCGACGCGCGTGTCGGGCGCGATCGTGAAGTGTCTGGAGAAGCCCAGGGGGGAGGTGTGGACGAGCACGGCGGCGCGTCTGGGGCTCGCGGGGATGGTGGCGTTCCCGGGGCTGACGGATCGGATGCTGGCGCGGAAGCTGCGGAAGCGGCTTGGGGCGAGGGGGGACGAGGCAATGGGCAATGGGCGATAGGCAATAGGCAATAGGCAATGGGCAATAGGCAATAGGCAAT
>CBFGUD010000106.1:0-1529 GCA_965652365.1 uncultured Phycisphaerales bacterium
TCCTCCAAACCCTCCGCGCCGCCCTCCGCCCCTCGTCCGTGTCGCGGGGGGGGGCGCGCGGGTAGGTGCGGCGGCGGTGGACGGGGGACTCGGGGTGGGCGCGGAGGAGGGTGTCGAGGGTCTGGAGGGGGTTGTGGTGGATGCGGGTGGTTTCGAGGGCGGTGGTGGGGTGCGCGAAGGCGCGCGCGGGGGTGGGCGCGGCGGGGGGGGCGTGTTTGGAGGGGGCGGTGGTGATACGGAGTCTATGGTGAGGGAGGACGGGAGGTTCGGGACATGGGACGCGGGAAGACGATCTTTGATATCGATCTGGTGGCGCTGGCGCGGTGGCACAGGCGGTGCGTGGTGCTGGTGCTGGGGGTGCTGACGTGCTGGGTGGTGCTGATCGTGATGACGATCGGCGGACTCGGGTCGGCGGGGAGCGCGGGGGGGTTCACGGATCTGCAGCAGCTGGTGGTGTCGCTGGTGTGGCTCGGGTTGATGCTGACGACGGCGGTGTTCGTGGTGTTCGTGCTCGTGGCGATGCGGACGTCGGTGGTGTCGATCGTGCTGCACGTGTTGTTGGTGTTCTTCATCGCGCCGCTGGTGTTGTTGTCGGTGGTGTCGAGCGCGGGGCGCGTGCTTCGTCTTGCGGGGGCGGAGATGGGGTTCGTGGGGGTGTCGAGGACGGAGGTGGACAAGCTGCGTCCGGGGCATTGCCGGGGGTGCGGGTACGACCGGACAGGGATCGAGCTGCTCGAGCCTTGTCCGGAGTGTCGGCGGGTGCCGATGGTGATTTAGGTCGGGCGGGAACGGAGGGAGAGGGGAAGGCAGAACGCAGAGGACGCGGAGGTCACGCAGAGGGCGCAGAGAAGGCAGAAGGCAGAAGGCAGAAGGCAGAAGACAGAAGACAGAAGACAGAAGACAGAAGACAGAAGTCAGAAGGCATCGGGAGCAACTTGTTCCTGCTTTGCCCTTCGGGTCAAAGCAGGGCACCCGGCGCCGGAGTGGGGGAAGACATCGAGCGGGTTCGGTCATGGCCCTGCGGCGCAGCACCATGGCACCATGGCACCGGGCACGACTGCGCCGAAGACGGCGAGTCGTGGCACCCGGCTCTGGTCGGAGGGGGGTTAGTTTTCGAGGGCTTGGTTGATGGCGTTGCGGGTTTGGGCGATGAGTTCGTCGGGGGTGGTGTCGCGGGTGAGGGGGGCGGTGAGGGCGATGGTGTTGTCGTCGTCGATGACGACGACGGTGGGGTAGATGCGGATGCGGAAGGCCGCGGCGACGGGGGCGGGGGTTTCGGGGACGAGGGTGTAGGCGCTCGTGTGGTTGTCGGCGATGGATTGGGGGTCGGATTCGCGGACGGCGCAGTAGATGATGTCGGCGTTGGTGCCCTGGAGTTCGCGGACGAGCTCGTCGAGTTTGGGGGTGAGTTCCTTGCAGGGGACGCACCAGGAGCCGCCGAAGACGAGGGCGGTGACGCGGCCGGACGGGGTGTCGTTGGTGATCTCGGTGCCGGCGTGGTCGGTGAGGGTGTAGGGGGGCGCGGGGGG